>NZ_RDSM01000001.1:0-653448 GCF_004115155.1 Granulicella sibirica
GGTGAAATCAATCCGCCCAGTATCGCCACCTTCATCTCGTTATGTTGCGTCCAGAATCGGCAAGCCCAATGAAGACGGCCCCTCGCAGCCGCTACACAACATAACTGCGAACACAACATAAGTGCGCCGTCTCATGCACCAACGTCGAAAACTCTTCGGCTTTTGACTGTCCCGGCAGGAGGGCGATGCGTCCGCCGTAGCTCATGCCAAGTGCGGGGGCAATGCTGGGGTTATAGACAAGGGTGATGCCGCGAGAGCGAACAAATGCGGCCAACCGCTCCGAGTTTTCCCTAGGGTCGCCGGAGATCTCGCGCATCGCTGGCAGGTCTACGCCGTCCGTTTGCGAGACATCGAAAACGTACGTCGAACGGAAGCCACACAGGACAGCGGTGTTCTGCCTGATGATGTCTTTGTTCGCTTCGTCGTCCTTCTTCCTGCGAATGCCCATGATGGGCGCGAGAATACGGATGCCCTTCTCGCCCTTCTTCACAGAGCGGCCTAAGTTCTTCCACGTCCAGAATCCGGCAACGCGAGTTGCACGCGGTCGCCCTGCGCGAAGCTCCGCTCAGAATCGCGGTAGACTGTCACGCCCTGCAAACGGCGAGGATCGTAGCTCAGTTCTTCGCCGCCATATCGTTTTATCGTTATAGTGTTGGTCTCTCGATTTGTGGCCGTAACACGTGCGTATTCTCCGGCCTCGATGCCCAGCGGCTTTGAGCCTTTCGAGTAGCGGATAACATCGCCCTTCTCGTAGTTCTGTGCGTGCTGCCGGTCAGCTCCGCCGATGTTCTGCCGCGCGTACAGCACATGCACGCGATGCTCTTCGCCGCTGACCTTGCCGTCAGCCTGCATCGCCTGATGAATGGCGCTGTTAATCTCACGCCGCGATTCATTGTCGGGCGAGACGACCAACGTTCCCTCTGGTGAACGCACGTACTCGCGAGCGATTTCACCGATTCGTTCGAGCCGGTCTTTGATTTCCAGCACGCGGCCTTGCTGATTCAGATTCCCGATGGCTTCGCGCACTTCACCACGTGCAAGCTGCTCGACGGCCTCTTTCAACGCAGGGTCTTTCTGCCGGATGATCTCGTCGAGATGCGCCGTTCGCAGCCCTGCTTCCTGAAGCTGCGCATACGGTCGGCCAGCTTCGACGGCCTCATGCTGCCGAGTATCGCCAACGAACAACACACGGTCATTTTCCTTTAGCCGTACCACGAAGGTGTGCATCTGCTGTGTGCTCGCCATACTCGATTCATCGATCACGTAGAGCCGTTTCTGCCCATCGTCAGCCCGCTCGCCGCGTGCGAGATGACGCTGTAACGTATGCGTCTCGATGCCCGATTCGGCGAGCTTTTGCGCTGCCCTTGATGTCGGTGCGAACCCTTTAATCTCATAGCCCGCACGCTCCGCAGCTTCACGGACAGCGGCTAGAGAAGTGGTCTTTCCAGCCCCGGCAACGCCCTCCAATGCCATCATCTGATCGCGACTCGTCAGCACCGTATCGACAGCGCTCCGCTGACCCACGCTCAGATGTGCATGCTGCTCCATCGTCTGCTGGCGCGCGTTGCCATCGGCTAGTACCTCGCGCGTTCCTTGTCCCATCCTCATTTGTTCAATCAACTCGCGCTCGTATCCCTGCATCTCGGCTGTTGTGTAGGCCCGACCTGCGCGCCCAGCCTTCCGCTCGATCTCTATCAAATTGCCGCCCGTAGCGCGGCGCTCAAACTCCGCACGTATCTCCGCCAGACGGGCTTCGCCCATCGTGTGCTTCAACGCGTCGCGCATCAGTGAACGCTCGTCGACAACGGCTTCGCGTTCCATGCCGCGCTCCCGTGCGTAGCTCATGCCATCATTCGCGGCACGTTGCGATTGCTCCGGGATCAGTTCGATTCCCGGTCGCTGCGCCGCTTCTGTAAGTACACGCTGTGGTTGTTGTCCAAATTCTGCAGCCATCTTTTGATGCTGCGCTAGTACCTCGTCATGAGAAAGCGGCTGTTTCGCATCCCGCGTCTGGTGCGCCGCGATCTGTGCAGCCCCGGCACCGCTGCGTCCAGCAGCCTCCATATGCTCTTCAATCTGCTGCCGCCGTGGGCTCGACGCCTCCAGATACTCCCGCGTGTAGCCCTTGATCTCAGGTTGTCCGTGCTCGCCACGCTCGATCTCATATCCCAATCCCTGCAAGTGCGCTGCCAGCTCCGAGCGATATACCGCCGTTGCATACTGCTGCGTCCGGTATAGCTCTTGAGGCTGCAACGCCCGCGTGTTGCCATCCGCCGTCTCGGTCACGTTGAACACAACGGCGTGCGTGTGGAGTTGCGGCGCGGCGTAGCCGTTAACAGGGCGGCTGCTGTCGTGCTCGAACTTCGCAACAGCCCATGCTCCGCTCGTCTGCGCGGGAGCGTTGCCACCCATTCTGGCCTGCACGTACTTTTCCATCTCATCAAGTGCCGTCCGCACGCTTTCGCGATGGGCTTCGCGTACACGATCATCGCCACCAACTAACGCGGTAAGAGACACGCTCTTCGGCGCGCTGAATGTTGCATCCCATCCGGCCCGATGCTCCATCGACCGCACCATCTCGCCGCGCCCGTTCTCGTACTCACGCACTGTTTGATGTCGCACAAGCTGCTCGCCAGTCAATGGATGCTGGCCCTCGGATAGCCGCGCGAACTGCTGCTCCTGCACCTCGCCGGTCAAGCCCCACCGCTCCGCAAGCTGGCCCTGCCACTCGCCGCGCACACGGTCGCCCTCTGTGTAGTAGTTCTCATTCGCGTTGGCGAACTCCTCTTTGTGATACGCCTGCGCCTGGCCGGAGCTGATCGGTTTGGAGAGCGTCACCATGATCGTTCACTCGAAGTACGGATGCTGTTCGTTGAGCTCGACTACCTTCTGTTCCGGCTTCTTCTGGACACTCTGCGGAGCCTTTCGCCGTATCACTGGCTCTTCGACCGCGACCGACGCGGGCTGCGCTGCGGGTTGCAATGGCACAACCGGCGTCATCTTTCGCTCGATGAACTTCTCCGCACGGTTCGCCAGCTCCATGTACGGGAAACGCATCTGCACAACGAGGTTGCCATGCTTGAGATAACCGTGCAGTGGATCAAGCCCCGCAACCTCGCTTGCCATAACCAGCGGCTCACGCGTGATGTCGCGCTGTTCGCTCTCACGTCCGCGTGGGAACACGCCCTTGGTGCGCGACTCGCGGAAGCGTTCGACCTCGACTTCGCCGATGGCTTTTGAGATCCACTCGGACGCATGAGGCTCGCTGGTTTTAAGGAAGACCCTTGTCGCTGGCTGCGAGAGCATCGCCTCTGCAACGTGGCCGTACAGCGCCTCGACCTGAGCCTTTCCTTGGAAGCCCAGCACCATCGGATTATTCGATTTGCGGTTCTCCGTCACCGCCGTTTTGAGCTGCGGAAGATGCTGCAAGCTCGCCAGCTCATCCAGCACGAACCACGTCTTCAGCCGCGCTGTATCGTCGTTCATCATGCGCAATACGAGCAAGTCCAGCCACAGGCTGACGAGTGGCCGCATCCGCTCGCGCATCGTCGGCTTCGACGTGATGAACACCCATCCTTTGCGCTCCTTTGCCCACTCGACCGTGCTCCAACGCTGCTTCGTTTCACGCTCCGAAGGCAGCAGCTTGAACGCATCGGCGACCATGTTCAGCGAGCCTAAGACACCGCTGCGCTGGTTCGCCGCGCCGCGGTCGATCATTGCGGCCATCTCCGTTCCGTCGATCCGTTTGTCGATCTCATCCGCGTTGCTCATCCAGTACGTCAGCTCTTGCGGCGTCGGCCTCTGGTTGATTAAGTGAGCGAAGATTTTGCGCGGCGCTTCGACGAAGAACCGGTTCTCCCGGCCCTGATCCGGGAACAGGCTGACGGCTAAGGTAAGGGCCTCTGCTTCGTGTGGAACCTCATCGCCCGGAGTCCAGAACGGGCAGCGTGCATCAAGCGGATTCAGGACCACGTCGCCGCGACTCTCGTTATAGAACTGCGGCAGATATTCCATGGCAGGGTCGTACACGATGGCCGCTTCGCCGCGATCTGCGATCTGCGCGAGAAGCTGCCGGATCGTCGCCGATTTGCCGGTGCCGCTATCGCCCACGATGAGGAAGTGCATCGCCTCGCGATCACGAGGAACTCGAACCCAGCGGCTAAGAGATTTATGGAAGGTCTTGTCCCACCAACTAGCCTCTTCGTTCACGAACGCGATGCCGTCCGGCAGATGCACGCGGATCGCTTTCGACCGGCCCAGCTTCGTGTTGAACTCCGCCGTCGAGACCAGCTCCGGCCCGCGAAGACGACGCCCATGTTTCCAGATCTGACGCCGCGCCCGATCCTTCGGAACCGCCACGAAGAGAGCCAGCACGAAAAACGCCAGCGAGAGATAGACCGGTATCCGGTAGAACGTCCACGCCTCGTGATCGGCGTACACGGCTTGACTCATCACCCGGTGCAGGCCCCGGTCGTTAAACACACCCGTCACCCAGGTCAGCCGCGCGATGCGATCCTTCACGCCCTCTTCCGTCAGGTGGTAACCCGGCCTGCCGTCCACGCTCGGCACCCGCTCGATCTCGTCGTCGATCACGAGCCGCTGGCTTTTGCCGACCACCGCCTCCAGTAGCGTGTACTTGCTCGATGCCGTGGCCGACGCTTGGCCCCGCGTTCCGCTCTTCAGGTAGTCCGTCAGGTACAGCCGCTCGGCCTCTGTCCAGCTTCGCTCGTACTGCCACGTCAGCAGCCCGGCCAGGAACACCGGCGTCAGTAGGAACGCCATCACCGTCCACACCGGCGTCCGGCTTGGCCATGCTTTCGAGTATTCCTTACGACCCCATTCCGCCATCTTCGACCTCCGGTTGGGTTTCCTTGCTAGCCGCGCGAGCGGCCTGTAGGCGCTCCCGCGCCCGCTCTAACTTCGTCGCGTCCGCCCGCTCGATCAGGCCACGCAGCTCTGCCTCCGTGAGCGGGCTTTTGTCCGCCCGGAAGCTCAGATTCAGGAACAGTGACCGAAGGGCTAGCAGCTCGGCCAGCACGACTTCGCTCCCGGCCTCCGCGCTTGGCTCGACCGGCGCGGCCAGCAGCACGTCTCGAACCCACTCCGAGAGCGTCAGGCCCGACGAACGCGCCCGCTCCTCCAGCATGGCGAACCCCGCCTCGCTGACCTTCGTGCCGACGGATCTTGTACGGAGTGGCGGCTTCATCGGAGACCGCCAGCGATGAAAGGGAGATGCAGGCCGCACGTCGGCTGTACGTTGCTCAGATTCGGGCAGCGTGGCCGGAAGCGGGCAAAGGGGTTTGAACTCATATGGTTCCCCTACAGCAACCTGCGTTCGCTTCCAGAGTAACGCTCTTGCTGGCCTTTTTCTATTTGAGGCCTGTTTTCAATAAGTTGCCCGGCAGTAACCTCAGGCTACTGTGCAGCTCCCATTCTGGGGTGACGTGTCACCCTCAATCCGCTGCATAGCAGCGTAAGCTTTGTAGACGCTGCACACTGGCGATGAAAGAAGGTGATTGCAGGATGCCGACTCTGTTTTTCTCCTATTCCCATGAAGACGAAAAGCTGCGCGATCAGCTCGAAGTCCACTTGGCAGGACTGAAGCGCCAGGGTGTCATTTCAACATGGCACGACCGGCGTATCTCGGCTGGGACGGAGCTAGGCAACACTATCGACCAGAATCTGAACGAAGCGGATGTGATTCTTCTGCTCATCAGCCCAGACTTCATCAATTCGGATTACTGCTACGAGCGCGAGATGTTGCGAGCGATGGAACGCCACGACCGCCTGGAAGCAAGGGTGATTCCCATCATCTTGCGCCCGTGCGACTGGCACGGTCTTCCGTTCGGGAAGCTATTGGCCGCCCCGAAGGACGGTAAACCGGTCACCAAATGGGCGGATCAAGACGACGCCTTTCTGGACATCGCGACGGCTATCAAAGATGCCCTCAAGGATCTCGGGAAAGCCACCTCATCCGTTAGTCCCCGGACCACCGAATCGTCAGCAACTCCTCAAAGCATCACGGCACCGATTCGTTCCAGCAACCTTAGAATTCGGAAGCAGTTCTCCGATCTCGATCGAGACACCTTCCGACACGAAGGATTCGACTTTATCGCCAAATTCTTCGAAGCGGCTCTCCTTGAGATCGCCAACCGCAATCCGGGTTTGGCGCAACGCTTTCAACGCGTAGACGCAAACCACTTCACGGCATCTCTCTATCAAAATGGAGAGAAGGTTTGCAGAGGGTCTGCCTCCGTTGGCGGGGGACACATGGGCTCCGACAGCATTCAATATTCGATGACCGATACACCACGGGATGGGGGAATGAACGAAGCCGTTTACGTGAAGAACGACGATCAAACCCTTTACTTCGAACCCCTCGGCATGCAGTCCTACGGAAACCGGGATAAGCAGAAGCTCACGCCGCAAGGCGCTGCCGAGTTCTTTTGGGACTTGTTCATCCGCCCACTTCAGTGAGGCACCTTCCTTCACCTGGACCGTATGCGCTTCATGAGGTCATTAAGTTAGCTTGCACAAACGCGCAGTCAGCGTGCTCATGCCGAGTGCTGGTGCGATGTTGGGGTTGTAGACAAGCTGGATGTCCCGCAAACGAACGGAAGCGGCCAAACGTTCCATGTTCTCGCCGGGCTCGCCGCTGACTTCGTGCAGGTTGGGAGGCTCTACGCCATCCGTCTGCGAAGCGTCGAAGACGTAGGCATTACGGAATCCGAGCAATATCCGCGCGTTCTGCTCAGTGACGTCATTCTGGGCCTCCTCGTCCTTTTTGCGGCGAACGCCGACGACGGGAGCGAGAATGCGAATGCCTTCTGTCCGGCCTTCAGGCTGCGTCCGAGTTTTCCATGTCCGGAATCCGGCGAAACGGGTCGCGGTCGGCATCTGCCGCGCGATCTCCAGCACGTTCCCAAAGCTGTAGTTATGGAACCGGCTCATAGCGGTGAGGTAGGTAGTTGGTAAGGGCTTCGGAGTGCCCGATCTCCAACTGCTCAACCAAGAGCTTGATATTGGCCGCGATGAAACTCCTCTTTGATGGTTGGCTTCTTGCTGTAAATGGCGGTGGTGTAGTCCCTTATGGTGGCTTCTCATTGGCTTTTGCTGTTGCCACATCCGCGTTGAAACTCGGCATGTACATGCTGAACGCCACCTGGCGAAGGCGGGAGCAGCAAGGCGCAAGGGAGGGGTGTCCCCAACCTTGGAGCGAAGGCGAAGCTGGAGCAGAAAGGACGGAGCGCAGCGGCGGTCTGCACAAGCCCGCAGGGCGCGGAAGATTGGGGAAACCCTTGCGCCGCGCGATTGGGGCATCGCCCCTTAGCGAGGTTTGGCTTCCTTATTCGTGCGCGTTAGCGCACAGGAACTACAGGGTGGGCGTTGCAGGGGGGGAACGGCCGCCCGCTGAGGTGGGTGACTGAAGACGCGTAGTGGCTGAAGGCAAGGCGTGCACCTCCTCAGCGCATTGTCGGATGGTGTTCTTAGAGTCCATCTAGGCCCATTTCGTCTGTACGTCAGGGCGATTGGATCAAGAGGAATCAATCCGACCGAGTATCATAGCGTCACGCTTCGTTCACGAGAAACCTATGCCGCGAATGTCCACCAGAGCGCTCCTGTTTTTGAGCTCATATTCTCCGCTGTTCCTCATCTTGTCGATGCGGGGATGGCGCGACAGCCGATATCTCGCTGTCGGATTGGGCATCATAGCGTTACTTTCGATAAGCGGCTTGGTTCTTTTCCTTCGACTTGCCCGAAAGCTGCAAGCTTCTCGATTGTTCGTGGCTTCGGTTAAGTCGCGTGACGGGGATGTTATGAGCTATATCGTTACGTATCTCCTCCCGTTTCTCGCGATCAAAATGAACGACAAAATGGATGTAGCGTCGCTTGGTCTACTTCTTTCCGTCGTCGGAGTTCTCTATGTCAACTCTAATTTGATCCATACGAATCCCATCTTGAGCATCATGGGCTACCATCTTTTTGAAATCGAAGATTCGGATAGAAAAACGTCGACGTTAATCTGCAAGCGCTCTTACATTCGCACCGGTTCGGAACTCAGCGCCGTTTCAGTTGGTGACTATGTGCTCATGGAGAAATCTTGATGCCTGCCGAAGAAGCTTTAGGAATTCTGGTCGCTGCATTTGCGGCGAATCCATCAACCAATGTCCTTCTCGTATCCGAACCGGAAGGAGAGACTGTTATACAGCGTCTAAATTTAGATGATGGCCTTGCCGCAGACTTTCGGTCTGTTGCGCAAGATGCTTGTTCGTACATCTTGGGCGCGCTTAGGCTGCGGGCATATGACCCGGGATACAAACCGGAGCCCGACGAGCTTTCATACATAGATTTGGCAAACGACGCTGATTTAGCGACTCGAATTCAAGAACTCACGAGAGTGCAACAAGCGGAGCTTTTTGTTGAAGACGATGCTGTGATTGATGCGCTTCGTTTCTACTCGATTGTGATCAGCCCTTCCGCACGGCGACATGCAGTGTTCTTACGCAGCTATAGTCCTAAGAAAGAACTTTCGCGGAAGACAGGATTCGCTGCGATTCTTGGACGCGGCCATTACAACAAGGTTGAAACGAAGATTTTCTTGTTTGACTGGAAGGTTGATTGTTTCGCTTGGGGAGGTTACCTATTCATCCCAAACGTATCCTCCTTCCAGCGAATCTTCAAGTACTTCGAAGGACTTCGAGCGAAGGCTCAAGAGACACTGGACACGATTTTGGCGCAGATCCCAGTTAGCAACGCTGATGACTTCAGGAACGCCTGTATCGGGCAGATTCAAATGATCTCCAAGTTGGCTCAGATCGCGCGGAAACCTTATCTCCCTGCGGTAACTATCGCAGACCTTCGACGCACGATCAATGAGTTTGACCTTGACGTGCAGATTGCTGAGATCGATGGGGAGGAGCGGCTTGTGTTTGAAGGGGCACCGGCTAAGCGCTGGCTGATCTTGAAACTTCTCGATGACAATTATCTGGGGTCGGTGATGACGACGCTCAAGTACGAAGTAAATTCGAAAAGCCCTCTTTGAGCACGCTCTAATGCCGAGCATTCCCTAGAATGAAGTCATAGGATGATTCGACCGACGCCACAACGAAGCGCAATCATGAGGGCGGTGAAGGCGAAGGATACTGCGCCCGAAATCCAGGTTCGCCGATTCGTTCACGCGCTTGGATATCGGTATCGGCTTCATCGTAAGGATCTTCCCGGCAAGCCAGACATGGTCTTTCCAAAGCAGCGAAAAGTGATTTTTGTTCATGGATGCTTTTGGCACGGACACTCATGTAAGAGAGGCGATAGAACACCGCAGACCAATCGCGAGTATTGGGAAGCAAAGATTGACCGAAATCGAAAACGAGATTCTGAACACCATAAGGCTCTTGAATCGCTTGGCTGGCAGACGTTGGTCGTCTGGGAGTGCCAGCTCCGTGATTCTTTAGAGCGTAGAAGGATCGAAGGTGATATCGCAGAGTATCTGTGTGAGAATAAGGTCCTCGCAAAAGCGGCTCTCACTTCCTGAGAAGCCATTCTTGAGTCTCTCAAACGTAGAGGATAAAGCGCTCCAGGCGAGTCTCAAGATGTCGTCAAAGGCTATAGCTTGATTTCGAACCAATCCTCCAGCGTAAATTGCAACTCAGCAGATTCGGTCCAACGAAAACTTTCTGTGTCTGAAGGAATCACTCGCTGCAGCGCTCCATCTTTCAGTTGGTATGCGCCCAGAACATTCTCAGCATCGAATCTTTTTTGTACAAAAGCCCGATTGAGGAAGACTATCTGCACCAATCGCCACTGGGAACCATATAGCAGAGATTTCTCATATTCGTTTCGCGTCAAGCTAAAGCGACTGCGAGTGTTTTCACTGGAAGCCTTAACCTCAACTCGATCAACCCGGATATTCCTAGCTTCAATGTCGTATCCGAAGGCGTCCGATATGGCCGCAACGTGAAGGGGATCGTGCCCCGCTCTTGTCAAACTGTCGAGCATCAGGAGTTCAGCAGCGTTGCCAAGTTGCTTTCGAAGTTCCCCTTGCTCACCGTCTTTCACAGTCGAAGCCACCTCGAACAACAGTGCATCAAGATCGGGGTCGAGCCAGCTCAACTCATCTAGATCCCAAGAAGGGATGTATTCCCGTTTCACTTCTTGGCCGACTGCCAATCTCAGCCATAAGGGTGGGGAGGCCAACATAACTAGACGTGCAATGCCGAAGAGGGACGCACGGTCCGCTGTTTCCAATAGAGGCTTAAGCTTCTCAACGATCAGAACGGCATCTTTGACTGTAGCTAATCCGTTCGCAACCATGGCTTCGGCTGGGCGAAGAAGGTTGAGCGACGCAGCCATGAAAGATGAAGCAGCTCTGGCTCCTTCAATCCACTCCTCAATGTTGCGGCGCCCTTTCAAAGTTGCTGAACGTCCGAGGAGAAAAACGGCAATGCACACCCCTTGATTAGGCAGCATCCGCTTTTGCCTCGATATGATTAGCGATAGCCGTCAAATCGTCCGCGAACACGGGTGATGCGAGGGCGTCGTCATCGCTCTCGGGCAGCGAGACCTGCACTAGTCCCTCGTCATCCATGAGTCGCGAAAGGGCGATTACTTTATTTCGCAGTCTTCCGTCGACACTCTCATCGATCGTTTGTTGGCTGATGAGAATTGTGAACTTCGTGAGAGTACCGTCCGCTAGACCTAGCCGATGGATCCGGTCTTGGCTTTGAAGGAAGTGTCCCGCGTTGAATGTACGATCAAGATAAATTGCATGGTGACACCAGTGATGGAGGCTGACCCCTTCTCCCATGGCTGCTGGATTGGCCAGTAAGACGGTACAGGCAGGATCCTCGCGGAAGCGTTTTAACTCAGCATCGCGAGTGATTGTTGCGCCAGTTGGTGCCCCGTCTTCAGGGGGGATGCCGCCATGCACTATTGCAGGGTTGTAAATCGCCAGAAAACGCTGAAGTGCGGTCAAGTTCCGAACAAATGATGACCAGATGAGAACTTTTTCACCTTTTTGTGTCGATTCAGAGACGATCTTCAAAATCGCCTCGTATTTCCATGGCGTTTCGTAATTTCTGTAGCTGGCGAGAAGATCCATCAATGATTCATCGCCTTTGAGGTCAAGGGGAGGATGCGCAAAACCAGCAGCATCAAACGCGTCAGAACCCGCCGCCAGCAGCATGGGGTTGGTCGCACCTTCGAGGAGGTACATCACGATCCGACCGAGTCGGTCAAACTCCCTCCTCGTCGCCTTTGTTATGGCGAGCGAGGCCCTAAACTTTCCAATCAAGGCGTCGTAGATAGCTTGTTGAATAGCGCCCATGGGACGACGTACGACCTCGAAAACTGTCGGCGGCAGACTTAGTCGCGCCTTCGGTGTGCGGACAAAATACCGCCTAATCGCTTTCCCGGTTTCCCGAAGCACATCCTCGTCTCGTCCATCCTTCTCGATGTAAACGGATGACGGTAAAATTTGATGGTCCTGCCCGGGATATAAGAAACGCACGAGAGCGATTAGGTCGAATGCGCCTTGGGGTGCTGGTGTACCGGTAAGGACATCCCTGCGCTTAGCAGCGTAAGCCAAATCCAAGACTGCACGGCCATGTACTCCGAAGGCTCCGCGTTTTACTCTGTGAGCCTCATCGAGGATCAATTGAGTGGGTCGTTCCGCTACGAAAGCCCGAATACGATCATAGTCAGATGCCACACGGTGATAGCTAGTCAGCAGGATGGTCGTATTCTGCGGGATCAAAGCATCTGGGCCACCATGGACCGAGACAACTGGGCTTGGAACAATGCACTTTACTGAGTCTTCCTTCCAGGCGGCAAAGGCAGCCAATGGACCAATAACTAACATGCGTTCCACGTCACCGCTCATGCGGGCCAGCGCGAAGTTAGCGAGCGCTACAGTCGTTTTACCAGCTCCAGGAACCGAAAAGTCGGCGCCGTGAGGAAGACTTCTAATCGCGGCCAAGTTTTCAAGCTGAAACGACTTCAGTTCGCGGATAAATCCTGACTCTTTGAGTTGTCGAGCCAAGTCATCGGCGTCAAATCTTGAATTGGCCGCCGTCACTGCGGCCTCTCTCGCGAACCGATCAGAGGCCAGAGATTTCAGTTGTGATCTTAGCGTCCCGCCGAAGTCGATTTCGGTTCCATAAATGGTACGTACTTCGCGCAGTGCAGCAAGTTCCGAGAAGAATACGTCGATACGGACCTCTAAGCGGTTGGGTGACCCACCTACTATCCCGCGACTGAAAGCTTCTTGTAGTCGCGCCCAGGCACCCGCATCTCCATCAGCTTCGCGCTGAAGGATGACTAACGGTCGGCCAGCCGCGTAGAGTTCTGCCGATATCATTCGGTCATCCGTAGTTTTGAGAGCAGCGTCTCAACTGCATCGAGTTGCTTGTCTAGATCGCCTTCAGCCCAGTCAGTGAGCGTCCGAGCCCTCGGTAGCGCGCTGAGTGCACGCTCGAGTTCCGCGACAGCCTTCTTTGTGCGAACCACTGGGGCGGTAACGGTAGTCTGGTCCTTTTGCTCTTCTTCGGCTTCGTCCGCCGCAGCGTTGATAGCGCTCTGCAGGGTATCCAGAAGGTGTTGTACAACTGCGGTTCCGCCTCTTGGCAGATCGATCGTTTCCTCACGTTTTTTGGTAGCCAACAATCCAAGTACATCGTTCAGACGATTTGACCTCGGGTCGGCACCAAGGACCGCATCCAGTGGATCATCGAGATCGATAACTCTTCCCGCATCTGGAGCGACATCTAGAAGTGGGCTTAGCGCAGCGTCGTTCTCAATCTCGTTCAACACCATACGCGCCGCATCCGGCCGTCTGAGGTGTCGGAGACGACGATAATTTACGTTTGATAACGTCCCGAGAAAATAGGTAGAGCGAACGCTGTCGGCTTCATCTTTGGACTTGTTTCGAATGTGTTTCGTTAACTCGTCAAACGCGGACTCATTCTCCTTGAAATCGATGTGGAGTCGAGCCCCGCCGGATAGCGAGACGAGTTGGTGTACCTGCTGAAGTTTTTCGTGTAGCTGCCTAACGGCTGAAGCTTCTCGATGCATGCGAGCGCCAACACGCTCATAATCTTTGCCTTCACGGTCGTAAAGCTCTTCGATCAGAAGAGCTTCGTTGATCCATGAGTAATCTTCCTTGAAATCACGCGCTACCTGGAGTTCTGCTTCAAGGTCCAAGAGTTCTGCCGGCGTAGCATCGTCGGGCAAGACGAGACACTTGACATAGCGCGCATCTAAGTGTGGCGGCTTGTTGCTGTAGAGATTACGGAGCGCTGCTGATCGCCTATTTCCGTTGATGAGTATTCCGTCAGCCGTAAGCACTGCTGGCTCTTGCTGTTTTCTCGCCAACAGATCTTCTTTCAGGACTTCGAAACCCTCTTGCGCGGCGAGGATCTTATACTGTGCCTCTTGAGCAACTGGACCAAGTGGATCGGCGGTGAAAAGAGTCGGGTTGTTCGAATCCCGGATTGCCTGAAGTTGTTCTGCCCTGGTGCGATGATTCAATGTTGAAAATCGGACCCACGATACCTCCATGTGTACGACAGGCAGCTCCTTTATTGGTCTAGGCCAAGCTGGTAGGAGCATTTTCCCTTCAGTTTCACGCGCTTTCAAAAACGCCACGCGCTCTTGGTCGAGGATCGGATTTGGCATATTAGTTCCTAAAAGTTGTTGAGCGGCCCGCACCGAAGCGCGAGCAGATTGTGGTTCGAAGAGAGCCGTTCCGTCTCTGGAAACCTACGTGTCCCAAATAGGCTGGAACTTGATCAGAGGTGATGCCGAAGAGGCTAAGAAGCTTACCCGGGAAAGAACGCTCTTGCGTGGCATTCCAATTCCACTCAACGGCATCGCTTGCCCGTTCCGGCATGGCGTAGATGCATGGAGGCGGAACCAGCTTTCCAGAAATCATGATTCCTCGCTCCGCCTTCGGGCAAGGCCGTTGAGGAGTACCGCAGAGCTCGTTATGGAAAATCACCCCGTCCAATTCATCAGTTGCTTCGCCAAAAAATCTTTGCCTGAGCCGATTCACTCCTTTTGCGACGTGCTCACCAGGTTCGTAGGCAAGGCTGGAGCAGAGCCACCAAAGATAGGTTTCGCGGGCCCAGGCAGGCCTGTTCCATCGGACGCTGCTGTGAGCTCCGTCAGGACAGCCTTTCTGTATGACTCCAACGTCTCCCTAGTCCGGGACGTGAAGCTTGTAAATCGTATCTTCCCCGTAGGTGGGTATGTCGTAGCCGGAGATGATCTCGCGTGAAACCATCTCGTCGAAGATTGTCCTCAGAAAGAGACGACGGTCCGAATTACTCGCACTCTGGCTGCCTCGCATGGCCTCAAGGACCATTGGGAGAGCCGCAGTATACTCGGAGGGGCTCAATCCTCTAGAGGCCAGGAAGCTTTCATCGAAAGCCAACGCTTCGATGAGCGCTGAGACCTTTTCCACTACTGGAGTGGGTGGAACTCCGGCATTTCGGCAAGGCATTGCAAGTTTCGCATCCATCAATCTTCTCTCAGTCGCTAATTCTCGGCCTACGCTCTTCGAATAAAAGTCAGGTTGGATTCCTTTACTACAGCACCGTTACGGCGTACTCTCGTACGTCTTTTCAAGGTACCTTTATCCTCCGCGACGTCAAAATCGACGTAGTTAATTTCGTCGTCGTTCCCTCCGAAGCAAAGGTGAAAAGCCCGGAGCAGTTCAACTTCCTCTAAGGTTTGGGCCGCAGAGATAATGCGTTCTGGCAGTTCCGGAAGTTTCTTAGGCAAAACATATAGACATGTTGGCGGAACAGTGTAGTGTGCAACCCGAGTAGTGCGGTTTGGCCGTTCGAACAATTTTGGGCAAGGGCGCCCAACGGTCCCGCAAACCATATCCCAGACGATGACGCCGTCAATACATTGCTTGCGGATGAGCATCTCAGAACTAAGTCGGGTATGGAGACCGGACCACACATTCAGACGAGGATCTGCTGCTGCGTTCTGGCACAGGCTCCAGATAAAAAATTCGTCGGCATAAGGGGGTCTCTCGAAAATTGTCGTGTTGTTGCCATCTAAACACCCCTTGGGTTCGACTACGCTCGTTTTCCCGGTTGGAAGCTTCACTACATATTCATGTCGGTTGTCTCCAGCTGTTGGCTCCCATTCCGCTATGAAACCGCCGTCCTGCATGTGATTGAGAATGTCTCGTACAAACTCGCGCTTTCCGGTCGTCTCGGCTGAGAACTGACCACGAATCCGCTCGATAGCGCCGCGGAATACCCCGGCACCGTAAAACTGTTCTTCCGACAGTCCGTGGTTTCCCAAAGTGTGGGCATGAGCTTTCAGCGACTCCGCATATTCGTCAACCAAAATGCTCAGGTTGTGATCCTGCTTACAAGGAATCACGCTCATGCGGCAGCCGATGACCTCTGGTTTCGCGAAGCGAGCAACGGCTCGAAAATCCGGGCAGCTAGGTGTCGAACTACCGGGACGACAACTCCGTCACCCGTCAGATGGTAGGCCTCGTTGTAGTTGCTCGGGAGCTTGTAACTTTCCTCTAAGCCCATTAATCTAGCGGTTTCCCTGCTTGAGATCAATCTGGCTTTTATTGATTTCCCTTCAACTACAAGCACCACTTGCCGACTTGATCCTCCCGACGGCGTTCTCAAGCACCCGGAGATGTCATCAAATCTAACTTCCGCACGTTGGACCTTATCACCTTCTTGCGTGGGGCGAGTGCGTTTGTAGATACAGCCAACCATTCTCTTCCCCTCAGTAACTGCGCGGATGACTTTGGCGCGGTTTGTGGGACTCATCATACCGAGAAGTCGTTCTGTTTCTGACGGGGAAAACCAAGGCGTGTCAGCAGATTCCTCCAAGAGGTCAGCGAAAGTCGTGGAGCGCTCAGCCGGGCGAGGAAGATTCCACCATATCCAGCTTCTCTTCGTTTGAGATGGGAGCTTAGCAAACGCTCGACTTAAAGTGTCAGTATGCCAAGGTGAGTATGGAACCAGAGAAATGAGTTCTTCCGGAACAGCAAGATCTTTACGAACGCCGATTATGAATAGTCGAGGACGTGATTGCGGCACAAAAAGAGAAGCGTTGACGACCAGTGCGCCCACCTCGTAACCCGCTTGTTCGACCTGATTGCAAATCGTGGCGAAGTCCTTGCCGCCGTGCGAAGTAATTGCACCACATACATTCTCCAAGACCATAACTTTCGGAGCGCGCCCTTCTTGGATGAGGCTTCGCATCAGTTTCCAAAATGGCTTAAAAGTACCCGATCGGTTTCCCTGAAGCCCAGCCCCTCCGCCTGCGAGGGAGAGATCTTGACAAGGAAATGAAGCCCAAACGAGATCTGCTAGTCCGGGAAGATCGGTGGTAGCCAAAGCCCCAACATCTTCTGTCTTGAGCTCTTTCTGGCCCCAATTCGCTACGTACGAATGACTCTTTTTGTGATCGAAGTCATTAGCGAATAAACACGTCCAGCCCTCGCCAAGGCCAGCGCGAGCCATTCCACCACCAGCGAAGAACTCGTAAAAGCTAGGCATTTGCATTCATCCTTCGCTGCCGCTCA
The DNA here is from genome assembly GCF_004115155.1 of Granulicella sibirica. Lineage (NCBI taxonomy): Bacteria > Pseudomonadati > Acidobacteriota > Terriglobia > Terriglobales > Acidobacteriaceae > Granulicella > Granulicella sibirica. Next base: position 16,568 of record NZ_RDSM01000001.1, read on the forward strand.
GCGTCCAGCTTTTCCAAAATAGCTTCGCAAATCCACGTATTCCGCGATACACTGCCTGCCCGTCTGGTGCGTTCCTCGTCGATCTGCTCCCATACGTCCGGGTCTAGTCTCAGATTTAGGCGTGGACGCTCCACAACTGCACAATTATTCATGCACAATAATGGCGCCACAATGGCGCCAAATGCAAGGTAAATCTTCGCTGAATCTTCGTCCGTATCAGGAATTCTAATCCACCTCTAGTATGGAGGGACTAAGGAGTGGAAATCTAGGCAACAACTCACGTTCACACCTTCATGGAGCCTTGCCACTCCAATTGCGGCATTTCCGATCTGCTTAGGCAAAAGCATAGACGGGAGCGAGTCGTCGCTGCCCAAGTTTTCAGATGTAAAGCAACTATGTTGCCGAACATACGAATTCTTGGTGGCTTAGACTTCTGGCACACGCTCGTGTGCAGAAACGGCATCGGATCAAAACGGGCCGGAGCGGCCCTGATCCGATGCCAAAAGCAAACCCGGATGCTTCCATCCGGGTGAACAGCTTATATCGCATCCGCCAGTCGATGAGTCTCTACTCTGCGAGGCCCCTTTTAGCTGACCCTTTCTTCTTCGCTGAGTCGTTCTTCAGACGGGGTTTCATCACATTGATTGCTGAAGCATCGAGCTGAGTCTTCAAGTGGGCCGCATAATATTTCTCAATCATCTCTACGCTGGTTCGGCAGTTCTTGGCGATCTGGTAGATGTCAGCCCCTTCAAGAAGTCGCAAACAGATATAGGTGTGGCGAAGGCTATATGCCGTGCGCGGTCTCTCATCACGATCTTTTCGTAGTTTTTCTTCGTCAAGAATTTTGTTGAACAAGTCACGGGACCACTTCGGAAACAGAAGGTCGGTTGGCTCTGGTTTCTGCCACTCCCCACTTTCCAGCGAGTTTTTCCGACTTCCTGCACGCCCTGGCCCACCATGCGGACGCAAGCGATTCTCCAAACGCTCGAACGGTCGCACGGCCCCGACCGTGCTCTTGCAGAATCCAATTCCTCTTTTACCTCGAACTTCGATCTCTAAAATCGTCTGGCCGCTGCCCTCGTCCTCGACGACCTTCACATTGCGGAACTGAAGGCGCATCGCTTCATCTGGGCGAAGCCCGGTATTCGCAGAGAACAGTACATAGTCGTGGAGCTGCTCCGCTTCCCAGCGGAAGCGAGGCTGCTTCGGGTGCTGCGCCCGCTTGCGGGTCGCTTCGTAGAGTTTCTTGTACTCTTCCGGCGAGAACCATGCTCGATGAGAGATCTTGGCCGACGCCCGGTAGGGAGCGGACATGTACGGCAGATAATCGATCCATCCGTGACGCAGAGCGGTCTTGAATATTTGGCGCAACGTCACGATCTCCTGGTGCATAGTGCTATGCGCTGGAGGCTTGCCTCGGTTTTCTTTGGCTTCTTCTAGTCGATGGATGCGATATTCATTGATCTTGCCCGCAGTGATTTCGGGAAGCACCATGCTGCCGAAGAAGGGAACGAGATGGCCATTCGTGCGCGCGTGCTTTCCACGCGCGTATGTCGCGTTTCGCTGTCCCTGCGTCATAATGCCGAACTCACGCAGATACAACTTGGCAGCCTCGCGGAATGGCTTGCCGCTCTTCAGGTTGCCATCGCGGAGTTTGCCACGCAACTGCAAATACCAATCCTCAGCGAACTCCTTCGCTTTGGAGAGACTGTCTTCTTTGGTCGTTGTCCGCCGGTTCTTTCCGGCCAAGTAGGTCGCACATTGCCAGCTAGAACTATTCGGACGCCTGTAGACGTGAACCTTGCCACCGAGGATGGTGTGGTGTTCGGACATGCAGGAGCGCCTCCCGACATCCAAAATACTACGAAAGTGTGCAAGCGTTGTGCAACACAATTGGCTGCATCTTGCCCCAGCTAACCCTTTTATTATGAATGATTTATAGGGTCACAAGAAGGTGTCTTAGACGATTTTGAGTCCGCTGCGTCTGCCAGTTCCGCCATCCCGGCCTACCTTCATCTTACCAGCCTCACTGCACTTTGCCTTGCAAGCGCCTCGCTCGGAAGTCGGCGGCACAGGCTATCGCATGAAGCGAGGTGAGCTTGATATTGTCCGCGATCATCCACAGCCACGCACGGTTACCGTCTTCCTTATCCACTCTAGCAAGTACAGTTGGCCGCCCCGCCGCAATCAGATTGCTCGGGGAATTGGGGGGGGGGAGGACGGTTATGTGCGCGCTGTCGATGGATTCGGTGATTTCTTGTGTGGTCATGGTCTGACCACTTTCCAGAAGCACCGAGATTCCGTAGCCGTGGAAGACGGGTGCCTGGATGATTTGAAGGGAGAGTTCCACGGGTGTTCCCAGGCGAGCGTAGTCGCGACGGATGCGCTCCGCTGTCTGCTCGAGCGGCATCTTTGCTGCCGGTCCGAGGGCGGCAAGTAGATTGAAGGCAACCTGAGTATCGAACTCTTCCGTTGGAAGGCTCTGGAACGACAACAGCTTCACGGTCTGCTCGTGCATCTCGTCCATCCCGGCCTGTCCGCGTTCGGAGGCCGGCAGCAGGACCGTGGCGGCTATTTTCGACACGCCAAGCCCAGAGCATCGGGAGGCAACCAAGGCGAGGATTACGGAAACGATGTGCGCCGGAACGATTGCCGTGGTTGCGAGGTCCGGCTTCGTTGGCAGTACCCAGGGGGACTGGATCGCGACGCCGGGCTCTGCCGCGAGGGCGCCGGTCAGGTCGATCACGCTTGCCCCGGCCTTGCGGGCCGCCATCCAGTGCTTTGTTGTCTCGTCTGGGCGACCGGCAAAGAAGACGAGGTCGAGCCCCTGGAAGGAGCCAGGCTCGATGCGCCGGATGAACGCAGCCTCGTCGCCCACAGCCGCAATCTGTCCCGTTGCTTTCTCTTCGTCGAGCAGCACGACCTCGCCCACAGCGAAGATCGAATTACCCAGCTCCTCGGCCAGTTCTTTTCCCAGAAGCGACGACGCCCCCACGATTCCAATTCGCATCAGATTGCTCTCCATCTTGATTCCAATCCCGCCTTACTACGGTCAGCTCGCCAGTCCTGCCGACCGGCGACGGCCCCTTCCCCACGAATACGCCAACCGGGCCAACACACCGGATACGAGATAGCCGAGTGCGATCACCATGAGAGTGACCTCGGAAAACATCGCGATCAGAGCGCCGATCAACGCAATGAGGGCAAAGAGGCGATAGGTCTTCTTCCCTTCGGTCTCGGTTCCAATCTCTTTTCCGCTCCAGAAGCGCCAACTGCTTACCATCAAGAAGCCGGTGAAAACCATCAGGGCTAGCCAGAGAATGGCCATGCGCCAGTCATCGATCGGCGAGCCGTCGAAACAGTGGACGACCGCCGCGATCACTCCGGCTCCGGCAGGGATCGGCATGCCAACGAAATATTTGCGGCCCGGCCGCCCGGGATTCTTGGGCTGCGGATTCACGCTTACGTTGAACCGGGCGAGACGGCTGGCTCCACAGATCAGGAAGAGGAAACAGACGACCACGCCGAGGTGCAAAAGACGCACGCGCATCATGGGGTGATCCATCGCGGGCAGCATGCGGAAGCCCCAAATGTACGCGAGGATAGCCGGTGCGACGCCAAAGGTGACGACGTCCGCGAGCGAGTCCAACTCCTTGCCGAACGCGCTGGTCGTGTTGGTCATGCGTGCGATGCGGCCGTCGAGACCGTCGAAGAGGACGGCAAACCCGATGGCAAGTGCGGCGTGGTCAAAGAACCATGGTTCCGCAGCCGAGCCCTGAATGCTTTGCGTGATCGCCCAGAAGCCAGCCGCTATGTTTCCGGCGGTGAACAGCGACGGCAGGACATACATTCCTCGCGAGGGCTGTCCGCGATGCGAGGATGGCCTGTGCTTCTCCTCGTACCCACCCGAGGACTCCACCCCATAATCCTGCGCGGACATCAGGCAGACACCGTCGGGACCACGGCCAGCACGGTCGATCCACCTGAGACGCGCATTCCCGTCTTCACCTTCAGCACGGCTTCCGCAGGCATGAGCATGTCGACGCGCGATCCGAACTTGATGAGCCCGACGCGCTGCCCACGCTCCACACGCTCTCCGGCCTTGACTGTGCAGACGATGCGCCGCGCGAGAAGGCCGGCAATCTGCTTGTACGCGACCTGATACGACCCGTTGTCGATCACGACGAGGGTCTGCTCATTCGTCAGAACGGACTCGGGCTTCATGGCGTTCATGAACCCGCCATGGCGATGTTCCACCGTCTTCACTACCCCGGCGATTGGGGCGCGATTAACGTGCACATTGAAGACATTGAGGAAGATGCTGAGGCGTAGGCGGCTGCCCTCGGCGGTCTCGATCCACTCGGCCTCGGTCACCAGGCCGTCACCGGGAGAAACGATCTGTCCTGGCTCCTGAGGAATCGCCCGATTTGGATCCCTGAAGAACCAGAGAAAAAAGATCGCCAAAAGGACCGGAATCGCAACAAGAATGTGAACGTCTGTCAGCTTCCAAAGCAGGGCCGCGACCACCCCAAGACCCAGCGCATAGAAAATCCCATCACGAACCATAGCTGTCCATTATAAGGTGCGGCTGCATCGCCCGAAGTGCGAATCACGGCGGCGGCTCCCAACCGTCAGGACATCAGCCATCGCATCAAAATCGCGTCATCCAGCGGCTCACGATAGTACGCCCTGCGTTCCCCGATCTTTTGGAACCCGAGCTTCTCGTAGAGCCGGATCGCTCCAGCACTGGACGCCCTCACCTCCAGAGCGACTTCTTTAGCCGCCTGCTCCTGGCACCAGGAGAAGACCGCCGTGCAAAGAGCCAGACCGATCCCCTGCCGCCGTGCCTCTTCGCGAACCGCAAGGTTCTCAAGCTCTCCCTCGCATTGGCCTCCAGCGTCAAGTACCGTACCTACCGCGAAGCCGAGCAGACCTTCGGGGGTCTCGCACACGAAGAGTTTGCGGTGTACCGCGCCCGCCGCGGGCTCAAGGGCCTTCCGGTACTCCTGACTAGGCCAGTGGGGGGCTTCTGGGGCGCTTCGCTCAATCGCGAGGATTGCCTCGATGTCTTCCAGCTTCCCAACCCGGACCAGCATTTTCTAAAGCCGTCCTACGATTGCCTTCGCAAAGATCTCTCCGTCAGTGCGCCGCAGATAGTTGGCGTCCTGGAGGACACCCTCAGTTCCCTGCCCGAGGCCGTTGAGAACGAGGCCGAGGCCAATGCCTGCTGCCGGTTCGGGGAGAAGTGTGACGTCCAATCCCTCAAGTTCCGACGCGACCTTTTCTTCGCAGATCAGGACCTCTTCGGAGATCGCGACCTTCCCTTTACGTTCGATGAGGCGGACGAGCTCTTCCCTTCCAATGAGGGACTCGCGCTCACACATCCCGCTTTCGTACAGGCCGTAATAGAACTCGCCGCGCCCAGCGTCGAGGACGGCGTGGACGGTGTCGGCCGTCGCGCAAGATGCCAGCAGCGCCAGCCTGGAGACTCCTACCAGCGGAATGTCCAGGGCTTCCGCGAGCCCCTTCCCTACACTTAGGCCTGTCCTGACACCAGTGAAGGAGCCTGGACCACGCACCACGCCGACCAGATTCAGGTCCGACACCGTCCATTCCGCCTCCGTGAGAATGGCACGGATAGCGGGCATCAGCCCCTCAGAGAAGGTTCTTGGCGGGAGCACGGCCATCGCAAGGAGTGGCTTCGGGGCAGATGTATCCGCGACTGCCACGCTTCCCTCGACACCGCACGTATGGATCAGCAAAACCCTCACAAAGATACCTCCTTTCCATTTTCCACTAACTCCACCAAGGTTCCTCCCGTGCTTTCGGGATGCACGAAGAAGTATCGGTGTCCGCCTGCGCCGACGCGGACCGCTGGACTGGCGAGCCGGACTCTCTCCTCCGTCAACCTCGCGAAAAGCTCGTCGATGTTATGGACGCTTAGCGCGACATGATGCACGCCTTCTCCTCGACGGGAGAGGAACCTCTCGACCGCCGTCCCTTCTCCGAGTGCCTCGAGAAACTCGATCCTCGCGATGCCAACAGGCACAACGCCAACAGGCACAATTCCGACCCGGACCCCCTCGTTCGCGATGGTCTCCACTCGCGTCATTTGCAGGCCGAGGTCCGCGCATGCCTGTCGACTCGCTTCAAGACTGCGAACGGCGAATCCGACATGGTCCAATACGTGCCGTTCCAAGCGGAGGGGTGTAAGGTCCAATCCTCCGCATGCTTCAAGGAAGCGTCCGGTTCGTACGAGTTCCGCGACATCTTCGATCAAAGCGTCTGAACCTCACCTGCGACAACTCTACCTATACCCTGTTTTAGATATGCAAAGCACCTTTCGAAGCGGGCCAAGTACCATCCGTATCCATCAGACCGAACCCAGCACTCCATCTCGACATCCGGCGATTCTTCTCCTTCATGGAGCGGGGGGCAACACGACCTTCTGGTTGGACCGGATCGCGCCCTTTGTCGGGCGTCTGGGTGTCAGCCTGTATGCGCCACACTACTTCGACCGGACCGGGACTCAGCGGGCCGATCCCGCTACCATTCTCGATGGAGTCCATGTTCCGCTGTGGCTGGAGACGGTTTCGGACGCGCTCGCGTATGTGCGTTCCCGACCGAACGTCGATCCGAATCGCATCGCTCTGCTAGGGATTTCACTTGGAGCCTTCCTGTCGCTTGCTCATGCGGCGACGCATGCGGACATTCGTGCGGTGGTCGAGATCTCGGGCGGACTCGTCGAACCGTATGCGTCACAGGCGACGCAGGCCTTTCCCCCAACCCTTATCCTGCACGGCGAGGTTGATCAAGTTGTCTCGCTTGACCAGGCCCGGAGCCTGGAGAAGCGGTTGCAGTCGCTCAACGTTCCGCACGAGCGGCATATTCTCCCAGGCGAAGGCCACTGGTTCTCGCACGGAGCGCAGGTTCGTATTCTTGCCGCCATTGCCCAATTTCTTGGGCGCTATCTCTAACCGCTTGTCCGCGCACCCGGCCACGCGTACCCTGAATCTGCAAGCGAGAGGAAATACCATGCAGCCGAAGTGTTCGATCTTTGCAGCAGCCACCCTCACCCTGGTGCTCACCGGGGCAGCTTTTGCCCAAACCGCTCCCTCTGGTCCTGCCGCAGAGGTGCTGACCAGCTACAACCGCCTGAAGGGAAACATCATCAAGGCTGCCGAGAAGATGCCCGCGGACAGCTACGAGTACAAGATCACGCCGGACATCCGGACGTATGCGCGGGTGGTAAACCATGTTACCGAGGCGCAGTTCCACACCTGCACGACGTTGAATGGAAAGAAGTTCGAGGCGTCGATGGTGCCTTCCGATACGGCGGGCAAGGATGCCGTGGTTGCGGGCTTGAAGGCTTCCTACGCGGAGTGCGATAAGGCTTATGAGGGGCTGACGGATGCGGCGCTCACGGAGACGGTGCAGGCTGGTCCGACCAAACGCTCGAAGATTGGGATGGCGTGGGGGAATGTGTCGCACGACAACGAGCAGTATGCAATCCTCTCGATCTATCTCCGGCTGAAGGGCATCATGCCTCCTACGGTCGAGAAGTAGGCTTTGGGCGGCGGGAGTTATTTTCCCGGCTCGGGAGGGCTCGGCTTCGGCGACGAGGTGAGACTCCCGAGGACGCGAACGTCATGCAGGACGGCTCGATCGCCAGTGATTTGCAGGGCGACGGCGTTTTCCCTGGGGCCATCGTTGGCGATGGTGAGGGTGTCGGCGTAGAAGTCGTCGGCGGTTACGGTGAGGGTGGGCTGGGTGGAAGAGAAGATCAGGGTTACTTTTTCGGGGTCTTTGCCGTCGCCGCGTAGTTGGATGTTTGGCCGGACCACTTTCACCTGCTCGCGATAGACTCCGGGACGGATTCGGATGACGGCTCCCTGCCCGGGGGCGGCGGCGACGGCGTCGTGGATGGAGCCGTAGTCGGACTGATACCCTCCGACAGTGAAAGTGGGGGGTGGGGGCGGGAGTTTGGTGCGTTCCTGAGCGGAAAGGCTGAAGGCCAGTGTTGCGAGGCAGATTCCGAGGGTGCGAACGCGTGAGGGCATAGAGCTCCAGACCTGGACCATTCTTCCACATGGAGTCGATTGGTCTGACATCCTTCTTGACAGGGATCGGTCAGGAACGGCTATTCTCATCCCTGCGACCCTTCCTGCGCACGGAGCTGCTTCTATGTCCTCGACCCGACCGGTAGTGCAGTCCGGCTTTACGAGCTACGCGCCTGAGAAGCCGAGCACGCGGTGGTTCGTGTGCGCGCTTCTGTTTGCCGCGACGACGATCAACTATATGGACCGGTCGGTGCTGTCGCTGATCGAGCCTCTGCTGCATACGCTGCCGTTCATGGGGTGGAACCCGGGTCTGGATGCGACGCACCAGGATGTTTTCAACAATAACTACGGCAACATCATCATCTGTTTCCAGATTGCGTATGGGGTTGGTCTGCTGACTGCCGGGCGGGTGGTCGATAAGCTGGGGACGAAGATCGGGTATGCGGTCGCGATCAGCGTGTGGGCGCTCTCGTCGATGGGGCATGCGGCGGTGGCTTCGGTGGTGGGATTCTGCGTGGCGCGGGCGATGCTTGGGCTGGGGGAGTCGGGGAACTTTCCGGCAGCGATCAAGGCGGTGACGGAGTGGTTTCCATCGGAGGAACGGGCGCTGGCGACGGGGCTGTTCAACTCGGGCTCGAATGCTTCGGCGTTCGTGGCTCCGGCGCTGGTGGCGTTTGTGACGACGAAGTATGGGTGGCGGGCGGCGTTCGTGACGACGGGATCGATGGGGCTTTTGTGGCTCGTGGTGTGGCTGCTGTTTCCGTATAACCGGCTGAAGCGAGGGGCTTCGCAGACGCAGGCGAATCTTGAGCCGGTGGTCGCGGCGGGGGCGCAGAAGGGCTTCTTTACGCTGTTTGGCGAGCTTGGGAAGACGCGTCAGCTTTGGGCTTTTGCGGTTGGCAAAGGGTTCACGGACCCGATCTGGTGGTTTTACCTCTTTTACCTGCCGAAGTTTCTGAATGAGAACTATGGACTGGATCTGAAGCATGCTTACTGGGAGATTGTGGCGGTTTACGCGGTTTCGAGCGTGGGATCGATCGCGGGTGGAGCACTCTCGGGCATCGTGATGAAGCGTGGCTATACCGTCAACCAGGGGAGGAAATTTGCGCTTCTGGTGTGCGCGCTATGCGTTCTGCCGATCATGCTTGTGCCTTACATGCATGTGATTTCGCCGGGCAGTGCCTGGCCGGCGGTGGCGCTGTTCGCGCTGGCGGCGGCGGCTCATCAGGGCTGGTCGGCCAACCTGTTTTCGACGCCGACGGATATGTTTCCCGCGAGCGCGGTTTCGACCGTGGTGGGGATCGGCGGGGCGGTGGGAGCGGTGGGCGGGGCTACGTTTACGTGGATCGTAAAGCACTACTTCTCGCTTCACCCTATGCTGATTTTCACGATGGGCGGGTGCTCTTATCTTTCGGCGCTGATCATCTTTCACCTTCTGGTGCCACGGCTTGGGGTTCGGAGGGATGCGGTTCCGGCTTAGGGCTGTGTTACGCTTTCTCACGCTCGCGCTTGAGTACGTGGGCGAAACGTTATTTTTCAGGCTTGGGGAATTCAGGAGTCAGTTTCCGTGAGAAAAGAGCATCATGATGAGCCGGTAACCCATAGCCAACTCACCCTGCAGGTCGTGGAGCATGTGCGTGAGCTGATCTCGTCGGGGAAGCTGCATCCCGGGGATCGGCTGCCTCCGGAGAGGGAGCTGGCGCGGGAGCTGAAGATCTCGCGTTCGTCGCTGCGGGCGGGGATCGGGTTCCTGTCGGCGATGGGGGTTTTGAAGTCGCGGCATGGGGCTGGGACGTTTGTTTCTTCGGGTCCGCCGCAACTGGATTCGAGTTCTTTGAACATTCTGGGGACTTTGCATGGGTTTCAGCCGGCGCAGATGTTCGAGGCGCGGATGGTGCTGGAATCAAATATCGCGGCGCTGGCGGCGGAGCGGGCAACGGACGAGCACATCGCCGAGCTGGCCGAGGAAGTTGCCGAGATGTATGCCGCTCTGGATGATCCGCAGGAGTACCTGATCCACGATGTGCGGTTTCACCGGACGATTGCGCGGGCGGCTCAGAACCCGATCCTGGCGGCGCTGATGGAGACGATCACGGCGAATATGTACGATTCGCGGCATATCACGGTGGAGCATTCGACGGATCTGAAGGAATCGGCGGAGATGCACCGGGAGATCTACCGGGCGATTCGAACGCATAACCCGGCGCAGGCACGGAACACGATGGAAGCGCATTTGAAGGCGGCTTTGACGGCGCAGGCGACCGAGGGGCTGGGAGCGGAACAGGTGGCGGGGTAGGTTCGCTTGTCCTGCTTTCGGTCCAACTGGTCGGGCCAATTTCAGGGCTGAAAAAGAGACCTTGGCATTTACCTGCGGTTTTTGGGGTTTGTGGTGAGTTTTGGCATTCTGTTTGGGTGGGGTGGGTTTTTCGGGGGGTTTCCGAGGGATTTGTCCCGTGAGTTTTGGTTGGAAAGTGTGGATAGGATGTGGGGCGTTGTGCGGTAAACGTGGTTTGTTTTACGGTTCTGGCGCGGGTGGGCGTAAGGGCAAGGCAAACGCAGATTCCCTTCGGGAATGACAACCAGAACGGCAAGGGCAAGGGCAACGACCGGCGGTTGGGCGGTTTGGGTCTCCCACCTTAGCCGACGGTGGGGCTGTCGGCGAAGATGGGGCACCCTGGTCGGGGCTGATTGGTGGAGTGCGAAAGGCAGACGCAGATTCCCTTCGGGAATGACAACTAGAACGGCAACGGCAAGGGCAACGCCCAGGGCGGGGGGTTGGGCGGTTTGGGTCTCCCACCTTAGCCGACGGTGGGGTTGTCGGCGAAGATGGGGCACCCTTCGGGGCGGATTGGTGGAGTGCGAAAGGCAAACGCAGATTCCCTTCGGGAATGACAACCAGAACGGCAAAGACCGGTACGAGGGTCAGAGGCTGGCTGGCGCTGGTAAACTGAGGGTTCCCATGTCTGAAGCTACTGAAAAGCCCTTGCGCGAGAAGTTCTACCTTACGACCCCGATTTACTACGTCAATGCGCGTCCGCATATCGGGCATGCCTACTCGACTATCGTTGCGGATGTACTGGCGCGGCGGCATCGTCTGCTTGGGGATGACACGTTCTTCCTGACCGGGACGGATGAGCATGGGCAGAAGATCGAGCGATCGGCGGCGGCGGCGGGGGTTCCTCCGCAGGAATTTGCGGACAAGGTTTCGGCGCAGTTCCGGTCGTTGTGGGATCGGATGGGGCTGACGTATGACCGGTATATCCGGACTACCGATCAGTGTCATAAGGATGGGGTGCAGAAGCTCTTCTCTTCCCTTTATGAGAAGGGGTTTATTTATCTCTCGACTTATACGGGGCAGTACTCGATTGGCGAGGAGATGTTTGTGGAAGGGCCCCCGGGGACGATTGGGCCGGATGGGCGGCCTACCGAGACGGTTACCGAGGAGAACTTCTTCTTTAAGCTTTCGTCGTTTCAGCTTCCGCTGATTGATTTGATCGAGTCGGGTGGGTTGGTGATCACGCCGGATTCGAGCCGGAATGAGGTGCTTAGTTTTCTGCGTGGGGATGTGAATGGGGCTGAGGTGAGTTACTCGGCATCGGGCACGGCTTATGTTCCGGGGGCTTTGAAGGATCTTTCTGTTTCGCGCAGCTCGTTTACTTGGGGGATTCCGGTGCCGGAGCCTGCGGCGAGTGAGGCTTCGCAGAAGCATGTGATCTATGTGTGGCTGGATGCGCTGGCGAACTACATGACGGCTGTTGGGTATGGGGCTGACTCGGAGAAAGAGCAGGCGGAGTTCGCTCGGTTATGGCCGGCGGATGTGCATCTGGTTGGGAAAGAGATTACCCGGTTTCATTGCGTGTATTGGCCGGCGTTTTTGATGGCTGCGGGGATACCTACTCCCAAGGCTGTTACGGCCAATGGGTGGCTGCTGTTCGATAACGCGAAGATGTCGAAGTCGCGAGGGAATGTAGTGCGGACCGAGACCATTCTGGATGGGTTCGGGGATCATGTGTATGGGAAGCAGTTTCCGGATTCGACCAAGCAAGAGAGGGATTTGTTTGGGGCGGATGTGCTTCGGTACTTTCTGCTGAGAGAGATACCGTTTGGGCAGGATGGGAGCTTCAGCTTCGATGCGATGGTTACGCGGTATAACGCGGATTTGGCGAATGGGTATGGGAATTTAGTAAGTCGGACGCTGGCGATGATCGTCAAGTATTTCGATGGCGAGATCCCCTTCGGCACAATGGACGAGCGGGTGGGATTTGATATCAGCCTCAACGCAAGCGCTATCCCCAATAACTATTCTGAACGGGATTTCTCTAGCGTATTGCAGAACATAATGAACATCGTTCGGTCGACAGATACGTACATAACATCCAAAGCGCCTTGGAAAGTGGCGGCAGACGAGACCAGGCGCGACGAACTAAAGGATATCCTCTACACGGCTGTCGAATCTGTGCGGGTTGTTACGAGCTTCATTCACCCCGTGCTGCCATACACGACGACTCAGGTCTTTCTGCAGCTCGGAATTCCACAACCACTTGAGGCTGGGAAAGAGCCACTATGGGTCTCGCAGAAATTGGGTGAGCTACGCCCCCTCTTTCCTCGGGCGGATAAGTCACTTCCGCAGACCATGGCTGATATGGAAGAAGCTTCAGCCACACAGAGCAGTGCACCTATCTCTACTGAGAGCAAGAAAGATCCGATGACTACTGAAAACGATGTGCGTCCTGATTCTCCTTTCAAGGCAACTACGACTCCCGCAGGGGCGGCTGAGGTTCCTGCTGATCCGACGCATCCGGCGGCTCCTCCTCGGACCTCGGGTTTGCACGCTGAGAATGCGGGGGAGGCGGTTGCGGGGAGTCATGCGGTGACGACGGAGCGGGTGGGGACGCCTCCGCATGGGGAGGCGGTGGCTTCGCATCCGTTTGCGAATGCGGCGGCGGGGTCGGAGATTCCGGATACTCCGCAGATTGCGATCGATGACTTTGTGAAGGTGGATCTGCGGGTGGCGCGGATCGTGGTCGCGGAGAGGATCCCGAAGGCGGATAAGCTGCTGCGGTTGGAGGTCGACCTGGGGTATGAGACGCGGCAGATTCTTTCGGGGATCGCGGAGTGGTATACGCCGGAGGAGCTGATTGGGCGGAAGATCGTGATTATCGCGAACCTGGCTCCGCGGAAGATGCGGGGGCTGGAGTCTCGGGGGATGCTGCTGGCGGCTTCGGAGGGGGAGCATGGGAAGCCGGTGTTGGCCACGTTTGGGGAGGAGATTGCGGTGGGGGCTCGGCTGAAGTAGGGCGGCGTCAAGACGAGGGCCAAGGCAGACGCAGATTCCCTTCGGGAATGACAACCAGAAAGGCGCGCGGTGCGGGCGGTTTTCGTTCCCACCCAAACCGACGGTGATGCTGTCGGTGAGGATGGGGCACCCGGGCTTTGTGGGTTGCTCCTGAAGGCAAAGACGGAGCGGGGTGCGGGCGGTTTCGTTCCCACCCTAACCGACGGTGATGCTGTCGGTGAGGATGGGGCACCCGGGCTTTGTGGGTTGCTCCTGAAGGCAAAAACGGAGCGGGTGCGGGGCGGTTTCGTTCCCACCCTAACCGACGGTGATGCTGTCGGTGAGGATGGGGCACCCGGGCGTTCTGGGTTGGCCGGGGGCTGTGAAAGAATGGAGAGTCAAGGAGACGCATGTCCGCAACCCTGGTTGAACCGCTTTTGCCTACGAAGAACGCTGCCCGCAATATCCGCCGAACCGTCCTGCCGAATGGGCTGCTTGTGCTGACCGAGAGCATGGAGCATGTGCGAAGTGTGTCGATGGGAGTTTGGGTGAACTCCGGGTCGCGGGATGAAGAGGCGGGGGTGAACGGGATCTCGCACTTTGTCGAGCACATGGTGTTCAAGGGGACAGAGACGCGGTCGGCTCAGGTGCTGGCGCGGGAGGTGGACCAGATTGGGGGGAATCTGGATGCGTTCACGAGCAAGGAACAGGTCTGCTTCAACATCAAGGTGCTGGACGAGAACCTGGTTCCGGCGCTCGATCTGCTGAGCGATCTGGTGCTGCATCCGACGTTTGCCGCAGAGGATATCGAGCGGGAGCGGGGAGTGATCCTCGAAGAGATCAAGATGGACGAGGACAATCCGGACTACCTGGTACATGAGGTGTTCACGCAGAACTTCTGGAAGGGCGATGCGCTGGGGCGGCCGATCCTGGGGAATGCGAAGACGGTTTCGAGCTTCGACCGGGCGGTGGTGTCGGCGGAGTATGGGCGGCGGTTTACGCCCTCGAACATGGTGTTTTCGGCGGCCGGGCGGATCGAGCACGATACGTTTGTGGCGCAGGTGGAGGCTCAGTTTGCCGGGCTGGCGGCTTCTTCGGGCGAGGGGATGGCGCAGGCGAAGGCGCCGGTGGCGAATCCGCATATCACGTTGAAGAACAAGAAGTCGCTGGAGCAGGTGCAGGTGGTGCTTGGGGTTCCGGCGCCTTCGGTGCAGGATCCGCGTAGATATGCGATCTACCTGATGAACACGATGCTGGGCGGCGGGATGAGCTCGCGGCTGTTTCAGACGATTCGGGAGGACGAGGGGATGGCGTACTCGATCTACTCGGAGATGAACCCGTTTCGGGATGTGGGGTCGCTGAGCGTGTATGCGGGGACTTCGCTGGATAAAGTCGAGAAGCTTCTGCGGCTTACGCTGCAGGAGTTTCGGCGTCTTAAGGACGAACAGGTGAGTGCGGCGGAGTTAAAGCGGGCTAAGGACCAGTTGAAGAGCAATATCGTTCTGGGGCTGGAGAGTTCGTCGAGCAGGATGGCGAACCTGGCTCGGCAGCAGATGTACTATGGGCGGTTTTTCGGCGTGGACGAGATTACGAGAGAGATCGAAGCCGTGACTCCGGAGATGGTGCAGGAGATTGCGCGGGAGCTGTTCCAGGGAGACAGGATCGCGTTGACGATGCTTGGGAACCTGGGCGGGTTGAAGATCGGGCGTGAGGATCTTGTTTGCTAGCTTAGCTTTCGGGGTATTTTCGGAGCGGCTTTTGGCTGGTAAAGTTGTCGTGGCAGGACTGAGGCTCTATGAAGACGATTGAGATGTTGGTGGCGGGTCGGGCAAAGAGGGATGGCGTTCGCGGGGATGAGGGGTTCACGCTGATCGAGCTTCTGATCGTGATGTCGGTCATGCTGATCCTGATGACGCTGGGCATTCCGCAGCTCTTGAAGCTGAGGAAGACGGCGAACGAGACGTCGGCGATGCAGTCGGTGAGGACGATCGGGCAGGCGGAGTTGTCGTATAGCTCGACGTATCCGTCGAATGGGTTCGCGTGCAGCCTGGCGGCATTGGGTGGGGCGCAGGGTTCGGGCGCGCCTACTCCGCAGTCGGCGCAGATTCTGCCTTCGGATCTGGCGGCTGGACAGAAGGCGGGATACACGTACGCGATTACGAACTGCACGAAGGTGACCGTCAACAACCAGGACATGTTTACTTCGTTCCAGGTGACGGCGGTTCCGAATTCTGTTGGCCGGACGGGCGATCGTGGTTTCTGCTCGGACGAGAATAACGTGATCAAGTTCGATCCGCAGGGTGGCACGAACTGCACGCAGACGCTTCAGTAGTGCGGGGGTTTTGGGCTGGTTCCCTGCTTGTGATGGCTTTCGCGGCTCCGGTGGTTGACGCCGGGGCCGTTGCTGCGCCTTCGCCGGACAAGACGATTGTGAAGAAGGTCGACGAGCACTATAACCATTTGAACTCGCTGCGGGCTCGGTATGTCGAGCACTATGCCGGGATGGGCATGGACCGCACTGAGTCTGGGATGCTGGAGTTGGCGAAGCCGGGACGGATGCGGTGGGCCTACGATAAGCCGGTGGGCAAAGTCTTTGTGCTGGATGGGAAGTATGCGTGGTCGTACACGCCGGGGGACGCGCAGGTGGAGCGCGTGGCGGCGAAGAAGCTGGATGACTTGCGGTCGCCGCTGCGGTTCCTGCTTGGGCATACGCAGCTGGCGAAGGAGCTTGAGGGGATGATTGTGGAGCCAGCGGGCGCGGGGTTCAAGATCTCGGGCGTGCCGAAGGGGATGGGGCAGAGGGTTCGGCTGCTTTCGTTGCTAGTGGATGGGATGGGGCAGATCCAGAAGATGAAGCTGGAAGAGATCGATGGGGCGGTTACGGAGTTTTCCTTCTCGGAGATGAAGGAGAATCTGCCGGTGGCGGCTAAGGATTTTGTGTTTGTGGTGCCGGATGGGGTGGGGGTTGTGGATGGGTTGCCGCCGGTTTAGCGCCAGTGGTGGCTGGAGGTAACGGCGAGGGCCGCCTATAGCTCTACCGTGGAACGAGCTCCCACGGGTGAGCGTTTATCTATCCCTTGTTACTTACATGACGGGTGGTGCTTCTATTCCGAGGTAGCCCAACGCGCGGATGAGTTCGCGGTGGGCGGCGGCGGCGGTGGCGAGCAGGACGACGCGGCGGGTGGGGTCCTCTTCGGTGAGGATGTGGTGGCGGTGGTAGAAGTTGTTGAACTGCTGGGCGAGGGTGAAGGCATATTTCGCGAGGTTTGCGGGTTCGGCGGACTGGATGGACTGCTCGAGGACCGTGGTGAGGCGGGAGGCGGCGAGCCAGGTCTCCCAGAGGCTTGTGCCTTCCTCGGAGGTGAGGATGGCGTCGAGGTCGAGACCCGCGATCGCGGCTAGTGCGGCCTCGGGTGTTGTCTCGGACTTGCGGAAGATATTCGCTGCTCGGACGATAGCGTACTGGATGTAGGGGCCGGTTTCGCCTTCGAAGCTGAGGGCATCCTTGAAGTCGAAGGCGATGATCGTGTTGCGGGTGAAGCGGAGCATGAAGAAGCGCAGCGCTCCGACGGCGATCTGGGTGGAGATGGAGAGGCGCTCGGCTTCGGTGAGTTCAGGGTGGCGGGTGTCGACCTCGGATTTGGCGGCGAGGATGAGCTTGTCGATGAGGTCGTCGGCCTTTACTCCCAATCCTTTACGGCCACTTACTTCAACGAATGGTTTCGCTAAATCGGACTCGGGAATTTCGTAGCCGAGCTCGACGGCGCAGCGGGGGGTCATGGCGACCATGGCGTAGGAGAAGTGGGTGTAGCGGTCGGCGGCGTCCGCGAAGCCCATGGCGCGGAGGGCTTCCTGGACCTGGGTCTGGGGGTCGTTCTGGCGGGAGTCGATGACGTTGTAGATGGCGTCGGCCTTGCCGAAGGTGGGGGCTTCGGGGTCCGACGGGCCCGAGGTTGAGATCCAGCAGGGGTGCGTCGGGTAGGAGAAGAAGGGGATGTAGCCGAAGTCCTTGCCGGGGAGGAGGCCGAACTTCCAGAGGTGATATGCGATGTCCTTGCCGACGTAGGTGACGGTTCCGTTGGAGCGGACGATGACCTTGGCGTCTTCGTCGGGGCCTTCGGAGGCGTCTGTGTGTTCGGCTCCGGCGCGGCGCATGACTAAGCAGCCCTTGTTCTTGCCCTCGGTCTCTTCGTAGAGGACCCCGCGTTCGGTCATGAGGGTGCGGGCGGCGTCCCAGAAGTGGAGGGAGAGGATCTCGGACTCGCGCGGGAGGAAGTCGTACTCGATGCCGAGGCGGAGCATGGTCTCGAGGTGGCGGCGGAGGACTTCGGTGGAGACGAGGTCGGCCATTTCGGCGGTCTCGTTGTTGCCGACTTCGAGGGCGTGGAGGGTGTCGAGACGGATCTGCTTGCGCTGGGCGAGGGTCGCGGCGTCGATGCCGGGTTCGGTGTACCACTGGCTGACACGGGCGTAGAGGTCCCAGCAGTAGAAGTCGATGCGCTGGTTGGTCTCGAGGCACTCGGTGAGGAGCTCGCGGACCTGGGAGAGGGACTTGTGCTCGAGGTGGACGAGGCCTACGACGACATCGGCTACCTGGACACCGGTGTTGTCGATGTAATTCTGGACGCCGACCTGGTAGCCGGCCTTGTAGTCGTCGGGGCGGAGGAGGCGCTGAAAGGTGTCGCCGAGGATGGCGTTGCGGAGATGGCCGATGTGGGCGGCCTTGTTTGGGTTGATGCTGGTGTGCTCGATGAGGCGGAAGCCGGGGCCGCCGAGGTTGGCGTGCTCGCCGGCGGCGATGCGGCGGACGATGGCGGCGCGGTCGAGCTTGATGTTGAGGTAGCCGGCTCCGGCGACTTCGATCGAGGCTACTCCGGGAAGATGGGAGAGCTCGGCGTTCAGGTCGGCGGCTAGCTCGGTCGCGATGGCTCGGGGGGCTTTGCGGAGGCGCTTGGCCAGCTCGAAGGCGACCGGGGTGGCGATTTCGCCCATCTCGATGTTCGGCGGCTGCTCTACGGCGAGCTGTGCGAGGGTGGTGTCGTACTTCGTCTTGAGGACGGTCTGGATGCGTGCCAGGAGAGCGAGTTGGAGAGTGCGGTACATGCTAAAGAATCACCGTTTCGTGCAGAGGTTCGAAAAGCAAAGGCAAAGTTGAAATACAGAGGTCCATCGCGTTGCTCAGGATGACGACGTGAGGCAAAGGCGAGGGCCGGGCGCTTATGGCATCTCGGCGGGGAGGGTTTCGATCTCCTCGAGAAGCGGCTTACGCATGGTGTTTCGGATGCGATGGGCGAGGAACATGGCTCCGCCGACGCCGGTGATGGTGATGAGCATCCAGACGTGGAGGGCGAGGGCGTAGAGAGCAGCCTGGGAAGGATCAGCTCCGTGGCTGACCATGGCTGTCTGTGTGGCCCACTCGAACGGACCGATGCCGCCGGGAGAGCTTGGGATGAGAAAGGCGAAGTTGGCGGTCGAGACGGCCTGCCATGGGCCGATGGGGCTGGACTGGACGCCGAGGATGCGGGCGGCGGAGTAGAACTGGAGGCCTTCGCAACTCCAGATGATGATGGACTGGACGAGCAGCAGAAGAGAGCCGGCGACGCCGATGTTGCGGATGCACTCGAGGGCGAGCAGGACCCAGTGCTCGAGCTTCTCGATGATGGGCTTCTTCGGCAAGCGGGTGAAGAGGCGGCGGAGCGGGGCGTCGAGGGTGCGTGCTCCAAGGAGCAGGACGGCGAGGCCGATGACCGAGAAGGCCATCAGGCCGTGGGCGAGGAGGCGCGAGTGCGGGGAGGCGTTGGGGCCGAGGAAGAGGGTGAAGAGCGAGACGAGAACGAAGATGTCGAGGAGCTTTTCCAGGAGGATGGTCGACATGATGACCGACGGCGTGGTGTTGAGGTCGGGCGCGTAGGTGAAGATGCGCATGATGTCGCCGATGCGGAGGGGCAGGATGTTGTTGGCGGCAAGCGAGGTCATGAAGACGCGGGAGCAGGTGAGGAGGCTTGCGCCGGTGGACCGCATCATACGGTGCCAGCGGACACAGCGGAGGGTGTAGCTCACGATGCCGAAGCCAACGAGTCCCAGTATCCAGACCGGGGAGACAATACGAAGGGATCGGAACTGCGCGGGAGAGATGCCCTTGAAGGTGTACCAGAGGAAGAAGGCGCTGATGAGGAAACCGGGAACGGTTTTGAGGAGCTTGCTTGAAGAGACTGTGCTCATACCTGGGCCGTCCGGGCGTCGCGTGCGGGCGCGGGATTGGGTCGCTGCGTTTTGGATGTGAGCATGCTTGGTCGATTGTACCGTCTTGCAGGGCTGGCCGAGGGAGTTTCCGAGGTCCGCGTCCTCTACGCCGAAGGCAGCGTCTGTGACACAGAGGGAGTTCCAGTTTCTTTGACCGAGACAAACAGCGAACAGGACGGTGGATGGGCGGCAGCGGGATGGGTAACGGTGCTGACGCTCGTGGGCATCGGGATCCTGGGGTACCACCCGTATTCAGAAGATGGCGCGCTGTACGTCGCGGAGGTCAAGCACGCGCTGAACCCAGCGCTGTATCCCCATGGAACGGCGTTCGTGACGGGACATCTTGGGCTTCCCTGCTTCGCGCTCGGAGTGACCGGGCTGGTGAAGCTGACAGGGCTTGCTCTTCCGATGGTGTTGTTCCTGCTGTATGCCGCCTGCATCTGGGGAATGCTGTTTGGCGTATGGCAACTGGCGGCGAACTGCTATGAGAGCAGACAGGCAAGGCTCGGGGCGACGGGACTGGTAGCGGTCTGGCTGACGATGCCGGTGGCGGGGACTTCCCTTCTGCTGATGGATCCGTATGTGACGGCGCGGAGTGTGTCGCTGGCGATGACGCTGCTTGGGATGGCGGGGCTGGTGGGCTTTTGCCGCAGGCGGTCCGAGGGAGTGACGCGGTGGGAGCTTCTGGCGTGGGGACTGGGGGCATTCGGAGTGGCGGCGCTGGCGCATCCGCTGATGGCGTTTTACGGGCTGGTGGCGACTTCGATGCTGCGCTGCGTGACGATCGGACGCCCGGGTCTTCGGGTGAGCGTGGTGTGGATCGTCTCGATCGTGATGGTGACCGCGGCTGCAATGGCCCAGGTGCTGGCTCCGGCGGAGACGGCGAACTATGTGCGTGTGGCTTCGACGCGACCCTACTGGTTCCTGGCGGAGTGGAGGTGGTTCGAGTGGTTTGGGCTGGCGGCGCCGCTGGCGATTCTGGCGTGGGTGGGCTGGGGGCCGGGGCGTCGCTGGACCTCGCGGGACAGAGTGCGGCAAGGGCTTGGGCGGATGGCGGTGGCGGTTGGGAGTCTCGCGGTGCTGATCGCGATTGCATTCGCGCGGCAGGGGGCGCGGGTTCATCCGGTGGCGAAACTTCAGCCATTGCGGAGCTTTCAGATTGTGTACGTGGTGATGCTGATCGTGCTGGGCGCGGCGCTGGGACAGTTTGCACTGCGGAGGTCGTTCGCGCGGTGGGTGGGGGCGCTCGTGGTTCTTGGGGGAATCATGGTCGTGGTGGAGAGGATGACGTATCCAAACTCGGGCCATCTCGAGCTTCCGGGGCTGACTCCGAGCAATGAGTGGGAGCAGGTGTTTCTGTGGGTGAAGCAAAATACGCCGGAGGATTCGCTGTTCGCGCTCGATCCGGACTATGTGGGTGAGGAGGGGGAGGATACGCAGGGGTTTCGCGCGATCGCGGAACGGAGCGTGCTGCCGGACTACTCGAAGGATGGCGGAATCGCGGCGATTCGGTCGGGACTGACCGAGGACTGGGTGGCTGGACAGGCGGTGCAGGCCAGGCTATCGGAGGAGAGCGATGCGGAGCGGGTGGCGGCGCTTGGGCCGGCGGGTGTGACGTGGATCGTGCTTGGGCGTGGGGCGGTCACGGGCTTTGCGTGTCCGTTTGAAAATGGGCGGGCCAAGGTTTGCCGGGTTCCGGGTGCGGTCGAGAATCCCGAAGGCCCCACGCTTGCGACGATGAAACGTCGCGAAGATGGGGCATCTGATTTGCGACAGTGAGTCAATTTCCTCCGTTCGAGGCTGAGACGGGGGCGGCTTTGAGGACGACGGGTTCGCGGTCCTGGGCTTCGAAGCCGGTGTAGAAGGTGCGGAGGTCGCCGTACTGCTCTTTGGGAAAGAGCACTTCGCCGACAGCCAAGTCGCGGCGGATGGTGTAGTACGAGGGCGCCTGCTCGACTTTCATGCCGTAAGACGCCATCTTCTGGAACTGCGTGTTGAGCGGCTTGGGCATCGACTCGACCGTCATGCTTGGTGGGTAGTGAACGCGGACAACGTCCTGGGCGAAGTAGGGGTAATGGAAATAGACGCCGTACTTGCGATCCTTGGCAGTGAAGGTGGGGTCTTGCATGCCTTCAAAGAGGTCGGAGGAGATGAGGAGCCGGTGCCCTGCCGTGGAGCCGATGGGGCCTTTGACCGAGAAGACCACGGTGAGGGGCTCTTCGTAGTCGGTGAGCTTGTCGACGGAGACGACCTTGACCTCGGTGCCCTTGCCGAGGAGACGTTCGCAGGATTCGCTGAGCTGGCGGTTGAGGCTGGTCTGGTCCCCACGCAGGGCGCGCTGCCGCCAGTTGAGGGCGGTGTCTCCGCTGTAGATGAAGCGGATGGACCCGGAGGCCTCACCGTGGGCGTCAAGTTGGACGTCGGCGAGACGCTGGATATGGGAGAACTTGAATGTTTCACCAGGGGAGTCGACGAAGTCCGCTCCCTTGTCGGTCTGTCGGAGGCCGCGGACAAGGGTATGCGTCCAGGCGAGGTGCTGGAAGGGCATGTAGCGCTCGCCGGGATCGAAGAAAAGGTCCTTGCCATCGACCTGGACGATGGCAAGGTCGCTGTCGAGCTGGCTGAGGCTTAGGAATCCCTGAAGGAAGAGGCGATGATCGCGGCTGGTGACCGTGGAGAGATACGCTTTGAAGCCGGCGGCGCGGGCGAGAGCGACGAAGAGCTCGGTGAGTTGGGCGCCAGAGCCGCGTTTGCGGGTCAGGATGTCGTCGGTGTTGCGGATTTCCTTGTTGCCATCGGCCTTCTCTTCGGAGCTTGTGTGCTCGCGGGTGAAGTCGGTGTTCTCGAGCTTCATAACGCTTGCGTAGAGCTTACGCAAGCGGTCGATGGGCGGATCGGAGGCTGGGGCAAGCTCCTGGGCGGCAGCCTTGACAGCAGGCCCGGGGCCGATGAACCTGTCCTTCTCTTTGCTCCAGTTCTTGCCTTCCTTGGCCCAGAACTCGGTGTTGTTGTTGTACTCGCTGTAGTAGAAGAGGACACGATACGAGGCGAAGGTGATGGGAGGGAGGTACTCTTCGTCAGGGATGGGTGGGACGCTGGCAATATCAAGCGTGATGACGCTACGGGGACCCTGCTGGCCAATCGGCGGGT
This sequence comes from Granulicella sibirica, assembly GCF_004115155.1. Classification (NCBI taxonomy): domain Bacteria; kingdom Pseudomonadati; phylum Acidobacteriota; class Terriglobia; order Terriglobales; family Acidobacteriaceae; genus Granulicella; species Granulicella sibirica. Next base: position 39,296 of record NZ_RDSM01000001.1, read on the forward strand.
ATGTCTGGAGCTTCACGGCGTCACCGGGAGGGAGAAGCGGAAACCACTGGACGGAGTTGATCTGGCCCTTTTCCCGGGTGTAGAGAGAGTGGACCGTGGGACGCCATTGGTAGTGAGCCTTGCGGGTAAAGAGCTTGGACTGAATGAGCCATTCGGGCGAGATGAAGTAGTTATCCTCGAAGCGAACGCGGTAGCGGTACTCGAGGATGCTGCCGACTTCGATGTCGGGCAGGCTGAAGACCTTGGCCATGAAGCGGTTGTCTTTGGTCTTCTCGATGAGCTTGTCGAAGGCCTTGCCGGTGAAGGGGACGATGCTTCCGTCGGGATGGATGGTTCGCCCGACGATCTCGGTGACTTCGATGTGGGCGTGGCCTCCGGCTTCGTACGGCAGTTCGATGGTCCCGTACTCCTTGCCGCGCTCGGTGAGGACCTTGATGCGGGCGTAGATGCTGTAGTTGTGATTGTCATCGTCGGTGACCTCTTCGCGATAGAGGTAGACGGCAGGGGCTCCGGGAACCTCAGGCTGGGAGGTCATGGAGAGTTCTTCTGGTGTGGGAGGCGTCCACTGCGCGCGAGCGGGGAGGGTGAGAAGAGCGACGGCGAGTGCGGCGAAGAGGAGGTACAGGGCGCGGTGCGGGGTCATTCGAACTTCCATCCTTTTCTTCTCTGCGGTTTGCGGGTGGCTACTTGCGGGTGAGCACGGCGCTGTTCTGCTCGTCGGCTTCGATGACTCCGTCGAGACGCTGGAGGTCGGGGTAGAGGTCGGGCGGGAGGGTGACCTGGCGGACGGTGTAAGTGCGGGTGTAGTGGAGGGTGTCGCCCTGAAGGGTGCTGCGGCTCTCGTACGAGGCGAAGCCCACATCGAGCTTGACGGGCTCGGGGAGTTCGTCGATGGTGTAGCCGGGGGGAAGCTTGATGTCGTAGGCGTCGACGTTCTGCATGGTCTCGCGGAGGTCGATGGGGATGTGGCGGGGCTTGCGATCGAGGGGGAAGGCGTCGGAGCCGAGGACGCGGGGCCGAACCATCAGGAGCGAGCCCATGCGGCGGGCGAAGTGGTCGGCAGAGAGAGCGTAGGTGAGCGTGAAGTCCTTATTGAGGGACATGGCATCGGCGACCTTGACGTCGGAGACGGAAAAGGCGGCGAGGTCTTGCGTGAGGGCGTGATCGAGGTACCTGGACTGCTCCTGCGCGTCGCCGGTGGTGTAGACGGTACGGCGGCGCTCGGAGACGTCGCCGAAACGCTTCTCGGTGACGGTGCCCTGGAGTGTGCCCTCGGGGGTGAGCTCAAAAGTGGCGTTGCGGCGGACAGTGTTGCGCTCGGGCGCGAGGATGGGGAGTTGAATCGCCTGGGTGTCGGGGCCTTCGAGGAGGACGCCGTAGCCGCCTTGCAGGTTGTGTTCGAGCTGGCCGAAGGGAGTCATCTCCCAGGTGGGATCGAAGATGAGGTAGCGGTGGCCGTTCTTCGCTGTGACGACGGAACGTAAGGATGGGGAATTGTAGGCTTCGGGAATCTCAATGGCCGCGATCATGTGATTGCCCATGAGGGATGGTGCTTCCGGATCGACGACGCCCCGCGCCGTGTCGACCATCATGAGGGCGGAGTGGATGCCGACCGAGGAGAGCATCGCCGAGACAAGGGTGGCCTTGTCCTTGCAGTCGCCGTAGCGGTTGCGGAAGATGTCGGCGGCGGGGTGGGGCTGGTAGCCGCCGATGCCGACCTCGATGACGAAGTAGCGGATCTGTCGCTGGACGAACTCGCCGATGGCTTCGGTCTTGTCGTAAAAGTCGGTCTTGCCCGCGGTGAGTTCTTTGGCCTTCGCGGCGATCTCGGGGGTGGGGGTGAGGCGGTCGCGGGACAGCTGCTGGTACCACTCGCCGATGGTGCGCCAGGAATCGGTCGTTGGAGCGGTGAGGCCGGGGCCGGCGTAGTGGATGGTCATACGGCCGGCGAGGGCGTACTCGGCGGGGGCCATCGGGATGTGTTCGAGGTCGATGCCGGGGGTGTCTTTGAGGTCCCAGCGGAAGTGCTGATGTTCGAGATCGATCGCGGTGGACTGGAGGTGGTGAGCCCAGACGGTGCCGTAGGTGAAGCCGGGAGGAAGTTCGAGGATGAAGCTCTGGTGGAGCTTCGGGATGGACTCCTGAAAGTTCCAGGTCTTCTCGGTGAGGTAGGGGCGGACAGTCTGCTCGTACTCATACGCGACAACACCACCGGGATCGCGACCAGGCGCCTTGGCGATGCGGAGCTTGTCGTCCTGGAAGAGGCTTCCCTGCCCTGGGTAGCCGTAGTCGACGATTTCTTCGGGCTTGAGGGTGTATTCGTGGCCGTCAGGACCGATGCTCCAGACCTTGAGAGAGCGGATCTGGGTGTCCTTGTCGAACGGCACCGCTACAACGGCCTCCTCCCGGCCACCAGGGCGGAGGATCTTGAGGACACGACGACGATGCTCGATAGCGGTGCCGTTGGCAGCGACCGAGTAGGTGGTCTCGTCGAGGAGGACGACGGCGTTGGTCTCAGCGGGGTAATTGGGGAGAGTCTGATGGGCGGCCTCCGTCACCCACGGTGGCACGGGTTCTGTCCTGGCGAACGACACCGTCGGCAGGAGAGCGGAACCGAGGGCAAGGAGAATGAAGAATCTGGTGAAGCTCTGCTGGATCTTCCGGTCGTGCTTATCGCCCATATCGTCCTTGCACGCGGGGCATAGGTATCCCACTGAGCACGTGGTGCCTTTCTAAGTTACTCAGTCTGCGGTGTAGACGAGTTATACCTTAGGGGCCCGGCGGGCGCAACTGGAATCCGCCTGCCTGAGAAGCAGGCTGCCAGGGCTACGGGACGCGGAGGGGGCGGAAGCCATCGAGTGGGAACAGGCCGGTGGGATAGTCTTCGCTGGAGTACTGGGGGCGGAAGAGGTAGCGAATGAAGAAGCCGCCGTTGATGGTGTTGTAGTTGTTGGTGTTGTTGCCGGAGATGAAACCTCCGACGTACCAGTGCTCCGCGACGCGGTAGGAGCCCTGGGCGTTGATGGCGTAGTTGGCTCCGGTGTTGCTGTTGACGGGGTAATAGCCACAGGTGCGGGCGGTGATGCCGGCAAGGGTGCAGCCGGAGAGCGCGCCGGTCTGGAGAGCGGGGTCGAGGGCGTAGTAGGGAGCGGAGTCTTCCTGGAAGGTCTGGACGCCGATGCCGCCGGAGACGACATAGTGGAAGTCGGTCTTGTAGTGGCCGGTGAAGGTGACGGGGATCGAGGCGAGGAAGTAGGCGTTCGGGCTGAAGTACCCGCCGGAGCCATAGGTGAGACCGCGCTCGTTATGGGCGAAGTGCGAGCCATAGAAGGAGCCGCCGATGTTGAGCGAGCCGTACTCGGGGAAGACCTTGACGCGGAAGTAGGCGCCGGCTGTCCCGTTGAAGGTGGTGTTATCGAGGACGTGGTAGCCGTTGAGGGTTCCACCGCCGCCGGAAAGATAGAAGCCCGATTTCTCGTCGCCCATGTCGAAGCGGACAGTCCCGGAGGTAGAGACGACGCCGCCCCAGATGTTGCCGGCGTAGACGGGGGAGGCCGAGCCGGGGTCGCGGAGACCGGCGTAGGAGAGTTGGGTCTCTTTGACGGAGTCGCGGTCGAAGAGGAAGGTGAAGTGGCCGCCATTGGGGCGATAGCGAGCGCGTCCGGTGATGTTGCGGACGAGGAACTCGTAGGGGGTGTAGCCGAGGGCAGCGCCAAAGTTGGTGGTGACGATCTGGCCTTCGCCGCCGATGCCGTTCGAGGACTGCTGGGCGGGGGCGGTGAGCGCGTTGGCGGGGAGCGTCCCGATGATGGGGACGGTTCCCGTGAGCCCCTGGAAGGAGGCTACGTCGAGGGTGCCGGAGTTGAGGAAGACGGGACGCGGGATGACGGTGACGCGAACGTTGTGGGCGATGACGGCGGAGGCTTCGACGGGGGCTTCGAGATCGGTGAGTCGGTCGATACCTGGGGTGCCACTGCGGTAGCGGGCGTAGCCGGTGCCGCCGAGCCAGCCGCTGTAAGAGGCTTCGAGTGTGGCGAGATCGCGCTCGGTCTGCTCGCGTTCGGTGAGTGGGCGGTTCGGCTCGCGCGGAACCTGATCATAGGAGCCGCGCAGGGGCGGAACGTTGCGGGCGACGAGGTCAGCGTCCGAGGGGATGTAGTTAGGCTGGCCGAGGGATGGGACCGGCTGAAGATCGAGAGGCTGAGGAACGGGCGGGTAGCTCACCGGAGGCAGAGACACCGGCGGGGGTGTTGCCGCCTGTTGGGCTGGAGCCGGTGCGGCGGGCCGGGACTTAGGCTTCGCCTTTACCGTGCGGCGGGGCTGGGGGTACTGCTGGCCTGCGTCGTTGGGGTCGAAGGTCTGATCGGGCGGTGCGGGAACGTTCGCGGCCGGGGGAGCTGCCGGGCGGCTTACCTGGTCGGCCTGGGCCTGGGCAGCATTGTAGGGCTGGGTGAACTGCGCGTTCTTTGTGGGCGCGTTGAACTCGTCTTCGGGTGGATTGCTCTGGCCGGTGGGGTTCGACTGGGCGCGACGGATGGCAGCGGCGCGGGCGGCGGCGAGTTCAGGACGTGTGGATGGGCCGTTGGTGTGCGCATTCGGCATGTACTTCGCCGTGGGGGTCACGTCGGTGACTTCAGGCTGCGGGAGCGGCACGCTGGCTCGACGTTCGCCGAGATCGACCGGTACGGCGGTTGCGTGCCCGGTCGGGGCGACGTACGGGACATATGCCCCGTAGACGGTCTCGGACGGGGAGGACGTGATGGGAAGCGGCTGACTGGCGGCGCGTTCGGTGGCGCGGCTGATCTGCTCCTGCTGGTAGGTGCGAGGAGTCGATTGCTGAACCGTGGGTGTGGCTTCGGGTGCGGTGTAGATGGAGGCGTTCGTGCGAGGCGGCGTGGACGGGAGGACGAAGTCGTCGAGCGTCGTGGGGCGAGTGTTTGAAGACTGAGGAACGTAGTCCTTCAGACGTGTTGGGCTCTTAGGGTTCGTTGGGGGCTGGTTTGGGTTATACGAAGGAATGCTGGGCTGGGTTACGGGATAGCTGTAGGTGTTCGAGTTGAGCTGGACGGGCGCGGAGCCGTAGGCCCCTGTGTAACTCGGCAGGTAGGAGCTCTGCGGGGGTGGCGCGGGAGCGGCGGCGGCGTTGTCGGCCGAGCCGGGAGCGAGGAGCGTGGCGAGGTCCTGCGAGCGGCTCTGGTTGGGGAGGCGGATGTCGCTGGATGGGACGGGACGGCTCAGCTCATCGGCAAGCTCGGCACCGGGGTCGGGCGGGGGCATGGCGGCGAGTGAGGCACGATAGTAGTCGGCAGCGCGCGTATTGTCGCCGCGCGCCTGCTCGAACTTGGCTCCGAGGGCGAGCATCTGGGAGTCGCGCGGGTAGGCGTCGAGGCCGTAGCGGAGCCAGGTCTCGGCATCCTTGGTGTCACCTGCGGCGAGGGCTGCGCCGACCGCGGCCTTGTAGTCGGACGCGGTGGTCTGGGTCATGTCCTGCGCCTTGAAGATGGCGACGGCCAGCTTGGGCTGTCCGGCGCGAGCGTAGCCACTGGCGAGAGCTTTGATAACTCCAGGATTGTCGGGGAAGGCGCGGGCGGTGGCGTTGAGGATGGCGAGCGAGCGGCGGCTGTCTCCGGCGGCGGCGGCCTGGTTGGCGCGGCGGACGGCCCAGCTTGTCCACTGCGTCTGGACGGTGCGGCGCTGCTCCTCGGTGAGGTCGGCGCGGCTGCCGATGTTCATCAACTGGCGGTAGAGCCCGGCGTCGTTGCCGCTGTTGTAGAGAAGCCAGCCGTTCTGGATGTCGATGTCGGCGGGGGGCTGGCTGTGGCGCGCGGAGTAGATGCGCTGAACGCGGGCGAGAAAGACGCCGGCCTGCTTGTTCTGGCCGAGCGCGCCGTAGACGCCACCGATGGTCTGGAGGTACTCGGGATCGTTCTCGAGTTGCGCACGGACCGGCGCGGGGATCTGCTGGACTTCGGCGAGGGCTTCCTTGTCGTGACCGTTGGCGTGGAGGCTGGAAAGCAGGCCCTTCCAGGCGTCGAGGCGATCAGGATTCTCGGTGAGGACGCGCTGGTAGATCGGGTAGGCGAGGAGCGGCTGGTTCTTCTGGAGGTAGATTCCGGCGAGCTGAAGCTGGACGGGGATTGAGATCTTCTGGCCGGACGTGCTCTGCTGCGCCATCGCCTTTTCGAGAAGATCCTGGGCGATGTCGAGCTTGCCCTGACCCTGGTAGATGGCGGCAACGGTGGTCTCGAAGCCGGGGTCGCGCATGGCGACGGCGTAGACGGCCGGGGGCATGCTCTCAAGGGTCTGAAGAGCCTGCGGGTCATGGGCCATGGCGTGCTCGACGCGGACGAGGCCCTGCCAGGCGGCGGTGTTGTCGTTGTCGGCTGCGAGAACCTGGCGGTAGAGGCCGGCGGACTGATCGAGGTGGTTGGCCTGCTGGAGGAGGCTGGCGTACTGGAGCTGGGTCTCGGACTTCAGGCCCTGGCCGCCGGAGGGAAAGGGCAGGTCGAGGGCGACGGAAAGGACGCGCTGGGCGCCGGCGTCGCGGCCGCTGGCGGAGTAGACCGAGGCGAGGGTGCGGAGGTAGTCGGGGTCGCGCATGAGCTGCGCGCGAACGGCCGGGGGAAGCTGGCTCTCGGTGATGAGCGCGCCCTGGGTGTTGCCTTCGGCGGACTGAGCGAGGAAGAGACCGCTCCACGCCGCGGGGGCGGTGTTCTTGACCTTGATGTAGTGCTCGAAGACAGGGAGGGCCGCTTCCGGTTCCTGGGCCTTGAGGAGGGTTCCGCCAAGACCTTCAAGAGCTTCGGGGCTTTCGGGGCGCATGACGAGGGCGGCCTGATATTGCTTCTGGGCGTTCGCGAGATCGTTCTCGTTGAGAGCCGTGGATCCTTCCGCCATGGTCGACCAGAAGCGAGCGGTGGCCAGGGCGGTCTCGACGCCGGGGTCGCTGGCGCCCTCTTCCTTCGCTTGCACGAGATAGCTGATGGCTCCGCCGAAGTTGCCCTGCTGCATGCGGATATAACCCATGCCAGCGAGGGACGGACCGTTGTTCGGCTGCCTGGTGAGGATGGCGCGGAAGCGCTTTTCAGCTTCGGGAAGATGGTGAGCGTTGAGGGCGCGGTACGCAGCCTGCTCTTCGGCAGAGCGGGCGCGCGCCTCGGGGCTCTGCGGAGGGCCACGCCTCGAAGGCGGAGGCTGGTTCTTCAGAGCCTGGGTAAGCTGGGTGTCCTCGGGGTGCTGCTGGAGATAGGCCCGAATGTCGGCGGCAGAGGCGGGGTTCTGCGAATCCCAAACGAGCGACTGGCGGAGGGCATCGGCGGCTTGCGGATCCTTGGAGTAGCGTTCGAGATAGCGGCGGCCCTCGGCCCGGGTCTTTGGATCGTAGGTGAGGATGCGGCCAAGAGCGATCTGGTAGCGGGCGTCGGACGGGTACTTATCGACCAAAGAACGCAGACCGGCAACGGCGTGGGGGCGTCCGTCTTCGGTGGCGGACTCGGTCTCGTAGTAGGCCATGGCCCAGTCGCCTGCAGGTGGAGTGCCGCCGAAGACCTGGCGGTAGATGCCCATGGCCTGGGAGTACTGGCCGCTCTGGGCGAGCTTGCCGGCCTGACGGAGTTGCGCGGTCTGGCTCTGCTCAGTGCCCATGCCGGCGATACGGGCGATGCCTGGGTCGTTGGGGTTGATGGCGCGGAGGCGATCGAGGTAGAGATTAGCGCGGGCGTTGTCACCGCTCAGTTTGGAGGCGCGGGCAAGGCCGGAGAGGGCGTCGACGTTGTTTGGATCGGCAAGGAGCACCTGCTGCCAGGTCTGCGAGGCCATGTCCATGCGGCCACGAGCTTCGAGGGCGTGGGCTTTTTCAAGGAGGGATTGAGTGGCGCTTGGGGGAACCTGAGCGAAGAGCTTGACCGACGGGCACGCGAAGGTGATCGCGCCCATGAAGAGAGCGGGAGCCCAGATCCGGTTTTTGTACAGACTCTTCATGAGCTTGGCACGCCTGCGCGTACGGAGGCGACACTGCTGGCAATTACGTTGAGACTAACCGCTTTGAAATCATGCGGAATGTTTTTGTCGGGGATGTGCCTGCCTGCTCAACAGTGCCTTGGGAGTAACAGGTCTGGCTATTTCGAACGTAACCTGAGGTGTCCGTCACGGTCGAAACGGAAGCGCTGCTCACTCCATCCGGTGGCGAAGAGGGCGAGGTTCTGATCGTAGTATGCGGCGTCGCGTCCGTAGAGGCCGGTGACTCCGTCCTTCATGGCGATGAGGCGGTCCTGCTGGGACTTTTCCTGGGGCTTGAGATTGAGAGCCTGGAGATAGGGGATGACCGCGGCGGAGAATCCCACGGGGGCGTCAGAATTGAGGATCTTGCCGGAGGCGTCTACTTGAAGGGGTGGCGTGACGGCGGTTTTCAGGTAGTTCGACATGCCGGAGGTGTCGGCAAGGAGTTCCTTGAGAGCGGGGGTGGCGGGGTCAGCCATGCCAAGCCAGAGATACCCGCGGATGGCCTCGTAGGCGCCGATGGGGGTGAGACCTTCGGTCTTACCGGTGGCTAGCTGGGTTGGGGAAAGTGACGGATGGACGGTGGGGCCGGCTGCGACCCAGTCCATGACGTATCCCGAGCCGGAGCCCTGGGCGAGTAGGACACGGAGGGAGTCGATGACGCTGAGCCATGGGCCCTGCGGCATGGTCTTCGAGAAGTAGATGAGGACGGGCAGGGGAAGATAGCTTGGGTTGACGATCCAGGTTTTGTCGTCGGGATGAAAGCCATGCGGACCTGGGATGAGGGTCTTGCCGAGGCCGGGAATCGAGACGACCTCCTGTTGGGCGATGCGGGTGGCCATGAGGGAGCCGAGCTTCTCGTAACGGGGCTCGTGCCAGAGGCGGCCGGCCTCAGCGAGCGAGTAGGCCATCCAGAGGTCGGCGTCGGCGGCTGGGTTCTGGTCGATGACCTTCCAGCTTCCGTCGGCGTTCTTGCCCCAGTTCCAGGCTGGGAGGCGGAGGGTGAGATCACCCTCGGCGAGGTTCGCCTCGGTCCAGGCGAGGAGCTTGGCGAAGCGGGCCTTGTCGTTGGCGACGAGCGCGAAGAACATCGCGTAGGCCTGGCCCTCGCTCGTGGTGCGGTCCTGGGCGGTGTGATCGATGACGCGGCCCTGGTCGTCGACGAAGTGCTGGCTGTACTGCTCCCACAGGGGCCAGTTCTGCTGGGCGCGGCATCCGGCCGGCAGGAAGAGCAGGAAGCAAAAGATCGCCGAGATACAGATGTGCTTTCGGCGTGGGGAGGACGTGGCGTCAGTGCTGCTCGATGGCATAGTTTCCCGAGGAATGCGCCTGCAGGGGGAATCGTCCGGAAAGGACGCTGCAGGCGGTTAGTCGTTGCTCTGGAGACGAACGCGGGCGCGGCGGCGCAGCATGGCGCGAATGAGTGCCGCCATCAGGACACAGACGATGATGGCGGTGACGATGACGATCCAGGGGAACTCCGAGAACCAGAGGTTCAACTGAATCCACCAGGAGAGGGTGCCGACGCGGTAGTTATCCGTGCCGATGCGGTAGGACGAGAAGGTCGAACCATGGAGGACGCTGACCGACTGCGAGATGTCGGAGGACTGGGAGGCTTTGAAGAAGCTGTCGATGAAGTTGGGGATGACGGCGTGATCGCGGAGGGCGAGGAGGACGACAGAGCGCTTGCTTCCGCTGGGCCACTCGATTCCCTCCATGAGCGCGTCGGGGAGACCACCAGCGGTTTCGAGCTGACCGGTGTCGACGTGGTCGGAGCTGCGGACGCGCCACCAGGCGTGTTCGAGGGAGGCGAAAAAGCCCTGCGTGTCCTTGATGTGGAGGCCGTTGCCGTCGATGGCTACGGGAAGCGCATCGCCGAGCTTGCGGAGGGCGGCTTGCTGATCGTCGGCGGTGCCGAGGACGATGTAGTCCTTGGCACGATCGGTGCGTAGGCCATCGGCCCCAACGACCGTGACACCCAGAACGGGGTAGCCGGTCTGCGCGCCGAAGTGTCCCATGAGGGTGAGGAACGTCTCGATCTCATCGGTAGTGGGGACGTCAGGCAGGACGACGGCGGTCTCGGTGAGGTCAGCGAGGCGGGTGAAGGGATAGCCTGCGTTGGCGAAGAGCTCGAGGTTGGGCATGGGAGCCCAGTGGGGGACGTTCTGGAGATCGAGGTAGCTGTCTTTCAGGATGGCGCCCTGGATATTGAGCGGCGCGGAGTCCTGGCACTTCCCTTTCTTCGCGATCTCGAAGAAGAACTTCATCATGATGGAGTTCGAGAAGGGACGGATGCTGCCGACGGGGATCGGGATAACGGTCTCAAGGTTAGCCGAGGCCTTGTCAGAGTGCGGCATCGGCGTCGAGCTGACGTAGGCCGAATTCATGAAGACCTGGAGAGAACTCTCGTTCGCCAGCGGGATCCCGTTGTAGCGGTAGTGCATGTGGAAGCCGATGTTCTGGAGGGTGCCGTAGTAGAGATCCGGCGGGAGATGCATGTAGGCCACGACGGGAACGGAGCCATCGCCCTGGAGATCGCCGACCTGGGAGTTGTCGCCGATGTGGGTGATCCTGTCTGTGGAGAGCCAGCGCGGGGCATCGTCCGGTTCGCGCGGCTTGGGCATGCGGATGCTGCGCAGAGTGGCCTGGTCACCTTCGAGAAGATTGCGCTGAAGCGTGAGGACCTGGGCGGCGGTGACGAGGTCGTCGCCGCTTTCGCCGGCCAAGATAAGGACCTTCGCGTAGGGGTTTGAGGGATTGGTGCGGATGGCGACGGTGGGCCCGGCGGCAGCGGTCAGGTTGAGCGAGGCAGGAAGCTGAGCCGTGTTGTCGGCGATGACGATGGCATTGCCGGAGGGGATGGTGCCGATGGAGACGGGGAAATGTACGGGGCGGTAGTCGGTGAGGAGACCGAACCAAGAGGAGACGATCGCGGCTGCGCGGAGAGCCTTGGCCGATGGCTGCGTCGGGAAAACGATGGGAATGACGGGGTGAAGATTGACGGCAGGATCGTAGAACGGAAGTGGAAGTAGCTTGAGATCGTTCTGCAGAGGCAGAAGCGTTCCAGCGAGTTCGATGCTGGAGGTTGAATCCACGTGTGCCCAGAGGGCCGAGTGGGTGGGATCCTCGCACTGCGTGATGTAGTGGCCTATGAATTCGAAGGTAAGCTCGTTGTTCTGAACGATGAGTTCGGGAGGCAGACTGATGGTGGCTTCGAGGAGTGCACTGGTCTCGCCGCGGGTGACGTTGAGGCCCTGCTCGGCGGCAAGCTTCTGGGATGTGGTGAGGTCGGCTCCGAGGTCTCCGGTGGGGTGAACGGTTACGGGAAGCGTGGCGAAAAGGGTTCCATTGAGCGAGACGTTGAGGTGGCTGACGGCGGGTAGAAGTCCGGGGGAGAAGTGGTACCGGAGCTTCATGGTGGCGGTCTTGACGATCTGGGTCTGGGGGATGCTGAAGTAGGTGGAGTGATACGCGTCGACGCCGCGAAGGACGATGGTTTCGGGAACGCCGACGTCGGCGAGGGTGAAGGTGTTGCTGAAGTGACCGGGCGGGATTGGCGTGCCGTTCGCTGCGAGAACCGGGTTGGCGCGGGTGCCGACTGCAGGTTGTGCCGCGGCGGCCTTGGCGGTGTCTGCCTGCGCTGCGCGGGCGGGGGTCACGAGGCTGCCGAAGAGCATGGCGAAGAGGATGACCGGGGCGATGCTGGTGGCGAAGCGGCCCTTGGGCGGTGGGGTGCGGCGGTTGCGGATGAGACCGCGAATGGTCTGAGAGAGGCCCTGGTAGGCGAGTTGCAGGATCCGTCCCATGCTGCGAACGGGACGATCGGCTTCGCGGGCTTCGCCCCAGCCAATCCAGGTGTCGGCGCGGGAGTAGAGGACCATGGTGAGAGCTTCTTCTTCCTGAAGCGTGAGCGGGTCGAACTGGGCACGGAGAATATCGCCGCCGACATAAACCACGCTGGCTGGCAGGCTTGCGTCGCCATCAAGCACGGGGAAGATGAGGCGGACGGAGTCACCCGCGACGATCTTGAGGGAGTCGTCCATGTTGATCTGTACGCCGCCGCTCGAGAGATCGGATGTGACGCCGGCGAAGATCGTTCCGTCGGCGAGGACGACGTCGGTGGGAACGGACATGGCGACGCGCACCGTCTGGCGGCGCTGCTGGCTCTCCCAGGCAACGGCGGTCGCGACACCGAGGATGGTCATGTTGAAGAACGTCCAGAGGAGATTCATGACGATCGTGCCGGGATGGTCGCCGTCGTAGAGGCCGCGTATGAGGGGGATGTTGATGAGGTAGAAGCGCGGGATCGCCATGAGGCAGCCGAGCAGGTCGAAGGCGAGCATGACGAGGAACGGCTGGGCGATGCGGGTATCGAAGAAGGCGCGGTTGACAACGCCGCCCTTGGCGGTGACGTTGAAGCTGCCGAGCTTGGGGTTGATGAGGGCGAGCATGGTCGGAATGAAGATGTACGGCGCGAGGACGGTCTCGTAGATCTCGTTCCAGAAGGAGTGACGGTGTTGGCCCTGAATGCGGGAGTTCGTGATGGACGAGAGGACGAGGTGCGGGAAGGCGTAGGCGAGGATGGCGGCCCAGTAGCCGGGGACGTTCGTGTGTCCGAGGACGAGATAGATGAGCGGGGCGGTGAGGAAGATGAGACGCGGGAGCGCGTAGAGAAAGTGCGACATCGCGTTGAAGTAGCAGAGGCGCTGAAAGATGTTGAGGCCGCGGGCGAAGAGCGGGTTGTCGATGCGGATGATCTGGATCATGCCGCGCGCCCAGCGAATGCGCTGGCGGACGTGGCCGCTGAGACGCTCGGTCGCGAGGCCGGCAGCCTGCGGGATGTTGATGTAGGCGGTGTTCCAGCCGTTCATCTGCAGGCGGAGCGAGGTATGTGCATCTTCGGTGACGGTTTCGACGGCGACTCCGCCAACCTCGTCGAGCGCTGAGCGTCGGAGGACCGCGCAGGAGCCGCAGAAGAAGGTGGCGTTCCAGAAGTCGTTGCCATCCTGGACGACGCCGTAGAAGAGCTCGCCCTCGTTGGGGATGGTGCGGAACTGGTTGAGATTGCGCTCGAAGGGATCTGGCGAATAGAAGTGGTGCGGCGTCTGGAGCATGCCGAGCTTGCTGTCGCGAAGGAACCAGCCGACAGTGACCTGGAGGAAGCTTCGGGTGGGAACGTGGTCAGAGTCGAAGATAGCGACGAAAGGTGCGTCGAGGCGGTCGAGAGCCCGGTTGATGTTGCCGGCCTTCGCATGCTTGTTGTCGTCGCGGGTCATGTAGCCGATGCCGGCGTCTTCAGCGAAGCGGCGGAACTCCTCCCGCTTGCCGTCGTCGAGGATGTAGACGTTGAGCTTGTCGGCGGGCCAGTCAATGTTCATGGCCGCAAGGGCGGTGAAGCGGACGACGGATAGGGGTTCGTTGTAAGTCGGGATGAGGAGGTCGACGGCGGGCCAGTCGTCGGGATCCTCGGGCAGCGGGACGGGTGTGCGGCGCAAAGGCCAGAGTGTCTGCAGATAGCCGAGGAAGAGGATGATGAATGCGTAGGTTTCGGCGCCGACGAGGAGCCAGATAAAGAAAGCGTCGAGCCAGGTCCACTGCGAGCCAGGATCGAGAAAGAACTTGATGGTCGTCGAGTAACGCCAGAAGCCGTAGCGGAAGGTCGAGTACATCGACAGGAGCATCAGGGTGAGGGTAACGAGGTACGAGCCGGAACTCCGGTCGAGCCAGACGACGATAGCGACCGTGATGGCACCGAGCAGAAACTGCTGGGGCCAACTCAGGTCGAGAATTCCGGTGAAGAGAAGAAAGAAGGTTCCGCCGGCCAGGATGAAGAAGCGTAGTAACCGCAGCGGGAGGCCTTCTCCCGATTCAAACTCCCTCCAAAGGGGGGATCGCGTCATCGTTCACTCCAACGTACGTTGCGGAGGCCCGTAGGTGCGGGCACGGACACCTTGCGGAGCCAGGTGGCCACGTTCATATAGTCTTCGGCGATGGGGGCATCCGGCGCGTAATCCACGACGGTCATGCCTTCGGCGAGGGCTTCGCTGACGGCGGGAGAGCGCCGGATGACGAACGGAAGAAGACGATCGCCGAGCTGGCGTCCGAGGACCTCGCGCACGTCGAGGTGCAAAGGCAGCGAAGCGTCGAACTGGGTAAGGAGATAGAAGGGCTGGACGGGGCGGCCATCAGAGTCGGTGACGCTCTGGAAGAGCCTTTCCACGCCCTGGAGGCTGATGACGGAGTTCATGTCGGGTGCGACGGGAATGAGGATCGTGGGATTCAGTCGGGCGAGACGGCGGATGATCCAGATAGACGAGCCGGTGAGGTCGAAGAGAACGCGGTTGGTGCCGCGGCTGCTCTGGGCCACCTCGTCCATGAACTTCTCCTGGCCGGCGGGGTCGGAGCCGGAGCCATCGACGTCGTAGCTGACGAGGGAGATGGGTGCGTCCACGCTGCCGCTGGGTGGGGTAAAGGTGCGGACGACCCCGGGGCGGAGTTCGTTCGCGCCGAAGTAAAACGGAAGCAGGCCGTGGGAGGTGGTGTCGGTGAGGATGACGCGCTCGCCGAGAGCGGATAGAGCGCGACCGAGGGTCGCGACGAGGCTGGTCTTGCCGACTCCCCCGGCGAGAGAGAAGACCGTCAGCATCGGCGGCCTGGTGTCCTTCTGGCTTTGGCGCACGGGAGCGACATCGGCGACGTGCTCGGCTCCGGAGTGGTCGAAGACACCTTTGAGTGCGAACCAGCGGGCAGCGACACGCTCCCGTGAGTGCTGGAGCGTGTCCGAAACAGCGGAGCGCGCGATCGCGTTTGGCTGAGAGACGGCCTGGGACGGCGATCCGTAGAGCCAGGCCGGTCCCTGGGGGTTGTCGGACGGAAGGCGGAGGGTGGGCGATGAGGAATCGGAACGAGCCTCCGCCGAAGGCGAGGACAGGAAGGATATTGGCGAGGGCGGAGTCCGGAAGGGACGGTAGGCCGGTGCTTCCTCGGAGCGGTAGCTCTGCGGGCGGCGACGCGTCTCTTCGGAACCGTCACTTTCGCGCAGGGGGCGAAGACGCGAGTCCGGAGATAGCCGAGACAGGTCGGATTCGTTCTCTACCCGCTGCAGATACGGGTCGGAGATCTGACCGGGAACGGCGGGAATAGGCTGTGGGCCGGCGAGTTCCCGGAGGCGGTATTCGGAATCCTGATAGCGTGCCGCCTGGCGCTGCGCCGACGCGCTGGCTTCGGCGATCTCGCGTTCTTCGCGACGGGCGACGGCCTCGGCCGCGGCGGCAGCCTCCGCGCGACGGGCGGCTTCCATGCGTTCCGCGCCGGCTCGCCGAACGGCCTCGTCGGCGGCGCGGAGAGCCTGCTCGCGGGAGACGGGACTGCGGAGACCGGTTTGAGCGTTGGCCGCCTGTTCGGCTTCGAAGGCGGCCCTCTCCGCGGCGGCGGCGGCGGCCTCCGCCTCGGCCTGGGCTTTCAATTCCTGTTCGCGGACGTGCTCCGCGGCACGATGGCGCAACTGGGCGCGGTACTCCCGGCGCGAGGCGGAGAAATCCCGATATTTGGCTCCGTGCAGATTGGCCCAGGAATAAAGAATTGCCACATCTTCCGGAGTTTCCGGTACGGATTTCTCTTCGAACAGCTCTTTCGCCTTCGCGTCCATTGGAAAGTCACTCCTCTTGATAGGGGCCGGGCTCCCTTCGAGGTGGGAACATACCCAAAGTGCACCTTTATCTATGCAGTAACCCGAGGCTACGTCGCCGCCAGAGCTCCGTCAACCGTGCAACGATGCGACTTTCGTGTCATTCGACCGCGATGAGCAGGACCCATTTGTAACCGAGTTCGTGGGAAATGGATACGGGAAGGTAGCTAAAGTAACCAAAGTTGCATACCCAAATGCGGGATCGTCCGGTACCGGTGCACACGCAATGGACGAAACCTGCCCGAGGAAAGACGCGATCGGGAGGATGGCCGGATTGGCCGCCCTCCTGTGCTAACCTAAGCGTGGTTCGAGAGCGTAGCTCAGTTGGTAGAGCATCGCCCTTTTAAGGCGTTGGTCCTGGGTTCGAGCCCCAGCGCTCTCACCATGTCCGCCCTTCCCCCTCTTCTCTCCACCTCATCTTCAGGCCATAAGAACCGCTTCTCCGGATGCAGCCGCACGTCTATGCGGTAGGCTTTTCCGGGACTGGCTCGATCGCGAGAAATTGGTCGACGAAGCGGTTGGTGTAGTCGTTGACCAGAGCTTCGACGCGCTCGGCGGAGTCAGAGCGCAGGATCAGGCCGGCGTGATGGTGCTTGTGGAGCCGCAGAACGATCTCCTCGTCGGTGAAGCTGCTGGTATCGGGATCCTGCTGGCGGGCGAGACAGATGACACTCCCGGCGAAGGCTCTGCCGAGGAGAGGCAGAACATACTCGGTTTCCTTCGCCAGGGAGGCTTCGATTCTCGCCCATTCGACCCACGGGTTGATCCCTTTGGCGAACTCGACGACATCCGCGATGTACGCCCCGCCGACGCGGGCGGCAGTCTCGAGAAAATAGAAGCGGCCGTCGGCGTGAGACCTGATGAACTCGGTGTGGGTGACACCCGACACCATGCCGAGAGCGGCGAGAACGTCGCGATGGACGGCGAGGATTGCGTCGTAGTCCGGTGAAGACGGCGAGAGAGCACGTGTGCTGAAGATGCCTCCCTGGTGCATCGTCTGCATGGGAGGCGCACCGTATTTGAATGGCGTCGCGGCGAGGAGCTCGCCCTTCCAGGTGACCCCCTCGACGTGATAGACCTCTCCGGGCAGGAAGGTCTCAAGGACGTAGTGAGACTGCAGGTCGCCTAACTCCTCGAGGGCGGGCCAGAGCTGGCTGGGATCTTCGATCTTCTTAATTCCGATCGCGGAGGCGCTCGTGCGCGGCTTGAGCAGCCAGGGGCCAGGGTTCGCCATCATGAACTCATAGCAGGCGTGGTGGAAGAAAACTCCCGTAAACGCGGGGACGGGGACTCCGGACTCACGGGCGCGGGTACGCATGGCGAGCTTGTCACGGAAGAACCGGGTGGCGGACTCGCCCATTCCCGGAAGCCGCATGTGCTCGCGGATAAGGGCGGCGGCTTCAAGGTCGAACTCATCGAGCGCGACGACTCGATCGATTCGGTGTTGGCGCACGATGCCCATGACGGTGGCGAGTATTTCAAGGGGTGCGCGGCCTTCGGGCATGGTGAAGAGTTCGGTCAGCGAAGAGCGCGGCCAATCAGCGTCTCGCAGCTTATCGACGGTGAGGAGCATGACGTGGCAACCTTGACGCGCGGCTTCGATGAGGAACGGCTGGCCTTTTTCGTAGGTGCTGATGCAGAGGATGGATGGTTTGCGTTCGGTGTCGCTCAGGGGATCCTCCTGGGTCTAGGCTTACGGGCTCAGGTTGCGTAACGTACTAGGATTCAACGGCAGTGGCTTCGTTGGATTAGACGCAGGAGAAGATTACCGCAGGGGCCCGCGCTCTTCTTCTGACGAGGCTTGCCTTCAGCACGATCGTTTGTGCTTCAAGCGAGAGGCTCTTCTTTGAAGGTGGCTCGGATGCCATCTTCGAGTGAAGTGAAGGCGGAGTGGTAGCCCGCCGCCCGAAGGCTGGCAATGTCGGCTTCGGTGTAATGCTGATAGCGATTTTTGAGGTCGCCGGGAAAAGGGATGTACTCGATCTTCCCTTCTCCTTGAATGCTCATGAGAGCTGCAGCAACATCTTTGAAAGTGCGGGCATGACCGGTGCCTGCGTTGACAACGGCCTGGACGGATCTCTTCGGGCTATCGGGAAGCATTCCGGCGAAGTGTAGGTTCATGCGGCAGAGATCCTTCACGAAGACAAAATCACGGCGCTGCTCGCCATCGGCGTAACCTCCGGAGCCCTCGAACATGCGGATCGTTCCGGTATCCCGGAGTTGCTTCGAGAAGTGGTGGATGACGGACGACATGCGGCCTTTATGCTGCTCACGGGGACCGTAGACGCTGAAGTAACGCAGGCCGACGACGGTGCTGTCGATATCGTCCATGCGGTGACGGAGATAGTTGTCGAAGACGAGTTTGGAGTACCCGTAAACGTTCAGTGGGCGCTCATTCTCGGGGAACTCTTTGAAGACGGTACTCCGGCCGTAGGTCGCGGCGGTCGAGGCATAGATGAAAGGGATCTCGTGCTCGACCGCGAAGTGCATCAGGGCCTTCGAGTAGTCGAAGTTGTTGTGCATCATGTAGCGGCCATCGTCTTCCAGGGTATTGGAGCATGCGCCCTGGTGAAAGATGGCAGCGATCTCCGTCTCGTCGAAGTCACCTTCCGTGACGGCTTCGAGGAAGTCGAGCTTGTCCATGTAGTCGTCGTACTGCGCGCCCTGGAGGTTGAGGAATTTGGGCCCGGAGAGATGCGGCGCGGGAGCGAGGTTGTCGACAACGAGGATGTTGCGTTTGCCGATGGCGTTGAGCTCGTGGATGAGGTTGCTTCCGATGAAGCCTGCCCCTCCGGTGACGATGATCATCGAACCAATTCCTCCGCATGCGCCACGGTGAGCTTACGCACAATGTTCGTGGTCGAAAAGCCCTCGACGGTGGGGACTATCTGGACGCGTCCTCCGTGGGCGAGAACGTCCTCGTGGCCGACGACGCTTTCGACGGTATAGTCGCCTCCCTTGACGAGAACATCAGGTCGCAGAACGCGGATGAGTTCGAGGGGCGTGTCTTCGGCGAAGAGGACGACGGCGTCAACGGAGGCAAGCGCGGCCATCACACGAGCGCGTTCCTTCTCCCCGACGATCGGGCGGGTGGGTCCTTTGAGGCGGCATACCGAGGAGTCGGCGTTGAGGCCGAGGACAAGCTTCGAGCCGAAGCGATGGCAGTCTTCAAGGAGCGTGATGTGGCCGACGTGAAGAAGGTCAAAGCAGCCGTTGGTGAAGACGATGGTTTCGCCCGCGGCGCGCCACTCAGCGATGCGATTGGTGAGCCGTTCGAGATCGAGGATCTTCGCGCCCGAGCTGACCCCGGAGCTTGGGGTGAGCTGCGCGACGAGTTCGTAGGAGGCGATGGGAACGGTGCCGACCTTGCCGACGACGATGCCTGCGGCGAGGTTGGCGAGTTCGACGGCGGCGTTGACCGTTAGGCCCGCTGCGAGCGAAGCGGCGAGCGTGGCAATGACCGTGTCACCTGCCCCGGAGACGTCGAAGACCTCCCGGGCGCGGGCTGGCGAATGAAAGGAGCCTTCGGCGTTGAGGACAGTGATTCCTTTGTCACTCATCGTGACGGTGAGGAAGTCAAAGTCATGCTCGGCGAGCAAGCGGGGGGCCGACGCGAGGATCTCGGCGGTGGCATGAGCGGGCATGCCGGTGGCGGCGGCCAGCTCGTGCAGGTTAGGGCAGACGGTGGTGGCGCCGGTGTACTTGCTGAAGTCGGGCGTCTTCGGATCGGCGAGGACAGGAATGCCAGAGGCCCGGGCGGCGCGGATGACGGCTTCGCAGAGCGGTTGGGTGAGCGCGCCCTTGGCGTAGTCGGAGAGAACGACGGCGTGGACCTTGGCGACGAGTTCGACGGCGCGCTGCTGGAGACGGTCGATATCGAGTTGCGGGTGAGGATCGCGGCTCTCGATATCCAAGCGGAGCAGCTGCTGGTTACGGCCGACAATACGTGTCTTGCAGATAGTCGGGAGCGGCGTGGAGACGACGCCGAGGGTGTCGACCTGAGCGGCTTCGAGGATCTGGGCGAGTTCGACCTGATCAGCATCCGATCCCCAGAAGCCCGCGAGATAGGCCTGGCAGCCGAGGCCGGCAAGGTTCATGGCGACGTTGGCAGCTCCTCCGGCGCGGGCATATCGCCGGGCATGGCGGAGGATGGGGACGGGGGCTTCGGGAGAGACGCGGTCGACCTCGCCGAAGATATAGCGATCGAGCATCAGATCGCCTACGACGAGGATCTTCAGATTGCTAAACCCGCCTTCGAGAAGGTTCAGGATGGCGTGGTGTTCAGGCAACATGCTGGCGTGGGCTCCTGCCGGTGATCCGGGTAACTACTGATCTATCATCGCATTTCGACGAGGCCCGATGGCTCGGGCATCACGCCGACGAGCTGAACCAGGACCTCATCCACGCTGATGCTGGTCAGACACTTCTTGTTCTGCACCGTACAGGTTTCGAGGTTGCACCCCTCACAATCGACCTTATGGCGGATGACGCGATGGTCGTCTCCCCATGGATACCAGACCCGGGGCATGTTGCGGGCGGCGAAGATGGCGACGCACGTGGTTTGGACGGAAGCGGCCAGGTGCATGGGGCCGGAGTCGGGGCCGAGGAACACGACGGCTCGGGCGAAGACGGCGGCGCTCTCGCGGGGGCTGAGGATGCCGCAGAGGTTGATCACAGGCGAAGACGAGAACTCGCGCCAGCCCTGTGCGGCAAACTCGCTTGCCTCGGACTCGCCCGGGGCACCGCAGAGGGCCACGGCGTACTCGGGATAGAGTTCGGCGACGCGGGCGAGGAGTGCTCGCCAGTTCTCGCGGCCCCAGTCTTTCGCCTGGACCTTGGTGCCGACGCTGACGGCGATCAGACGATGGCCTTCGGCTGGACGGAGAACCTCCGCTGCGCGGGCGTGCTCGGATGGAGTGAGATGAAGGCTCCAGCTTGCGGGATCGTCGAAGCGGGATTCGCCAAGCACCGAAAGATTGCGGACGAGACGGCAGGCCTCGGATTCGAGCGTGCCTCCCTGGCTGAGGCCGGCCTCGAAACGTTGCCGCTGCATATCGTCGGTGAGCGGAACGCCGACGAGCCGGCGGATGCCACAGAGACGGAAGAAGAGAGCGTCACGCCTGGCTGCGGGAATCCCACGACTAGCTGCGGCGTAGACAAGGACGTCCGGTTTCCAGCGCCTGAGCTGCCACCATAGCTTGAGGATGTCCAGAACACCGCGCGTCCTCACGGTGTAGCGGAAGTATCCGTGAATGAGGCCAGTGTTTTCAAGCACAGCGGCTGCGGCAGGCGCCTTCACATTCACGGGAAGATTGGTGAGCATGCGGCGTTCCGCCTGGGAAAACGCACGCGCCACGAGGTGCAGCGCAGGGAGTGCGATCACTGTATCGCCAAGGCTGCCGAGGCGGTAAACAAGGACCTTCGTTGCATACTCTTGGGCTGAAGCAGACATGGGTTACGTCCTAGTCTGCTTGCTTACACAGGATAGGGCAACTGCAAGATGCAGGTGGTGTAGAGTTTGTCATGGTATGGGACAGCGTTTACTGCCGGATGCGGAGAGCCTCCTCCGCCTGCATGACGAGGCAATGGAACGGTGGCACACAGTTGAAGCGGACGTGTCGCAGGCCGATGAACAAAACGTCACGAAGTTGACTGAGGGTAGTGTGATCGAGCTGATCCTGAAACAGCATCGCGCGAACTTCGACCTCTGGCACAAGGAGGACGAGGCGCGCGACCCGAACGCCGCGGACGCGGAGATCGCGGAAGTGAAGCGGGCGATCGACGCCTTGAATCAGAGGCGGAACGATCTGACCGAATCAATCGATCACCTGCTATGCACAAGCCTTGCTCAGCCGGCACAGGCCACGCTGCATTCAGAGACTCCAGGAATGATGCTCGATCGGCTCTCGATCCTCGGGCTGAAGGTGTACCACACGCGCGAGGAGACAACGCGGGAGACGGCGACCGAGAAGCACCGGGAGAAGAACCGCGCGCGCCTTGCTTTACTGACCGAGCAGAGAGACGATCTGGCTATGTGCCTCGACATGCTGATGTTACAGATTGGCAGAGGGGAAAGACGCTTCAAGGTCTACCGGCAGATGAAGATGTACAACGATCCAGATCTAAATCCCGTGCTCTATCGTAAAGGGCATAGCTGACAGACCCCCGGGGGATTGACCTCGGAGCCTGTTCTGCGTATAAAACCGAGACACGTGCATCATTCAGGAGAGCTCGAAATCGGTACCCCCCCGGAGCTATCCGGTACGTGCAGATGGTGAGTAGGACGACATGGCCCAGACGAAGACGGTAACTGCATCTGCAACAAAACGACCGCCGCGCACCCTGGCGGGAACTCTCCCCACATCGGCTGATGAGTCGCGTGTTCACGCTCTCAAGATGTATGAGGCCGCGCTCCGCCTGATGCAGGAGGGTAAGTACGAACAGGCTCATGTGGCCTTCGAGAAGATGTTGGCGACGAGTCCGGCTGACCTTGCGCACAGCATCCGGATGTATGTGAATGCATGCATGCAACAGGTGGCGAAACGCAAGACCGAGTTCCTGAGCGAGGAAGAGCACTTCGACTACGCAGTCTCCCTGCTGAATAATGGACATTATGAGGACGCGCGGGAGGAATTTCGCGCGATACTTGCCGATAATAACTCCGCAGACTACGCGTTCTACGGTCTGGCTGTGCTGGCGAGCATGACGGGAGAGGCACATACGTGCCTCGAACACCTGACGGAGGCAATTCGGCTGAACGCGAAGAATCGGATCCAGGCACGATCGGACTCCGACTTCCAGGACATGGCTGACGATCCGCGGTTTACCGAACTGCTCTACCCAGAGTCCTAAGGATATCGGGCGCCCCAGACTGGTGGCCTGAGGGAAGGCTTCGTCTTGGAGAGAGCGAATCAGATTGGTAAGCCGTTGCGCGTAGTTGCGATTGGCGGAGGAACGGGCCTTTCGACGCTTCTTCGTGGGTTGAAGCGATTTGTGCCGACTCCTCCGGGAGCGCAGCCGCTGAGCGACTCGCGGTGCGCGGAAGGTCCTTGCCTCATCAGCGATCTCGCCGCGGTCGTGACCGTGACCGACGATGGTGGATCTTCGGGACGGCTGCGGGAAGATATGGGAATGCTTCCGCCGGGCGATGTGCGCAACTGCATGGTCGCGCTGTCGGAGGATGAGCATCTGCTGTCGAAGCTCTTTCAGTTCCGCTTCGGACAGGGCGATCTGCAGGGACACAGCTTCGGCAACCTCTTCGTCGCGGCTCTCACGCATATTACGGGCGACTTCGCGCAGGCGGTGCAGATGTCGTCACAGATCCTGGCGACGCGTGGAAGGATCTATCCGGCGACGAACGACAATGTGACGCTCGCGGCGATGATGGATGATGGCTCGCTCGTCCGGGGCGAGACGAACATTACGGCGAGCAAGCATCGGATCACCGAGCTCATGATCGAGCCGGAGACGGCGCATCCGCTTCCGGAGACGCTCGAAGCGATCGCGCATGCTGACCTGATCACGCTCGGCCCTGGATCTTTGTTTACGTCGCTGATCACCAACCTTCTGGTGCGTGGAGTTCCGGAGGCGATGGCCGCTTCTTCGGCGGTTCGGGTGTACGTGTGCAACCTGATGACGCAGGCGAATGAGTCGCTTGGCCTGACTGCGTCACAGCATGTGGAGAAGATCCTCCAGCATTCCGGAACGACAAAGGATCCGATCTTCGACTATGCGCTGATCAATACAGCCCCGATCTCGGCTACACTGCGCGAGCAGTATGCGCGTGAAGGACAGACGCCGATCGAGGCGGATCTGGCGAGGATTCGATCGCTCGGGGTTGAGCCGATCGTGGGAAATTTCGTTCACGAAGGCGACGTGCTGCGTCACGATTACGACTATGTGGCGGAACGTCTGCTGGAACTCGGGCAGAAGAAGCGCATGCCCAGCGTCGCCGGAATTCGATAAGTCGATCATTCTCAGATTGCGATCGAGACCAGGGGCGCGGCTTCGACGGTGCGCTTGAGCTGGCCGCAGGCGGCATAGATGTCGCGTCCACGCGGACGGCGGATGTAGGCGGGAATGTTATTGTCGCGCAGATGCTTCTGGAAGGCGGCTACATCATTGTCGGCGGGCTGATCGAAGGGCATGTCCGGGCCCGGGTTCCAGACGATGAGGTTGATCTTGGCGCGCATCTGGCCCACCAGGCGCACGAGTTCGCGGGCGTGGGTGAGTTGGTCGTTGAGGCCCTTGAGCAAAACGTACTCGAAGGTGACGCGTTCTTTTGTGCGCAAAGGAACCTTGGCGACGGCCGCGAGAAGGTTCTCAATGTTCCATTTGCGCGTGATGGGCATGATGGACTCGCGGACCTCGTCGTTCGAGGCGTTGAGACTGACGGCGAGTTTGGGACGAACGGTCTCGTTGGCGAAGAGCTCGATCGACGGGATGATTCCGGAGGTCGAGACGGTCATGCGGGATTCGGGGATGCGCATCGCGCCGGTGAGCAGACGAACCGAGTCCATGAAGTTGGCGTAGTTCAGGAACGGCTCGCCCATGCCCATGAAGACGAGGTTGATGCGGTCGCGACCGACCTCGACATTGTGACGGTTGAGGACGATGGCGAGCTGCCCGGCTATCTCGCCGGCGGTGAGGTTGCGGCGGATGCCCAGGCGGGCGGTGAGGCAGAACTGGCAGTTCACGGCGCAGCCGACCTGGCTGGAGATGCAGATCGTTGCTCGCTTGTAGTCGTCGGCCACGGTTGCGGGAGTTTCGTTCTCTTCCTCGGCGGCTGCCGGCGTTCCGTCGCCACGCTCACCTCCGTCGCCTCCCGGCATCCAGACGGTTTCGACGGTCTCGCCGTCGGCGAGGCGGATGAGATAGCGTTCGGTGCCATCGATGGAGCGCGCGGTCTGGGCAATCTCGGGGAGACCTACGCTGTAGCCCTCGGCGATGAGGCGCTCGCGGATAGCGACGGGTAAGGTTGTGATCTGGTCGAGGGACGCAATGCGCTGGCGGTAGAGTGCGTCATGAAGCTGAGCGGCGCGGTAGGCGGGCTGGTCGAGCGACCGCATCAGTTCGGCGAGGTCCTCGAGGATCCAACCGAAAAGGGCCCGGGACTTCACCGGCGAACTGTTTGTCGTGACCTGCATCCCGATCTCCTCCCTTCTCCTCTTCGTCGGTCAACCGACGGAAAGGGCCTAGCGCGTGGCACCTGGATCGCGACCGTAAGGCTCACGTGCTGTATCCAGTATAAAGGTCTGGCCGAACCATCGACGTCGAGACTATTGCTTTTAGAATGAAAGAGTTGCCGGAATAGACGGCTTGAGGGTGAGATATGGGCAGCCGGGGGATAACCAACTGATAACGGTGTGCATCTAGTCTTGGAGATGTGCGCTGTACGGGGGTTTTATGAAGCTTAGCAAGATTATGCTTTCGGTTCTTGGAGTTCTTCTGCTTGCGGGTTCTGCCCTGCCGGCGAGTGCCGCGGTGCATCATCGCCGCCACCACCACCACTATCATCATCGGTAGAGTCTAGTTTCTGTTCAAAAGGCCCGGCTTCAGCTGGGCCTTTTCGTGCGTTGGGCACAATTCGCGTCTGGCAGCACGGGTAACTCCCTTCGTCGGAGGGAGACTGTCGGTTAGACGAGCTGCTTCTGGGCTTCGCGACCGATGACGATGACGAAGTATTCGGCTGGTTCTTCCCCTACGTTGCGGACGGTATGCATGGTTTCGGAGCCCACGAAGATTACTGCTCCGGGGCCGGCGTGTTCTGCTTTGCCGTCGTGCTCGAAGGCGATGGTGCCTTTGCGGATGAGGATAATGTCGGACTGGCGGTGCTGGTGCGGAGGGTTCGGTGTCCCGCCGACGGCGAGGACGGTCTCGTGGAGTTCGATCGCCTCGCCGGTGGGGAGGGTACCCTGGAGGACCGGGCGGGTCTCGCTGCGGTTGGGATTCTTCTTGACCGGCAGGTCTTCGTAGGAGAAGACCTTTGGGGTGGCGAGCACGGTCTCGCCGGGTGGGACGATAGCCTGGGCTTCGGCTGTGGAACGGGTAACGGTCAGTGCGGCGAGAGCGGCGACGAGGTCTCGGCGGTTCAGGGAACTCATGCGGCCCATCTTAACGCATGGAACTAGCTCTTATCTTTCTGTCGTGTGCTTTGCACAGCGGTGACGATACCCATGCCGACCAGGATGATGCCTCCGGCAACGATGTAGGTCTGCGGGATGTGCATGAGATGGGCGAGGTAGAGCAGGCCGATGATGATGAAGAGGTAACCGAAGGCATAGATTCCGAAGGACATTGCGTTCTCCCGTGCGTGTATTGCCGCTATTCGGGTGAGATGCAGATTCGCGAGAAACGTATGGGAATTTCTTCGAGCTACGGCTTCGACTCGTAGGCGCGCCAGAGCTGGAGGTAGGCGACGAGGCGGGCTACGTGGAAAAAGTCCGAGGCTATGAGATAGACGACGGTAACCCCGGTGCACCAGAGGGTGAGGAACTGTGGGGTCGCGACCGCTTCGAACGGGAGCGGGCACGCGGAGAAGACCATCGCGAGGACGATGAGCGCGATCTTGACGATACCCATGACGAGGTTGATCTCGACCAGCTTGGACTTGAGCGGGCCGAGGCGAAAGGCGGCGCGGAGGCTTTCGAGCGGGCCGAGATTGCGAAGCATCGCAAGCAGCGGGGCGACGCTGAGCGTGTAGGTGAGGACGGCCCAGAGGACGAAGAGGACCAGGGTGGTGACGATGGCGGCGGCGCAGTAGCCAACGAGGTTGGGTTCCTGGTTGGCGGCGATGGGATTGGTGATGGTCGCGGCGGCTGCGGTTTCGAGGATCCTGAACCAGAGAAAGAAGCTCGCGAGGAGGGCGGCAAGGCGGATCGTCTGGAGAACGATGAGGGTGGCCGGGCGTCGGTGTAGGGTGGGGTCGGCGTGGCGGAGGACTACGGTGCGGCCTATGGAGGAAATGAGAATCCAGAGGATGAGGAGTGCAGGTGCCAGCCAGCGGGCGACTTCGAGGACAGGAGGGAGAATGACGGACAGGGCCGTTCCGAGGGTGGCGGCGGAGGCGACGGGGTCGAGGATCGTCATGTTGCGGAGGGCAGCCCAGTCGACGTGGGCGCTCACGATCGCGGGGACGATCCAGCGGTAGATGGCGGCAAGGGTGGGGATGCCGACGGCCCAGCGCCACAGGACTTCGAGCGCGGTGTAGGACGCGTGGTTCCAGCAGGTGGAGAGGGTGTGGACGAAGGACTGGGTTCCACGCAAGGGTACAGCGCTGTGAGCAGGGACCACGGTGGGCACCCTACTTCACCACGAGGTTTAGCAGCTTGCCGGGGACGTAGATGATCTTGACGACCGTCTTGCCCTCGATGCGGGAGATAACTTTCGGATCGGCTAACGCGGCTGCTTTGATGGTTTCCTCGTCACTTCCGGCGGGGACGGTGATGACGTTGACGAGCTTGCCGTTGATCTGGACGGGGATCTCGATCTCGCTTTCCTTGGCTAACTCGGCGTCGGCCTCGGGCCAGGGGTGGCGGAAGACGACGCCGGTGTTGCCGAGTTCGGCCCAGAGTTCGGCGGCTATGAAAGGGGCGAACGGGGCGAGCATCAGCGTGAGGTTGCGGAAGACCTCGGCGACGGCGGAGGGTGGGATGATCTCTGCGTCCATGGCTGGCTCAGCGGTGACGATCTCGTTGACGAGCTCCATGATGGCGGCGATCGAGGTGTTGAAGTGCCAGCGACCGCTGAAGTCGAGCGTCATCTTGGCGATGGTCTGGTGGAGCTTGCGGAGGAGCTTCTGGCCTTCGATGCTCTGGGCCTCTTCGGTTCCGGCGCGCTTCGCGATAGGGGCGAACTTGGTCGTGAGGCGGTAGACGCGGGAGAGGAAGCGGCTGACGCCGGCGACGCCGTCCTCCTGCCAGTCGAGATCGCGATCGGGTGGGGCGGCGAAGAGGGCGTACATGCGGGTAGCATCGACGCCGAACTTGTCGATCATGACGTCGGGGCTGACGACGTTGCCCTTGGACTTCGACATCTTCGCGCCGTCCTTGATGACCATGCCCTGGGTGAAGAGGCGGGTTGCGGGTTCGGCGTTTTCGATAAGTCCGAGGTCGCGCATGACCTTGGTCCAATAGCGCGAGTAGATGAGGTGGAGGATGGCGTGTTCGACGCCGCCGATGTACTGGTCGATGGGGAACCAGTAAGCGGCCTTGGCGGAATCGAAGGGGGCCTGATCGTTCTTGGGATCGATGTAGCGGTAGAAGTACCAGCTCGAGTCGACGAAGGTGTCCATGGTGTCGGTCTCGCGCTTGGCGGGGCCGCCACACCTGGGGCACGTGGTGTTGACGAACTCGGGGACGCGGCCGAGAGGTGAGCCGCCCTGCTGGGTGATGGTGACCTGCGCGGGAAGGAGGACGGGAAGGTCTTCGGGGCGCAATGGGATTGGGGTTTCTTCGCCCGAGCAGTTGGCGGCGCAGTAGACCATGGGGATGGGCGTGCCCCAGTAGCGCTGGCGGCTGACGCCCCAATCCTTGAGGCGGTAAGTGGTGGTCTTCTTGCCGAAGCCGTTGGCCTCGGCGTGCTTTGCCATCTTCTCCTGGGCTTCGAGACTGGGTTCGCCGGACCACTCGCCGGAGTCGATGAGGACGGCTTCTTCTTCCCCGGTATAGGGGAGAGTGAGGGCCTCGGCGGGCTCGTCGACGTTGGGGGCGACGACGCGGCGGATGTCGAGACCGTACTTGGTGGCAAACTCGAAGTCGCGCTCGTCGTGGGCGGGGACGCTCATGATGGCGCCGGTGCCGTAGTCGGCGAGGATGTAGTTGCCGACCCAGATGGGGACGCGCTCGCCGTTGAAGGGGTTGATGGCGAAGCGGTTTGTGGCACAGCCCTTCTTCTCGATGGCTCCGAGGTCGCCTGCGGCCTTGGCTGCTTTCTGCTCGTCGAGCAGAGCTTCTACCTGCCCGGCGAGGGTCGCATCTTCTTTCGCGAAGGCGGTGGTGAGGGCGTGCTCGGGAGCGAGCTGGACGGAGGTGGCTCCGAAGATGGTGTCGACGCGCGTGGTGAATACGGTGATGATCTCACCGGTGCCTTCGACCTTGAAGTCGACGAAGGTGCCTTCGCTGCGGCCGATCCAGTTGCGCTGCATGGTGCGGACCTTGTCAGGCCAGCCGTCCATGGTGTCGAGGCCGTCGAGGAGTTCGTCGGCGTACTGGGTGATGCGGAAGAACCACTGGGTGAGGTCCCGCTGCTCGACGATGGTGGTCTCGTGCCGCCAGCAGCAGCCGGCGATAACCTGCTCGTTGGCGAGAACGGTCTGGCATTCGGGGCACCAGTTGACCTTGCTCTTCTTGCGATAGGCAAGGCCCTTCTCGAACATCTTGAGGAAAAACCACTGATTCCAGCGGTAGTAATCCGGGAGACAGGTGGTGACCTCTTTGCTCCAGTCGAAGGAGAGCCCGAGGCGATGGAACTGCGTCTTCATGGCCGCGATGTTGGCGAGGGTCCACTCGGCGGGCGGTGTGTTGTTTTTGAGAGCGGCGTTCTCGGCGGGGAGGCCGAAGGCGTCCCAGCCCATCGGATGAAGCACGTTGTAGCCGCGCATCCGCATGAAGCGCGCGAGGACGTCCCCGATGGCGTAGTTACGCACGTGGCCGATGTGGAGCTTGCCGCTTGGATAGGGCAGCATCGAGAGGCAGTAGTACTTCGGCTTGCCGGAGTCGTGGGGCTCGGCGGCGTAAAGGCTGGGGTCTGCGTCCCAGACGGCCTGCCAGCGGGGTTCGATCTCGGCCGGGTTGTAGCGTTGGGGCGAGCTTTGCTCAGCCGTTGCCGATTCGGGATTTTGTGCGGTTTCCACTGCGTTTTCTCTCACGATGCTCTCTGCCATGACTTCTTCGATTGTACGCGGATGGGATGTTTCCCTATAGTCGGCGCAGAGGCAATGAATCTCACTGGAGCGGCGTCAAAACCAGAATGGCAAAGCGCATAATGAAACCCATGAAAGTTCTCGTGCTCGACGTTGGCGGTACCCATATCAAGGTGGCATCCACGGACATTCGTATCCCTATCAAGATAGTCTCGGGTCCGACGATGGATGCGAAGGCCATGGTCGACCAGGTGATCGCTTCGACAGCGAAGTGGGAGTACGACGCGATTTCGATCGGGTATCCGGGACCGGTTGGGCATGATCGTCCGCTGTCGGAGCCGCATAATCTTGCGCCGGGGTGGGTGAATTTCAATTACCAGAAGGCGTTCGCGGGCAAGCCGATCCGGTTTATCAACGATGCGGCGATGCAGGCCCTGGGTGGGTACCAGGGTGGGCGGATGCTTTTCCTCGGCACGGGGACGGGGCTCGGGTCAGCGATGATCTTCGACGGCGTTGTCGTGCCGCTGGAATTGGCGCATCTCCCGTACAAGAAGGGCCGGACGTATGAGGAGTACATCGGGCTTGGCGGGTTGGAGCGTCGGGGGCGGAAGCGCTGGCGGAAGTCGGTGCTGACGATTATCGAGCTGCTGAAGGCTGGGCTGGTGTGCGACTACGTGCTGCTTGGCGGGGGAAATGCCAAGCTGATGAAGAAGCTTCCGAAAGGCGTGTTGCTGGGGGCGAACAGCAATGCGATCGATGGAGGCATCGCGCTCTGGAAAGACGACGCTGTGGTGACATCGAGGACTCCCGGGAAGGGTGAGGCTCCGGATTCGGTGATTCTGGCCAAGCCGAACTAGCGTTTTCCGGGCCGTGAGAACGCGCAACGGCAAAACGCGGTTTCCGTTCTGGAATGACAACCAAATAGGCAACAGCGGGAACAACGGCGGCGGCAGATGCTAGGCTTTTTTCATGAGATCTGGTGCTGGTTCTGCTCGTTCTTTCGCGTGGCTGGGTGTGGCCACTTTGCTTTCTTCCGGCTTGAATGCTTTTGCGCAGAGCGGGGTTCCGGCCCCGGTCGAACCTCTCAAGACGCATGATCCCGTCGTCGTGAAAGCGATGGAGGCGAGCGAGGGTCATGTGAAGATGCCGGGCGGCGTCGCGATTTCGCCCGATGGGAAGTGGCTTGCCTATACGGTGGGGCGGGCCTCCGCGACGCTGCACCTCATGGAGCTGGCGAATCCTGATCCGGCGAAGGACAAGATCGTGGGACCGAATGGGGATACGAGCTGCTCGAACGCGGATCCGGTGTGGTCTCCGGACGGACAGTGGCTGGCTTACACGTCGAGCTGCACGGGGAGCAGCGACAAGCCGGGGCAGGAGCAGGTTTTCCTCTGGTCGAAGGCTACGGGCGCCTCTAAGCAGTTGACGCATCTCTCGGGGCTCTTCCACCAGGTGGCGTGGGCTCCCGATGGAAAGACGCTTGCCTTCCTGTTTGTCGAGAATGCGACGCGCTCGGCCGGGGCTACAGCGGCCATGAAGCCCTGGTCGGGTGTGATTGGGGAGGATGGGATCGAGGTGCAGCGCGTGGCTGCGGTCGATGTGGCCACGGGCGAGTTGAAGCAGGTGACGCCGGAGAAGCTGCATGTGTTCGAGTTCGACTGGGCTCAGAATAGCAGCGAGATGACGTATATCGCGGCTCCGCCCCCGGGCGAGAACAACTGGTGGGTGGCCGATCTCTACACCCAGACGCTGGGGCAGGATCCGAAGGCGATTGTGGATACGACGAAGGTGACAGGCGCGCTGCATGGGCTGCAAATGGCAGTTCCCCGGTTCTCGCCGGATGGAAAAAAGATCGCATTCATCGGCGGGTTGATGAGCGACCAGGGCTCGACAGGTGGAGACATCTGGGTCGTCGAGGCGAAGGGCGGCGAGCCGGTGGATGTAAAGCCGGGGATCGACGGAACGCCCGCGTACCTGGCGTGGGTGGACAACGGGAAGGTCGGATTCGTCGAGGATCGCAGGGGCAAGGTACGGATTCCGGACTACGACGTGAAGACAAAGACTGAGGTTCCGGGGAGCGCGCTCGAGATGAGCGAGGTTTCGATCACGGGCGGGTCGATCAAGGACGCGATTTCGGTCTCGAAGAACGGCGTGTTCGCGTTCGTGAAGAGCGGATTGACCGCTCCTCCTGAGGTCTGGGCGGGACCGGAGACAGCGATCAAGCAGGTGACGCATCTGAACGATGGCGCGACACTGGCCGGGGGAAAGACCGAGTCGATCGAGTGGACGAACGAAGGCTTCCACGTGCAGGGATGGCTGACCTACCCGGCGAACTACGATCCGGCCAAGAAGTACCCGATGATCGTGAGCGTCCATGGTGGGCCTTCGGCATCGATTGGACCGCGCTGGAACGTGATGGCGAACTACTCCTTGGCGGGCTACTTTGTCTTTCAGCCAAATCCGCGCGGAAGCTTCGGGCAGGGAGAGAAGTTTACCGAGGCGAACCGGAAAGACTTCGGCTACGGGGATCTCAGGGACATCCTCGCCGGAATGGATGTCGTGGAGAAGAAGGTTTCCGTCGATCCGAAGCGCGAGGGGCTGACGGGCTGGAGCTATGGCGGGTTCATGACGATGTTCGGCGTGACGCAGACGACGCGTTTCCGGGCGGCCGTGGCGGGAGCAGGGATCTCGGACTGGCTGAGCTACTACGGGGAGAACTCAATCGACCAGTGGATGACGCCGTTCTTCGGAGCGACCGTGTATGACGACACAGCGGTCTATGCAAAGAGCTCCGCGCTCACGTTTATCAAGAAGGTGAAGACGCCGACGCTGATTATTGTGGGGGATCGGGATGGCGAGTGCCCTGCCCCGCAGTCGTTCGAGTTCTGGCATGCGCTGCGGGCGGAGGGTGTGAAGACGCAGCTCGTGATCTATCCCAACGAGGGCCACCACTTCGCCGACCCGGCGCATGAGAAGGATCGGGACGAGAGGATGCTGACGTGGTTCCAGAAGGAGATGCCGGCGGAATAGGCTCTTCGGCCGGTTTCGGCGCAAGAAAGGGGCACGGCCTAGGCCGTGCCCCTTTCTTCGTCTCAGGCGCTCTTTAGATCGTGGGCGAAAACGACACAAGAAGCGTCAGGAAGATTAAACCGAACAGGATGACCAGCAACTGCCACCAGCGCTCAATACCTGCTCCGGACTCATTGGGCGAACTCATCGCGACTTCCTCCTTGACCTCACACTTGAAATCCTAACCGAAGATTCCCCCGGCGAATACCGAAGTAGCGGGTGGGCCGTCTAAACGAACAAAGAGATTGCGAAGAGATCGCAGCCTGCCCGCTGCGGATTCGATGATTTGGAGGCTTCGGTCATTTGCTTCCGCGTACGTGGCCTTCTACACTGAGGCTTGCGATATTCAGCATGTGTGGTGAGACCGTTCGGCTTGCAAAGCGGCCGAGCGGGGAGGATCAATGCGTCGGTTTGTCACGTTAGCGGTTTTGCTTTTGTTTACGGTTCCTTTCGGCATCTCGATCTCGGGTTGTGCAAAGAAAACGACGATTGTGTATTGCAACGGCGGCGACTCGGGCGTCGTTGTCGGAAGCCTGACGACGATCACCCTGCAGCCCAAGGTGTACGGATACTCGCTTTCGTATGCGCAGAAAGGCCAGATCGGCACTCCGGCAGGAGCAGACTGCAAAGGCACGACCGTGACCGTCTCGGCTTACCGTTATGGAACGACGGATATGACGCTGGCCGACGTGAATCCCACAACCGGAGCCCTCTGCGCCGGAACCTGGAACCGGAACACGGGCGGCGCGATCGCCGACTACACGACCTGCAATCCCACGAACAAGTCCGGCGTCGCATATGTGACGGCGGCGGCGAGCGGCGTCACCAGCAATCCCCTGCCGGTTTACATCCACCCGGTGGTGACGAGCGTGGTGCTTGGCGCACCCTCGGCGAACTGTTCAACCGACCCGGATCCCTCCACCAACTGCTGCCCGGTGGCGGCCAATGCGACGACCTCGGCTCCCGCGTACAGCAGCAGTAGCTGCCTCTCGCAGGGCATTACCGGCCAGCTTTCTGCGCGCGTGTATCAGAACGGCACGACGAATCCCGCGGATAACATTAGCTGCCTGGTAGGCCACCTGACGTACACGCCGCAGACGGCATCGATCGTGACGATCGATGAAAACGGCGTGGCGACCGCGGTAGCTCCCGGCTCGACGATTATTTCGGCGACCGTAGCGAGCACGCCCAGCTCGGCCGGATTCTTCTCGACCTGCCCGCCAGCCTCGATCACGCTGACGAACCCGGGACCGACCGTGGTGAACCAGAACAATACGCAGGCGCTGAACTCGGTCATCAAGGATACGAATGGGGTATCGCTGACAGGCTTGAACCTCGAGTACGTGTCAACAACGCCGACGACCATCTCTGCGAGTACGGCGGCTTCCGTAACGCCGACCTACCCGGGTGCGGCATCGATCTTCGCGATCTGCGCACCGGGAACCTGCAACCCTTCCCCTTTCACGCTGATCGGCCAACTGGGCAACGGGAAGCCGATCGTGTCGAACCCGATTCCGATTTCCACCCCGGGAACCACTGCGACAGTGCTTTACATTGCAAGCACACAGTCGCTGTATCTGGTTCCGGTGGACTTTACGACGACGACGCTTGGGACACCGGTGCGTCTGCCGTATGTTCCGAACTCGATGGTGATCTCGCAGGATGGGACCACCATCTACCTTGGAAGTTCGACGGAACTGATGGTCTTCAACGCGACCTCGAACGCGGTCTCACGTCAGGACGTGTCTTCTCCGGGGAATGTCCTTGCGGTATCGCCGGACGGCACGACGGTGGTGATCTCGGATCCTGTGCGAAAGATCACGACGCTTGAGACTTCGGCCGGTGCGGTGATCACGACCTACGGCGCGGTAGGGGCGCGTGCCCAGTGGAGCCCGGACAGCCAGGCCGTCTACATCGCCGCTGGAAACCAGTTGCTGGTGTACTCGACCTTTACGGGCTGGGACAACATTACGCAGTTGACCTCCCCGGTGACGGACGTAGCCTTGACGGTGCCAAGCGTCGGAGCCTACTTTGCCGGAGGAACGACAACCGCACGCGGGTACTGCGCTTCAACGACCTCGACGACAGCAGGGACGACTGCGGCGGTAACGAACGAGTTCTATCCGCTCGCCGATACGTCGGCGGCAGTGACGGACAAGGTCGCGGCAACCAACGACGGCAACCACATTCTTGGAGTGACGGCGACGACGGCGGTTCCGACCCTGAGCGATCTGCATGTGACGATTCCGAACCAGGCTTGCCCCGCGACGGGTGGACTGACGTTCGGAAGCTCGTTCACAACGGCGACGCTGCCAAGCATCACGGCTGCTTCGATCACGGGTGTCGTTCCGGCGTCGGATTCAAGCATCGCGTTCGTGACCTACACGGGAACGGGCGGCGCAATTCCGACCTATACTCCAGCGGCTTCGGGCGTAGGAACGGTTGGGAGCATCAAGCTTTCGGGCACGGCGATCGCCCCGGTGTCCGGGGTGTTCAGTACGGATAACCTTTCGTTCTATGCGGGGACGACAGGCGACAACCTGGTCCACATCATCAACCGGGCGACTCTGACCGATGGGACGACGATCGCCCCGAAACTTCCGGATGTGAACGGGAACCTGGTTGTGCCGGATCTGCTCGTTCAGAGGCCGCGTAAGGCGACGCAATAGTCTTCTGGTCGTTTGCTGGAACAGGAAAGGCCCTCTCGATGAGAGGGCCTTTCCTGTTGACGCCTAATGGCGATGAGAACGAAGGCAACCGCAGATTCCCTTCGGGAATGACAACCAAAGTGCGTCCGCCAGCCGCGATGGCCAAATGCTGTGAGCTACTTGAGACGGTTCGCCAGAACAGTCTTGGCGATAGCGTCGAGGACGCCGTTGAGGAAGTGGATCGATTCCGGAGCGGCGTAGCGACGCGCGACCTCGAGGCTCTCGTTGATGATGATCGGGCCGGGCGTGTTGGGGTAGGCGAGCATCTCGGCGACGGCAGCGCGCAGGAGATTGCGGTCGACGACGGGCATGCGCTCGATGCGCCAGTTCTGGGCGTGGGCCTGGATGAGGTCGTTGATCTCGTCCTCGCGGACGGTGGCGACGCGGAAGAGATCTTCGGCAAAGGCACGGGTTTCATCGTCGACGTCGTCGCGGGATGGCCAGAAGAGGCTGCTGACCTGCGCGGGGGTTTGCTTGCCGAGATCGCCCTGGAAGAGCATCTGCATGGCGAGTTCGCGGGACTTGCGGCGGGTTCCCATTACTTGGCCACCGCGAGCTTTCTTTGGATGGAGACCATCTCGATGGCAGCGATGGCGGCTTCGAAGCCCTTGTTTCCTGCTTTCAGGCCGGCGCGGTCAAGAGCTTGTTCCAGGGTTTCGCAGGTGAGGACACCGAAGGCGTGGGGGATGCCCGTGTCCTGTTGCGATTGGCCGATACCTCGCGCGACCTCATTGTAGATGGCCTCGTAGTGGGCGGTTTCGCCACGCAGGAGGCAGCCGAGGGTGACGATGGCGTCGAACTTCTTCGTCTCGGCGAGGGTGCGGGCGGCGGAGGGAACTTCCCACGCGCCGGGGACGCGAACGACTTCGACATCCTTCTTCGCGGCTCCGCTACGGTAGAGTGCATCGAGCGAGCCCTGGAGAAGGCGGTCGGTGATGACGGTATTCCAGCGGGTGGTGACGACGGCGAAGCGCATGCCAGTGGCGTTCAGGTCGCCTTCAACGGCCGGAACAACACCGTGGAGCGGGTTCTCGGACTGCCAGAAGCCGAGTTTCATCTCTGGGCCGAGTTCGACGGTGAAGAGCCGCGAGTTCCAGTGAGTGAGCTCGACGGCGGAGAGCTGGGCCGCGATCTCTTCGGTGCGGTAGTGGGCAAGCATCCAGCGCTCGACGGCGGAGTGGACGTGATCGAGCTGGTTGACCTCGATCAGGATGGGCGGCACGGCGGGGACGCGGCCTGTGACGAGTTCGAGGTTGCCGACAGGCGCAAGGAAAGCGGCGCCACGGCCGGAGTCGTCGTGCCAGCCTTTGCCGGGCTCGAAGCCAAGGGCGTTGAAGAGGCTGGATAGCTGGTCGAACGCATCGGCCGAGGGCACGGAGCGAACGAGGGTGATTCCCTTAATCATAGATTCGATTGTATCGTTCGGGAGAGTTGTCCGGAGGTGGGGGAGTTGGGATACGAGACGTTGCTGGTTGCGGTAAACGCCGGAGTGGCTACAGTCACGCTGAATCGTCCGAAGGTGCTGCACGCGTTGAACGCTGCTGTGTTCGATGAGCTGGAGCGCGTGTTTTTC
The DNA here is from genome assembly GCF_004115155.1 of Granulicella sibirica. Classification (NCBI taxonomy): domain Bacteria; kingdom Pseudomonadati; phylum Acidobacteriota; class Terriglobia; order Terriglobales; family Acidobacteriaceae; genus Granulicella; species Granulicella sibirica. Next base: position 76,192 of record NZ_RDSM01000001.1, read on the forward strand.
GAGCTCGCGGCGGACGATGCAGTCCGTGTCGTTCTGCTGACCGGCTCAGGCGAGAAGGCATTCGCTGCAGGGGCGGATATCAACGAGCTTCGCGCGACCGATGCGAAGACGGGCGAGCTGATGGCGCGGAGGGGGCAGGGCGTGTTTCGGCAGATCGAGACGTGCGGCAAGCCGGTGATCGCGTTGATCAACGGGTTCGCGCTCGGCGGCGGATGCGAGCTCGCAATGGCATGCACGATGAGGGTGGCGAGCGAGACGGCGAAGCTCGGGCAACCGGAGATTAAGCTTGGCGTGATTCCCGGGTATGGCGGGTCGCAGCGGCTTCCTCGCCTCGTCGGGACTTCGGCGGCTTTGAAGATCATGCTCACGGGCGAGATGGTGGGAGCGGCGGAGGCGTTGCGGCTCGGGCTGGTGGACGAAGTGGTTGCCCCGGAACGCCTGATGACGCGAGGGGAGGAGTTTGGGGCGGCGATCGCCGGAGCGGCTCCGCTGGCTGTGCGGGGCGTACTTGAAGCGGTGCGGCGAGGAGCGGGCCTTGGGCTGGACGATGCGATGGTAGTCGAGGCGGAGATCTTCGGACGGCTTTGCGGATCGGACGATAAGACGGAGGGCGCGGGGGCGTTTCTGGAAAAGCGGAAGGCGGTCTGGGCCGGGAAGTGAGGCCGGCTTCGAGACAGGCAACGGCCAACGCAGATTCCCCTCGGGATGACAACAAAAGGGTGGGAACGGCAGCCACAGTGGCAAAGCACTTAGGGCGTGGCCTTGCGGTTCGGGTTGGGGCGGGGTAGGCTGACCACGTCGGCGTACCGTGAGGGTTTATCGATGAGGATTTCGCTTCTTCGCTTTTCCCAGGCTTTGCTGGTTTCGAGCCTGGCGGCTACGCTTTCAGCAGGAGCCCAGGCTCCGCAGGATCGGTCGGCGCGTCCGGGCGGACCGCCTCCGAGTGGTGGACAGGGTGGACGTCCCTCGCCGGGTGGACAGAACGGCGGAAACAGGCCGCAGCCGGGAAACGGCGGCGGTGGCAATAGGCCGCAACCGGGTAATGGAGGTGGCAACAGGCCATCTCCTGGAAAGCCGGGTGGACCGCAGGTTCAGCCTCCGAGGCCGTCACCGGGTGGCGGCGGCAGACCGAACCCCGGCGCCGGGCGGCCGAATCCGGGGCCAGGCAGACCGGCCGTTGGACGGCCGGGTGGCGGACGTCCCCCGCAGTGGGGCAGGCCGCCGCAACAGAGGCCTTCGTACCAGTTCCGGCCGAATGATCGCAGCCTCTTCCACCGGTACTATCTCTCGCGTCTTCGGTATATCAACCGGTCGCGCAGGCCTGTCTTCACGGTTGGCGGCTACTTCCCGTATGGCGACATCGGCTACATCACGGCGGTTCCGCCAAGCTTGTATGGACAGATTCCACCGCCTCCCCCTGGATACCAGGTCGGCTACTTCGACGGTTATGTCGTGGTCTACGACCCGCTGACCTACTTCATCGCGGATCTGGTCGACCTGCTGCAGTAAGGCTGCGGATCAGTGCGGCAGTCGACCGGCTGTCGCCGTCGCCTTGTTGAGCGCCGCCGGAAGGGAGAGCAGCCTTCCGGCGAGGACGGACAGGCGCTGCAGGTGTTCGGATAGCTCGACCGCAAGTTCCCTGGCGTCTCCGCCCATCTGGCCCGCTTCCGCGAGATAGAGAATGTTGGTGAGGCTCTGGAGCGGGTTGTTGATCTGGTGGGCCAGGTCGTTCGCCATATCCGCCGCTGCGGCGGCCTTGGCCTGCTTCATCAGCGTCTGGTGCTGGCGCTGATGGCGGACGGACATGGCGGCGAAGTCGGCCAGCATCTGCATCATGCGAAGGTCGTCCGGATCGAACGCCTCTTCCCTGCCATGGGCCATGATCCAGATGGTTCCACGGGTTTCGTCGACCTGCCATGGAAGCAGGATGCCGTCGGTGACGACCGGAGCTTCAATCCCCATGATGTCGAAGAAGCGCTTCGTGACGCGGAAGAGCTGCGGCCGTCCGCGCTCGAGACAGACACCGCATGCGCTTGGACTGCGCGGAAGGGTTGCGTGGAGGAATCCGGCATACTCTCCTGCCGTTGCCACCCAGTGGTAGAAGTTTTCGTCTGTCCTGACTTCCTGCTCCATGCTGATGCCGCTCGAGTCCGCGCCGCATAGGTCGACGGCTGCGTTGACCAGTTCCTGGAGGATGGTGTCCGGGCTTTCGACAAAGGCGCGGGCAAGACGCTGCATGCCCTCAAGCTGGACCGCGGCGTTGCGTGGGTGGAGACGCCGTGCCGCGAACTCGGCATCGTCCCGGAGGTCGATGACCTCGAGACCGGTGTCTACGCTATTTGCCTCTGCTACGCTCATATTTCCTTTTGGGCCCTGGAACGCGACGAATGCCGCTGCATACAGCATAGGCGCAAGGTGCGCGTTTGTAGAGAAACCTTCGGTTTGCACCAAAGATCACAGGTTCAGTTGCGGCAGTCAAGGAAATACGATTTCACGCATCTTTATGCAGGTTCTGCCTTGATATGCTTGGTTTGTGCGCACCTTTTCTCCTCGCCCTTCTTCCATTGTCTCCACGCTTCGCCTGATCGCCGCCTCGATGATGCTTCCGGTTGCGCTCTCGGGGTGTCATGCGGGTTCGGCACCAGCGGGATCGGGAACGGTGTCGGCTCACGAGGCGAGCCTGATCGAGGTGGGGCGCCAGCAGATGGAGCTGATTCCGCCTCCATCGAAGAACCGCTACATGGCCATTCACAGTCTCGCAAGCTGGGAGAACCCGTACCTGACCGTGCAGGGAGATATGGTGACGCTCCACGTTCTCCTGGCGGATGCGAACACAAGCGACCTGGGACAGGGAACGCTCCTTCGACCGGTTGGCGCGCGGCGGCAGGATCTGAATGTCCGGGTGAGCGATCTTCCGACCGCGCTGAATGCGGTTCCTTCGAGTGCGTGGCCGTATGGGCGCGTCGTTGCGCTCGAAGAGGCGAACAACACCCCCGCAAGCGCTCGCCCTCAGGTGAGACGGAACATGGAGTCGGCCATGCAGGTCCTCAACGACCTGGGCGTGGTGGTCTACGAATGGAATGAAGGCGGCGCTGGGCTCCGGTAGGACACCCTCGGGACGCGAGGGCGCATCGTACGGCTGAGAAGCGATCGAACGGAGCGAAGCATGAGTGAAGTAGCAGTCGAGAAGCCTACAGAAACACGGTCACTGTTGAAGGGTTTGTTCGCCGGCCTTATTGGCGGGTTGGCAGGGGCGGCGGCGAAGACTGTCGCGGAGAAGATCTACCCACCTCGCGTTCACGGCGAGCCGGAGCCGTCCGAGGTCGTCATCGAAAAGGCGACGGACGGCGAGGCATCGGACGAGACAAAGGAAATCGGAGCGGAAGCGATTCACTGGGCCTTCGGTGCGATGGCCGGCGCGGCCTACGGCGGCTTGGTCGAGTACTATCCGGCGGCAAGCTCGAAGGAGGGTGCAAGTTTCGGCTTGACCCTGGCCGCTCTCACGCATGGCGGAGCACTGCCCGCGATGGGGCTGGGGGCCGCTCCCGAAGACCAGACGGCGCAGGAGAAGACGAGCGAGATGAGCTCGCATCTCGTCTACGGCGTAGTGACGGAGATTGTGCGCGGAATGGTTCGGAAGATGCTCTAGGTTGCGGGAAGCAAGGATGGGGAGAGTTCGCCGGATAGCCGGCGGGCTCTCCCCCTTTTCGTTTGCGCTCTCTGCTAGACGCCTGACTTCTCGTCTGAGCTTGAGTCGGCGTCGGGATCGAAGGTGTAGGTGATATAGGTGGCGCGACCGTTCTTGTCCAGGGTGGGAACGGCGCGGCGGCGCTTCATGCGCTGGAAGGGTGTGAGCCGGGAGGGCAGGTCTTCTCCGATGGGAACGGCTGGAGATGGGTGAAGGAAGAAGGGGTCGACCTTGGGTGGTTCCGCTGGAGTGGCTTCGGCTGGCTCGTCCGCGACGTCTACCTCATCGGAGAGCGGTTCGGCCTCGAGAATCTCTCCCGGTGCTGGCGGCAGGGGTTCGGTGCGGATCTCGGGGATGGGCGGACGGGGTGGGGGCAGCGGCTCGGTGCGAAGTTCCACCGCAAGCGGGAGCATTTCGGGCGGAACGGGGCCGATCGGTTCCGGCAGGGGCTCGGGATCGGGCGAATGGAGTTGATCCGGCTCGATCTCTAAGACGGGCGGCTCTGGGGAGGGTGCCAGGATGAGTTCCGGCTCCGGCTCCGGTTCGGAAGTGGGAAGAATCACTGGTGGCGGCGGAGCCGCGATGCGCGGGAGCCTGGGTGGGTTCAGGGTCGTTGCCTGATGACCGAAGGCCAGTGATCGCGGAGTCGTTGTGCTTTGCACGCTCTCGAAGAGCAAGCCGCTTGGAACTGATGCGCTTAGTACAAGTGGAGCTATGGGAATGAGCGGCTGGCGAGGAGTCTCGGACTCGATGGAAGCTGGGCTGGGCGGTAGTTCGGCGATAGGAGGGTCCGGTGAGACGACCGGGTCTCTTGCTACTTCTACGATTTCTACCGATTCCGCTTCGAGGATGGGTTCGCTATCCGCCTGCGGCAACGGGGTGTCCAACGCCTCCCATCGGGCGCGGGTTGGGACGGCCGGTGCGGGTGGGACTGGATTGAAGGTGCTGCCTGGCCGGCGGGGACGAACGAGGTTGGATGCAGGGCCGCGCACCTTGATCGTGAGGGTGGGACGGGCTTCCTTATCTTCCGCGTTCGGTCTCTGGAGATAGATCACGACGCATACCGCGAGGAAGACGACGCCGAGGAGGACGCCTACGATGATCAGCCACGGTCCCGTGTTCACGAAGGTGTTCGAAAACGAGGGCCCAAGAAGCGACTCTAACCCGGATCCGATTTCGAGAGTGCGATTGTTCAAGGGCGCTCCCCTGGCAAGGTTGCTGCGTCGGACGAATGCGGAGAGGAGAGAGGCAGGGGTGGTGCGGGGATCGGTGATTTCCGGTCGTTTGCGTTGAGGGGAACGGGGCTTTGGTGTTCTGGGGAGAGCCGCCGGTCCGCTTTCGCGATGCATTCGCTTGGTCGTATGGTAGCAGCGTCTATGCGGTCGTAAAGGGATCTGGGAGGTAGCCGGGCGGATACCTTTGGCTGCCGGGCTGGTTGGCCCAACTCGAACCGAGGGGGGTGCATCGCAGTAGAAAGACCACGCGAACGAGATGCGGGACATACCCGAGGGCGACAGACGATGGCAGGATTGTTCGAGAGCTTTTATATGGGTGGGTTTGAGTGCGCGACCCACAAGCGGCGAGACCGTAAGCAGATTGACGTGATCGCGACGACGCGCCACGATGTCGAGGCGGCGAAGGACTACCGCCTGCTCCGCGACGCAGGCGTTAGGACCGTACGGGATGGGCTGCGCTGGCACATGATCGAGCAGGGACCCGGCGTCTATGACTGGTCGAGCTTTCTGCCGATGCTCGAGGCGAGTCAGTCGGCTGGCGTGCAGGTCATCTGGGATCTCTGCCACTGGGGCGTTCCGGCGGATATCGATATCTTCTCCGACGGGTTCGTCGAGCGGTTCGCGGCGTACGCGGGTGCGGCGGCACGCGTGATTCGCGAGAGAAGCGACGCGGTTCCCTTCTACTGCGCGGTCAACGAGATCTCTTTCTGGGCCTGGGTCGGAGGGGATGTCGAGACGTTTCATCCGCATCGGACAGGCCATGGAGACGAGTTGAAGCGCCAGCTTGTGCGGGCTTCGCTCGCCGGAATGCGGGCCGTCAAGGCGGTCGATCCACGCGCGCGGTTCGTGCAGGCCGAGCCCATTATTAACATCGTCGCCGACCGCGACGATCCGATTGCGATCCCAGATGCCGCGCGGCATACGGCGTCGCAGTTCGAGGCATGGGACATGATCCGGGGTGACCGGGCGGAGGAGCTTGGCGGCTCGCAGGAGATGCTCGACATCATCGGCGTGAACTTCTACTGGAATAACCAGTGGGTGCACGGCGGGGAAAAGGCAACGCTCGGCAACCCGTACCACAAGCCGCTGCACGTCATGTTGCGGGAGCTCTGGGAACGATACGGTCGGCCAATTCTGATCACAGAGACGGGAGCGGAGGCGGGAGCGGGCGCCGGCTGGCTTGGGTACGTCTCGGCCGAGGTACGTCAGGCCATGCGCGATGGTGTCCCGATGGAGGGGATCTGTCTCTACCCCGTGATGGACTATCCGGGATGGGACGATGAGCGGCACTGCCACTGCGGGTTGATCGCCATCGATGACGACTGGCGCGAGCGCACGCTGCGGGAGGATCTCGCCGAGGAGATCGCCGTGCAGGAAGCCGGTATGCGCGCGGCGGCGATGCACGCGGAGTTGCGGGCACCGGTCGCCCAGGATCGCATCGGAGAGTTGCAGCCCACGCGCTAAGTCTCCTGCATTCAGCGCCAATGCGGCCGAGTCGCGATCTTATCCACAATCTGCATCAAAAGAACTACCGGCGCGATGGAGCCTCCGTGCTCTGGACGCATCCGCCGCAGATCGAACCCAATTTCAGCCACTCGCTGCCGGGACGAAGACCATCCGGCAGGTAAAGGCGATTGCGCGCCGCAGCCACTCAGGCTGACCGGTACGGCGCGCTTGTATCGAAATGCTTTGTAGAGATCGGCACGCGGAGGGCTAAACCAGCATGGCGGAATGGGCACTGGACGAGACAACGAACGGAACGACAGGGGCAGTCGACCAGGGTACGGAAAGCGACCGGGACAGTGCAGGCGCTCTGCTGGAGAGGACGCAGGAGTTCGCGGATGAGTTGGCGAGGAGGCCGAATCTTGGTCTGCAGGCGGCTCCGCTGCGCGAGGTCGAGCGGCTTGGAGAGCTTGGGTTGCTGACCGCGCCTCTTCCGCGAAGCGAGGGCGGTCTCGCACTTGGAGTCGAGCCCGGGAGCCAGGGGATGCTGCTTCGTGTGCTGGCAACGGTCGGCGGGGGCGATCTTGCTCTCGGACGGCTCTACGAAGGCCACGTGAACGGGCTGCTGATGGTGATTCGTTACGGATCGCCGGAGCAGATAAAGCGGCTGGCGGAAGATTGCCGGCGCGGGATGCTTTCGGGGGTTTGGAACACCGGCGCGAAAGAACTGATGCGGATCGACCCGGAAGGAGACGGAGTCTTTCGCTACCAGGGCATGAAGACCTTCGCGACCGGAGCGGCCTTTGTGCGGCGGCCGATCGTGACGGCGGACCTCCCCGGACACGGCTGGCAGATGACCATGCCCCGGATGGAGGCAATGGACGTGAAGATCGACCGGTCGTTCTGGCATCCGCTCGGAATGGAGTCGTCGGAGAGCTTCGGGATCGACTTCACCGGCGAACGGATTGAAGCGGAGGACTTAATCGGCCGACCCGGCGACTTTTATAAGGACCCGCTCTTCCGCGGTGGCGCGATCCGGTTCGCCGCAGTGCAGGCGGGAGCGGCGATGCGGCTTCATGCACTCTTCGCCGACTGGCTGCGAACCACGCGGCGTGGCGAGGATCCGTACCAGGTGGCGCGGCTTGGCGAGGTCGCCATGCTCTCGCAGCAGACGGCGCTTTGGATCGAGAAGGCTGGAACGGTTGCGGAGGAGTGCCTGTTTCGCGAGGATGAGCCGAGAACCTGGCGGATGGTCGAATGCGCGAACATGACTCGGCTGGCCATCGAAAGGATCTGCACCCAGATGATGCAGCTTGTGACGGCGGGCGTCGGAGCCCATGGGCTTTTGCAACCTGCGCGGTTTGAGCGAGTGATCCGTGACCTGACGATGTACCTGCGTCAGCCCGCGCCGGACCAGACGCTCGCGGATGTCGGCAAGGCTTCGCTTTGGAAAGGCGATGGCGTCGCAAACGGATTCTGGAACGACGGTCCACGCGGCGCTTCGCTCACTCCGGAGTACTTCCGGGGGGTGTACGAGCGGAATCCCGATCCATGGGACTTTGAAACGAGCAGCTACGAGGCAGGAAAGTACGAGGCGACACTTGAAAGCCTTCCCCGCAACCGGTATCACAGGGGGCTCGAGGTCGGCTGCTCTATCGGAGTGTTGACCGAGCAGCTTGCGGAGCGGTGCGGTTCCCTCCTCGCTCTCGATGTCTCGGATCGGGCGCTCGGTCAGGCGCGCAAGAGGCTCATCAGACTTCCGGACGTGGAGGTCCGGAAGATGCACTTCCCCCAGCAGGTACCCGAGGGAATGTTCGACCTGATCGTGATCTCCGAGGTGGCCTACTACTGGCACATGGCCGACCTGGAACGAGCGGCGGACCGGGTTGCGCCGATGCAGAGACCCGGAGCGCACCTCGTGTTAGTTCACTGGACACCGCAGGTCCGGGATTATCCGCTGACCGGCGACGCGGTCCACGACTACTGGATCAGCCGGCCGGAATGGCGAGTGGTTCGGTCGCTGCGGCAGGAACGCTTTCGCCTGGATGTGCTGGAGAAGAAGTAGAAATCAGGCTGTCGATGCGCTGCGCGAGATCGGCGATAACCTGCGCGATCTCGCCCTCACCTTTGCCGTGAAACGTCTCGCTGATCAACCGGTTGCAGTCGATGGAAGCAAGGAACGCCGCTTGAGACAGACGGCGTGGGTGGGAGTCGGCCAAGGGCTCGCGCCACGACTCTGGAAGCTGGGCAAGTTCAGGTAATTCTTCCAACTTCCAGAGACGGCGCAGACGTGCAAGGCTCGAGAAGCGGTGGGCAAGGCTCTCGGCGCTCTGCACGAGGTGCGCTCGACCAGCAGCCGAGTCCTCCTGCCAATGACGAAGCTGGCCGGATAGCCCGACCTCCGCGCGGCCGTCGAGACGAGCGGAGGTATGGATTGAGACCTCGGGAGCGTGGCGAAGACGCGCATCGACACGGCGTAAGGCGTCGACGAACGCCACGTCTTCCAGTGGTTTGACAGGCGGCAACCCTCCGGCGCGGCGATATGCGGCTGGTGTGCAGGCCAGCGATGCCCCGAAGTGTTCGAGGTGCCGTGGCCACGGATCGTCCGGGTCTGGATCGAGCAGGCTCTCAAGCCGAGCCACATGCTGCTGGTACAGCCGATCGTTGCGATAGGCCCGGAGCGTCCCGGCGTCGAGAAAGTCGACATCTTCAGGCTTCAGGTGGATCACCCCGCCGACCGCTTCGGCACCGTCTTCGATCGCGCGCAGGTTGCGGTAGACCCAGTCCCGGGAGACCGTCGTGTCCGCGTCGGTCGAGAGAATGGCCGTGTGAACATGTGGACCCGCTTGAAGCCTTTGAAAGGCCGTATCCATCAGAAGACGGCGGGCGGTGCCAACGTGCGCGGCCTCCGGGGGAAGCGTGCGCTCCGCGATATGCAGGTGAAAGCCGGGGTGCTCCTGCTGGTATCGCCGAGCCACTTCGGGTGAGGCATCCGTGCAGTTGTTCAGAAGCAGAACGACCTCGTAGATGTCGTGAGGAATCGGCCGATCCATCGGATCGCACTGCAGCCGGAGCGCCTCCAAACCCGCAGGAAGGGTATGCTCCTCGTTGCGCGCGGGAATGATGACGACCGCCCGGCAGTTCCGGTGCGGACGTCCATCGATCAGCGGCGGATACGGCTGGAAGGCTTGGTCCATGAGCTTATGCGGGCAACGACTCGGGATGCTTGTCGACTCTGCCAAGATGATCTGCCTTGGCTAACTTGATAAAGGCGTCGTTCGCCCAGATGCGCTCGTTGCCGTGGTAGCGATGGGCAAAGTCACTGACGAGGTCGGCGATGTCCTCGCGGATCTGCGAGGTGTAGCCGAGGGCTACCGTGCGCTTCCAGGCGATCGAACTCGAGTGATAGCAGACGACCGGATGGAGATGCTCGTGGTACTTCGCGTCCACATCTTCGCGGAAGCGCTGCAGGTCGATCGAGACGCCGTCACGAGTTGCGTATGGAAGATCCTCGTAGAATGCACAGGGCAGATCCGCCGACAGAGGCAGCGATGCGTCGCGCGCCACGCGATGATCCACATGATGGCCGAGCGCAAGCGGCAGAACGAGCGCTGCACCGGGAACACTTGTGTGCCTCGCGAGCGCCTTATGGATCTTGGCGAAGGCTCCATCCTTTGGATCGACGGGCATATCGCAGACGATGTCGGACGAGCAGTGCAGCCGCAGCGGAGCGTCCTTGATGTTCAGGTCGATCATCGTCGCGCCGGGAATGTGCTTGAGGAAGTCTTCGTCTTCCTTCTTTCGCATAGCCGACACATAGGAGAGGCGATCGTTCTCGTGAACCGAGTCGGCGTCGGAATAAGGCGCGTAAAGGCTCCGAGTGAACACATTCACGATGGTGACGGAGTGCCCGTCGCGCAGCCAGGCACCGATCGAAAGCGAAAGCGAGAAGGCCGCATCGTCGCGATGGGGAGAGAGAACGAAGATCTTCAGACGTTCGTGGGGCTTGCTGCTGATATGGTTGCTCATAGTTGGTTCGATCGGATCGTGCTCCGAAGGCAGCCTAACAGATGCCCCGGCAGGGGTCGCCTGCACTCTCGCGTTGGATGCACGGAGCTCGCCTCAAGTTATTCGTATCTGGATTTTGAGGCCATCAAGAGCCCCACCCAACGTACTGCTTCCATTCGACATCTGACTACGGAGAAGAGTTCTTCTTCTGCACGCACACCGAACGAATATAGAGGGCATTCTTGCACACCACACAGGCTGATGGTCACGATCTACCCTGCTCGGAAGAAACCAAAATGAATGCCGCCGTCCCGTACGACCTGATGTGCTTCAGCCATCTGCGCTGGCACTTCGTCACCCAGCGTCCGCAGCATTTGTTGTCAAGATTCGCGCAGGACCGGCGCGTGTTCTTCTGGGAAGAACCTTACTGGGATGGCGAGGGCGATGGTTGGCTGGAGACGATGCAAGAGGGCGAGCGGCTCTGGATACTGCGCCCCCATCTTCCTCGCGAAGGCGATGCCGACGCGATGCAGCATGCGTTGCTGACCCAATTTATGAACGAGTGGAAGGTAAAGCACTTCGTTCGCTGGTACTACACCCCGATGGCGCTTGGCTTCAGCTCCGACCTGAGGGCCGAGGCCACGGTCTACGACTGCATGGACGAGTTGACCGGCTTCCTCGGCGCTCCGCCTCAGCTTCGGGAGCGTGAACAGGAGTTGTTCGACTCGGCCGATGTCGTCTTCACTGGCGGGATGAGCCTGTTTGAAGCGAAGAGGAAGCAGCATGGCAATGTGCACCCCTTTCCGAGTTCGATCGACGTCCCGCACTTCGCCGCCGCGAACGATATCGTTGAGGACCCTGCGGACCAGGTAGACATCGCTCATCCGCGAGCGGGCTTCTTCGGTGTGCTGGACGAACGCTTCGATGTGGAGCTCATGACCGAGGTGGCGCGGATTCGCCCCCAGATCCAGTTCGTGTTTCTTGGTCCTGTCGTGAAGATCGATCCAGCCATCCTTCCGCAGGCACCGAATGTTCACTACCTCGGACCGAAGAGTTACACGGAGCTTCCGCACTATCTCGGCGGCTGGGACGTGGCGCTTCTGCCCTTCGCGCTCAATGATTCCACGAAGTTCATCAGCCCGACCAAGACGCCGGAGTACCTGGCCGCAGGCAAGCCGGTCGTCTCGACGCCCATCCGGGATGTCATTCGCGGCTATGGGGATGAGGGGCTGGTCGCAATCGCCGGCACTCCGGAGGAGTTCGCCGCCGCGCTCGATCGAGCGCTCGAACCGCAGGCTCCCGGCTGGAAAGAAGCGGTAGAGGCAAAGCTCGCCGGAGGATCGTGGGACAAGACCTACGCCAGCATGAGCGCGCTGATCGACAAGGCGCGAACACGCTCAGTCTCGCTGAAGGACAGGGCGCTTGCGACCGTAGGCTTCCGCCTTGCGGAGACCAAGGTAAAAGTGCGCCCCGTCCGGCGCGAGCGGTTCGACTACCTCGTTGTCGGCGCGGGCTTCGCTGGGGCAGTGCTCGCGGAACGTCTCGCATCCGTGATGGGCAAGCGCGTCCTCATCATCGATAAGCGGGATCACGTCGGCGGCAATACGTTCGACTACCACGACGCGGCTGGAATCCTCGTCCACAAGTACGGTCCGCATATCTTCCATACCAATAGCAACGAGGTCGTTCAGTACCTGTCGCGCTTTACGGACTGGCGGCAGTACGAGCATCGCGTCCTCGCCAGTGTGGACGGCAAACTCCTTCCCATTCCCATCAACCTCGATACGATCAACGGGCTGTATGGGTTGGACCTCGACGCCACGGGCATGCAGGATTTTCTTGCCCGCAGGACGGTGACCCCGTCGAGCATCCGGACGTCCGAAGACATTTGTGTCAGCCGCGTCGGCCGTGAGCTCTACGAGAAGTTCTTCCAGAACTACACACGCAAGCAGTGGGGTCTCGACCCATCGGAGCTCGACGCATCGGTCGCCGGACGCATCCCGGTACGCTTCGATCGCGACAACCGCTACTTCACCGATACCTTCCAGGCCATGCCAAGTCTTGGCTACACGCGCATGTTCGAGAAGATGCTCGACCACCCTAAGATCACCATTCGCACCGGGGTGAACTATGCCGAGGTTGCCGCAGCCTATCCCGGGGTAAAAACGATCTTCACCGGCCCGGTCGATGAATTCTTCGACTACCGGTTCGGTCCCCTTCCCTATCGTTCGCTCGAGTTCAAGCACGAGACATACGATCAGGAGAAGTATCAGGCGGCCGCGGTCGTGAACTATCCCAACGATCACGCCTTCACGCGGGTGACCGAGTTCAAGTACCTGACCGGGCAGATTGCACCGAAGACAAGCGTGGTCTTCGAGTATCCGAAGGCCGAAGGCGATCCCTACTACCCGATTCCGCGGCCGGAGAACGCGGCGATCTACGCAAAGTACAAGGAGCTTGCCGAGAGGGCGAACGATGTTCACTTCGTCGGACGTCTGGCCTCCTACAAGTACTACAACATGGACCAGGTCGTCGCTCAGGCTCTCAACTTGTTCCGAAAGATTGCGGGAGCCGCGCCACCAGCGTTTGTCCAGGGCGTGCAGGTTGAAGGGTTGATGGCGGAAGCTCGATAAAAGAAGCGTACGGATACGAGGCAGGCGGGACGTGGGAAGTCATCCCTCGCCCCGCTTTTTTGTTGTGATACTTTCACTGTTACTCACGAAATCGTTGCAGTGCTTGCACTCGCTTCCTAAGCCGCCCAAACTGCATTGCAGTGACATAAAGATGCGATGCGGGATTCTTGACGCGGCTCAACGGGCTTCGGATAGTACGCGGACGGGCATTTGCCGCTCTCTATAATCGAGCGACAAGAGGGCTCGTACGGCAGGCAGAGGTTGAACAGAATCGATGAAGCAGACCCGTAACGCAGTGATCGTCGGAGCAGGACCAGGGGGACTGGCAGCCGCATTGCTGCTGGCAAAGTCTGGCGTCAAGGTAACGATCGTCGAGAAACGCGGCGAGGTGGGCGGACGCACCTCGACGCTCGAGCAGGACGGATTCAAGTTCGACATCGGTCCTACCTTTTTCCTCTATCCACGCGTGCTGAAGGAGATCTTCGCCTCCGCAGGCTACGACCTCGACCGCGAAGTCCCCATGACCCGACTCGATCCGCAGTACCGTCTCGTCTTCGGCGCGGGCGGCGAGTTGCTGGCGACGCCGAACGTTGAACGCATGGAGAAGGCGATTGCGAACATCTCGCCGGAAGACGCAGCGCGCTTTCACAAATTCATCACTCACAACCGGGTGAAGCTCGACAAGTTCCTTCCCTTTTTGCAAGCACCATTCGAGAGCTGGCGTGACCTCATGAAGCCGAGCATGATGAAGCTCCTTCCCCTGCTCGCTCCATGGCGTTCGCTCGATTCGGATCTGCAGGTCCACTTCAAGGATGAGCGAATCCGTCTCGGATTCAGCTTCCAATCGAAGTACCTCGGCATGTCCCCATTCCGCTGTCCCAGCCTGTTCTCGATCCTTTCGTTCCTCGAGTATGAGCACGGAGTCTTTCATCCGACGGGCGGATGTGGTGCGGTCACACGCGCGATGGCGCGGATTGCAACAGAGCTTGGCGTCGAGATTCTGCTCGATGAACCGGTCGATAAGGTGCTGATCGAAAAAGGCAAGGCTGTCGGCGTGAAGACCGCGAACCGCACGCTCGCGGCGGACGCCGTCGTGGTGAACGCGGACTTCGCTGGCGCGATGCGGCGCATGGTTCCCAACCAGGCACGCAACAAGTGGACCGATGAGCGGTTGGCAAAGAAGCGCTTCTCCTGCTCGACGTTCATGATGTATCTCGGAATCGATGGCCGCTATGACGATGTATCGCACCACACGATCTTCCTCGCCAGGGACTATAAGCAGAACCTGAAAGATATCGAGGAAGTTCATCAGCTTTCGGACGACCCATCGTTTTATGTGCAGAACGCATGTGTAACAGACCGCTCGCTCGCTCCTGATGGACAGAGCACACTGTACGTTCTTCTTCCCGTGACGCATGAGGCTGGCAAGGTTGACTGGACCAAAGAAGCTCCACGGTATCGGCAGCTTGCGCTCAAGCAGATGGAGAAGATTGGTCTGCACGATGTCGAACGAAGGATCCGCACGGAAAAGATCCTGACGCCCACCGGCTGGGCGGATGACTTCGATCTTTACAAAGGGGCGACCTTCTCGATGGCGCACTCGCTCGACCAGATGCTGCATCTTCGTCCCCACAACCGCTTCGAGGATGTCGGGAAGATGTATCTCGTCGGCGGCGGCACGCATCCGGGAAGTGGTCTACCGGTCATCTTCGAGTCCGCACGCATCACGTCGCGGCTTCTGCTCGAGGATCTCAAGATGGAGCCACACTGGACCACGAACGCTGGCGCGGGATCGGTCCTCTCGCAGGATGAACTTGTCGGGGCGATCTCGTGACCTTGCCCGTCCTGCAAGACAACGGTCCGAGGCTCGTAACAACCGCCCCGGGATGGGCGACGAAGGTGCAGCGCGCCTGGGCCGAACAACCCATCACCGCTCGGGTACGTATCCTCAAGGCCTTTCGACACGGCATGTCGCACCGTGCGGACGCGATTGTAAAAGCGATTACCGCGGAGCATCGCACACCTGCCGACGTGCGCGTCTCGGAGATCCTGCCCTTGCTCGCAGCGTGCGAGCACCTGGAAAAAAACGCCGCTAGGATCCTTGCCGGTCGACAACTCGGCGCGTGGGGACGACCTTTCTGGCTCGGAGGTGTGCACAGCGAGGTGCAGCGCGTCCCGCTTGGCTGTGTGCTCGTCATCGGACCTTCGAACTATCCGCTGTTTCTACCCGGCGTACAGGTCCTGCAAGCGCTCGCCGCCGGAAATGCCGTGTGCTGGAAGCCTGGACGCGGCGGTGCCGAGGTTGCCCGCCTGTTCGAATTGGAGATGGCCGAAGCAGGTCTGCCTCCGGAGCTTCTTCGTGTCACGGACGATTCGTTAGAAACTGGCCGCGCGGTCGTCGCGGCTGGCGCGGACAAGGTATTCTTCACCGGTTCGGCATCGGCAGGGCGAGCCGTCATGCGGCAACTCGCCGATGCAGGAACGCCGAGCGTGATGGAGCTGTCGGGCTGCTCGTCAGTGATCGTGATGCCTGGCTCGGACCTTGCACGGGTCACGGCAGCAGTCGTCTTCGGGACGCGCCTGAACGGCTCCGCGACCTGCATGGCGCCGCGCCGCATCCTCGTGATGGGCGATACGAAGGCTCGCCGCGACGCTCTTGTTCGCAGGCTCCAGGACGCGCTCGCTACGGTCGATCCAGTCAGGCTTTCGGATGCGGCCGCGACGCAGTTGCGAGAGTTGACCACCGAGGCGCGCACACAGGGGGCGACGTTGCTTGGCGAACTAAGCCGCGAGCAGAAGCCCATCTTGCTCGTGAACGCGAGGCCTTCGATGAGGATCGCGCAGACCGATATCTTTGCCCCGGTCTTGAGCGTGATCGACGTGACCGACGACGAAGACGTTGCAGCCGCCGAACGCCTCTGCCCGCTCGCCCTTACGGTCTCGATCTTCGGCGACGAGCAAAAAGCGCGGCGTCTAGCACGCGACATCGCGGTCGGAACAGTCGTGATCAACGACGTGATCGTGCCGACAGCCGACCCGAGGCTGCCATTCGGGGGCCGCAGGGCGAGCGGCTTCGGCGTAACCCGAGGCGCGGAAGGCCTGCTCGAGATGACGGCAATCCGAAACGTCATCGCCCGCAGAGGCGACGGCCAGAGGCAGTACGAGGAGACCGGTGAGTCGCACACCCGCCTGTTCGATGGCCTGATCCTGGCGGGACATGCAGGAACGTGGCGGCAACGCTGGCGCGGGTTCAAGCAGATGGTTCAGGTAGCCGGCACCATGAAGCCAAAGAAGCGGGAGCAGCATGACGGGGAGTAACGGCGTGAGTAAGGTTGCGGTAATTGGATCGGGGCTGGCAGGACTCGCGGCGGCATGTACGCTCGCGGCACGCGGGCACAAAGTCGAAGTATTCGAGAAGAACCCGTGGCTTGGCGGGAAGGCGGCGCAGCTTGTGGAGAAGGGTTTCCGCTTCGATATGGGCCCGACTATCCTGATCCAGCCTTCCGTTCTGCGGAAGATCTTCGCCGAAGCCGGCAAGAAGCTCGAAGACTATGTCACGATGGTGCGCCTCGATCCCCAGTGGCGCTGCTTCTTCGAAGACAAAAGCATCCTCGACCTGAAAGACGACCCGAAGGAGATGGCCGCCTCGCTTGAAGCCATCTGGCCGAAGATGGGCGCCGGCTACCTGAAGTTCCTCGAGCAGTCCGAGCAGTTGCACTCCATCTCGGATCGTTTCTTCTTCTGGCGATCCATCGGATCCATGCGCGACACCATGGACGTCAAAGGCGCGTTCGACATCCGCGTGCTGCGCGACGTCATGCGCATGCGTCTTGGCAAAACCGTCGCGGGCATGATCCGGGAGAACATCCCCGATGCGAACGTCGCCCAGATGCTCGACCACTTCGTGCAATACGTCGGCTCCTCGCCGGACGCGTCGCCAGCCATCCTCTGCGCGATTGGCCACATGCAGATGGAAGAGGGTATCTGGTATCCGATGGGCGGAACCCGCGCCATCCCAGAAGCTCTGATCGAGCTCGCCTTGGAGCTTGGTGTCGTCTTCCACACCGAAACCGACGTCGCCCAGATCCTGACGGATGCACCCGCTCATGGCGCATCCGCGGGTAAGCGCGTCAGCGGCCTGCGAACGACTCGTGGAGAGGTATATACCTTCGATTCCGTCGTCTCGAACTCCGACGCGGTGCGAACCTACCGCGAACTCATCGGCGGCCCGACTGCGCGCCACTTCGACGAGAAGCGCGGCTACGAGCCTGCCTGCTCCGGCGTCGTACTCTACCTCGGCTTGAACAAACGGTACGAACACCTCGCCCACCACGACTTCGTCTTCTCGCGCGACCCGCACGAAGAGTTCCACGCCATCTACGACAAGGGCGAGCCGGCCCCCGACCCGACCTGCTACCTGGCGGCCACCGCGGCGACCGATCCCGCGTCCGCGCCTGAAGGCGGCGAAGCCCTCTACGTCCTCGTCCACACGCCCTACCTGCGCCCTCACCACGACTGGAAGAAGATGTTCCCAGCCTATCGCCAGGTGATTCTCGACAAGCTCAAGCGCACCGCTGGCCTCACCGACATTGAGGACCGCATCGTCTTCGAGGCCGCCCTCACCCCCCAGGACATCCACGACCGCTATCGCGTCCTCAACGGCGCGATCTACGGAATCTCGAGCCACGGTGTCTTCAACGGCGCATTCAAGCCGGCAAACCGTTCAAAGGAACTCGACGGAATGTATCTCGCCGGCGGCGCGGCGCACCCGGGCCCAGGCATGCCGATGGTGATGATGTCGGGCTGGATCGCGGCCGACTCCCTCGACCAGGACGCGCGGGGTGTGACCGCCTGAGCCGTTTGCGTTAGGCTTGGGACACTCGTATGACTCCCCCGCTCGGTGTTCCCACCATTTCGACGCCCGTCCTGGGCTTCTTCCGGAGGATCGTGCGGGGCTATTTTCGGCGGAACTTTCACGGCGTACGCGTGCGCGGCGCGGACCAGTTCACCGCCACCACCGGACCCCTGATCGTCTATGCGAACCATAGCTCGTGGTGGGATCCGATGGTGCTCATCCTGCTCGCCGCCCGGATGATGCCGCAACGCAGGCACTACGCTCCGATGGACGCGCGCGCACTCAAACGCTACAAAATTCTCAGCTACCTCGGAATCTTCGGAGTGGAACTCGAGTCGGCGCGAGGCGCTGTGCAATTCCTCAGGACGGGCGCCGCCGCGTTATCCTCCGGCGGAGTGATGTGGATCACGCCCCAGGGAAAGTTCGTCGACACGCGCGTGCGCCCGCTCACCTTCAAGCCCGGCCTCGCAGGGCTCGCGGCACGAGCGGCAGACGAAAATGGCACCTGTACCGTCCTGCCGCTGGCGATCGAGTACACCTTCTGGGATGAGCGCACGCCGGAGTGCCTTCTGCAGTTCGGAGCGCCGGTTTGCGTGGCAAGCGGCGATACGGCCGCGTCGGTCGAAGGCAGGTTTGAAGCCGCCCTTCTGCTCGCGATGGACGAGCTGAAGCAGGTCGCGACCATGCGGGATGAGCAGCAGTTTGCGACGCTCCACCAGGGCTCCGTTGGCACCGGCGGCTTCTACGGCCTCGGCCAGAGGATCAAAGCATTCGTGACCAGGCAGGAGTACCAGCCGGAACACACCACCGTACGGGATGGCGGCCAGGGATGATCGGCGTCCTGGCTGTCTCGGCGATGGTATGCGCGCTCGGGCCGGCGGCACTCTTCTGCGTCAACCTCGGACGCTACCGCGCACCGCGCACCGTCGACGCGTCTCTGCCCGGAATCTCCGTGCTGATTCCAGCCAGGGACGAGGAGAAGTCGATCGAAGCAGCCGTCCGATCAGTGCTCGCGGCAACCGGAGTGGACTTCGAAGTCATCGTGATGGACGATGGCTCGACCGATCGCACAGCCGAAATCGTCGCCCAGCTCGCGTTTGAGGATAGCCGGGTCCGGCTCGAGCACGCGCCCATCCTGCCCGCCGGTTGGAACGGAAAGCAACATGCCTGCTGGGCTCTCGCGAACGTCGCTCGTCATGACACCATGTGCTTCGTCGACGCCGACGTCCGTCTCGAACCCGAAGCGCTGCGCAGAATGGCCGGCTCCCTTTCCACGAACGGAAACGCCCTCGTCAGCGGCTTTCCCCGGCAGATCACCGGGACATGGATGGAGTGGATGCTGCTTCCTCTGATCCACTTCGTACTCCTCGGCTTTCTCCCTATCAGCAGAATGCGCGCCGGCACCGACCCCGCCTTCGCCGCTGGCTGCGGACAGTTCCTCATGGTCCGCCGAGACGCGTACTTCGCCTGTGGCGGCCACTCCGGTATCCGTCTCACGATGCACGATGGCCTCCTCCTGCCACGCCTCTTCCGCGCCCACGGCTACAGGACCGACCTCGCCGACCTCACCGATCTGGCGACCTGCCGCATGTATACCTCAGCCGCACAGGTATGGCGCGGCCTCGCGAAGAACGCTACCGAAGGCATCGCCGACCCCATCCGCATCGCGCCAATCTCGGCCGTCCTTCTGCTCGGACAGGTGCTGCCCTTCGTGCTCCTCTTCCAACTCGGATCGGTAGGCTGGGGCGTCGGGATCTGCATCGTCCTCAGCGTTGCTGGAGCCTGGCTCCCGCACGTCCTGGCCGTCGGTAGATTCCGCCAGGATTGGCGCGGCGCGCTTCTGCATCCGCTGGGAATTCTGCTCCTGCTGGCGATCCAGTGGTACGCGCTCGGGCGCAAGCTCAGCGGCGGCGCTGTCAGTTGGAAGACCCGCGCCTACGTCGGCGAGTAGCGCTGTAGCAGTTCTCTTGAAGAGGTGCAGCAAGCGGCGATGCTCAAGTCGTTTTCTCCGAGGAAAACGACCTTCGACTCCGCGGATCAGAACCACGGCATCAGGAGAACTGCTCTAGACGCCCTTCTTCTGCGGCTCCCAGATGAACTTATGGATCTGCAGCGAGAGCCGCGCGTCGATGCCGTCCTCCATCATCCACTCCACCAGGGTGCGCGGATCGAGCGTGGCATTCTCCGTCGTGCGGATCGGCGAGGGAGACTTCGAGAAGGCAGGCGAGAGCAGGATGCTGCCCACGCGCCGGTTCAGATCATGCTCGACGATGAAAGCCTTGGCGAACTCGTAGTCTTCGCGATGGCTGAGGACGAACTTCACCTCGTCCCGTTTCGTGAGCGCTTCAAGATTCGACATGCGAAAGGAGTTCGCCGCGGACCCGGCGCCGGGACACTTCACATCGACAATCTTGTGGACAGGGACAGGCACATCCTCAAGCGGGCGCTCTCCGGAGGTCTCCATCATCAGCGTGTACCCGGAGTGGATCAGTCGGTCCATGAGCGGCAGAAGCTCCCGCGCCTGCAGCATCGGCTCGCCCCCGGTGAACTCGACGAGGCGGCACGGAGCAAGCGCCTCGATCTCTCGAACGATCTCGTCAGCAGTAAACGGCTTGCCACCCGTAAAGGTGTACTCGGAGTCGCACCACGCGCAGCGCAGATTGCAGCCGGCGAGACGGACGAAGATGCAGGGGAGACCGGCGAAAGAGGATTCGCCCTGTACGGATTTATAGAGTTCGATGAGGTGCATGGTCAGGTAGTAAGAGCGACATCGAGCTGTCGAGCACGATCAGAAGCGACGACCCTCGTTCTTGAGTTGCTGCCGATCGCTGTCTTCAGGACGATTGGCCTGAACATTCGGGTTCCTGCGGAGCATCCACAGGAGGGCATCCTCCTGGCTGGCGATCTCGAATGCTTGTGGCTCTGATACGGCCTGGGAGGCGCTTGCGAATCGCGTGAGAACAGCCGCAGCGTAGTCGTCAACGGAACGTCCGTGTGCGGAGGCTTGCTGCTTGAGAATTTGAGCGGCGCTTTCGTTCAATTCAATCTGCATAAACCTCCTCCGTATTCCGAGTATAAATCCGGCTACTCGTAATACCGCGCGAAGCTCGTATCCGTCTCGTACACCGTGCAGTCCTTCACCCGGACACGCCCTGCGGTCATCTCGTGCAGTTGCGTGCTGGTCTTCTCGAAAAAATACTTCGCAAGATTTTCTGCGCTCGGATTGATCTCCGACACAAAAGGCTCGAGATCGTTGATCATCTGGTGGTCGAGATAGTCGACCGTCGGCCGCATGACCTGCTTCAAAAGCTTGAAGTCGAGAAGCATCCCGGCCTCATCCAGTTCCTTACCCACGAGCGTGACATAGACCTTGTAGTTGTGGCCGTGGGGGTTTTCGCATTTTCCGCGGTAGTTGCGGAGGTAGTGGCCGGATGAAAAACCGGCTTCTACGGTGACTTCGAACATCGGGTGATTCCCTTCTCTGCGTTTCAGCGGTACATCCTAGTGTATCGCCCTAACGCTGACGCTTCTCACGCCGAGCCTGTTCCGCCCGGCGTTCTGCCTGTTCAAAGAGGCTCGAAAGGATGCCGGCCAGGGCAATCAGCAGCGCGAGCACGAACAGCCCAAGCCCCGTCGTGCGCCACAGGCTTGCGTCCCCAGGAGAACCAGGCTGCTGGGCGAAGTTGGCGTAGGCAAGCCCGCAGGAGACCAGAGAGAAAAGCGTGAGAGTTGCAGCGAGGATATAAAGGTTGCGGCCCATCGGTCTCCTTCTATTCTAGGCTGACTGTTCTCGCAAACGCTCTCCGGCAAGAAAGGACTTGCGGCGCACCAGCATCGGACAATAAATCATCTGTTCACACGCCATCGCTAAGGTCGCCCAAGAGGTGGCACGATGGCGGATCAGGCAAGGCTCGATGAGATGCAAAGCAAGTACAAGGCGGCGGTCGACGAATGGGTAACTGCGATCCGGCAGGAAGAGTCCCTGGCCTCCGTATGTCACGACGAAGCTCAAATCGACGAGTGGGAAGCTGCTGACAACACCGAAGAGCAGGCCAGGAGCAATGCAAAGGCCGCTAAGGAAGAGTACGAAGGTGCGCTGCGGGAAGAGATCTTCGGCTTCTAGACTCGTTACCGAAGAATGATGGCGGATCTCGATCGCCAGAGAGGCCGAGCCCGCCGCAGGTATAAAATGACTCCATGAAGCACCTGGCCGTGGCTGCGCTGGTGTTCGCCGGAATCACGTTGCCCGTCTGCGCACAAAGAGGCGGTGGTGGCCATGGGAGCGGGTTCGCGGGCCATTCGTCGGGGGCAATGCGCGGCACATCGGGGATTTCAGGCGCCAGGAGCTTCTCGCCTTCTCCAGGCTATTCCGGAAGCAGAATCGCTTCCGCTAACCGGCCCGGTTACAGTGGCTCCGCCCTTCGTCGCGGCTATTCGAACGGAAACCGCTTCCGCAGACCGAACGGCGGAGGCTATGGCATTGGGATCCCCTATGTCATTCCAATCTGGGGAAGCTGGGCCGACCCAGGCGCGCTCGGCTACGGCGACAACGGATACGATTCGAACGGGTCGCCCGATCCAAATGCGAATGCGTACGTCGACCCAAACGCATACGGCGATCCAAACGCTGGCGCTGCTTACCCTGCGTATCCGGCCTATCAAGACGGCTACGCCCCCGGTCAACCTGATCAGGGCCAGATGCCGCCACCCGGTCCATACGCCGTTCCCTATCAGCCTCTTCTTCCACCAGTCGCCACGCTTCCCCAGCAGCCCCTTCGCGACGAGGAGCCGGTCACGCTCGTCTTCCGTGACGGCCGGCCCACGCAGCAGATCCACAACTACGCCCTGACCCGCACAACCCTTGTTGTCATGGACGGCCGGCGGCGCGAGATTCCCCTCGCGCAACTCGACATTCCCGAGACCGAGCGCATCAACCGCGAGGCTGGCGTCGAGTTCACAACGCTCGGCGTGAACCGTTAGCTTCAACTAAATCTTTCGATCCACCCAATTCCCAAAGCTGCTATAGCCATCGCATCCTCTTCATTGCGGATGACTAAGCTGCCGGTGCATGCAGCATGGGAGCAGGTTTATACCCGTGGAAGACGAGAGCCGCAAGCAGGAAACGGTCGCCGCTGAGCCGTCCGCCGGTGGCAAAACGTCCCCGGCTGTCCTGATCGCGGTCGTCGGAGCGCTCAGCGGATTGCTCGGAAGCGGCATGACGTCCTGTATGAATCAAGACAGCGCCGCGGTAGGTCACCCTTTCGCGGCAAAAAACTGCTCAACATCCTCAATGCTCTGCGTCAGCCGATACGGCGGCAGCGACTCCAGAAACACCCGCCCATATCTCTGCCGCTGAATCCTCGGATCGAGCAGCATCAGTACCCCCCGATCTCCAAGCGACCGGATCAGCCTCCCAAACCCCTGTTTCAGCGTGATCACCGCGTTCGGCACCTGGTAGTCGAAGAACGGTTTCCCCCCGCTCGCCTCGATCGCCTCCATGCGTGCCCGCACCACCGGATCCGTCGGAACAGCAAACGGCAGCCGGTCGATAATCACGCACGAAAGCTGCTCCCCCTGCACATCCACCCCCTGCCAGAAGCTCGACGTCCCGAACAGGATCGCGTTCGGCGTATCCCGAAACTGCTGCAGAAGCACATGCCGCGGAGCCGTCCCATGCAGAAGAAGCGGATAAGGCAGCTCCGACAGAAGCCGGTCATGCATCAGCCGCATCTGGTGATAACTCGTAAACAGGCAGAAGGCCCGGCCTTCGGTGATCTCAAGCACACGCCGCGTCCGCTCGACGGCATTCGCAAAGAAATCAGGATCCCTCGGGTCTGGCATATTCGGCGGCAGATACAGCAGAGCCTGCCGTCCATAGTCAAAGTGCGACGGCACCACCAGCTCCCGCGCAAAGTTCAGCCCAAGCCGCTTCGAGATATGCGAAAACCCTCCCGAGACGGTCAGCGTAGCCGAGGTAAGGATCACGCTCGAGTAGATATCGAACAACGAAGTCGTCAGCAGTTCCGACACATCGATGGGCGTAGCCTGCAGGTGCGTGTTGTACCCAGGCATCGCACGCGCCAGGTTCCGCACCCCACCTGTAGCCCTGCGCTCAATCCAGAACACCGTATTCGGATCATCTGATTCCAGCAGAAACTTCAAGTGATTCTTGATATCCGCCGTCCGCCGCGCCAGCCCCTTGGTCTCCTCGACATTCTTGATCCGCTCGAGTTCCCCTTCAAGCCGCGTCAACGCATTCAGCGCCGAGATATACGTATCGCCCGACTCCTCCAGAAACATATCCCGGTTCTCGAACGGTGCCCGCCCCGGCCCCGGAGCATCCAGCGGGAGAGCCGAAAAGAACATCCGCGAGCGCTCCCGCAGCGTGGCGCATGCGCTCTCCAGCGAGCTCGACGTAGCTCCCTTGGCTCGGAGCAGAATCTCCGTATCCCGCGCCAACTCGTCGAACCGCTGCGTGGAAAGCCCAATCCCGAAGTAATTCGAGGCAATCTCCTCCAGCTCATGCGCCTCGTCGAAGATGACGACCGCCGCCTCCGGCAGAATCCCCGCATCGGGAGCTCCCGCCGCCTGCTGCTTGATCGCAAGATCCGCAAAGAAGAGGTGGTGGTTGACGATCACAATGTCCGACTCAAGCGCCTTCCGCCGCATCGTCGTGACGAAGCACTGCTCCCAGTTCGGGCACGTCTGCCCGAGACATGCCTCCGTCCGCGCATCGAGCTTCGGCCAAAGCGCCGACGACTCCGGCAGCGCGTCAATCTCCGCCCGGTCGCCCGTCTCGGTCGTCTTCTCCCACGCCGCAATCGCGTGGAACTGCTCGATCTCCTCGAGCCCGCTCAACAGCGGAGCATCCCGCAGCGCATAAAGTTTGTGCTTGCACAGGTAGTTCTGCCGCCCCTTCATGTAGCAAACCTTCAGCGGTCCAAGCAGCGACTCGAGAAATGGCACATCCTTGAAGTAGAGCTGCTCCTGCAGGTTCTTCGTTCCCGTCGAAATGATCACCCGCTGATGCCGCTCCCGGGCCATCCTAAGCGCCGGCAGAAGGTAAGCAAGCGTCTTTCCGGTCCCAGTGCCCGCCTCGACGATCAGGTGCCGCTTATCGTTGATCGCCGCCTCAATCGCCTTCGCCATCTCGAACTGCCCCGGCCGATGCTCGAACGCGAGACTCGACTTCGCCAGCATCCCGCCCGGCGCAAAAAAGGCGTGCAGCGTAGGGAGCTTGTCGTTGCTCTTCTCGGAGGTAGGGGCGTCTTCGAGTGGCGGAATGGGGGTTGCGGTCGACACGGAGCGTTCGCTCCATGATACGGGCAACCTACCGCCGTCTCTTCGCCCCCACGACGTCCTGCTCCGGAAGCAGGAATCGCAAAACCAGCCGCCCCGTGCACCAGCACAGGAAGAAGTAGAAGAAGAAGTTCCCGACGCAGTACGCCCACACCGGCGCGGTCTCGCCACTGCCAACGGCGGCATCGCTCAGCAGCACCCCAGGCAGAGCCGCGGTAAAGCAAAACCGCCGCAGCACATTCACAGCCGGGTTCGCAGCCGGCACGCTCAACGCCCGGATCCAGAACGCCATCGCCCCAAAGGCCAGGCCAACGACGAGGCCAATCAGAAGAATCTTCCGTCTCAGGTTCACATGCTCTCCACCCTGAGTGTAGAACGGCGTCTATCCAGCCCAAACACAGAGCATTCCGGCAAAGAAAGCCGCGATAACTCCCTATAATAGAGGGTGGACGCCTGGCGTCGAGAGAAGGCAACGAACGATGGCGAACAAGGACGGAAGCAAGCGTTTAGGCAAGAAGCACCGGTCAGCAACCACGCGACCGAAGAAGGGCCGCGCGCCCAAGAGCACACCCACGACCGGAGCGGTCGACCCACGCAAGCGCAAGGTACTCTCCACCAAGAAGGCCGAGGCGAACAAACTCGCCCGCACGCCCAAGCGCAGCCCTGATAACGAAGCGCGCAAGACGATCGCACCTCCCGCAGGCCCCGGCAGAAAGACCACCGCCAAGAAGACAGCCGCCAAGAAGGCAAGCACCCGCCCCGCCGACGGAATCGTAGGCCGTCAGACCCCAAGCTCGATGAACATGGGCGACCGCGACGACTGGCGCGACGTCGAGTTCCTCGCCGCCCAGCTCTCGGTTGAAACCGAGCGTCCCGAAGCCCGCGACCTCCCACTCATCGCCGTCTGCGGACGCCCGAACGTCGGCAAATCCACCCTCTTCAACCGCCTCACCGGCTCCCGCCGCTCCATCGTCGGCGACGAGCCAGGCATCACCCGCGACCGCATCTACGGCGAGGTCGAGTGGTTCGGGCGTGATGCCCGCATCGTCGACACCGGCGGCGTCATCCCCGACGACGAAGCCCTCATTCCCTCCGAGATCTTCCGCCAGGCCCAGGTCGCACTCGAAGAGGCCGACTCCATCATCATGGTCGTCGACGGCCGCACCGAGCTCGCCTCACCCGACCTAGAACTCGCCCGCCTCCTCCTCCGCGGCGGCAAGCCCGTCTTCCTCGCCGTCAACAAGATGGACACCGACGCCCTGTTGCCCCAGGCCGAGAACTTCCGCCGCCTCGGCTTCCGCAACGTCTTTCCCATCTCCGCCGAACACAACGGCGGCATCGGCGACCTCATGGATGAGGTCTTCGAATCCCTCCCTGAACCGAAGACCCACGAAGAAGAAGCCGACCCCGACTTCGAAGAGACCCCAACCGAAGTCATGATGACCGAGGAAGACGAAGAGGAAGAGGACTCCGACGGGGCTTGGATCGCACCGCCGCCCCTCACCGAAGACCAGGTCCGCGACCGCATCGAAGCCGAGCAGCAGGCCGCCCGCGAGGCATACGTCGAGCCCGAAGCCCCCGTCGAGGTCAAGCGCCCACGCCTCCTCCGTTCGCACGGCGAGCACGAACTCAAGGAGACGAAGGTCGCCATCATCGGCCGCCCCAACGTCGGCAAGAGCACCCTGCTTAACGCCCTCACCGGCACCGACCGCGCCATCGTCTCGCCCATCGCCGGAACCACCCGCGATGCCGTCGACGAGGTCGTTGAGCGCGGCGGCCACTCCTTCCGCTTCGTCGATACCGCCGGCATCCGCCGCAAGGGCAAGACCAAGCTCATGGCCGAGAAGCTCTCGGTCATCATGGCCCGCAAGCACCTCGAAGCCGCCGACGTCTCGCTTCTGATCATCGATGCGACTGAAGGCGTTGCCGCGCTCGACGCCAACATCGGCGGCTACGCCCACGAGAGCGGCCGCTCCGTCATCATCGTCGTCAACAAGTGGGACCTCATGACCAAGGTCGGCAAGGACGGCATGCGCCTCTGGGATGGTAAGCCGCCCGTCGACCCGAAGATCTACGAGCAGG
This sequence comes from Granulicella sibirica, assembly GCF_004115155.1. NCBI lineage: Bacteria > Pseudomonadati > Acidobacteriota > Terriglobia > Terriglobales > Acidobacteriaceae > Granulicella > Granulicella sibirica. The sequence goes on from NZ_RDSM01000001.1 coordinate 103,435, forward strand.
ACGTCCGCGACGCCCTCAAGTACCTCGACTACGCCCCTTTGCTCTTCATCTCCGCCCTCGACGGAAAAGGCGTCGACCAGGTCTTCAAGAAGGTCGAACTCGTCTCCCGCGAGCGTCGCAAGCGCGTCACCACCGGCCAGATGAACAAGTTCCTCGAGAAGGTTGACTTCCAGAAAGCCTCCGTCCCGATGAACCGCCGCGTCCGCATCTACTACATGACCCAGGCCGCCGTCGCTCCGCCGACGTTCATCCTCTTCACCGACAAGGACGTGAAGATGCACTTCAGCTTCGAACGTTTCCTCGCCAACCAGATCCGCGACCACTTCGGCTTCATCGGCTCGCCCATCTGGTTCAAGATCAAGGCCCGTAACAAGAAAAAAGAGAAAGACTAAAAGCCGGTTTGCGTTTCCGGTCGGAGATCGCCCAACGCCCCCATATCTTTTCCCATAATTCACCCGCCTCGGCTAGGATGGTCTTTGTTCGGGAACCGATTCTCCGGTTTCCCCGCATCCGGTCGCATCCCGGCCGAACCTCAAGTGGATCTCGTAAGGAGCAAGAGCATGAAATTGACACCCGGAAAGCTCGCTGGTCTCAAAGCCGTCTCCGATGCAAATGGAGTCATCGCGGCTGCCGCCATGGACCAGCGCGGCTCCCTTCAGAAGACCATCGCCAAGGAGCGCGGCACCTCCGCCGACGCGCACGACCTTGAAGTGTTCAAGGTCCTCGTCACCGAGACGCTCACCAGGCACGCCTCCGCCATCCTCCTCGATCCCGAGTTCGGCCTCGACGCCACCAAGCACCGCAACGGCAAGGGCCTTCTGCTCGCCTACGAGAAGACCGGATACGACGCCGCCACCCCTGGCCGTCTGCCCGACCTGCTCGACGTCTGGAGCGTCGCCCGCCTCAAGGCCGCCGGCGCCGACTGCATCAAGATCCTCCTCTACTACACCCCCTACGAGAAGACCTCGGTCAACGACCTCAAGCATGCCTGGATCGAGCGCATCGGTGCCGAGTGCATGTATCACGACATCCCCTTCTTCCTCGAGTTCGTCGGATACGACGCTCACGGCGGCGATGAAAAGTCTCTCGAATACGCCAAGAAGAAGCCCGACATCGTCTCCGGCGCCATGGCCGAGTTCGGCAAGGAGCACTACCACGTCGACGTCCTCAAGGTCGAAGTCCCCATCGAGATGACCTACGTCGAAGGCACCCGCGCCTTCAAGGGCGAAAAGGCCTACACCCGCGCCGAGGCTCTGCAGCACTTCCGCGACGCCGAGTCGATGACCCACAAGCCCTTCATCTACCTCTCTGCCGGCGTATCGAACCCCGTCTTCATCGAGACCCTCGAACTCGCCGGCGAGTCTGGTACGAAGTTCAACGGAGTTCTCTGCGGTCGCGCCACCTGGAAAGACGGCATCGCCATCTACGCCAAACAGGGCGCCGACGCCTTCAAGGCATGGCTTGATACCACCGGCGTCGAGAACATCGAGAACGTCAACAAAGGCCTCAAGGCCGCCAGCCCCTGGTACCTCAAGTACGGCGCAACCAGCATGCAAGAACTCGGGTAAAGAAAAAGCCTTTCAGCAAACGAGAACGCCGTGGCCCAAACCACGGCGTTCTTCTTTGCCTCCAGAGACAGTTCCTTCAGAGACGGTTAAGGTGTCGCGACTAGCTTGAGAGCAGATGAAACTCGGCTCCTTCCTGCTCTCCACCGCCCTCCTGCCGTACTCCATCGCTCACGCCCAGTCAGACGCCATCACTATCCCCTCAGGAACGCCTCTCCCCGTCACCATCAAGCAACACCTCGCGATGAAGGCCGGCGAACCCGTCCGCGCCGAGCTCATCTACCCCGTCTACGACCACGACCACCTCGTCTTACCGGCAGGCACAACCGTCGCGGGCACCGTCGTCGCCCTAACACCCGATCGAACCCGCCGCATCCACGCTCGCCTACGAGCCGACTTCACTCCATTTCACATCCCTGTCGTCCGCTTCAACGAGGTCATCCTCGCCAACGGCACCCATCTCCCCCTGACGACCGGTACCGCCACTGACGGCGCACCCATCTACCGGCTCGTCCCGCCACCACCCGCAAAAGGAGGCTTCGTCAGCCGCCAGTTCGAAGCCGTCAAGCAGATGGCGAAAGACCGCATCGCCGTCGTCACCGGCCCCGACAAGGGAGATCGTCTCAAGCAGCTCCTCTACAGCCAGCTCCCCTACCATCCCGAACGCATCGAAAAGGATACCTCCTGGACGGTCGACACCGCCGCCCCGCTCGATCTCCCCGGCTCCGTCTCCGCGTCTTCAAAGCCCCCCACCGCCGCTGCACCCGACGCACCCGCCGCCACCTGGATTCTGCAAGCCTATCTCGCCGACTCCCTCAGCTCCGCCACCTCGAAGCCCGGTCAACCCATCAAAGCCATCGTCGCCGAGCCCATCGTGAACCCAGATGGCACGATCGCCGTCCCCCAGGGCTCGATCCTCACCGGAGCCATCACCCAGGCAAAGCCCGCCCGTTCCTTCGGCCGCGTCGGTGAGTTACGCTTCAGCTTCGGCCAGATCACCTTCCCCGGAGCCCAGCCCCAGGCCGTCCAGGCAGCCCTCACCGGAGCCGACGGTGCAGGAGACATGGCCATGAACTCCGAGGGCGAAGTCAAACCCAAGCCCAAAGATAAACTCGTCGTCCCCCTCATCCTGATCGCCCTCGCCGCGCGCCCCCTCGATCAGGACGGCGGCCGCGAAAACCACGCTTTCGCCAAGAACGCCGTCGCCTCCAACAGCCTCGGAACCATCGGCTTCATCATCGGCACCGCCGCCCAGAAGCCCTATCTCGCCGCTGGCATCGGCTACTACGGTTCGGCCATCTCGATCTACGAACGCCTCATCCGCAAAGGAAAGGAAGTCGCCTTCGCCCACGACACCCGCGTCGTCGTGCAAACCACCGCACGCCGAGGCTCAGCCATCAAGCCAGCCGCCCAGCCGTAGCCCCTACTCCCACTCAATCGTTCCCGGCGGCTTCGACGTAATGTCATACACCACCCGGTTGATCCCCCGAACCTCACTCACAATCCGGCTTGAAATCGTCCTTAGGACCTCGTACGGAAGCGGAGCCCAGTCGGCCGTCATCCCGTCCTCACTCTCGACCGCCCTCACCGCGCACGTATTCGCGTACGTCCTCTGATCCCCCATGACGCCGACGCTCTTCACCGGCAGCAACACCGCAAAGCTCTGCCAAACCTTCCGATACAGTCCCGCCTTCTTGATCTCGTCGACAACGATCTCATCCGCCTCCTGCAGCATCGCCACCCTATCCGGGGTCACTTCCCCCAGAATCCTGACCGCCAACCCAGGCCCCGGAAACGGCTGCCTCTCGATAATCTCGTCCGGCATCCCCAGGTCCCGCCCAATCCGCCGCACCTCATCCTTGAAGAGATCCCGCAGCGGCTCAATCAGCTTGAGCTTCATATCCTCCGGTAGCCCACCGACATTGTGATGGCTCTTGATCGTATGCGACGGCCCATGCACGCTCGAGCTCTCGATCACATCCGGATACAGCGTCCCCTGCACCAGCCAAGCGACCTCGCCCCCCACATGCTTCTCCGCCTCGAAGATCTTCTTCGCCTCGTCGTCAAAGACGGCAATAAACTCGTTCCCAATCACCTTCCGCTTGCGCTCCGGATCCGTAACCCCGGCGAGCTTCTCTAAGAATCTCTCCCCCGCATCCACGGCAACGACATTCAGCCCCAACTGCTCCCGCATGGTCTTCTGAACCTTCGCAAACTCGTCCTTCCGCAGCACCCCGTTATTCACGAAGATGCATGTCAGCTTGTCCCCAATCGCCCGCGCCACCAGCACCGCCGCCACCGACGAGTCCACGCCCCCGCTCAGCCCGCAGATCGCATGCCCATCCCCCACCTGCGCCCGCACCCGCTCGATCGTCGTCTGGATAAAGTGTTCCGGCGTCCAGTCCGCCGTGCACCCGCACAGGTCCATGCAGAAGTTCTTGAGCAGCTCCATCCCCTGCCGCGTATGCGCCACCTCCGGATGAAACTGCACCGCCCAGATCCGCCTCGCCTCATCCGCGATCCCCGCCAGCGCATTCGCCGTATGCGCCGTCCGTATGAACCCATCCGGCAGCGCCAGCGCCTCATCCCCATGCGACATCCACACATCGATCGTCTGCGGCAACCCGCGAAACAGCGGAGTCTCCGCCGTAATCTCCACCTCGGCATGCCCATACTCGCGCCGATCCGCCGGAACCACCCGCCCGCCAAGATGATGCACGATGAACTGCAGCCCATAGCAGATCCCAAGCACCGGAACCCCAAGCGCAAGCACCCCAGGATCCGCCGGAGGCGCATCCGCGTCATAAACCGAGCTAGGACCACCAGAAAGAATGATCCCTTTCGGGTTGAGCGCCTTCACCCGCTCCAGCGGAACCGTGCACGGCAGCACGACAGAAAACACGTTGAACTCGCGAATGCGGCGAGCGATCAGTTGCGTATATTGCGAGCCAAAATCAAGAATGACAACGGTCGAAGTGTCCACAGATCAAGTGTAAACGGCCCATCTTCCAACCGCCGGCTGTTGCTACAGCCGACGCTCTTACAGCTGTCATACCCGAAGGGAATCTGCGTTTAGCCTTTGCCGGATGCTCCAGATCTCGAATCTGAGACGCAACAACGAACCACCACCGCCACTACCCTCAATCGCCGTGCATTTCCCGGATGCTTCGAGCACGCTCCCAAAATGGCGTCGCCTCTCTGAGCATCCCCTGTGCCTCATACAACTTTGCAAGGTTCTCCAAGACGGTGGCCACATCGGGATGATTGGGGCCTTGCGCACCCTCAAAGATCGTGAGCGAGCGCTGATATAGGGGTTCAGACTCACCGTACTTGCCTCGCCTGTCGTAGAAGGAGGCAATATTATTGAGACTGATAGCTACGTCGGGATGGTATGGCCCCAACACCCTCTCCCGGATCGCGAGCGAACGTTGGTATAAGGGTTCAGCCTCAGCATCCCTGTCTTGGCTTTGGTAAAGAAGGGCAAGATTGCTCAAGCCGGTAGCCAAGTCTGGATGGTCCGGTCCCAATGTCCTCTCTTGGATCGCACAACAGCGCTGATATAAAGGCTCGGCCTCGGCGTACCTCCCCTGTCTCCTGTAGAGCAAAGCAAGGTTGTTGAGGCTGGCAGCCACATCCGGGTCGTTGGGTCCGAAGACCCGTTCTCGAAGAGCTAGTGAACGTTGGTACAAAGACTCAGCCTCGGCGTACTTTCCTCTCTTCCTGTAAAGCACCGCTAGGTTATTAAGTCCTGTAGCGACATCGGGATGCTCTGGTCCTGATATTTTCTCCCGAACGGCTAGAGAGTGCTGATACAGCGGCTCCGCCTCAGTGAAGAGGGCGCGGTCATCGAGATAGTACGCAGCTTTATTGAGCAAGTTTGCTACCCCAGCGAAATCGAAGCTCCATTCCGCTGCAAGACTTGCGCAGGACTGGCTGTGAACGATAAGTCTCTGGCAAAGTGCCCAGTTCTTGAACTCGACATTGGGAAACGCATTGTTCATCACCCGAATCACGCGTTCCGCCCACAGCCTCTGATCCTCCCTCGGCATCCCATCCCGGACCACAGCCTGCACCAACCTGTGAACACTCAGCGTCCGTTTCTCCGCATCCCGACTCACGAGGCTAAACTTGCATGCGTCCTTAATGACCTCGTCGAAATCACCCTCACTCTTCGCCGCAGCGGCAAGGTGCTCCCCCAGCAGCGACCCGTCACCTGCGAGAAATATCTCGTCAGGAATAGCATCCGGCGCAAGGAACGCGCAAAAGCGGATCAGGTCTCCCGCCGCAGGATTCTTCTCGGCCACCTTCTGAAACGCCAGGGAGAACGTGACCGTGACCGGCTTATGCTCCCCCAGTACTCCACGCTGGTTCAGCAGTTTCGCCGCTCTGGTGGCATAAACCCCTAGATATCTGGAGATCGTCGACGGCGTCTCCAGGATGTAAGCCCCCGCCTGATCGAGCGCCAGCGGCAAACCGCCGAGTTCCTCAGACAACTTCAGGGCGTCGCGCCGGTCCTCCTCCTTCGCCTCCGCAAGCGTCTGCTCCTTCCTCAGCACACCCGCGCTACGCAGCAAGAGCAGAGCACCCTCTTCTTGCGCCATAGGCCGCATCGGAACGCCCTCAGCCATCGCCCTCACGGCATGCTCGCGCGTCGTCAGAAGCACATGGCCGCTCCCGTGCGCAGGCACAAATCTCTTCACCGGCAGCAACTCGTCGGCATTATCCAGAATCAGCAGCCAGCCCGGATTTTGCACCAGCCAGGTCTGCACCTCCGCCACCGCGAGCTCCTGATCCCTGGCATCCGCCGAAGCCAGCCCAAGCGCCGCGGCAACCGAGACGAACCCGGCCCGCAGCGTCTCCGTCGAATCGGCATCGATCCAGAACACCGCCTTGTACTGCGCTCGATACCGCCAGGCATATTCGGTGGCGGTCTGCGTCTTCCCCATGCCGCCCAGTCCGAATAGCGCCGCAATCCCTCGTCGCTCCAGCGCCTCCCGCAGGTCAATCAGCGCGGTCTCCCTGCCCGTGAACCCATCGCTCCTGCGATGGGGCACATGCCAGACAGGCGCGAACTCCTCCTTACGCTCCAACTTCTGCTGGGGCGGCAGGCGCTCAGCCTTCGCGACCAAACCGCCAACAGGGGGCTTAACCACGGCGGGCTGCCCGGTCAGCCGCCGGTAAAAAAGTTCATAGTCTCGTGGGAGTTGATACCGTGTGGCGCTCTGCAAAGTCATCGGAATCGAAGCGGAGTCTTCGCGGCTCAGAATCAACGGAATGAACTTCGTGTTTTTCCCCTGAGCGTTGTAGAGCTCCTGCGTAATGACGTGGCCTTCCCACGTGGCTCCAAGTCCTTTGCCCGGCTCCTCTTCTTTCATGAAGCGTTTTAGGTAGGTTGGGGTGCAGATCACCACGACAAATCCGGCTAGCTGCACCTGCTTGTCACACCACCATGGCCAGCCGTTTTCCGGCGATTCTTCGTACTGATCGATGACGCAGTCCACGCCGTCATGGCGAAGCCGGTTCGACAAGGTCAGAACTGCATCCTCGTGTTCAGTCGAGTCATGGCTGTAACTGATGAAAACCTTAGGCGGAGTCATTGCGGCCTGATTATAAGTGAGCTTCTAAAAACACCTGCACCCAAATCTCGCCTGATCGCGAAGCCAAAATTCTTGTCAAGCCCCCAAACCACCTAACTCTCTCATTCCAAAGGTTAAAGTCGGTGTCCTTTTAGTTCCGGTGAATGATCTACAATTAAATCAGCATAGAAAAAGACACGAACGACTTACGGCTTCCCGCATCCCGGGAAGCCGTAAGTCGTTTGTTGACTAATATTTAGCCGTAACCTATTTGTTTTGAAGAGTTTGCAGACGGATACCAGCCGCAAACCTATCAAAACAAACAAGTTACGCCAAGGCAATGGGGAGGGGGGGTACCCACACCATGGACACATCACGAAAGCACACGCCGAGGAGGCCTCGTCACCCAGAGATACGGCTGACGAATCGGAAACGCCTCCGCGATCTCGTGGTCCGCAGCCTCCGGAGGATCGGCCGCCAGCGTTCGCCAAAGATCCGCATACTCCGGACGCGTATACGCCCGAGCCGTGAACAGAAGCGCCGGACGCCGCAGCGGAAGATCGTTGAAGTGCAGCTTATCCGCCGGAAAAGGCCACGCCGAGCGCTTCTGAATGAACGGGAAAAAGTAAGCGATCGCAGCCCGCATTCCCGGCCCATCCTGCAACTCATAGTCCCAAAGCGTCTCGAACGGCGTGGCCATCAACTCACATGCGCCGGTCAGCAGATCGAGGTTGAGCAGCGAGTTCCGATATGGATTCGGCGTAGTCAACTCGGCAGGAAAGTTCCCAAGCATCACCACCTGCGCCCGCAGCGTCACCGTCTTGAACCGATGCCGGCAATCCGACAGCACCGCGTCGTTCCCGGTAAAACGCGCGATCGCGACCGTCTGCAGAAGCCACGACGACCCATGATGATTCCGCAGATCCCGCGCCAGCGCCGCAATGCGCGGCCCGGAATCCCCCGGCTCCGTCAGCCAAGTGAGGTACGCCGCGAACCAGCTCTTCAGCCCCGCAAGATCCGCATCGGTCAGCACCTGCGACGCGTTGAGGAACACAAGCGCCTGCGCCAGTTCCGCAAGGAACACCGCCTCGATCAACCCCTCAGGCGTCCCGGTCGGAGCCTGAGTCGCATCGGGCACAACCCGCGCGAAGTTCAGGTTTGGAGTCATCCGCGTAGCAGGAGTGATGAACCAGGCCCGCAGAGGCTCAACAGCAGCCGAAGCGTACTTATCGTCCTTCGAGATGCCAAAAGCCGCCGCAAGCGCCGCAACCCGCACGCACAACAGACGCAGCGCTTCCCGATGTCCTGTAAACGCATCGTTGGAAAAGTAATCGTGAGAAGTCCCGGGAGTATGCGGGCCAGCAAGACTCGTAATCGCCGGCGTAGTCTGCCCCAGCGCCTCATCACCAAGACGCAGAATGCGATCATGCTCGATCGCCGCAACGTTCGGACGCGCAGTCGACTGTGCGGAAAGGAAACGTGAACCAAAGAGGGCCGAGCAGGCGACATTCCGTGTGAAGACGCGGCGGGTAAGGCGCATGGTGGGTTGCAGACTACCACGCGCCTCCCGGCTTATGCATCAGTCCTTCGAACGCGCGTGAAACTCCTTGACGATGTCGAGGTACATCCGCGCCGTCTGCGTCACGACCTCGGGCTTGCCCTCTTCCATCGCCTTCGCATTCACAAGATCCGCCCCAACGCCAAGTGCAAACGCCCCGGCCTCGAGGAACTCGAGCGCATTCGCCAACGTCACGCCGCCCGTCGGAATGAGCTTCATATGCGGCAGGGGGGCCTGCAGGTTCTTCAGATACTTCGCTCCACCCATCGCGCTCGCCGGAAAAACCTTCACAACATCCGCACCGGCCTGCCACGCAGTCACAATCTCAGTAGGAGTCAGCCCTCCCGGAAGAATCGCGATTCCATAGCGATGGCACATCTCGATCGTCTTGATATTCACCGCGGGACTGACCACGAACTTCGCTCCTTCAAGAATGCACATCCGCGCCGTCTCCGGATCGAGCACCGTTCCCGCGCCAACCAGGATGTCCGGCCGATCCTCCGCGAGCTTGCGCATCACGTGCATCGCTCCAGGAACCGTCATCGTGACTTCAAGCACGGTAACGCCGCCCTCCGAGATCGCCTCAGCCAAAGCCAGCGCCTTCGCCACCGAACTCGCGCGCAGCACCGGAACGAGTCCAATGTCCCGCAGTTCTTTCAATACCGCATGTTTATCCATTGCCATCCCTTCAGTCTAACGCTGTACAGCCGCCGTCCCGCCACGCATCAACCGTTCCACCTCAGCCAGCGAAGCCATCGAGCTATCACCAGCAGTCGTCATCGCAAGCGCCCCATGAACGACGCCGCAATCGATCGCCCACTGAATTCCCTTCCCCTGCAACAGCCCATAGATCAGCCCCGAAGCGAACGAGTCGCCACCACCAACCCGATCGAAGATCTCCAGATCATCGAACCGCAACCCCTCATACACCTGACCTTCGGCCCAGCAGAACGCACCCCAGCTATTCCGGTTCGCGGTCTTCGCCTGACGCACCGTGCTGGCGATCACCTTGATATGCGGAAACTCAGCCGTAACCCGCTCCGCCATCGGTCCATAGCTCTCAAGCGTGTGCCATGGAGGTCCAAGCGACGACTCACCAACAGTCGCCGCAACATCCCCCTCATGCCCAAACAGCACATCGACATGAGGCATCAGGCTCCGATTCACCGCAACCGAACCATGCCGTCCGCCACGAGTCTTCCACAGCGAAGGCCGATAGTTACAGTCGAACGAGACGACAACCCCATGACGTCGTGCCGCCTCCATCGCAGCCCGCACCAACTCCGTCGAGTTCTCCGTGAGCGCAGCCATCACGCCTCCGGTATGGAACCATCGCGCCCCGGACTTAGGCCCAAAGATCGCATCCCAATCCACCTGTCCAGGACGCATCTGCGAGATCGCCGTGTTGCCACGATCCATCATGCCAAGGCCACCACGCAGCCCGAACCCACGCTCCAGGAAGTAGACGCCATTCCGAGCCTCGCGCCCAACTCCATCGAAGTGCTCCCAGTGAACGTTGGATGTATCGACGCCACCCTGCAGCATAAGGTCCTCGACCAGTCTCCCAACCGGATTGTCCACCAGCGCAGTCACGATCGACGACCGCAACCCGAAGCAGCGCCGAAGCCCACGCGCGACGTTATACTCGCCGCCACCCTCCCACACGTTGAAGCTCCGAGTGGTGGAAATACGTCCCTCTCCCGGATCGAACCGCAGCATCACCTCACCAAGCGACACGAGGTCGAATCTGCAGTCCTGCGCAGCCCGAATCTTCAGCCCCGCGGACGGCATGTGACGTGGCGAGATCGCACTCGCCTCGCCCTCCGGAACACCAATCGGAATCCCCTTCAGTGCATCGTTCGGCTCAGCCATACGCTACTTGAGCTCCGCGATCGAGGCCACGTCCATGTCGTCGTACGCCTGGTTCTCCCCACCCATACCCCAGCAGAACGTATAGTTCTTCGTCCCGACACCGGCGTGAATCGACCAGCCAGGACTGACAACCACCTCCCTGTCGGCGACGACCAGATGGCTCGTCTCCTGCGGTGGTCCCATCAGGTGCAGCACGCGGTGTGCCGGATCGATATCGAAGTAGAAGTAAACCTCGCTGCGCCGCATGTGCGTGTGCGGAGGCATCGTGTTCCAGTTGCTGCCCGGATCAAGCAGCGTGAATCCCATCACGAGCTGGCAGCTCTTGAGTCCGTCACGATAGATCGCCTTGTAAATGGTGCGCTTGTTGCAGGTCTCGATCGCCCCAAGCTTCAGCCCTTCGAGGTCCTCGAACTTGACCATCGCCGTCGGGTATTCCTTGTGCGCGGGATAGCTCAAGAGATAGAAGACCGCCGGATTCTCAGCGTCCGCGCTGGCGAACGATACATCCTTGCTTCCGCGTCCGACGTAGGCACAGCTCAGCTTGCCAAGCTCATACGTCGTGCCATCGACGACGACCGACCCAGCTCCACCGACGTTCAACACACCAAGTTCCCGGCGCTCGAGAAAGTACTCCGCCCGCAGCTCCGGTTCGGTTTCTAGTTTCAGCGGAGCAGTCGTCGGAACAGCCGACCCGATGACTGTACGATCCAGGTCGACGTAGGCGAACTCGATCATTCCGGGACGGAACATGCCCTCAAGCAGGAACGTCGCACGCTTCTCCTCGGTCGTCATGCGGCTGTAACGAACCGGGTCAGCCATCTGATAGAGCTTCAAACAACACCTCCGAAAAGCAACTCCTCCAGCTTACTTCGAGAGGGCCAGGATTTGCCCGGCGAGGCCGCGCTTAGTAGAGTCAGGTTGTCATGGAAAACACGTCTTCCGCTTCCTCGCACATTCTCGATCTCTTCCGGCTCGACGGTAAAGTCGCGTTGATCACGGGCTCCGCCAGCGGGCTTGGCGCGGGTATCGCCGGGGCGCTCGCGCAGGCCGGAGCGACTGTTGCCGTCCACGGAAACCGCCGTGCCGCGACCGACACGGCATCGACGATCGGCGGCACGGCGCACGCCTTTCGGGCTGACCTTGGCAGTACCGAAGGAGCCGAAGACCTGTTCTCGCAGGTAAAGGCGCAGTTCGGCAAGGTCGACATCCTCATCAATAACGCCGGCACGATCCATCGCGCCGCGGCCGAAGAGGTCGCCCTGGCGGACTGGCAGCAGGTCCTCCAGGTGAATCTCACCAGCCTCTTCCAGCTCTCGCAACTCGCTGCCCGAGACATGATCGGCCGCAGCGCCCCGGGAAAGATCGTCAACATCGCTTCCCTGCTCAGCTTCCAGGGAGGCATTCGCGTCCCTGCCTACGCAGCCAGCAAAGGAGGCGTAGCGCAACTCACAAAAGCACTCGCGAACGAATGGGCTCCAAAGCACATCCAGGTAAACGCGATCGCTCCGGGTTACTTCGCCACAACGAATACCGAAGCGCTACAAGCCGACGAGACCCGCAATCGCCAGATCCTTGAACGCATCCCCGCGGGTCGCTGGGGACAACCGCAGGATCTTGCAGGAGCCGCGCTCTTCCTCTCATCCCGGGCCTCCGACTACGTGACCGGGACAGTCCTCACGGTCGACGGCGGATGGATGGGCCGCTAAAGCGGAAGCGCCACTCGGCGATCTGAGTGGCGCTCCGGCTGCAATAGTCTTCCGACCTAGTGGTCACCGGCCATCGCTTCGTTCAAGCCCTTGAAGGCTGCATCAAAATGGCCGCTCTTTTCGGCGAAGCGTAACTGCTTCACGCGCTCTACAAGGATCTCGTTCGGCGTAGGCTGCGTCTTGATGATCTCCATCACCTCCGACAGGAAGTCAGCAAGAGGCATCGCGCGGGGATCGTTCGCGGACTGGTCCGTCAGCCCGGTCGCAACGTACGGCGGCGCCAGTTCAAGCACTTCAATATTGCTCTTCTGCAACTGATACCGCAGCGACAGCGTGTACGAGTGAATTGCCGCCTTGGTCGCACAGTAGGTCGGCGTCATCGCCAGTGGAAGAAACGCCAGCCCCGATGACACGGTCATGATCGTCGCATGCGGCTGCTTCTGAAACAGAGGAAGCAGTGCAGCCGTAAGCCGGATCGGCCCAAGCAGGTTCGTCGTAATCGTCGCTTCGGCGTCCTCAAGATTCTCCTGCTGACTGAGAAGCTTCTCCATCTTCATGATGCCGGCGTTATTAATCAGAACGTTGAGCGAGGGGTAGTCGGCCGCCATCTGCGCGGCGAACTCGCGGATGCTCTTGGCATCTTCAATGTTGAGGATCGCGGACTTCATTCCGGGATTCGCGGCCGTCGTCTCGTCAAGCACCTGCTTGCGGCGTCCGGCGATGATCACCTGGTTCCCAAGCTTGTGAAAGGCCTCCGCGAGACCGCGCCCGATACCCGAGCCGCCCCCGGTGATGAGGATCATATTGCCTGTGATTTGCATGGTTCTTTTCTCCTGACGCGATACTATGAGTTGCACTTCCCTTTGGGAAGTAGGCACCCGAAAGATTCATACTTACCCAAAGGAGAGTGAACCACTTGAAGAATCCCCTCGACCAGCCCACCGCCACGATCCATACGATGCGCGCTCGTCTCGCGACGCCCGATCCGCCTCCCGCCACAGACCCGAAGCTCGACGCGCTCGTGCGCGAGATCATCGAGCGCGTCGCCGACAAGTGGACGATGCTCGTCCTAGAAGTGCTGGAGGAGCATGGAGTTGTCCGCTTCACCCGGCTCGGCGAACTCGTCGGCGGCATCAGCCAGAAGATGCTCACCAAGACGGTCCGGCAGATGGAGAGCGACGGCCTCGTCAAGCGCACCATCCATCCGGTCATTCCACCGAAGGTGGAGTACGAACTGACGAACCTCGGCAGGAGCCTTGGCACCGCCTTCTGCGGCGTATGGATCTGGGCCGAGGAGCACCACGAGGAGATCGATCACGCACGCCGGACCTTTCGCCGCGATTCCGAAATCGCCTGAGCGCACGCGCGTGTCTTGCCCTAGCGCCGTGGCGTACTATTTCCTCACGGGGCAATCCGGACAAATCTGCAATGGGAGCGTTACCTTGTCTTCGACACGTACCACGCACGACATCCAAATCACACGAATCCTTTTGTCGGCGCTGTGTTTCTCGATCCCAGCAGCAATGGCCAGCGCGCGTGCCCAGGCACCGGAGATCATCAAAAACGATCCCCGCGTGATGACGTTCACCCCCGCCCAGAAAAAGGTCATCGACACCCTCGGATCGCTCGAAACCCTCGTCGACGGCCCGTGGAAGTTCCATGACGGAGACATCGCGCATGGCGAATCGCCAACACTCGACGACAGCGCGTGGAAGGAAGCCAAGGCACCGTCGATCACAGGCCACGATGCCGTCTGGTATCGCCGCACGATCGAGATTCCCCGCACGCTGAACGGCTACGACCTCTCCGGCGTCGACGTGAGCTTCCGCTTTGACGCAAGCGCCAACGGCCCCGTCCCCGAGATCATCTACTTCGACGGACGCCGCGTAGCCCTCGGCGAGGACCTCGAGCCCATCCAGCTCTTCCACAACGCGAAGCCCGGCGATAAGATCCTGGTCGCGGTAAAGCTCCTCCAGACCGTCGACGACAAGCGCTTCCGCCGCGCCGAGACGAAGATCACCTTTGCGACGAGCCGTCCGAACCCACAGGATCTACAAAAGGAGCTCGTCGATGCCTCGTATCTCATCCCGTCGCTCGCACCCGGCTCCACGCAGGACCGCGACACCATCACCAAGGCGCTCTCCGAAGTAAGCCTTGCAGCGCTCGCGGCGCACGATCAGGCGAAGTTCGATGCCTCCCTCAAGCTCGCGCAGCAGACGCTCATGGGTCTGCGCCCCATGATGCAGAAGGCGAACTACAACCTCACCGGCAACTCGCACATCGACGCGGCGTGGCTCTGGCCCTGGACCGAGACGGTCGACGCAGTCAAGCGCACCTTCGGCACCGCCGCGCAGTTGATGAGCGAATATCCGAGCTACACCTATACGCAGTCTGCTGCGGTCTACAGCCAGTGGATGGCGGATAAGTATCCGGAGCTGAACAAGCAGATCAAGCAGCGCGTCGGTGAAGATCGCTGGGAGCTTGTCGGCGGCATGTGGCTCGAACCCGACCTCAACATGCCCGATGGCGAGTCGCTCGTACGCCAGTTGCTCGTCGGCCAGTCGACCTTTAAGAAGCTCTACGGCAAGACCACGCGCATCGGCTGGAACCCCGACTCCTTCGGCTACAACTGGCAGCTACCGCAAATCTACAAGCGTTCAGGCGTCGACTACTTCGTAACCCAGAAGATGTGGTGGAACGACACCAACAAGCTCCCACTTAAGCTCTTCTGGTGGGAGTCGCCCGACGGCAGCAAGGTCCTCACCTACTTCCCGCACGACTACGCCAACTCGAACCTCGATCCGACGCGTCTCGCCCGTGACATGGCCACGGCGCGCGAGCAGGCCCCCGGCCTGACCGACATGCTCGACCTCTACGGCGTCGGCGATCACGGCGGCGGCCCGACCCGTTCCATGCTCGACCAGGGCCTCACGTGGATGGAGAAGGATAAGGTCAACCCGCGCCAGGAGTTCGCAACGGCGCAACCCTACTTCACACGCACCGAGAAGCTCATCGCGGCTAACTCGCCCGTGTGGAACTATAAGACGATCGCAGCCGGAGACTCGACCCTGCCAGTTCCTACAGACGGACAGATCAGCGTCCCCACGTGGAACGATGAACTCTACCTCGAGTACCACCGCGGCGTCTTCACCACCCAGGCTGATCACAAGCGCAATATGCGCGATAGCGAAGAGTGGGTTCTCGACGCGGAGAAATATGCCTCCCTGGCGTGGCTTGATGGCCAGCCCTACCCCGGAACCCGGATTACCGATGCGTGGAAGCATGTCTTGTTCAACCAGTTCCACGACCTCGCCGCAGGCTCCGGAATCGGCGTGATCTACCGCGACGCCCAGAAGGACTACGATCAGGTCCGCTGGTCGACCGGCGAGATCGCAACCGGCTCACTCGAGACACTCGCCGCCCGTGTCGACACGCACGTGAAGAAGGGCGTGCCTGTGCTCGTCGTGAACCCATTGGCATGGGATCGCAGCAGCGTCACCGAGGCCTCCGTCCAGATGCCGAACGAGACTGCGGACGTTTCGGTGCTCGACGACAGGAATCATGCCGTGCCTTCGCAGGTCCTGTCGCATGATGCCGCGACTCACACCTTCAAGCTCCTCATCAAGCCTGAGAATGTCCCCTCCATGGGCTACACCGTCCTTCATGCGGTTGAAGGTGCCGATAAGTTTTCAAGCGATCTCAAGACCTCAGGCACAACCATCGAGAACACCGCGCTCCGCATCACGGTCGATCCGAAGACCGGCTGCATCACCTCCCTCTTCGACAAGAAGAGCAACTTCGAAACGATCGCAAGCGGTGGCTGTGGCAACGAGCTACAGGCATTCAAAGACACCCCGAAGGACTACGACGCGTGGAACGTCGATCCGGGCACCTTCGATGTAGCACCCACGCTTCTGCACGACGTGGATAGCGTCAAGCTCGTCGAACAAGGCCCTCTCCGCTCCGTCATTCGTGTCACCCGCACCTGGCAGAAGTCGACCTTCTCGCAGGACATCATCCTCTACGAAGGAGCCGACCACGCTATCGTCTCGAACGACATCGACTGGCACGAGACCCACATCCTCCTGAAGGCATCTTTCCCTCTGGCGGCGACAAGCAAGATGGCCACGTACGAGATTCCTTACGGAACAATTGAGCGTCCCACAACGCGCGATAACAGCTTCGAGAAGGCTCGCTTTGAGGTTCCTGCGATGCGCTGGGCCGACCTTGGCGATGGCGCGCACGGCTTCAGCCTGCTGAACACCTCAAAGTACGGCTACGACGCTGTAGGCAACATGCTGCGTCTTACCCTGCTTCGCTCGCCGACATGGCCTGATCCTGACGCCGATCGCGAGCGCCATCACTTCATCTACGCGCTCTACCCGCACGCCGGAACGTGGAAGGACGCGCAAACCGTTCAGCATGGCTACGATCTCAACTATGCGCTGAAGGCCATGCAGGTCGATGCGCATACAGGCGAGATGAAACCCGAGCACTCCTTTGCCACGATCAAGGAGAACAACGTCGTCCTGACCGCGATGAAAAAAGCGGAGACAGATGACGCGATCATCTTCCGCTTCTACGAGTGGGCCGGCAAGGCCGGAAACGTGACCCTCACGGTGCCTCCCGGGGCAACCGCGGCAACCGTGACGAACCTGATGGAAGAGCCCGAAGGGTCACCCCTGGCAATCGACGGCGATCACATCCAGGTGCCAGTCACACCGTTCCAGATCCAGACTGTGCGTGTCTCCTACAAGACCACCGTCGCCAGCCGCTAGAAGCAAGACAGCCCCATGGAACGTAATCATCGCTCCATGGGGCTTCTTCTTTTAAGCAGCAGGCGTAAGCGGCAGACGAACGCGAGCCACAGTCCCCACACCCATCCGACTTTCAAGTTCAAGCGTCCCGCCGTGCCTCTCGACAATCTCCTGCGAGATGTAGAGGCCGAGTCCATTCCCAAGATCGCCCTTGGTGCTGTAGAACGGCTGAAAGAGCTGGCGCAACGTCTCATCGCTCATGCCGCTTCCGGCATCGCGCACGACGATCTCCGTCGCATCGTCGTTTGCTGACGCCTCGAGCCATATCTGGCCACCAACCGGCACCGCATCGACCGCGTTCGAGACAAGGTTCGCCACAACCTGTTGAATCTGGCCCACCACGCCAAAGTAGGTCGCGTCGTCTTCGAGGTTCGCCGTAACGGTAACCTGTCGATTCCTGATCTTCCCCGTGAACAGGCGCAACACATCCTTGAACAAGGAGGAGACATTGCCGGATTCCGCAACTCGATTCCCCTCTCTTGACCAGCGAAGTGTCTGTTTCGTAATCCCCGAGATCCTCTCCAGTTCACTCTCCGCCATCCGTATGTACTCCCGGGCAGGCTCATCGTCCGTAATGTGCGTTCCAAGGAGATACAGAAGATTCGTAATCGACTCCAGCGGATTGTTGATCTCGTGCGCGATCACGCTCGTCATCCTGCCGGTAAGCGCGAGTTTCTCTGTCATGCGAAGCGCCCTCTCACGTTCCCGTTGATCCGTGAGATCCGTACATGTCCCCACCCAGCCCGCTCGGCTGTGGTTCACGCGCAGGAAGGGCACGGCACGCACAAGGTTCCAGCGTTCCATCTCGTCCTCGTCCAGAAAGCGTAGTTCCGCTTCAAAGGGAGTTCCTTCGCTGACGCTCTTTGACCACAGTTCGCGGCATCGTTCCCTGTCTTCTTCGACCACGCCCTCGCGCTCGTACCAGCAGCCCATCTCCCCAAGGCCCTGGTCGATCCACTTCTGATTGACATAGGTCAACGTGCCGTCATCGCTCGCTGTCCAGACAAGATTCGGCAGCGTGTGAGTTAACTGCCGGAAGCGCGCTTCACTCAGTTCATATGCTTCTTCCGCTCGCTTCAGGCTGATCGTCATCACCGAAGCGCGAAACTCCCGCGCCGACTCGACCTCCATCTCCGTCCACGGAGCACTCTCGCCTTTGACGAGTTGCTTCCACGACTCGAAGGAGTCTCGCGGGTGCAGTCCGTGCCTTTGGCCAACCGCCTTCGCCGGCTCGCCGGCCCATTGCACCGTACTCACCACCTCCGGTCGAAACCACATGAGATAGCTTTGCCGCACATCCGAGATACGAATCGCGATCAGACCACTCGCGATCTCCCTGATCTCTTCCGCCCAATCAATCTCCTGCCGAAGGCTGCGGGTCTCGAAGAGATCGATCTCCGGATGCCCATCGAACCACTCCGCCAGACGCAGCACCGCGGCGTCATCTGGCGTCCGTCCCGCCCTCTGGCAAACGCCATCGAGGATCATCGCCACCCCCGCGGCGTCCGTCACCTCGATAACATCTTCCATCTGAGCGATCATCGCGGCAATGTAGTTGTTCTCCGCCGCCATCGAGGTCAGGATCTTCCGATGCACGCCGTGGAAATGCACCATCTTCCCAAGCCGAGCCGTCGTACGGAACGAAACAAGCTGCGTGCCGACCATCTTCGTCAGAAGATCGCAGGCGCTTCGAACGAGGTAGGGCACGGTGTGCGGCGTCGCGTGGTGTCCGCTGATCAGCCCCCAAAGCCGCCCCTCGCAGACGATCGAGATCGACATCGAGGATATCGTCCCCATGTTGCGCATGTACTCGAGATGGATCGGCGACACGCTCCGCAGAAGCGACATCGACATGTCGAAGCCGGCCATCGAGCGTGATCCAAGAGCCTTCAGAGGCGAAGGCTCGTATGCGGCATCCGGAATACTGCGGACCGTATTAAGCACATAAAGATCCCGTGCCTGCTTCGGAATATCGCTTGCCGGAAACTTCAGATGCAGATAGCTAGGCAGCGTCCCGTCATTCTCCTCAGCCAGAACAGTCCCGTGCCCCACTTCATCGAAGCTATAGAGCAGAACACGATTGAACCCGGTCAGCTCTTTGACCTGGCGCGTAATGGCCGCGCAGACCTCCGCCTCATCCTTGAACTTGCTGAGCTTGCTGACGAAGTTCGTAAAGACGGCATTCATCAACTCAGGACTAACCAGCCGCTCCACGCGCTCGAACTCAAGCACCCGTCGGCCGTCCACACGATGCGTCACGACGCTGTAAAACTCGCCCCGCAATTGGAAGGAGCCGAGGTACGTGAGAAGCCCGGGAGCCTCTGCATTCGAAACCGCGCCCCGAAGCGCGGAGAGAACCTCACGTTCAAGAATCGTATCAATCGACGTGCCGAGGATCAGCCTAAGCGGCACATCGAGAAACTCCGGCACGTTCTCGCTTGCGCCGACAACCAGCCCCTCAGGCTCATCCAGCAGGAGCAGAAAACCGTGGCGCTGAATACTGCCCGGAATCCTGATCTCTTCGTCTTCACAGTTGTGGATCGTGGTCGTCATTACGTCGGCACACCGGCGGTTCCCTGAACAATTCGAGACTGAATCTAGCTCCCGCAGGCAACGCTCAAATCGTCCAGATCGCCGAGCCACGCGAACACAATCCGATTATCCCTCAAATGGCTTGGCTTTGCTCACCGGACCACCTCGGACCTCACCGGGAACGTCCCGAAACGATAGGTGGAGGCAAATTGAAAAAGGCGGAAGCTGGAAGCCTCCGCCCGTTGTGCCGTCTTGCATCAGCGGCTGATACGTATCGCGAACTGAACCACCCGCGGATCCGTCGTCGTGCTGGTGATGCTCCCAAAAGCAGCCGAGCCAAAACTCCCGTTCGGCTGCGCGAAAGCCGGCGTGTTCGAGATGTTGAAGATCTCCCCGCGAAACTCGACATCGGTCTCACCCGGAAGCTTCGTGTGCTTCACCAGAGCAAGATCGAGGTCCCGATAAGCCGGTCCACGCACCGGGTTCCGTGAGGCATTGCCGATCACGAACTGAGGAGCCGTCGCGAACGCCGCCGTATTGAAGAAGTGAGCCGGGGTACGCTGATCGGGCGAGAGTGACGGGCTGGCAATCAGGTTCGGCCTCTGCAGCGCAAAGCCCGCGAACGCATTGTTGTTTGTCGCCTGGGTAACAGTCACCGGCATGCCAGACTGCATTGACACGATCGCATTCAGCGCCCACCCGCCAAGCGCGGCATTCGCCACTCCCGACGAAGCAAAACGATGGCCACGCCCAACCGGCAGATCATAGATGCCGCTCGCGGAGAGCACATTCGGCATATCGCCGCCCGACGAGTCCCGTTCGAGTCCCGGCCGGAATGTATCCGCAGCGATCAGGCTGCTCGAGTTCGGCGACGAAAGCACGGTCGAAGAGAAGACGGAAGAAGCATCGTCAATCAGCTTCGAATGCGTGTATGAAAACAGGAGATACGTGCCCTTCGTCAGCCGCTCCTCGACCTTCGCCTCGATCGCGTTATAGTTCGTCGTTTCCGAGTTGTTGCGGTACGTCGCCACGTTCTGAAAGCGCGGATACGGCTTCAGAAGCTGCGCCGCGCTGACGTTCTTCGTCCCGATCGAACTCGAGACCGGAATCACCCCATAGTACGGGTTCGCCACCTGCGTCAGCAGTGACGAGCCCTGCGCAAGCTGCGCGGCCGTCAGTTGATTCAGGTTCGAATCCGGAATACCGACATGCACGATGTGCGAGCCGACATAGGCCACATCAAACGACAGGTTGCTCGTGATCGCACGCTGCACCGCAAGGTTCCACTGCTCCACATAGCCCGAACCCGCATTCCGGTTCGCGGTATAAACGCTCTGTCCCAGGCCCGCATCCGGCGTCAATGGAATCGGCGCCACGGTCGGCCCGGCAGCAAGCGCGAAGGCCGCATTCACGCTGTCCTGCGTCTTCTGCTGTACGTTCTGAATGAAAGGAAACTGCGGCGTCGTGAAGGGAGTCGTGATGCCCGACTGGTCGATAAAGACAATCCCGAAGCCTGAGCGGATCACCGTCTTAGGATCGACAAGAAACGTGAAGCCAACCCGCGGCGCGACGTTTCCGTAGTGCAGCGTGCGCGCGCTCTTGGAGTTCCCATCTACCCCCAGATAGTCCAACTGCTGCGTCTGCAGATTGAAGATCGCACCCTGGTTATTCTTCTCCGTCGAAGGCGAATGCAGGCTCCACCGCGCACCGATGTTGAAGGTCAGCCGGTCACTCGCACGCCAGTCATCCTGCGCGAAGTACTCCTGAATATGGTCGCGCGGACGAATCTTGCTCTCCTGCAGATCGATCGAAAACGTATCGACCTGCCCAAGCAGAAAGCTCGCAATCGCATTCCCGCTATTCGTCACGCCCTGCTGGTTTGTGCCCGTCGTCGTAAACGCAAAGGAGCCCGTCGGATTCGGCGGAGCAACCGCGTTAAGCTGATACCAGCGCACATCGCCGCCGAACTTAAAGGCATGCCGCCCACGCGTGTAGACCACCGTATCGACGAACTGCCACACCGCTGTCTGATACTGCGAGAAGGTACTCGCCGAAGGGCCAAGCTGCTGAAATCCGGTAAAGGTGAAGAGCGGCAGCGCGTTGTTGAAGGCAGCATTGGTCGGGATACCCGGAATGGCCAGCGCCGCCGAAGCCGTGTTCCCAAGCACAGGCCCACCAATGTTGTTATTTCGCCGCGTATACCCAAGACGCGCGTCGTTCAACAACCGGTCGGAGAAGGTATGCGTCTCGTTCGCAACCGCCTGCTGACCGCGCACGTTCGAGAGACCCGACACACCCGCCGTCCCGATAATCCCCGTCACCGGAGGCCCGCTTCCATCCGGCAGATACGTGATCGGCTGTTCTACTTCGTTGTAATACGAGTAGCGAACGAAGGCCCGATCCTTCGCCCTGTAAGCTCCATCAACTCGCACATCGAACTGATTCTGATGATCGGCATCGTTCGCCGTTCGGCTGTAGTTATTCGCTGCGCCCGACGCCGTCGGTGTAGGAAAGCGCGCAAGCAGCGCCTTTGCCACCGGGTCAAGCGAACTTGTAATCGTATCGTTCGCGAACTCCTGCCGCACGAACTTGCCTCCGCTCGTCACCGTCGTGGCCGGGTCATAAATCTTTGAGACGCCCGTAAAGATGCCGTTCCGCTCATTGAGTGTCGGAATGGTCGAGATAACCGTCTTGCCGATAAGCTGCTTCACCCCTTGGTAGTCGCCAAAGAAGAAAAGCCGATCCCTAAGAATGGGAGCGCCGAGCGTAGCGCCATAAAGGTTGCGCCGATACTCCGGCTTACGCGCGTTGGCGGTAGAGAAGTAGTTCCGCGAGTTCAGCGCCTCATTGCGAAAGAATTCAAACAGGCTGCCATGGATCGCATTCGATCCCGCACGTGTCGCCACGTTCACAACGCCGCCGTTGAACCGGCCAAACTCCGCCGGCACATTATTCGCCTCGACCGTGAACTCCTGGATGTCGTCCAGGATCGGAAAGAACGCCACCTGTCCCGGCTCCGGCTGTAGCGCCGAGATACCGTCATAAAGATATTCGTTCGTTCTAGGTCGTCCGCCATTGATGCGCGGAAGAAGCGTACCCGGCGGTAGCTCGACCCCGGGAGCAAGTGTCGAAAGTTGGATGAAGTTACGTGTGTTCAACGGCATCGCAACCACGGTCGGACCAGGGATGTTCGTCTGGATATTACTCGTCACGGCCTGCAGAAGCGGTGCATCGGCGTTGACGTTCACAACCTGTTGATCGGACCCGACGCTGAGACTCAGGTCAGCAAGCACCGTCTGTCCCACGATGACCGTAACTCCCGTACGCTTCAAATGCGCAAAGCCAGGCGCCGTCACATCGAGCGCATAAGTGCCCGGATTCAAATGGCTGAAAAGGTAGTCGCCCGAACTCGAAGATACCGTCCTCTGGTGCAGGTTCGTGGAAAGCTCCGTCAACTCCACCTCGGCATTTGGAATGGCAGCGCCAGAGGTGTCCGCCACACGTCCCTGCAGATCGGCGGCTATCTGCGCCGAAGCAGTTGAGACTGCGATTCCTGCAGACAGGGTGATACAGACAATACGGGAAAGGTTCATACAGTAAAGCTCCTGGCAAGCGGCACACCGGGGTGTGCCGCTTCGGGCCGATTAGACTCGCGGAGATCGATGGGGTGAGAACGAATCGAACTCGAAGATCGCACATCCAGACGCGGTGAGTTCGACTCTATATGACCAAAATCGTATGGTCAACGAAAGATGGAGCTTCACCTTCGCAAGGGAAACAGACGGCTACGCGGGCTCGTCAAGCCGCTCGATCATCACGTCAGTTGACTTGATGAGAGCAGCGGCGCTATCGCCCTTCTTGAGTTGCAACTCGCGAACCGCTCCCGCCGTGATGATGGCCGTAATGTGAGTATCTCCCACCGCAAGGATCACCTCGGCGAGCAGGCCTTCGACACGGATGCTCACCACCTTGCCGGCAAGTTGATTCCGCCCACTCACCCTGCGAAACCGTTCTCTCGACTCGGCCGCCGGCTTGGCGCTGTCTTTCACGAGGTAAGGCTTCAACGCACTCTCTGCCACACGGTGATGCCCGCCGGGCGTCCGCACGGTCTTCAGCTTGCCGTTCAGAATCCACTGCTTGATCGTAGGGTAGCTGATCCCGATCAGGTGAGCAGCCTCGCGCGGAGTGAGCATATGATCTGTCGTCGCCATCACGTATAGATGTAGCACCTTTCGCACAAACCCGATACGCTCCACGGCGCCGCGAGTACAGCGCGTCGAGAGCAAACGCTTACATCAAAAGGTCCAACACCGGTAGCAGGCCTCGACCCTCAAAAGGGCCGCACTCACCCGCCCAGAAGGATCACCCAGCGTATCTGTTATGGTGGCAGTGCTTCGCGCTATGCTGTAAACGCATTCCTGCAAACACCTTATGCCAGAAAAACCTCCGTCCAAACGCACGCGAAAACCAAAAGAGGGCGATCCCGACCGGATGGATATTCGCACCATCGCGCACGCGGCGAAGGTGTCGATCGCCACCGTCTCGCGCACCATCAATCGTGTGCCCACCGTCAATCCCAGGATCGCCAAGCGCGTCTGGGAGGTCATCGACGAGCTCAACTACTTTCCCAACACCCAGGCCCGCGCCCTCGTCTCCGGACGAAGCTGGATCCTTGGTCTCATCGTCTCCGAGATCACCAATCCCTTCTTCCCCGAGCTCATCCAGGGCTTTGAAGAAGTCGCCATCGAACACGGCTACGAGATCCTCGTCAGTTCTACCAACTACGACCCAAAGCGCATGTCGCAGTGCATCCGCCGCATGCTCGAGCGCAAGGTCGACGGTGTCGCCATCATGACCTTCGGTATCGAGGAGCCGCTCCTCGATCAGCTCGCCCAGCGCAAGGTTCCCATGGTCTTCGTCGACATCGGCCCCGATCAACCCGGCGTCAGCATCCTCAAGGTCGATTACCACCACGGCATTCGTCAGGGCGTGCAGCATCTCGCCGCCCTCGGCCATCGCAGGATAGCTTTTATTAGTGGCCCCATGCGCCTGCACTCGTCGCTCTCCCGCCTCAACGCTTTCAATGCGTCTCTGGAAGAGTGCGGCATCAATCCGAATCCTGCATGGATCCTTGAAGGCGACCACACGCTCGAAGGGGGCACCGCCGCCATGCAAACCCTCCTCAACGGTGGCGATCTCCCCACTGCGGTGATGTGCTCGAACGACATGACCGCCATCGGCGTCCTGCACAAGATGTATCGCGCCGGCCTCCGCGTGCCCGACGATCTCTCGGTCATCGGCTTCGACGACATCCACATCGCCGAGGTCACCATCCCACCGCTCACCTCGATCCAGATGTCCCGCTTCGAGATTGCGCGAGCAGCCGTCACCGCCCTCCGCGCGCAGCTCGAAGACGCCAAGGACCTCCCGCATCAACGCGAGTTCGACATCCGCACCGACCTGGTCGTCCGCGAATCCACAAGCTTCCCGCGCGGGACCATGAAGAACCTCCGCAAGGCAAAGAAGTAAGCCGGCGCATGCGCATCGTTCAAACAGTCTTCGGTGTCTTCCATCACTTCGAACTAGCCCGCCAGCTTCATCAACGAGGCCACCTCGAGCGCATCTACTCGACCTGGCCGTGGGCCCGCCTGAAACGCGAAGGCCTCCCACGAGAGCTAGTCAGCACCTATCCCTGGGTCCACACGCCCGAGATGCTCCTCCAGCGTTACGGCGTCAAGAACCCTTGGCTCCTCGACCAGATCTCCTACGCCAACGCCCTCTCCTTCGACGCCTACACCTCGCGCCGGCTTGCGCGCAAACCCGCGCCCGACGCCCTCATCGCCATCTCCGGCTCCTCCCTGAAAACTGGCGCTGAACTCCAATCGCGCGGCGCCCGCCTCATCTGCGATCGCGGCTCCTCACATCAGCGCTATCAGGAGCAGATCGTCTCCGACGAGTACCGCCGCTGGGGTGTCGACCGCCCAGTCACCGATATCCGCGACATCCTGCGCGAAGAGAAGATCTACGCCATCGCCGACGCCATCACCGTCCCGTCCACCTTCGCCGCGCGATCGTTCATCGAAAGCGGCGTCGATCCGGCAAAGCTCCACGTCATCCCGTACGGCGTCCGCCTCGAACAGTTCATCAAATCCGGCGAGCCCCCCAGAGACCGCTTCGAAGTCCTCTTCGCCGGCTCCGTCGGCCTGCGCAAAGGCATTCCCTATCTCCTCGAAGCCTTTGCACAACTTAGCCGCGGAGCAAAGCGCCTGCGCATCGCGGGCTCCCTTCATCCCGACCTGGAGAGCGTCCTTCCCCGTCTTCCCCAGCAGCATGTGGAGTTCCTAGGGCCTGTCGATCAAGCCACCCTCGCAACGCTCATGAGCACAAGCCACGTCCTCGCCCTGCCCAGCATCGAGGATGGCTTCGGCCTCGTCATCGGCCAGGCACTTGCCTGCGGATGCCCCGTCATCGTCTCCGAACATACCGGCGGGCCCGACATGATCACCGAAGGCGTCGAGGGCTTCATCATCCCGATTCGCGACGCATCAACACTCCGCGATCGCATGCAGCAGATCTGCGACGAGTCACACCTGCAATCCCGCATGCGAGCGGCAGGGCTCGCCCGCATGCAACATCTCGGCGGATGGGACGACTACGGCGGTCGCTGGGAGAGCCTCCTCCACACCCTCACCGGCCGCTAGGCAAATCTCTTCCTCAGCCGTCCCTGGAATTTCCCCCACACCGGCACAAGGTCATACAGCGGCACCCCAAGCCCAAGCAGAAGCCCGCCGTTCACCACCGCAATCCCCACCTGCTCCGCGAGTGGAAGGTGCCACGTGTAAGGCAGAGCAAACACCGCCCCAAGCAGAAAAGCACCGGAAAGTAGCCCGAGCCGCACAAGGTATCTCTTATCCAGCTCCTCCTGCCCCCGGAAGAACCTCGCATTCAGATGCACGAGATAAACAAGCTGCGCCGTCTCCACCGCCAGCCAACTCCAGAGCAGGCCTTTCAACCCAAACCGTGGAATGAACGCGACCCAGAGCGCCCCCAGCCCCACGTACGATCCGAACATGAACCGCGCCAGCTCCTGGTGCGTATTCGTCGAAAACTGAAACTGAAACTTGTGCTCCTTGGTGGACATCACGATGGAGGTCGCGGCACTCAGCAGGTACACTCCCGGATCGAACAACTGCGGCTGCTTTAGCCAGATTGTCAGCAGGAACGGACACAGGTAAAGCACGCCAACATTCGCGATCGGGATCACCGCGAAGATCAGCCGCTCCGAGTAGTTGTACAGTCGGCTCAGCCCCTTCCAGTCGTTCTTCGCAAAAAGGCTCGTCACCTCCGGCCCGATCGCCTGCGTCAGCGCGTTCAGCAGGTTGCGCGTCATCGAGAAGATCGTCCGCATCACCGAAAAAAGCGTCACCGCGGCGCCCCCGGCGGTCCGCTGCAGAATAAGTATCGGCAATTGATACACAAGAAAATTGCTCGAAAAGATCAGCGCAAAGTATCCCGAAGGCTTCAGGATCTTCGTCACAAGCGCACCGTCCCAATACCGCAGCGTCGGAAAGATATCCGGCCCCGTCCGATGAAGATGCGCCATCTGCAACAGGAGGCACACCGCAAGCCCGGAGCACTGCGCCACCGCGATCCCCGCGAACGACGCGTGCAGCAGCACTGCCACCAGTGCCGTCCCAATCAGCGTAAGGTTCTTCGCATTGTTCCAGTAAGCCCCAACGTAAGCCTTGCCGAGAACCATGAACGTCCCGGCAAAATATCCGAAGATAATGTTGATCAGCGCCTGCAGCGCCATGAAGAACACCGCCGTCTGCACCACCAGCGGAGCCACCACCGGGTCTCCGTGGAAACCATCCATCTTCAACATATGCTGCAGCGGAAGCACAAACGCACACGTCGCCACCAGCGCCGCGGTTGCCACAATCCCAAGCAAAAGCCGCAACGCCGTCGATTGGTTCACATGAAACTCGTCCATGTCGCCGCGATGGTACCGCACCGTCAGGTCCTGGTTGACGAACGTCTGCACACCAAAGTCGAGCGTGCCCAGATACGAGACCGCCGCCGAGATCGCAAGCCACTCCCCATATCCTGCCCTGCCGTACACATGAAGGAAAAGCGGGACCAGCGCCACCTGCTGCAACACCGCGATCACATGCGACGAGAAAAGAGCCGACAGGTTCTTGGCGATCCCGCGAACGCCGCTCACCGGCCCTGCAGCCCCCCAGCCGTCATACCGCTGTGGCCTCTACGCTTCCCCCGCCGACGAAGTGCACAAGCTCGAGCTTGTCCCCATCCGCAAGCACCGTCTCGCCCCACCGCTGTCGCGAGACGATCTCGCCGTTCCGCTCCAGCGCAATGCGATCTCCCTTGAGCCCAAGCTCGACCACAAGATCCGCAAGGCTCGCATCGACCCCGAGCGCGTCAAAGCTACGGGCCTGCCCATTCAGCGTAAGCGTAAGTGACATAACATCTTCGAGGGTAGCAGGGATCACCCGCCCCGCGCATCACCAGCAGCTTTGGCGGTTCTCCGGAAGGTGCATGGGAAGCGGCGGTGCACAAGTCGTTTTCTCTCAACGAAAACGACCTTCAATTTCGACTACTGGAACCACTGCATCAGGAGAAGTGCTCTAAGCCGCCTTTGGCTCCGCGCCAACCGCCTGCCGCACCCACTCGCGCACGCGCGTTCCCAGCGGAACGATCACAGGGCACGACTCGAACACCGCCCGGTTCAGCCGCATCAGCATCTTCACCGCTTCTTCCTCGGACTTCGTATACGGAGCCTGCGTCAGAAACATGCGCGAGTCGATCAGATACTCAACCGCATGCGCCAGCTTCTCAAGCGCAATGCCCTGCTGCCTGCTCGCCCTCCGGCGGCTGAACAGGTCCGCGTCCTGTGCCCTTTCGCCGGCTGTGTTCGGCTGCCTGAGAGATGTTCCAAACGCTTCATGGGTCACTGCACGTGGCATAGATATCTCCGTCCTGGTGGAATCATCGGCGACTCGCCACAACCGCTTCAGCCGTTTAGATACGTCTTTCGTTACCTCGGATATTCCCGGATGGCACCTTGGTTGCAGACAGGCTCCCGAGCCTATCGCACTAATCCCGCCAGCGGCCACAGATGCGCCATCGGCCCGTGCCCATGCCCGATCGGCACCGCCCGCCGCATCGCCTCGGCCACATAGTGCTTCGCCCCACGCGCAGCCTCGAGCGGCCCATCCCCATTCACCATCCTGCTTAGAAACGCACTCGAAAGCGCACACCCCGTCCCATGCGTCGCAGTCGTCTCCACCCGCCTTCCACTCAGCCAGAACTGCCCGCCCGGCTTGACTCCATCAAACGGCATCAGGAGCAGATCATCCGGCCGCTCCAGATGCCCACCCGTCACCAGCAGACCAAGCCCCGGCACTCCAGCCTGCAACTCTCGCCCCATCCCGGCGATCTCTTCCCTCCCCGGTTCAGCCTTCCCAGCAAGCACCCCAAGCTCCGCCACATTCGGAGTCGCCCAGTCCACCAGAGGCAGTAACTCATCCCGCATCAGCGCAACGCCCCCCTCATCCAGCAAGGCCTTCCCCGAAGTCGAACGCAGCACCGGATCCAGCACAACCATCGGCCTCGCTTCTCCCAACCCATCCAGAAATCCCACCACCGCCTTCACGCACTCAGCCGTCCCAAGCATCCCGATCTTGATCCCCACCGGCGGCACATCCACCCACAGATGCTCGAGCGTAGCCCGCACCACATCACCCGCCACCGGATGAACGGCCGCCACACCTAGCGTATTCTGCACCGTCAGCGCCGTAATGCACGAAGTCCCAAACAGCCCATGCGCTGCAAATACCGCAAGATCCGCCGTCACTCCCGCACCAGAAGAAGGATCGAACCCCGCAATCGTTAAAACCGTAGACATCCCTCAAGCCTACTCGTACCGCAGCGCCTCGATCGGGTTCAGCTTCGAAGCCTGGATCGCGGGAACCATCCCGCTCACCGTCCCCACAACAATCAGGATCACCGAAGCCGCCAGCACACTCTGCGGCGAAATCAGCAGCCGAATATCCGCCGCCTCCGCACCCGTGGCAATCGCGCTATAGAACGTGATACTCCCCACCGAATAGCTGACGATATACGCCAGCACAATCCCGCCGAACCCACCCACCCCGCTGATCACGAGCGCCTCGGCAAGAAACTGCAGCAATATATGCCGGCGCCGCGCACCCAGCGCCTTCTCGACGCCGATCTCCCGCGTCCTCTGCTGCACGCTCACCAGCATGATGTTCATCAGGCCGATGCCCGCGATCCCAAGCGTCAGCGCTCCAATAAACAGAAGCAGAATCTGCAGACCAATACTCACAATCCGGAACTGCGCCAACTGCTCCATCAAATTCGCCAGATAAACAGCATTCCGGTCAGAAGCCCGGTAACCATGCTGTTCCGCCAGCATCGCCCGGATCGCCTTCTCGATCTGCTTATGATCCCCGTGATAGCTCATCCACATCCCGTCCAGGTACTTCGTATCCTTGATCTCCGACATCGTCGAAAACGGCACAATCACCGTTCGGTTGATATCGTCGTCCCCCTCCTGCATCTTCGCCTTCAGCACCCCCACCACCTCGAAGCTGATCCCGTTGATCCGGACCCTCTGCCCCGCCGGGTCGAGCCCTGAGAACAGCTTCGTCTTCGCCTCCGAGCCAAGCACCGTCACATGCGCCCGCTCCGCCACATCCGCCGCCGTGATCAGCCTTCCCGTGCCGATCTGCTTATTCAGAATTCCCTGTATCTCCGGTTGATCCCCATCGACGTTCCAGTTCTCCGACCGCAGATCGCTCTGCACCGTCACCGTCTTCGACACCTGCGCTGCCACATGCACGATTCCCGGAATCGTCTCCTGGATCTTCTCCACATCATCCAGCGTCAGCCGAACCTGCACCCCCGCCTTCGACCCACCCGCCTGCTCGCTCGTCCGCCCCGGAAACACCCCGATGATGTTCGTCCCAAACTGCGCAAAGATCGTCTCGAACGCCCTCCCGAACCCAGCGCCATACGCCAGCAGAAGCACGACCGTCGCAATCCCCCAGGCCATCCCGACGATCGTGATCGCCGTCCTGCGGCCGTTATGCCGCATGGCCTCCATCGCCTGTCCAAAGATATCTCTCAACATTGCTGGCAATTCTCCTGATGGTGTAGTGGGAGCGGAAGTGCTCATGTCGTTTTCTCTCAAGGAAAACGACCTTCCCTTACTGCGAATCGAAACCCAGGCGTCAGGAGAAGTGCTCTAGTCCTTCCTCAGCGCTTCCACCGGCTCGAGCATCGCTGCCTTGCGCGCCGGATAAAGCCCCGCGACCACACCTGCCAGCGTCAGCGTGCCCATCGCCATCGCAGCCGACCAGGGCACCAGCCGAGGCGGATCGAACCCCTGCGCCCCATCCCCCATCACCGCATGCAGACCAGCCATCAACAAACCAGCCGCAACAATCCCGATAAATCCGCTCACGCCCGTCAGCGTCAGCCCCTCAAGAAAGAACTGCAGCATGATGCTCTTGTTCGTCGCGCCCAGAGCCTTCCGCAGCCCGATCTCCTTGGTCCGTTCGCTCACCGTCACCAGCATGATGTTGATGATCCCCACAGCACCAAGCGCAAGTGTCACGATCCCCACCCCACCGAGAAAGACATCCATCGCCGTGAAGATCATCCCGATCGATCGCGACTGCTTGATCGTGTCCCACTCCTCGAAGCCCTCTATGTTCAGGGGGTCGAAGCCATTCCTCTGCGCGATCACACGATGCACGTCCATCTTTGCCGTCTCGTTCAGGTCAGGAGTCGTCGGCTGATACTGAATCGAGCTGATCGCATCGAGCGGAACATTCTCGCCCTTGATCGGAAACAGCTCCACCATCGTCGTCAGCGGAATGTAGATCTTCTGGTTATCCCCGTCGTTATTCCCACGCCCGATCTTCGCGGCGACCCCCACCACTTCGAACCGGTAACCATTCAGCGTGATAAACGCTCCAAGCGAAGGCCGCCCCGGAAACAGAAGCTGGTTATTCTTCTTCCCCAGGATCGCCACCATCCGGTGCAGCCGGACATCCTCCTCGGTCAACTCTCTGCCCTGCGCAATCGGAAGGTTCCGGATCTGCGGATAGTTGGCCTCAATCCCCATCACCGCCCCACCCGTGCTCGAATACTCGCTGACCTGCTTCAGATCTCCGCGATTGATCAGCCCCGTCGCCGCCCGCACATGCGGAGCCTGCGCCCGCACCGCATCCACATCCCGCATCGTCAGCTTGTACGGATGTAACCCGGTCGTCTGCCCCGGCAGCGCGGGAACATTCGCCCCCCACATCATGATGACGTCGGTCCCAAACTCCGCCAGCCCCCGCCGGTTCCCCGACCGAAACCCCTCACCCAGCCCGACCAGCAGAAGAAGCGAAGCCACGCCCCAGGCAATCCCGAACATCGTCAGGAATGACCGCAGCTTATTGGCCCAGATCGCGTCGAAGACCTGCCGAATGATTTCCACAAAGCCGCGCATGGTGCTCTCCCGGTCCAAAGCTCAATACGCACCCGGCCCCAACGAAGTTCCCGACACCCATCACTCCGCCCGAAGCGCCTGCATCGGCTGCACCGACGCCGCCCGATGCGCCGGAATGATGCAAGCCACCACCGCGGCGATCCCAAGCAGAAGCGCCACCAGTCCAAACACCGAGTAGTCCAGCTTCCCCACCCCATAGAGCGTGCTCTGCATCCCACGCCCCACGAAGTAAGCGCCAATCAGCCCAAGCGAAAGCCCAATCCCCGCCAGCGCCATCCCCTCCCTCACAATCAACGCGACGACGCGGCCCCTGTCCGACCCCAGCGCCATCCGCAGGGCAATCTCATGCGAACGCTGCGCTACTGAAAACGACATCACCCCATAAACTCCCAAAGCCGCAAGCAGAAGAGCCACCACCGCGAAGCTGACAAAAAGAACCAGCGTAAACCGGTCGTTCGACAGCACCAAGTCCCGCACCTCGTCCATCGTCCGAGGCTCAGCCAACGCAATCTCCGGGTCGACCGAGTGAACCGCCGCCGCGATACTCTTCACCATCGTCGCCGGATCGTTCCCTGTCCGCACGCCAATCCCCACGCTCGGCCACGGAATCTGCCAGAACGGAATCTCCATCTCCGGCCGATCGTCCCGCAGCCCCCCGCTCTTGATCGTGTGATATACCCCGACGATCTTCCACTCCTGCGGCGGCCCAAGCTTCGTCACCCCCGGAATAAGCTGTTCCACCGAGATCCTCTGCTGCAGCGGATCCGTGCCCGCCAGATACTTCTTCACGAATTCCTCGTTCACCACCGCGACCTTCACGCTCGAAGCCGTGTCCTGATCGCTGAACGCCCTCCCATGCACGATTCGGATCCCGAACGTATCGAAGAACCCCGGCGTCGCCATGCCGAACCCCGTGTTCGGCCGCATCGAAGGATCGTTGAACGCCGGCTTGCCAACCACCGTGAACGGCATCCCGAATCCCGCGCCAAACAACGGCGTCCCCGTGGACGCCGAAGCCGACGTCACTCCCGGCACCGACTGAATCTGCGCAATCATCCGCTTGTAATACGCAATGATCTTCTCCGGATCCTTCGGCCGCGAGTCCGGAACCGGCAGATAGAACGTCAGAATGTGATCCGTCTTCAGCCCAAGATCCACCCGCAACAAATTCAGAAAGCTGTGAATCGCCAGTCCCGCACCCGTCAGCAGCGCCAGCGCCAGCGCGAACTCCCCAATCACAAGCCCCTGCCGCAGCTTGTGCCGCCCGGCGCCCACACCCGTCCGACCACCCTCCTTCAACGCCTCACCCGGATCGATCCGCGATGCATACCACGCCGGCGCACTCCCAAACAGAAGCCCCGCCAGCGTCGTCGCCGCCAGCGTAAACAGCAGGATCGGAATATTGAGCTGCAAGTCCGCCTCGGTCGGCAGCGTCCCCTTCGGCATGATCGCAATCAGCGCCCGCAGCATCGCGTACCCAACCCCAATCCCGAGCAGCCCTCCCGCAACCGCCAGCAGAAGACTCTCCGTCAGCAACTGCTCGAAGATCGTCCTCCGTGTCGCGCCCAGCGCGCTCCGCACCGCAAGCTCCTTCTGCCGTGCCATGCCCCGCGCCAGCAGAAGATTCGCCACATTCACACAAGCAATCAGCAGGATGAATGCCACCGCCCCCAGCAGAAGCCACAACGTCTGCTTCCGCTCGCTCGGCAGAAAATCATTCTTCATCGGCTCGACGTACACGCCCCAGCCCTTGTTGCTCTTCGGGTTCACCTGCGCAATCTGCGCCGCCACGGCATCCATATCCGCCTGCGCCTGCTTGATCGTCACCCCCGGCTTCAACCGCCCCATCGAAAGCAGCCAGTGAAAGTCATGGTTCAACTGCTCCGGCTTGAACACCAGAGGCACCGTCACCTGCGCATCGCCGCGGTCCGCAAGCCCCGGCTGCAACACGCCGACGACGGTATACGGCTCCCCGTTGATCCGCATCGTCTGTCCCACCAACTTCGGGTCCGCGCCCAAATGCGACCAAAGCTTATGCGTCAGGATCACCACGTGGCTCTTCCCGTCCACACCCTCCTCCGGCAGAAAGTCCCTCCCGAGAAAGAACGGCCGCCCAAGCATGTTGTAGTAGCCCGGCGTCACCTGCATCCCGTCGATATTCTCCGGCTGCTCCTTGCTCGCAATGTTGAACGCCCCACCCGTAAACGCGCTCAGCGTCTGAAAGCTCGAGTTCTGTCTCTGCCAGTCCGTGTAATCCCCAGCCGAGATGCCATTGTGAAACGTCTTGATCTTCGACCAAACAACGACCAGTTGATCCGGCTCCGGATACGGCAACGGCGCCAGCAGCGTCGCATAGTCCACCGTGAAGATGGCCGTGTTGGCCCCGATCCCAAGCGCCAGCGTCAACAGAATCGTGAGCGTCAGCCCCGGATTCTTCCACAACATACGCACGGTGTAGCGAAGATTACGCAGCAGGCTCGACATCAAAACCTCACAGGATTGGGGGATGCGGCACCAGTGCGACCCTTCCGCCGGAGATAAGTAAGCAGAGATCCTACATTTTCCTCAACAAAATCGGCCAACGAAACTTTCCCCACCTCGCGACAGTCAAACCACCATTCTCTTCACCACCCAGAGGCACGTCATGCGCAAGTTCGCCCTCCTTCTGCTGCTCTGCATCTCCAGCTTTGCCGTCGCCGGCTCAGCTCCGCCCATCTACAACTACAAGCTCAAGACCATCGACGGTGACCCCACCTCCCTCGCCCCCTACAAAGGCAAGGTCCTCCTCCTCGTCAACGTCGCCAGCGCCTGCGGCTTCACCCCCCAGTACACCGCGCTCGAGAGCCTCTACGAGAAGTACAAGGACCGCGGCCTCGTCGTCATCGGCATCCCCGCCAACAACTTCGCCAACCAGGAATCCGGCACCGACGCCGAGATCAAGACCTTCTGCAACCGCAAGTACCACGTCACCTTCCCCATCATGTCCAAGGTCTCCGTCCTCGGCCCCGACAAGATCCCCCTCTACCAGTACCTCACCGACAAGTCCACCCACCCCGCCATCGGCGGAGACATCAAATGGAACTTCACCAAGTTCCTCGTAGCCCGCAACGGCACCCCCGTAGCCCGCTTCGAACCCGCCATTACCCCCGACTCCCCCCAGGTCATCACCGCCGTAGAGTCCGCCCTCCACATGCCGTAACCTGTCGCCTCTCCACCTCTCCACGCCAATCCACAACCCGGGTGCCCCACCTTCGCGACAGCAACACGTCGCTAAGGTGGGATCCCATGCGGCCCAACCGCCGTCGCCGCGCCGTTGCCTGTTTTACGCGTCATCCTGAGCACAGCGAAGGGACCCCCTGTCTTCCGCAGTGGCACTTGCCTTTCTGGTTGTCCTTCCCGAAGGGAATCTACGTTTGCCGGGTGCTGAATGCAGCTAATTACCGTACCGCTGACCACAAAAACCGTGCATCCTACCGTAACTTTCCAACCAGAAATCAAGCCTCCCAACCCGAAGCCACCCCTAATAAAACCGAAGTAAACCCCACGAACCCCCAAGATTCACCTGAAACCGCAGGTAAATCCCAAAGTTCCTCTTTCGACACCCAAATTGGTCTGACCAAAACCCGTCCCAAGTTCCTCTAAGCCGCTCACCCAACCATCCAAACTCTCTCACAAACGAAGTTTCCGATAACCCCGTTTTCGGAGAGCATCCTTCGACGCCGCAAATCAGAATCGAACACACGACTTGCGTTACCAAGGCGAAGCGAGTGATATCAGCATTTGATAAATGCGAGTGAAAGATGTGGTTCAATCGGTTTGGGTCCGGACGAATCGGTCGTAAGGCGAGGCGGGCGGTAGAAACACTGACGTTCTCGAGCAAAGGATCTGACTTGTGACGACTCTACGCGGCCTTGTCTTTTTAATAGCGGTTTCTATTGCAGGTTCCTCCGACCGGCGGGGGGTGGCGCAGCAAACACTCAGCTCTCCAATTGGTAGCTCAAGCGCTTCCGTTCGCTTGGAACCACACGAGAGCAAAGTAAAGTTCAGGCTGGGCGATCCAATCGCACTTGATCTGGTGCTGGCCGCCGAGTCTGGCGGCTATCAAACCTTCCTGAAGAGCAGCCGCATTGATTTCCCCAAAGTGAACGTCACACCGGCTGCCGGTTGGCTTCAAGTTCAAGTGCAATCTCTGGAATCACCAGAAGCTCCCGGCCAAGATCCAATTCGCATTCCAGTCCTGTTGAACCGATCTATCGTTTTTCAGCAGCCCGGTTACTACCAGATAACAATCACAATGAATCGCCCTGATCCGTCGAGTACAGGCGTACGGACACCTGAGCCTAAGGCATGCTGTCGGGAGACCACAAATGCCGTAGGGATCGAGATATTGCAGCGTAACGATCATGAGGAAAGCGAACTGGTCGCCCAACTTTCAAGTCTTCTTGAGCAGAAGCCGGATACCTTTCCCTCCGATGACTTCACAAAACAGCAGAAGCCTTTGCTCGACGAACTTCAGGATATTGCGAAAAACCCGCTTGCTGCCAACCCACAGCGAATGATGAAGCTAGTGGACACCATGCGGGCGGCGGAGGACGCGGAGGTCGGCCGCATCAAGAAGCAGAAGGAGTCGCGCAGACAGACGGCGATTCGGCTTTCTTATTTGCAGGGTGACGACGCAGTCCGCGCCAAGGTCCGCTGGATTCTCGCAGACCCGGAGGACGGCGAAGACGATACGGGACTCCTCATGCTCGGTGGTCTTGCCCACTCGCGAAACCTGCAGTTGCAACTGCAACTGCTTCAAACGGCGTGGTCCGACATCGGACACGTCCCGACGGAGACACTCCAGTCGGCGCTGCAACGGACAAAAGCGTCGCTCAATCACGTACCTTTCGTGTTGTACTACAGCGACGGAGTACCTCGAAACTTCCTGCCGCACCCAGAAGTCGCTGCCGAACGCCAACGCGAACTGGAGGAACTTCTTCCGTCTCTGCAGCAGCGAGCCAGCCCTAATCGCGAGCAGACGATGGCGTTCCTGATATTCGGAATTAATCCAAGAGACGGGTTGCGCCTTCGGACGGAAATAGAGAAAGTATTCGGCGGAATGAGCCCAGCAGTGCAGAATAGCCTATTAAAGACAAACTGGCCGGGGGTCTGCAACCGGGAATTTCCTGTTCCTTCGGAGCCCCTGAAATCTTCCTGTGGGTTCACTGAGCCGACCGGGAGCAAAATCCCGGCAAGAACGCCAGTCGAACGATAGCCGTACACAGCACCAGGGGACAGATAGCGCCTTATCTTATAAAGGCGATTCTGAATAATAGACGCGGGAAACGCCCAGCAGTTTCCGGAAAGTCTTAGTGCTGTATCTGGATCGCCCTGGTTCGAAGTCTGGTGGTGGCGCAGCGCAGTGCGGGAGATACAGCGACTTGAAGGAAGCCGCTTCATCCGGGGCCGCTGACTATGGGCGTTGAATATGCCTGAGTCGTTTGTGGTGGGCAGGGGGGCGGAGTTTTGGGTGTGCCGAGAGGATCTGCGTCACGTGTCTATGGCGGCGTATAAGCTTCGGAACGTTGTCGAAGCATGCAGGCAGAGGAAGACAAGAGCAGTAAAGGTCGCTCGGGGCGCAGGTCGGGTATGCATGCCGAGGCACGGGATCAAGGTGTTGGTTCATGCGGCACGCCCTTGTGCGCACGGTGGAGATCGAGCCAGCAGTTGTGCCGGTGTGAGCCGTTCGATGAGTTGCATGGTTCCACCGCAGTGCGGGCACCTCGGAAGCGTCTGTGGTCGGGTGACTTGAGGTCCCTGGGTTGATCGATGGGGTGCTCTCTGGAGCAGGCTGAAGCAGAGCGGCAGCAGTATGGCGCGCTGCCGGTTGGCGAGGAAGCCGAAGTTGCGGATGCGTACGAAGCCTCGTGGAAGCAGGTGCAGCAGGAAACGGCGCAGGAACTCATCGACCGGCAGGCTCATGACGCGCTTCTTGTTGCCGTGGGCGGAGTCTCGCCAGCGGAAGCTGACCTGGCCGTCGGACAGGGAGACCAGCCTGCTGTTGGAGATGCCGACGCGGTGGGTATAGGCACCGAGATAGCGCAGCGCGTGTTCCGGTCCGCCGAAGGGCCGCTTGGAGTAGACGACCCAGTCGTGACGGAACAGGACTCTGAGCCAGGCGGCGAAGCTGCATGGCTCGACGAGCGATGCAAGGTGGCCGTGGAACTCGAGCTTGTCGTCATGGACGCAGTCTTGAGGCCAGCGATGAACTTGCCGCGAAAGACACGTCCAAGCACCTTGACCGGGAGGAAGAAGGTGCGGCGTGACGAGATCCAGCTGCCGTGATCCGGTGCCAGACCGCCGGAGGCGATGACGCAGTGAACATGGGGATGATGCTGCAACTTCTGGTCCCAGGTGTGGAGAACGCTGAAGAATCCAATCAGGGCTCCAAGGTGTCGCGGATCGCGAGCGACCTCCAGCAACGTGGCGGCACTGGCGCGGAACAGCAGTCCATAGATCAACCGCTTGTTCTGGAGTGCGAGCGGTGCCAGTTCACGCGGGAGCGTGAACACAGCATGGACGTAGCGGGTGGGCAGCAGCTCCCGTTCGCGCTGCTGGAGCCAGCGGATGCGGGCGTTGCCCTGGCACTTAGGGCAGTGCCGATTACGGCACGAGTTATAGGAGATGGCGGTATGACCGCAACGGGAGCACTGATCGCGATGGCCACCGAGAGCAGCTGTGCGGCATCGCGTGATCGCCAGCAGTACCTTCTCATGCTGGCCGTTGATCCACTTGCGGCTGCGTTCGATGAAACCCTGCCCCTTCGTAGCGAATGATGTCGGCCATCTTCAGAGGAGACCGGCTTATACGCTGCGTATCGCTTCTCGTGATGTCGCGAGCTGAAGCATGTCGAGCGGACTTGCTGTTGCGCTCAGGTGCTTGTTGGAGAGGTGCAGATAGATCGTGGTCTCTTCAAGATCTCGATGGCCGAGCAGGATCTGGATCGTGCGGAGGTCGGCGCCTGCCTCCAGCAGATGCGTCGCGAAGCAGTGGCGCAGGGTATGCGGATGGATGTGCTTATGCTCCAGGCCGGCGCGGAGCGCGGCCTGCTGACATGCTGTCCACAGCACCTTGGTAGTAACCGGGCGGCTCGACGTATGCCATCGGTTGCCGGGAAACAGCCACTCGCCCGGCTTGTGCCGAAGCCCGCGCCAGTAAGTTCGCAGCGCTTCAAGCAGCGCCGGACTCAACATCACATCCCGATCCTTGCGCCCCTTGCCTCCTCGGATGTGAACCACCATCCGTTGACTGTCGATGTCGGTCACCTTCAGCCGCGCCACCTCCGCCCGTCGCGCTCCCGTGGCATAGAGCGTCATGACCAGGATGCGTTGGAACGGCGTCTCCGTCGCATCGATCAGACGAGCGACCTCCTGCTGACTGAGGATCTGCGGAAGATGCAAGACCTTCTTCGGGTAGGGTGTCTGGGCGACGCTCCACCCACGCCTCAGCACCTGAATGTAGAGGAAGCGCAACGCCGCCAGCCGCTGCGTGACCGTGTTGGGAGCCAGCTTCCAGTTGCGGAACATCGCAGCCTGATACTGGCGGATGTGGTCCGGGCCAAGCTTGTCCGGCGCACAATGGAAATGACGAGCAAAGTGCTCGACGGTGCTGATGTAGGCGCGAATCGTGGACGGAGCGTAGTTGCGGCGCTCCAACTCTTCCAGCATGATCTGACGTAGATGGGTCACAGAGAATCCTCCTTCTCTGCGACAAACGCTAGATCATCACCTCAACCGCCCGCCTAGCGCACGCGAATGCGTCCGCCGCACGGCGGCTTCGTTCAAGTCGGGTTTTCGGCACTCACGACGTTTGCAGCCGACCGCAGTGGCGAAGTTGCCGACGACGCCGTTTCGCGCAAATTGAGTCAAGGCGTGAGCCTTCTGGACAAAGCCCTTGGAAGACGCAGACGCCCTATCTGATCAAGGGCGTACCTTCCGAAAGTCAGCATTCCCCTCCCCACCCCACCATCCGAAAGCCCCCTCAGACCCACCCCGCCGCATGCATATCTATGCACGAAAACCCGCATAATCATTAGCGTTGACCGCACCCCACCCACCTGCCATGCTCGTTCTCAGAGACCCCGCATGACAACCAACAAAACCAACAAGACCGACAAATCCTCCCCGCACCCCATCCCCACCCTCCTCATGTGCCGCCCCACCCTCTACCAGGTTGCCTACGTCATCAACCCATGGATGGAAGGCAACCTCGGCAACTCCTCCCAGCCCCGCGCCATGCAGCAGTGGGAGCATCTCCACGCCACCCTCTCCCGCCTCGCCCGCGTCCTTCTCGTCGACCCCGTCCCCGGCTCACCCGACATGGTCTTCACCGCCAACGCCGGCCTCGCCCGCGACGGCATCGTCGCCATCAGCAGCTTCCATCACCCCGAGCGCCAGGCCGAAGAAGAGCACTTCCGCCGCTGGTTCGTCGACGCAGGCTACCGCATCATCGATCTCCCCCGCGACACCTCCTTCGAAGGCGAAGGCGACGCCCTCTTCTCCACCGACGGATCCACCCTATGGGTAGGCCACGGCGCCCGCACCCACCGTCAAAGCCACACGCTATTGGAATCTCTCTGGCCCGCGAAGGTAGAGAGCCTTCACCTCACCGACCCGCGTTTCTACCACCTCGACACCTGCTTCTCCCCACTCGAAGACGGCTCGCTCCTCTACTACCCACCCGCCTTCGACGCCCCATCCCTCGCCCGCATTCACGCCGTCTACGCACCCGAACAACGCATAGCGGTCACCGAAGAAGACGCCCTGCGCTTCGCCTGCAACGCCGTCAACCTCGGTCGCACCATCGTCCTCAACCACATCAGCCCGGACCTCGAACGCACCCTGCGTGACCGTGGCTTCGACGTCATCCAGCTAGCCCTCGACGAGTTCCTCAAGGCAGGCGGAGCCGCTAAATGCCTCGTGATGAAACTGACTTCCGAGATCCACACCGCGCAATCCACAAGCGACCCGGCAACCAGGGCCGCCTAGCTGTCCTTGCGATACAGCAGGTTCCGCATCGCGCTTCGCCGAGCCTCATTGGCTTCCGCCACGCTCTTCCGCTCGTCAGCGTCCATCTTCCCCTTAGGCGTCTCATCGGACTCCTCAGGCATGCTGCACTCCGGGCAGCGATTGGCGAAACCCGGCTTATCCGGCTTCAGCTCGAACTCTTCTTCGCAAACGACACAGGTTCTAATCGGGAAAGGCATTGCAGTACTCCAGCGGTAAGACAGGCTCACGCCCGTCGGGAAAACGGATCGGCCCGAAGCCCTATCCAGTGACAGAGATCATACGCGTTACGTCTTCGCGCACGTCGGCAGATAGCGCTCCAACAGCTTCTGGATCTTGCGAGGCTCTTCCCCCTTGCGAAGAAATCCATCCGCGCACGACATCGCGCTGTCGGGAATGAACACCCGGCCGCTCAGCAGGATCAAGGGGACGCTCGGCTTCGCCGCACGCAACCCAGCCATCAATTCATCTCCCGACATATCCGGAAGGTGATAGTCCAGGATCACAAGGTCGATCTTCGATGACCTGAACTCATGCAGACCTTCGGCCCCGGTCAGAGCGGCCACCGAATCGTATCCGAAGACCCGCAGCACGTCCTTGCGGGCCTTGACTCCAAGTTCATCATCATCGATGAGGAGGATCATCGTCTGTCTCTTCCCGCGTGGAGCCCGGCGAACTCGCAGCGGTGCAGCACGCTACACCAGCCGCTACCCGATTTTATCGTTCCCACGCCATGATGCTCAACCTGGCGAGCTGCGGGTCCCCCAGTGTCTTCCCTGCCGCAAGTTGCAGCACGTGACTCACCAAACCACGTTCACCAATCGCTCATACAGCGCCGCTTGGCCCAGTGCAAGGCTTCTTCACTGACCGAAAGGCGCCAAAGTCTCTATCGACCGGCAAGCCTCACAGAATGACCCGAAGGCTTTTCGGCTTCGATTGCTTCCACGCCTCAGGAAGAAAAAGCCTCCGTCGTCTAAACTGACTCACACATGCCCACACGCCGCTCCTTCCTGCTCACCTCCGCAGCCGCAACGGCCGCCCTGCCTCTCGCCGCCCAAACCTCCAGCCATGCCCCCACTCCCACCCTCCCGGCGCCCATCGCCGCCCTCAAGAACCGCTCCCACGAAGCCGTTCCCATCACCCTCGCCGAACGCCAGCGCCGCGTTGACCGCGCCCGCGAGCTCATGGCCCGGCAGAAGATCGCCGCGCTCTGCATCACCGGCGGAACCTCCCTCGGCTACTTCACCGGAATCCGCTCAGGCGTCTCCGAGCGAATCTTCGCCTGGATCCTACCCGCCAGCGGCGCTCCCTACATCGTCTGCCCCGCCTTTGAAGAAGCCCGCATGACCGAGCAGCTCAGCCAGCTCCCCGAAGGCGCCCAGACACGCATCTACACCTGGAACGAGGACGAAGACCCCTACGCCCTCCTCGTCAAGCACCTCCCGCACCCCGGCCCCCTCGCCCTCGACGAGCGCGTCCCCTTCGTCTACGCCGACCGCCTCGCCCAGGCCGACCCCTCCCGCAAGGTCGTATCCGGCATCCCCATCACCGCCGGCTGCCGCTCCATCAAGTCCCCCGCCGAGCTCGCCATCATGCAGCTCGCCAACAACATCACTCTCTCCTGCTACAAAGCCGCCTTCGAATCCGCCACTCCCGGCCTCACCACCGCCGGCTTCACCGCCCTCGTCGACTCCGCCTTCGCCCAGTGCGGAGTCCGGGGCGACGTCTCCTGCCAGACCGGCGAGTGGTCCGCCCTGCCGCACGGAAGCATCAAGCCCCAGGTCATCCGCGAAAACCAGATCGTCCTCATCGACGACGGGTGCGTCCTCGAGGGCTACGTCTCCGACATCTCCCGCACCTTCGTCTTCGGCAAGGCCACCGACCGCCAGAAGAAGATCTTCGACATCGTCCACACCGCCCAGGCCGCCGCTCTCTCCGCCGCCCGCGTCGGAGCCCCCTGCCACGTCGTTGATGACGCCGCCCGCAAGGTCGTCACCGATGCCGGTTTCGGCCCCGATTACAAGACCTTCCTCCACCGCCTCGGCCACGGCATCGGCATGGACGGCCACGAGTGGCCCTACCTCGTTCGCGGCA
Organism: Granulicella sibirica; assembly: GCF_004115155.1. Taxonomy (NCBI): domain Bacteria; kingdom Pseudomonadati; phylum Acidobacteriota; class Terriglobia; order Terriglobales; family Acidobacteriaceae; genus Granulicella; species Granulicella sibirica. Next base: position 146,746 of record NZ_RDSM01000001.1, read on the forward strand.
ACAACCAGCCCCTGGAAGTAGGCATGTGCTTCTCCGACGAACCCGGAATCTACCTTCCCGGCGAGTTCGGTGTCCGCCTCGAAGACGACTGGCACCTCACCGAGTCCGGCGGAGTCATGTTCACCCCCACAAGCTCGAGCCTCGAAAACCCGTTCGCCTAGAGCAACACGGCGGTCAGCATGGAGGGTCCCACATCTCCTTTCCTTCGTCATTCCCGAAGGAATCCGCCTTGAGTCCCGCCCGTTGCCGTTGCCGTTCTGGTTGTCATTCCCGAAGGGATTCGGCGTTCGCCATTGTCTCTTCAGAGCCATCCAAAATCTTGTCAAGCCCCCAAACGGCCTATCTCGCTCATTCCAAAAGGAAAAGTCGGTGTCCTTTTAGTTATGGTCAGTTAGATACAATTGAAGTAGATCAAAAAGACGTCTCAGGACGCTGGATTAGGGGTGGATCGCGATGCTTGCGATCCACCCCTAACCCCTTTCCTTGCTAATATTTAGCCGTAACCCCTTTGCCTGTATTCAGTTACAGGGTCCTACTAGCCTTATCCCCAACAAAATAAAAGAGTTGGACGCGGGCTATGGGGAGGGGGGTATACCGGCCAGTTCTGCACAGTGAGAGGAATCGCTGAAGACGAAGAACATGCGAAAATCCAGACAGCGCATGACCCTCGAACAGATCCTTCACGAGACCTTCGGCTTCCCCGGCTTCCGGGCGAATCAGGAAGCGGTCTGCCGTGCAGCGACCGAAGGACGCGACGTTCTGCTCGTCATGCCGACCGGAGCAGGCAAAAGCCTCTGCTACCAGCTTCCGGCAATCGCGCGCGGCGGAACCGCCCTCGTGATCAGCCCCCTCATCGCCCTGATGGACGATCAGGCCGCGAAGCTCACCGCAGCCGGTCTCCGAGTAGCCCGCATCCACTCCGGCCTTTCACGCGAAGACGCACGCCAGGCTTGCCGCGACTACCTCGACGGAACCCTCCAGTTTCTCTTCATCGCTCCCGAGCGCATGCGCGTTCCCGGCTTCCCCGAGATGCTGGCGAAGAAGAAACCAGCGCTCATCGCCATCGACGAAGCGCACTGCATCTCCGCCTGGGGACACGATTTCCGGCCTGACTACCGGACCCTCGGCGATTACCTCCCTTCGCTCCGGCCAGCGCCGATCATCGCGCTCACGGCAACAGCGACGCCAACCGTGCAGCGAGATATCGTCGCGCAGTTGAACCTGAATCAGCCCGCGCTCTTCATCCATGGATTCCGTCGCGAGAACCTCGCCATTGAAGTCGTCGAGATGTCGAAGCCGCGCCGTCCAGAGTTCACGGTCAAGCTCCTCAAGGACAAGGAAAACCGTCCCGCGATCGTCTACGCACCCTCGCGCAAAGCCGCCGAGGAGTTAGCCGGCATGCTCGGACGCGGAGCATCCGCGTACCACGCAGGTCTCGATCCCCAAACCCGCGAGGAAGTCCAGACGCGCTTCCTCTCCGGCAAACTCGAGATCGTCGTAGCCACGATCGCCTTCGGCATGGGAATCGACAAGGCCGATGTCCGCACCGTGATCCACACCGCCCTTCCAGGCTCGGTCGAAGCCTACTACCAGGAGATCGGGCGCGCTGGCCGCGACGGCAACGCGTCACGGACGATCCTTCTCTACTCGTTCGCCGACCGCAAGATGCACGACTTCTTCCTCGAGCGCGACTACCCTCCACCAACCGAGCTCTCCCGCGTCGCATCAACGCTCACCGACGAGTTCCAGATGCCCGATCTCCTGCGCCAAAGGGCGAGGATGGATGCCGAGACCTTCGATAAGGCAGTCGAGAAGCTGGCATCGCAAGGCGCAGCCGCGATCAACATCGAGGGCAACGTCCGCGGAACAGGCTCGACGAGCTGGCGCAAAGGCTATGACGAGCAGGTGAACCTGCGGCGCACCCAGATCGACCGGATGATGCAGTTCGCCGAAGCGCAGCAGTGCCGCATGACCGCGCTCATCCGCCACTTCGGCGATACGGCAGACGGAACCAGGCCATGCGGACGATGCGACGTCTGCGCCCCTTCTGCGACGACAGCACAGAGCTATCGTCAACCGGACAGCGAGGACCTGCGACAGCTTTCCGCCGTGCTCCGCGCCCTCGACGGCCAGTCGCGCTCGACCGGCAAGCTCTACACCGAGCTTTCCGCCGGAGCCCTGCGCGGAACGCAGGCCGCGAAGGAGCGCAAAGCGTTCGAAGCGCTGCTCGATGCACTGTCACGAGCCGGTCTGATCACCCTGAACGTGGAGCAGTGGACGAACCCCGAGGGCAACGTCGTCTCCTACAAGAAGGCCGCGCTGACGCATGAAGGACGCGAAGCTGCAGTCGACGGTCTCGTCGACGTGCCAGACCTTCTACTCCGCGACACAGAGGCATCGAGCGAGACGAAGAGCAAGGGCAGAAAGGCTGACCGGAAGAGCAAGGCCAGCCAGATTTCCACTCCGTTGACTCCGGATCAGAAGGCGCTTGAAGCACGCCTGCGCGAGTGGCGGAAGGCAGAGGCGGCAAAGACCGGCAAGCCGGCGTTTATCGTCTTCGGGGACGCGGTATTGGAAGGAATCGCCCGCGAGGCTCCAACGACGATCGGCGCGCTGCTACAGATTTCTGGCATCGGGCCAGAGAAGGCCGATCGGTATGGAGCAGCGATCTGTGCGCTCTGCCGTGGAGAAGCTTCGACTTCAGCGGAGTACGGTACTCCAGCCAGGCCTGCACCGGCTCCGAAGCCTGCGCGACGGGCCTATCAGCCAGTTGCGCCGGAGCTTCCGCTTTCGCGGGCCATCCCTTCGTCAGCCAGGGACGACTTTCGCCGCAGCCTGATCGAGTGGAGAACGACATGGTCGGAGCGTGCGCAGGTTGGGGCTCGCCTGATTCTGAGCGACGAGCACCTTGACGAGATTCTACGGTCCCAGCCGAGGACGATTCCTCAGCTTCAACGGATCTTGAACCTCTCTCCGACGCATACACCGAAGTTCCTGATCGGGCTGCAGGAGGTGTGCGCCGCTGCATCGGCTCCGCAGCCGGAAGCGGCCGAGACGATCCGGCCGGCTCGTGCGGTTGCGGTGGCTGCGCAGCCGGTGTCGCGCTTCACGCGGGCAGCTATTGCGCCGGAGACGGAGACGTCGCTGACGCCGGAACAGGCGGCGCTCGATGTCCGTCTGCGCGACTGGCGCAAGGCGGAGTCCGAGCGGCTCGGGCTTCCGCAGTTCTTCGTGCTGAGTACGTCGACCCTGCGCTCGATCGTGCTGGAGAGACCGCGGACAATCGCCCAGTTGCAGACGATTCCCGGGATTGGACCGGATAAGGCCGCGAAATTCGGGACGCACATTCTCGCGGTCTGTCATGGCTCATCTGCTAGCCTGACATCCTGATGCAGCCGCCCCGGAACCCCACGCTCGATGAAATTGCTGGCCACTGCTTCGGCTGCGGACCATCGAACCCGCAAGGACTTCACCTTCACTTTGAGCTGACAACGGATGCCGCGACCGGCTTCCCAGTTGCGACGGCCCAGGTACAACTGACGCGTCTCCACGAAGGTCCTCCCGGATACATCCATGGGGGAATCATCGCGACGATGATCGATGAGGCGATGTCGAAGCTGAACCGGCCACTCGATGCCCTGGCAATGACGCGGTCGATGGAGATCGATTATCTGCGCCCTTCACCGCTGCATACTCCGCTTGTGCTGGTGGGGATGCACCTCTCTCGGTCGGTCCATCCAGACGGAAGTGCGGGGCGGAAGCTGTTCCACCTGGCGGAGCTGCGCTCAGAAGACGGGACAGTCCTGGCTCGGGGAAAGGGGTTGTTCGTGGTGATCGACCCGGCTTTAGTAGAAGCGGCTTTGGGCCGAGAGATGGCTCGGAAAGGCAGGCATTAGGTCGCAAAGGCTAGTCGCAGGAAAGGGCGATCGCTATGCGACCTTCTGCTCTGCTTCTTCCCAGTAGCCCTGATCGCGAAGGAAGTATTGTGTATCCCAGCTATGAAGCATGGTCTTGGCGAACATCCAGACCATGCGTCCGTGACCCACCTTGCGGAAGCGGCGGTTTGATGTGTAGACGCGGCCGGGAACGATGGTGAAGCGATTGCGCGCCACTTCCTTGGATAAGAGGTAGTCTTCGGCGAAGAGGGCCTGCTCATTGAAACCGCCCAGGCGCCAGAAGGCGTCGCGATCGAACATCATGAACATCCCGGTGGCGAAGGGCTTGAGCATGGAGCCGATGCGCTGCATGAGGTTGTTTCCGAGGTAGAGAGCGTCGTCGAAGAAGCCGCCCAGACGGCACTCGATGTTGGTCGTGCAGCACTCGAGCCGGCGGGTGCGCATAGCTTCGAGCGCGCGGCGAACGAGGGTGCGCTCGCCGAGCTCGACGTCGGCGTCGAGGAACAGGACGTACGTGGAGGTGGCAATGCGCGCGCCGGCGTTGCGCCCGACTGCAGGGAGACTGCCGCGGATGATCTCGATGCGCAGGCGGTCGGAGAAGGCAAGGGCTAGATCGACGGTGTGATCGGTAGAGCCGGCGTCGGCAATCACGATACGGGTCGCGGGGAGCGCCGGATAATCCTGTGCGCAGAGAGAGGTCAGTAGCTTCGGAAGCATCTCCGCTTCGTTCTTCGCCGGGATCACGATGGTAAGCTCTTCGCGCTGCTCGGACATCCACCCTCCTGCCTTCGACGCTTTGATCTTGGGCCGTTGCGGACGAACGGGCGTAAAGAAATGTTGAATCTTTGGTTAATATCAGGGGCGGACTCAGTGGGCGCACTGACGCGGGAAAGGCGTGTTAGGTTTCGGTATGGCGGATAGACGGAGCGCAGGGCAAAGCGGGGAGACGCCGACGCTTCCGGCCATGCACGCGGGACTGGTGCTCGCGGGGTTGGGGACGGCACTCCTCGGGCCGATCCTTCCCTTGGTAGCGCATCAGTGGCAGCTCTTGGATTCGCAGAGCGGGCTACTCATGGCGGCGAAGTTCTGCGGGGCGTTCGTGGGAGGCGTGACGGTTTCGAAGAAGCTCAAGCGGGGTCTGGTGGTGGGGTTCCTGGCGGCGGCTTTGGGGTTCTTCGGGTTCGCGATCTCACCGGGATTGATGACAGGTTGTGCGACGCTGGCGCTGGGAGGGTTCGGAATTGGACGGACCATTACCGCGACAAATATCCTCGCGGGACGGAGATTCACCGCCCACCGCGGCTCAGCGCTTTCACTGCTGAACTTTTCCTTCAGCGCGGGGGCTATGCTGTCGGCGCTGGGAGCAGCATGGCTTCTGCCGAAGTTTCCGCTCCGAGGGGTGCTGGAGGGGTTTGCGGCGGCGTTTGCAGTTGTGGCTTTGTGGATTGGGGTTCAGGGCCGGGGGACTTCTGATGACGAGGTCCCAGTGGAGGCGGGCGGCGCGGGGTTTGGGGGAGGCCTCTTCGCTTATTTCATTGGGCTGCTGTTTCTTTATGGCGGGTTGGAGACATGTCTCGGAGGGTGGCTGACGACATTTGCCCTGCGATATGGGGACAAGTCGTTCGCGCTGAGTGAGTACACGACCCTGGTCTTCTGGATGGCGCTGACCGTAGGGCGGGCAGGATCGTCGGCGCTGATGCTGCGGGTTTCCGAGAGGACGCTGCAGCGATCGGGGCTAGTGGCTTCGGCGCTTTGCGTGGCGGGGCTTGGGGTCGCGCACGGCGGGTTGGCGATCGCATTGGTGGCGATGCTGCTGGGGTTGAGCCTGTCGCCGTTTTTTCCTTCGACGTTTTCGCTTCTGATGGCGGATCGACCGACAGCGAGCCAGGCAGGGGTGGTGATGTCAGCTTCGGGGCTTGGGGCGGCGGCGCTACCCTGGGCAATGGGTGTGGTGTCGACCCGAACTGGATCGCTGCAGATGGCGCTGATTCTGCCGCTGGGTGCGGCGGTGGGTCTGCTTGGGATGAGCTTTCTGGTGCTGTCCCAGGTGCGGAGTGAGCGTGCGGCGGCCGTTTCCAAAGCGTAGAAAAAGCGTATAAACGAGGAATGGTGGGGAGCGAGACTTTAGTCGAAGCCGTCGCGGCGGCGCTTGGGCGGGGCGTGACTGTGCTGACGGGAAACCAGCGGGCGGCGCGGATTCTGCGGAAGGCGGTCGACGAGCGGAATCGTGAGGCTGGGCTGGCGAGCTGGGCTCCTCCAGCGGTGCTTCCCTGGAGCGCATGGACGGCGAGTCTTTGGCGGCGGCTTCTGCTTTCGGGCGCATCAACGCAGATGCTTCTAAACCGGACCCAGGAGCATGCGCTTTGGCGGTCGGTAATTGCAGAAGATGACAGCCTTGCGACGCTGCGCAGTTCGGAGTCGCTGGCTCAGCTGGCTGCCGAGGCGTGGGCGGTGCTGGCGCGCTATCGAGGACTGAGAAGGCTGAAGGGTTCAGGGACGAATGGCGACACGCGGTCTTTTGTCCAATGGGCGGCTTCGTTCGAGGAAAGGTGCCGGGAGCGCGACTACCTGCCGGAGCCACGGCTAGAGGCTGTGCTGCGTGAGGCGGTGGTTTCGGGAAAGCTGGACGTGCGGGGATCGGGTGGGCTGGTGCTGGTCGGATTCGACCGGATTCTACCGTCGCAGCGGGCGCTTCTCGATGGGCTTCGAGCGAAAGGGATGGAGATCGAACTGCCGGTACAAGGACGGATGCCGGAGCGGCGCCTGCTGACGATCGCCGAAGACGAGGAGATGGAAGTTGAGGCCGCGGCTCGTTGGGTGCGGCGGCAGTTGGAGGCGAATCCGGTGGCACGGCTCGCGGTTATTGTTCCGGATCTTGAGGCGCAGCGGTCGCGAATCGAAAGGGTATTTCGCGAGGTGCTTGCGCCGGAGACGCAGAACATTGCCGGCGCTGCAGGTGCGTGCCCGTACGAATTTTCGAACGGCAGGCCGCTCTCGGAGGTTCCGATGATCGGCCGGGCGCTGGATCTGCTGGCATGGGTTCAGGGGCCAATCGGACTCGAGACAGCAACTGAGCTTCTGCTTTCGGCTTATGTGGGCGCGAGCGGCGAAGAGGGCGCCCGCGCCGAGTTCGATGCCTTTGAATTGCGCAAGGAGCGGCTGCTCCGGCCGGAGATCAAGTTGGATTGGCTGATCCGAACGCTGAACGGCTCGCCGCGCAGGGCTCGGCTTTCGAGGCTGCTGTCCGCGCTGAGAGGGATGCAGCAGACGGCAACGCATCGCCTGGGTGCGGGGGATCGAACTCATGGCGAGTGGGCCGAGGCAGTCCGCGAGATTCTCGGGGCGGCGCAATGGGCCTCGCGGCCGGGAGAAGACTCTATCGAGTTTCAAACGCGAGAGCGGTGGGAGAGCACGCTGGATGAGATGGCGACGCTCGACTTTGACGGGCGGCGCGTAAGCTATGCGGAGGCGCTGGCGTCGCTGCGGCGGATCGCGCATGAGGCGGTTTTCGCTCCTGAGTCGGGGGACGCTCCAGTGCAGATACTCGGGCCGGAGGAGTCGTCAGGGCAGCAGTTCGAGGCGATCTGGTTTCTGAGGGCGGCGGATCTGACGTGGCCGCCGCCGGTCTCCGGCAACCCGCTGATCGGGTGGCCATTGCGCCGCGAGCTGGGTATTCCGGGATCGGACGCCACGGCTGATTCCGCGCAGGCAAGGCGAGTGACTGAACGGATCGCAGGATGTGTGACGGAGACAGTTGTCTTCAGCTATGCACGGCGCGCCGAGGACGGAGAGCAGCGTCCCTCCGTCGCCGTGGCAGGTCTGGGGCTTGAAGAGACGGAGACTGGGCTGCGAATCGAGGCCGGGGCGATGGTTGCGCTTGAGACGGTTGACGACAGTGCGCGCATTCCTGCTTTGCCGGACCGGGTGGTCCGAGGCGGAGCGGCTGTGCTGAAAGCCCAGGCGGCGTGTGCCTTCCGTGCGTTCTCGGAGCACCGGCTGTTCTCTTCAGGGCTCGAGGATCGGGAGCCGGGCCTGAATGCGCGGGAGCGCGGGAACGCAGTCCACAAGGTGCTGGAAGAGTTCTGGACCGAGGTAAAGACGCAGGCTGCGCTGAAGGCGATGACGACCGAGGCTCGCCGGGGCTTATTGTCGGGCTGCATCGACGCAGCCCTGCGCAAGACGGCAGGAGAGGAGGCGACTGTATGGGAAGCTGCGTATCTCGAGACGCAACGAGCGCGGCTGATGTCACTCGGTTTGCAGTGGCTGAGGATGGAGGAGAGACGGGCGCCGTTTACGGTAGTCCGGCATGAGGCGGGTTCTGATGTTGCGATCGGGCCGCTCCGCTTGAGCCTGCGGGTCGACCGGGTGGACGAGGTGGCGAACGGCTCCGTGCTGATGGACTACAAGACGGGTGACGTGAACCCGGTGGCGTGGACGACCGACCGGCCCGATGAGCCGCAGCTTCCGCTCTATGCGGTTCTGGCTGAGGACCTGCAACTGGACGCGATTGTCTTTGGCAAGGTCCGTCCGGGCAAGCACATGGAACTTACCGGGTACGAAGAGACAAAGGGTACGCTGACAAAGGCGCCCTATGGAAAGCCACCAGCACTTGAAACTCAGGTAGAAGAGTGGCGGAACGTCCTGATGATGCTGGCTACGGATTTTGTGAACGGAGATACGCGCGTCTCGCCCAAGAAGTACCCGGAGACGTGCGAGTTCTGCGCGCAGCGTCTGCTGTGCCGACTGGATGTCTCCGCGCGTGCGCTTGACGAAGAGGATGATGAAGAGGACAACCGGGAAGACATCGACGAATAACCTGCTGCTCTTCCCAGAAGCTGAGCCGGTACCGCAGGACGATCTGCTGTCGGAGGATGCAACAGCGGCGCGTCCGCCTGACTGGCGTGAGCGCGAACGCGCGCTCGATATACGGACGTCGTGGATTGTGGAGGCTCCGGCCGGGTCGGGCAAGACGGGGCTGTTGATCCAGCGTTACCTGAAGCTGCTGGCGGACGGGAGCGTTCGCGAGCCAGAGCAGGTGTTGGCGATTACGTTCACGAATAAGGCGACGGCGGAACTGCGGGAGCGTGTGATCGGGCAGCTTGAGGCGGCAGCAGCCGGGGGTGGACCGGTGAAGGGGTTTGACCGTCAGACGAGGGTGCTGGCGCAGGCTGTGCTGGCTCGCGACGGCGCGGCTGGCTGGGGGCTGATTGAGCATCCCCGGCGGCTGAATATTCGCACGATCGACTCGGTGTGCGCGGAGATTTCGCGATCGCTTCCTGTGCTCTCGAGCAGTGGAGGCAGACAGGCTCCGACGACCGAAGCTGACAGGCTCTATCGCGAGGCCGCGCGGCGGACCCTAAAGCAGCTTGGTGGCGAGGATGCGGCACTGCACGAAGCGCTCCGCACAGTGCTCCTGCACCGGGATGGGAACCTTGCGGAGTGCGAGGGACTAATCGCCGCGATGCTTGGATGGCGCGATCAGTGGGGGCAACTGGTTCCGCTGCGGGGCGAGGCGCTGGACGACGCGGCTCTCGACGCGAAGATCCTTCCGAAGCTGGAGCGAGCGCTCGATGTGGCGATCTGCCAGGCGCTGACGCAGTTGAGCGAAAGTCTTTCAGCCGCCGCGCTCGAGGAACTGACCATGGTGGCGGCGGAGTTTGCGACGCTGGAGGGATACAACGGCGATCCTTCGCCGATCGCGATGTGCGCAGGGCGGATGCAGTCTCCCGTAGCGCTTGCGAACGACCTGGCGCACTGGCGGGCACTGGTTCACTTGCTGCTGACACCGTCCTCGAAGACGTGGCGGCGAGGATTCAACGTAAATCACGTCGGATTCAAGACCGGCGCGGCGCATAAGACTCGGCTGAAGGAGATGGTGGAGTCGCTCGAGGATCGAGACGACGTGCTGCAGGCTTTATGCCAGGTGAGTGCTCTGCCTCCGGCGAGGTATCCTGCGGACCAGTGGAAGGTCGCGAAGGCGCTGTTCCGGGTGCTGAGCCATGCGCTGGTGGAGCTGCAGCTTGTGTTCGCCGAGACAGGCGAGTGCGACTTTGTCGAGCTGAGCCTGGCGGCGCGGAGTGCGTTGACGCGCGAGGGCGGCGTCGAGGACCTTGCGGCGGCGCTTGGGGTTGAGACGATGCACCTGCTCGTGGACGAGATGCAGGACACGTCGACGGGGCAGTATGAACTGATCGAACGGCTGACGCAGGGGTGGGACGGGTTCAGCCAGACGGTGTTCCTGGTCGGGGATCCGAAGCAGTCGATCTATCGCTTCCGGCAGGCGCGTGTGGAGCGCTTCGTCCGGATGATGCATGAGGAGCGGCTGGGTGATCTGCCGCTTGGGCGGCTGCGGCTGACGGCAAACTTCCGGTCGCAACGACGGCTGGTGGAGCAGTTCAACGAAGACTTTTCGCAGGTGTTTCCGCCCGTGGCGGACATCGCCCATCCTGAAGAGGTGCCTTATGCCGGCGCGGATGCCGTGCGCGAGGTGAGCGCGACGGAGGGGCTAGTCTGGCACGCGCGCGCTGCTTCGTCCGGACGGACGGATGAGGAAACGAAGCAGAATCGGCGCAGACTGAACCGGGAGAATGCGCGGGCAGTGAGGCGAATTGCGGCGGACTGGATGGCTCGTCCTCTGCCTGCGGGGCGCACGGAGCCGTGGAAGATCGCAGTGCTGGTTCGGTCGCGGCAGCACCTTGCGGGCATCGTGACAGAGTTGAACCGGGAGGGTGTCCCGTTCCGTGCGGTCGAGATTGAGGCACTGGGAGAGCGGCAGGAGATTCTCGACTTGCTTGGGCTGACGCGGGCGCTGCTGCATCCGGCGGACCGCGTGGCGTGGTTCGCAGTGCTGCATGCTCCGTGGTGCGGCCTTGGGCTTGCCGATCTGCATCGGCTCGCCGGAGGCGACGACGAGGGACTGAAGGAACGGTGCGTGGCCGACCTGATTCGAGAGCGGGGCCACATGCTGAGCGAGGACGGCGAGGAGAGACTCGCGCGGATCTGGCCGGTCCTCGACGCAGCGGATGGGCAGCGGGGGAGGCTGCCGGTGTACGAGTGGGTGGAGAGGACATGGCGGTCGCTGGGAGGGGATAGTTACCTCGATGAGGGGGAGCGGGCCAACGCGATGCGCTTCTTCCGCTTGCTCGATGAGATCGAGGCGGAGACCGGGCGGGTCGAACCGGGCTTGCTGGCGATGCGGACGAAGAAGCTGTATGCGCAGGCGGCGTTGCGTCCGGGAGCGGTCGACCTGATGACGATTCATGGGTCGAAGGGGCTGGAGTGGGATGTAGTGATGGTGCCGGGTCTGGAGAAGCGCTCTCCCCCAGACCGTGGATACCTGCTGAACTGGATGGAGATCGATTCGGGTGACGAAGCCGTGGCTCACATGGTGTTGGCGCCGATCCCGGGCAAAGGCGAGGACACGCGGGATCTGAATGCGTGGATCCGGTTCGTCCACGGATTGCGGGAGGCGGCGGAGCGGAAGCGGCTCTTCTATGTTGCTTGCACGCGGGCCAAGGAGGAACTGCACCTATTTGCGGCTCCGGACCGCGGCAGCAAGGGCGAGGTTCGGGTAGAACCGAGCAGCATGCTCAAGACGGCTTGGCAGGTAGCGAAGACGCACTTCGAGGCGCAGGACGAAGAAGAGCAGGAGGCGTTTCCGGGATTCGAGGGGGAGGTCCTTGCGATCGCTGCTGTCGCGGAAAAGGAGCGCCCGCCCGTCTTGCGGCGAGTGCGCTCGGAGTTCGATCCATCGGAGCGGTTTGCCGGCATAGTCCGGCTGCCTCAGGGCGAGACAGCCGGGGCAGTACGGGCTGCTTTTGAGCGGCCGGAAGGCTCGTTTGCGGCGCGGGCGTTTGGCAATGCGGTGCATGCGTTTCTGGAAATCGCGGCGCAACGGCTAGCAGAGGGTGGGACGGCTTCGAGGCTGCTAGGGGAGATTGCCGGGTGGCAGGGACGAATCGAAGCTGTGCTGCGGGCGGATGGGCTCGCTCCGGCTGTGGTGTCGCGGCTTGGTCAAAGAGTGCTGGAGGCTTTACGCCTAACGCTGGGCGACCGGGATGGGCTTTGGATCCTGTCGCCGCATCCAGAGGCTTCAAGTGAGGTCGCAATGACTGGGTGGGCCGACGGTTTCAGAAGTGTGCGCCTCGACCGGGTGTTTCGGGCAGGAGCCGTTCCAGGGAGTTCGGGAACGAGCCATATTTGGATCGTCGACTATAAGACGGCGACCCATGGGTCGAACGCGGTAGAGGAGTTCCTGGCGCGGGAGCGGGCGAAGTACAAGGTGCAGCTCGAGGCCTACGCGCGAACTCTGGCCCGTCTTACGCATGGCGACGCGCCGGAGATACGAGTTGCTCTTTACTATCCGGCTCTCGCGAAGCTTACGTGGTGGGTTCCGGAGCTTATTTAGCCTGCCGTACTGGTGTGGCGGACGTCTGCGCCGCGGACCCAGAAGATGACATCTTCGGCGATGTTGGTGGCGTGATCTCCGACGCGCTCGAGATTACGGGCGATGATCAGAGCGTTGAGGGACTGCGGCGTGAGGTCGGCGCGCTCCTTAATCAGGCCGCTGAGTGAGACGAAGGCGGCATCGTTCATCTCGTCGACCTGGTCGTCGAGGGCGAGGACGGTTTGGGCGAGTTCGGCATCGGCTTCAATGAAGGCCTGGAGAGCCTTGCGGACCATGGCGGAGGCGAGGGAGGCCAGCTTGGGGATGTCGACAGGCAGGTCGATGTTGGCGAAGGCTCCCATCTCGCGGACGCGAACGGCGATGTTGACCGCCTGGTCTCCAACGCGTTCGAGGTCGGCGTTGATGCGGATGACGGAGAGGATGAACCGCAGATCGATGGCCATGGGTTGCTCCATCGCGAGGAGATCGAGGGCCATCTGGTCGATCTCGCGTTCGAGGCGGTTGATGGCCGGCTCGGAACGGAAGACGAGCTCGCAGATGCTCAGATCGCGTGTGCGGTAGGCCTCGATGGAACGCTGAATCGCCTGCTCGGCCATACCGGCCATGACCAGGAGGCGCTCGCGCAGATCGCCGAGGCTCTGGTGAAATTTGATACGCATCAGCCGAACCTCCCTGTGATGTAATCCTCGGTGCGCTTGTCGCTTGGATTGGTGAAGATCTTGTGGGTTGGGCTGAACTCAACCAGCTTCCCGTTCAGGAAGAAGCCTGTGTTCTCTGCGACGCGTGCAGCCTGCTGCATGTTGTGTGTGACGATGACGATCGTGTACTGGTGCTTCAATTCGAAGATCAGATCTTCGATCTTTGATGTTGAGATTGGGTCTAGTGCCGAAGCGGGTTCGTCCATGAGCAGGACTTCTGGGTCGATGGCGAGAGCACGGGCGATGCAGAGACGCTGCTGCTGGCCGCCAGAGAGAGACGAACCGGACTTCTTGCGATAGTCGTCCTTTACCTCGTCCCAGAGAGCGGCCTGGCGGAGGGAGCGCTCGATCTTTTCGTCGAGAAGGCTCCGTTTGGGCGTATCTTCGAGGCGGATCCCCGCAGCGACGTTCTCGTAGATCGACATAGTTGGAAATGGATTCGGACGCTGAAAGACCATGCCGATGCGGCGCCGAATGGCAACCGGAGAGGCGTCGTGGTAGACGTCGATCTCGCCGATCTTAACGGAGCCGGTGGCGCGGGCGCCGGCAATGGTCTCGTGCATGCGGTTCAAGCAGCGGACAAAGGTCGATTTCTCGCAACCGGAGGGGCCAATCAACGCCGTTGCACGATTCGCGGGAATCGGCAGATTGATGTCCTGCAACGTGTGGGTCTTGCCATACCACGCGTTCAGATGTTCGACTTCGATTCCAACGCCCACAAACTCTCTCCTTGATTCTTTATGCCAACGGGGCGGGCGGGCCCGTAGAGCAACCATGTCGATCATACCAATCGGTCTTGGGCCGCCCGCCGAACGGTTCAGCTTTCTTCGTCGGCGATAGGATACTGCGCCACTGGAAGAGTAAAGATAAAGTTGCTGCCTGCGTTCAAGTCGCTTTCGGCACGGATCGTTCCGCCCTGCATCTGGACTGTGTGATGAGCGATGGCAAGTCCGAGCCCCGTTCCGCCGGACTCTCTTGAACGAGCCTTATCGACCCGATAGAAGCGCTCGAAGATACGAGTGAGATGCTCGGAGGCGATGCCCTGACCGAAGTCACGCACACTGAACTCCACTAACTCGAAGGGAGCGGCGATCTCGCGGGCGCTCACGATCACGCGCGAATGGGTTGCGTTCCGGGCCTGCCCGTACTTGATGGCGTTTTCGATCAGGTTCCCGAGGACCTGCAGGATCGCGTCATGATCGGCGAAGACCTGCCGGCGCGTGAGTTCGCCCACTTCGAGGACGGCCTCATTCTCCTGAATGAGGCCACTCATGCTCAGGACGGCGTCACGAACGAGGGTGTCCGCCCGGATGGGCGTGGGGCTGAGCGCCTGCTCGGCGGACTCGACCCTGGCCATGACGAGTAAGTCCTCCGTCAGCCGGTTCATGCGGAGAGCGTTCTTCAGAATGGTCGAAAGGAACGAACGGGCGTTCTCGCTAAGGCTTTCCTCATGGTCGAGAAGGGTTTCGACGTAGCCGGTAATCGAGGTGAGAGGCGTTCTCAGTTCGTGCGAGACATTCGCCACAAAGTCCTTTTGGGTACGCTCGACCTGCTCGATGCGGGTAATGTCGTGGAGCACAGCGACGGCTCCCCCACCCGGCATGGGCGAGGCGTTCACCTCAAAGATACTTCCGGGCAAAACGCTGGTCGCGCGGCGATAGAAGGCTGTCTTATTGTCGAGAGTTGACTGCACGACCTGGAGGACGTCCGGGTCGCGGATGGTCTGCACGAGAGCATGTCCGACGCGAACCGGAGAACCAGCCGAGCCGTTATACGAGGCGCTCGGCATAAGGCGCTGCATCCTCTGGTTGGTCCAGAGGATTCGACCCGCAGAGTCGACGGCGACAACGGCATCCTGCATGCTGTCGAGAAGAGCCTCGAGATCGTGGCGGCTTTCCGAAGAGGCTCGCAGGGTCTCCTGCACATCGCTTGAGGCGGCGGCAACGGCGTGGGCGAGCTTATCGAAGTCGCGGTACGCCGGGCGCTGAGCGTTGTCCACTGGCTCAAGAGTGTCCAGAGCAGGCGCTAGAATCTTCATCGCCGACTGCTCAAGTGGGCTGATGGCGGCACGAAGAGAATGGACGATCCACCAGGTAACCGCCGCGGATAGAATCAGCCCGACAGCACACGCAATCAAACCACGCAACCGCGGGCCGTAAGCCACCACACCGGCAAAGAGCGCCAGTCCGAGGGCAACCCGATAAAAGAGGTTAAAGAAAAGACTGCGGTTCAAGTGATTCAGCTTCCTCGGCGGATGGCACATGCCGGGTCATGATGAGACGGCTTGCGGCAGGCCGGCTCGTTTGAGCCTTCTTGTCATGCTTAGGCCTGCTGCACCTTTGGTATCTCAAACCTATACCCCGCCCCTCGCATGGTCTTGAGGTAACGCGGGGTCTCTGCGTCTTCCTCGATCTTCTCCCGGATCCGCCGAACGTAGACGTCGACGGAGCGGGGAGTGACGAAGCGGGCGTCTCCCCAGACCGCGTCCAGGAGGTGGTCGCGGCTAAACACACGCCCGGGATGCCGGGCAAGGTAGTCGAGCAGGCGGAACTCTGTGGCGGTCGTGGTCACCAGCTCTCCGTTGACGCGCAACTGCATAGCGTTGGCATCGATCTCGATGGCCTCAAACTTCAGCAATGAAGGTGTCGTGGGCCGCTCGAACCGGCGGAGGACAGCCTTGACGCGAGCCACGAGCTCCCGGGTGGCAAAGGGCTTCGTAATATAGTCGTCCGCGCCAAGCTCAAGACCTTGCACGCGGTCATTCTCGGCGGCACGGGCGGTGAGGAAGATGATGGGAATGCTGCTCAGGGTCGGATTTTGGCGGAGCCTGCGGCACAGATCAAGACCATCTCCCCCGGGCACCATGATGTCCAGGAGAAAAAGTGCGGGAGGATGGCGTTCGGCGTCGGAGAGGACCTGTCCGATCGCGAGGTAGGGGCGCACGGTAAAGCCCGCGCCTTCAAGGTGGTACTGAACGAGGCGTGAGATGTCTGCATCATCCTCTAAAACAACGATCGTCTGCGGCTGACTCAATGCTCTGATCCTTTTTGGGCGGACTACAGCCCCCCCGTCGTTAGATTAGTCCAGAGGCTCCGCACCTTGTGCGAACATCCAGTAAATCTATTGAAGAGCGGATCCCGTTTGCATTTCATGGGGCTGCCCCCGGCGCTGTACACTGAATGGAATCCGGTGGTTGACCGTTTTGGTTGGCCCCTCCCCCGATTGCCTCCAGGAGGCTGACGTATGTCGCAACGGTCTCGACTGATCCTGTGTGTGGACGATGAAGTGGTGGGCCTCCAGGTCCGCAAGATCCTGCTCGAGCGGGCCGGATACCGTGTGCTCACCGCACTCGACGGGAGATCCGGTCTAGAGGTTTTCGCTAAGGAACCGATTCAAGCTGTCATTCTCGACTACACGATGCCCGGGATGAACGGCGGCGAGGTCGCGAACAGAATGCGGCAGACGAAACCACATATTCCGATCCTCCTGCTCTCCGCGAACATCGCGGTGCCTGCCGACATCACGGCGCTGGTTGACGTCTACATGACCAAGGGTGAGGGCGCCCCAGTTCTTCTACAAAAGCTCGGAAGCCTTCTGCCGGAGGCGGCACCCCTGTAGGTCATTCTGGTTCGACCTCTGTCCGGAGATGCTGGATGTGCCAACCACGAAGCGCCATAGGATTGAAGGAGCTCGAAGCTTGAATCTCGCGAAGTTCGACAGGATCCTGCGCGAGGTCCTGATCCTCCCAATCCTCGTCATCTCGCTTGCCGCGTGCGCCCTGTTCCTCGGCATCCGCGAGACTACGAGCACTGTACAGCGAATCCAGGAGGCGGATGCGGCGATCGCCCAGGCGACCCTGATTCAGAAGCTCGTCGTCGACGAAGAGGATGGGGTGCGCGGGTACCAGACGACCGGAGACCGCCGGTTTCTGGAACCATTCGACCGCGCAGCAAGTCCGTTGAATGCGGCTTTTGGCCGCTTGAAGAACCTGCTGATGGAATATCCAGACGATGTCCGGGATGTCGAGCGTCTACAGTCGGCCCACACCGTATGGCTTGAAGGATTTGGCCGGTCGATCATCCAGATGACGGGGGATGGCGTCCAGACATCCGAGGTCGACCTCAATATTGTCGGCAAGGCCTATATGGATGCGATCCGAGTGGATCTCCAGAAAATCATTCAGGACTCGGAGGCTCGGCGGGGCCGGCGAATCGACGCCTGGCATCACCAGGTGCAACTCATCCTGATAGCGCTGATCGTGGTAGCGGTCTTCACCGGAGCTTTCATTGGCCTCTTCGCTCGGACTCGCCTTAAACAGGTTTCGACAGCTTATCGTTTGTCGGAGGAGGTCCTGGAGCGACGGGCTGGTGAACTGTTTGCTTCCGAGCAGAATCTGCGGACGACATTGGCTTCGATCGGAGATGGGGTGATCACGTGCGATCCCATCGGGCGCATTCAGATAATGAACGAGGTCGCCCAGGAACTCACTGGGTGGAAACAAGAGCTGGCTCTGGGGCTGTATGCCGATGAGATCTTCCATCTCCTGGAGGAGGGGACGCGGGAGCCAATCCGGAATCCGTGGACCGATACGACTCGGCTGGAGCATGGGAACAGCCGCATCCTCTTGCGGAAGGATGGGTCCGAGCTCCTGGTAGACGATAAGACCGCGGTCATTCGGGATAAGAGTGGGGACACGACGGGCGTCGTTACCGTGCTGCGCGACATCACGAACGCGCGGAAGACTCAGACGGCACTTCTCGCGAATGAGAAGCTAGCGGTAGCGGGGCGGCTCGCGGCCTCGATCGCGCACGAGATTCACAATCCTCTGGATGCGGTCTCAAATCTTCTTTACCTCATGAGTTCGGGGTCGACCCCGGAGGAGACGGTTCAGTTCCTGGACATGGCGCAACAGGAGCTTTCTCGAGCGATGCAGATCAGCCGATCGATGCTCGGACTCTACCGCGAGTCGAAGGCACCCGTCGCGGTCGATGTGCACGATATGCTTGCCGGGCTTCTACTCCTTCTCGAACGGCGCTTCCAGACGATGGGTGTTTCGGTGACAGAGGCCGTCCCGGCTGGGCTTTGCATCGATGGTTTCCCGGCAGAACTGCGGCAAGTGTTCACCAATCTCATTATTAATGCGGCTGAGGCCGCTTCCGTGAATGAGGGGGGACGGGTAAGCGTGACCGCGGCTGCACTACCTCCAGGTCTCGATCCCAAAGGAGTGCGGCATGAAGAGGGCGCGCTGATCACGGTCACGGATAACGGTGGCGGCATGACGCCTGCGGTAAGGGAACGGCTCTTCCATCCGTTCTTCACGACAAAGGGTGAGCAGGGTACGGGGCTTGGTCTTTGGGTAAGCTACGGGATTATCCGGAAGCATGGCGGGTCGATCGAGATCGAGAGCTCGACCGACGCGGAGACACATGGAACCTCCGTAAGCGTTTTTCTTGCGTCGAAACCGGTGATACAGCCCGGAGCCGACTAGGATCTGTCGCTAAGGCTTCACGGGGTGGACGGTGTTCCAAAGAAGGATCGCCGTAAGACCGGTAACGATGGCAGAGGTAGTCCAGGCGATGACGTTGAACCAGCGAGAGTTGGTGTATTCGCCCATAAGATCGTGCTTGTTGATGAGCTTCAGCATGAAGATCAGGACGACCGGGAGCAAGATGCCGTTGAGAACCTGCGAGAGGATCGTGATCCGGACCAGGGGGAAGTTCGGAATAAGAACGACTGCGGCGCCGAAGGCGATCAGCAGTGAATAGAACCAGTAGAAGAACGGGGCCTCGTCGAAGCTCTTGTCGAGGCCGCTCTCGAAACCCATTCCCTCGCATACGGTGTACGCGGTCGACAGGGGCAAGATGGAGGCGGCGAAGAGGGACGCGTTGAAGAGGCCGGCTGCGAAGAGAATGAAGGCGTACTTCCCCGCCAGGGGCATCATGGCGTTGGCCGCGTCGGAGGGGACGTTGATGTCACGCATCCCATGAGTGAAGAGGGTCGCGGCGCACGCGACAACGATGAACCAGGCAACAACGTCGGTAAAGATTGAGCCGACGATGACGTCGAGACGGGACGCCTTGTACTGACGTACGCCGACTCCTTTCTCGACAATCGAGGACTGAAGATAGAACTGCATCCATGGGGTGATCGTCGTGCCGATAACGCCGACAGTCATGTAGACGTAGTCGCGGTCCTTCCAGACGGCGCGCGGCGGAAGCTTCACGGTTTCGAGGAGGGCGAGGTGCCAGTTGGGGCCGCTGAGTACGCCAGTGACGATGTACGCGATGTAGAAAACGCTGGCGGCGAGGAATACTTTTTCGACGTTCTTGTAGTTGCCCTTGACGACCAGCGCCCAGACGAAGAAGGCACAAACGGGAACACTGATGTATTTGCTGATGTGGAAGAGTTGCAGCGATCCTGCGATACCGGAGAACTCCGCGACAACGTTGCCGAAGTTCACGATGACGAGGAGGATCAGCATAATGAAAGTCATGCGGAGCCCAAACTCTTCGCGGATAAGGTCGGAGAGGCCTTTGCCGGTGACGACGCCCATGCGAGCGCACATCTCCTGCACCACGATAAGGGCGAGCGTGATGGGGATCATCGTCCAGAGGAGCGTGTACCCGTAGTGCGCGCCAGCCTGCGAGTAGGTGAGGATGCCGCCGGCGTCGTTATCCACGTTGGCGGTAATGAAGCCAGGACCAAGGACGGCGAGGAAGAGGAAGATGCTGGTGCGCCAGCGGCGCCAGAGCGAAGCGGCCATCTCAGCTCACCGCCTTGAGGGTGAGCCCGCTCCGCTCCCGCTGGACAAGTTCGTGCAGGCGAAGTGCGGGAACTTCCAAGGAAGGGTCTCCGGCAACTTCGACGTTGGTGCGGATGTGCCCAGGCTTCTTGGACGAGAAAAGGATGATGCTCTCAGGGTTCGCGACGAGGGAGGCCTTGAGCATCAGCTTCGCGAGGGACTCTGCATTGGCCAGATCGTGGCCTGTCGCTTCGGACCAGCGTTCTTGGCGGCTCGGATCGGCCAATAAGGACGTATAGAGGGTACGGAAGTCTTCGGTCAGCGCCCGATGGTGGATACGGAATGACTTTCCGGGAACAGTTGCCGGGTCCAGAACAGACCATTCGTACTGCGTGACCGGGCAATAGGCGGGTTTCTCGGACAATAAGGCGGGGATCTTTGCCCGGCCACTTCCAACTCCAAACGTACCGATCTTTCCCTGGTTCACCGAAGACCTCAAAAAAAACAACAACTCATCATCTTGTAGATCCCCTGCGCTGACCTCGTGAAGGAGCCAGAGGTCGATATGGTCGGTCTTCAACGCGGCGAGGCTGCGCTCGAGAGCCGTGCGAGCTGCATTAGCGTTGAAAGCGGGCTGCTCTTCGCGACGTACGACATTCATGGCTAGGCCCGCCATGCCCTGCTTCAAGCCCGGCACCCTGCGGATGATCGGTCCGGCGATGCCGCGGGCGAGGCTTATCAGAGACTGGTTCTTTGACCCAGGAATGCCGTACTTGCTGGTCACCGTAAGTTTGCCGGCGTGGCGGCGGCAAACCTCGCCGAGGCAGGCTTCGGCCTGTCCGTAACCGTAGGAAGGGGCGACATCGAAATGGGTAATACCTGCCTCGACAGCGGCTTCGAGCATCGTGAGAGAGTCCCGGCGGTTAAGGCCCCCCATGATGCTTGAACAGCCGAAGCCCAGGCGCGTAGTGGTTCGGCCGGTCGTCGCTAGGGCTATCTCTTGCATCCGGCTCTCCTAATCAGTGTGCTCGTTTGAGGTTAGCCTAGATCGCCTGCAAGATGGTCCGCCAAACGAACGGCGAGAGCGAGGACGGTGTGAGTGGGATTTGAAAAGCTCGAAGTTGGAAAGACGGCTCCCGAGCAGACGTAGATATTCGCAGTGCCGTGGAGCCTTAGGTTGGGATCGACTACGCCGTCCTCGGGATCGACCGCCATGCGCATGCCGCCCATGTGGTGGTTGCTGTCATCGCATTTTGCTCGAAACTCCGGCTTGCCCGCGACAAGATCGGGGTCCGGAATGACCCTCGCAATCCCGGCCAGAGAGCATTGTGCAATGAGCACATACTCGCGGATTGCTGCCAATTCCTTGTCTGAAATCTGCCAATCGAGCCTCGTGCGGTAGAGGCCGAGGGCGTCTCTTTCGTCCGAAAGCGTGATGCTGCTTGTAGAGTCAGGCTGCTGCTCGCAGTGGACGCGCAATGTGATAGCTGCGTCCGACGGGTTGTAGGCGCGGTTTTGAATGGCATATCGCAGCGTTTGTCGCACGAGAAGCGGGAGATTCTTCACGACGAAGACAACATCCGCGAAGGCCACCTCGCGCACGCGGCCTCGCAGTATCTTCTTGGCGGTCTCCTTGAGCCTGCCGAGCGCTTCGTCGGCGTTCGAGATGAAGGACATGGTCGCGGCAACGTTCAGCGTGCGCCTCTCTTGCTGGATCGAGGAAGAAAGCCGAAGCTTCGGGTGGTACTTGAATCCTTCGCGGAAAATGTTGTCGAAGATTCGATGAAATCCCTCGGAATCAATTGGCTCTATCTCTGCAGCGTTTACGTCGATGTGGTCTTGAAAATGTCTCCCCAGGAGACCTGAGCGGTTCCAGGGAAATCCTGCCGCGCTTGGTTGCAGAAAAAAACGTGAACTTTCAATGGCACCGAGACAGAACACGAAGCGAGAGGCTCGGAAGGTGGCTTCGACACCTGTGAGCGTTCGGCACCTAACCCCGATCATGCGATCCGCGTGGAAGATCATCTCGACAGCATTCGCATGGAGCCACACGACGAGGCTGGCGTTTTCCTCGAGTACGGCACGGTGAAGACGGGCGAAGGACGGTTCAGGGCACCATCGGGAAAAGTAGCTGTGGAGTCCGTCGAACGAAGGTGGCTCGACACCAATCTTGCGCCAGACGGATTCGTCTTTGCGAATGACGCCGCCAAGGCCCTCAAGCTCAAGCGCTCGCTCGTAGTACGGGCGCAGTTCGTCTTTGGAAAACGGCCATCCGCTCTCCGCGATCCAGGGCCGTTGGATGAAGTCGAGGTACTCGAACTCGAGGATCTGGCCTCCCCAACGTGTGGTCGTTCCGCCCTTTGCACGGAAGCGTCCGGTATGAACACCGCGATGGATGTTGCCGACGACCTCGCTGCGGTAGGTTTCCTGGGACCGCTCCTCGACATCCGCGCCTCCGCCTTCGAGAAGTACCACTCGCTTCCCTTGCCTGATCAACTCGACCGCGATTACGATTCCCGCCGCCCCTGCGCCCACGATGCAGACATCCGCGACCTCGCTCGGATCGGGTTGAGAGACTTCGAGGTCGCGGATCAAGCTTTGCCTCTGCGAACAGACTCCAGGATCGAGGCGACACGATCCACGATCAGGCCGACCTGGCGATCGTTGTGGTACCCGTCGCGTTCGGCACGAGCGAGTCCGGCCGCCGCGATCCTCGCCCTTGCTGCCTCGTCGGGCAGATATCTGCGGATCTTTTCGACGCACTCTTCTATCGAGGAGAAGAAGACTGCCTCGACGTCTTCTTCGAACCTCTGCTGATGGCCATCGGAGCGCTCGGCAAGAAGAAATCCTCCGCATCCCGCGATCTCGAAGCTCTTGTGGACGAACTCGTCCTGGTTCGAGTGGGTAATGAAACTGAGGTTGATCTGCGAGCGCCAGATTCCCTCGCGATATTCGTCGCGAAAGAGCTCACCGTTCCCGCGATAGATCGCCGTTGTCGCTTCCAGGCCGAGTGCAGGCTTCCAAACGAGACCGCCCGACACAGTGACGTGGAAGCCGAACTCCTTCCAAAGACGCGTGAGAAACTGGGCGCGATCGTCGTACGGTGTGCCGATGAAGGAGACACCACGATCGCGGTCGGCGTCGGACCAACCGGGCGGTGGCGGGAAGTGCATCGTGGGCTCATACGCGGTCTGGATCTTCATGACGTCGCGGGCGCCCCGCGCGTGATATTCGGCGATGTTGCGGTCGCGCTGGACAACGTGCAGGTCGAAGAAGGGGATATTCTTCATATACAGGCGCCAGCCTGGATCGCGGCGGGTGCCAAAGGGATTGTCGATCATGTAATTAACGCTCACGATCCCCAGCGCTCGCCAGCGCTTGAGGGTCGAGGCCTTGAGCCAGAGAAGCTTGTCGGTCCAGACCACGTCGGGCTTCTCCTGCATGGTCAGGCGCAGAAGGTCGCGGTTGAGGCGCTCGACCTGAGGTCCGGCTGCGAGGCGGTGCATCACCTTCGCGAGGAAGGGGTTGCGAGGCGCGTACTCGAGCGAGTCGAAGCCGATGACAGTGTGGCCGAGGCGTTCAAGCGCCCATAGACGGTACAGAGCCGAGTCGTTTGGAGAGATGCTTCCGGCGTAGAGGATCTTCATGTGCCGAACGCTCATCCGCTAATGCTTGTGC
The DNA here is from genome assembly GCF_004115155.1 of Granulicella sibirica. Taxonomy (NCBI): domain Bacteria; kingdom Pseudomonadati; phylum Acidobacteriota; class Terriglobia; order Terriglobales; family Acidobacteriaceae; genus Granulicella; species Granulicella sibirica. Next base: position 170,167 of record NZ_RDSM01000001.1, read on the forward strand.
CTGAGGTTGGCGATGACCTGCTCAGCGTGAATGACCCCCGCAAGACGCTTGTCGTCGTCGACCACAGGCAGCGAGCGGAGGTTGTACTTGTCGAACAGCTCGGCGACTTTCTTCCCATTCGCGTCGAGGCGGCAGCTCACAATGTGCCCCTGCGGGAGAGCCGATAGCGCCGCCCCGGGTTCCGCAAAGAGGAGGCGGACGACTGGGATTAAACCGCGAATCTTCTGATCGTCGTCCAGCAGGATGATATCGGTGATCACTTCAATATCGCCTTCGAAGTCGCGCAGAGCGTTCACGGCATCCGACACGGTCGCAACCTCGGGCAGTGAAACGTAGTCGGTCGTCATGCGGCCGGCTGCGGAGTCTCCCGAGAACTCGAGAAGCTCTTCGACCTCATGCCGCTCCTCGGGATCCATCTCTTCGAGGATCGCCTCGGAGCGTTCGTCGGACAGCTCGGACAGGAAATCGGCGGCAGCACCGGGGTCCATCTCTTCGACGATCCCGGCGACCTGCTCGGAGTCGAGATCTTCGATGAGAGCCTTCTGCATCTTGGGGTCGACTTCTTCAAGCGCCTCGGCAGCGACCTCTTCGTCGAGACTGGTAAAGAGCGCGTGGCGTTCTGCCGGCCCAAGTTCCTCCAGGATGTCCGCGATGTCGGATGGGTGCATCTTCGAGAGTCGGTTCTGTTCGATCTTCAACTTCACCCGGCGCGACGGGTCGCGGTCGATCAGGTCGACGAAGTCCCACGGGATAACACTCGCTGGAATGCGGCAGGATAAGTTGTCGATAGTGCCGTGCGGCAGACCTTTGAGCAGACGCCGTATTGCCCCACGAACTCCCACTTCAACCTCGGCGATGCGAAGCGAAAGTCTGTCTGTCCCGTCAAGACATGCCTCCCAGATGAGGTCGACATCGTTTACTCGCACGACTTTGTGCCCGTTAACATCAATGATTTGCTGGTCGAGCAGGTCACGTTCCAGCAGAAGATATGCCTCAGCATCTGCCATCTCCTGCATCTCGGCAGATGCCCGGAGTTGAAGACCGTCACCGCCCTGAACGAGATCAGACACGCGTATCAGCGACGGTTGCCCATTCTTCTTTCCGGTCGCGAGCCGCAGGATAAAACCGAAGACGTGCGCCGCGTCGTCCGAGGGGCTGACGGCGAACTCACGCACCGAGCCGAATGCGCGCCCATCAGGGCCATTGACCTTGGCGCCCATCAGTGCCGATACGCTCGTTCTCTCGTTCGCGTGCTTCGTCATAGTCCTTCGTCCTTGAGCCTTACCAAACCTTGCAGACTTTGGACTTCACCATCGGCTGTCCGACCTTGCACCCAAATGCGGGGGCGAACTGCGGCAGGTTCGTTACGATGCCGTTCACACGGGCAAACCCGGGAGAGTGCGGATCAGTTGCGGCCTGGAGGCGCTCGGCCGCTTCGCGTGTGTTCTCACAGGCCCATTGGGCGTAGCCGATGAAGAATCGCTGATCCGGGGTAAAGCCATCGATGGGCTTGAGGTTCTTGCCTTCGACCTGGTGCTTCCAGGCGATATAAGCGATGAGTGTTCCGCCGAGATCGGCTACGTCCTCACCGCTTGTCAGCTTGCTGTTGATGTGGATGTCATCGACGACGACATAGGTAGCGAACTGGTCGCGGAGGCAGTTGATGCGGTCTTCGAAGCCTTGCGCGTCCTCTTTGGTCCACCAGTCCTTGAGGTCGCCCTCGGCGTTAAATTGGCGGCCTTCGTCGTCGAAGGCGTGGGTGAGTTCGTGGCCGATGGTGCCACCGGTGTCGCCGTAATTCGGGGCGTCGTCGGCCTTCGGATCGTAGAGAGGTGGCTGAAGGACGCCGGACGGGAAGTTGATGTCGTTCATCTGGGGGTTGAAGTAGGCGTTCACGGTTGGCGGCGTCATGCCCCACTCGTTTCGGTCGACGGGCTTGCCCACCTTGGCCCAGTCGCGCGAGTCCTCGAACTGCTGGGCGCGTTCTGTGTCGCCGAAGAAGTCGCCTGGGGTGATCGTGAGTTTGGTGTAGTCGCGCCAGGTGTCTGGGTAGCCGATCTTATTGCGGATGGCGTGAAGCTTGCGGAGGGCTTCCTTCTTTGTCGCCGGGCTCATCCAGTCCAGATGCTCGATCTCGTCCTGCATGACGGCTTCAATCTGCTGGGTCATGACGAGCGTCTTCTGCTTCGTGTCCGCGGCGAAGGTGCGGCGCACAAACTCCTGCCCGAGGGCCTCGCCAAGGGAGCTGTCGACAAAGCGAACACAGCGCTTCCAGCGTGGCGGCTGTTGCTGCGCGCCACGAAGGTAGCCGCGGTAGAAGCCGAAGTTCTCGGTCTCGAATGAGCTGGCGAGTGCAGGTGCCGCGCCAGTCAGAAGGTGAAACCTCAAGTAAGACTTCAAGGCTTCGAGCGCTTCGTTCTTCAGTTCAGCGTCGAGCGCCTTCTGAAACTCCGGCTCCGTGACATTGACTGTCGCGATTCCAGCGAGACCGCGCTTGGCGAAGAAAGCTGGCCAGTCAACCGACGGGTTGATCTTCGTAAGCTCGGCCACCGTCATCTTGTGGAACTGCTTGTAGGGGTCGCGCTTGTCGACAAGCGTGAGCGAAGCGGTGGCGAGGGCGGTCTCGATGCGCATGACGTCGGCGGCATCACTCGCTGCCTTTGCATCGGTCTCGCCGGCGAGGGCGAAGAGCTTTGTCACATAAGCCACATACTTCGCGCGCGTCTCGACACTCTTCGGGTCGGCCTTGAGGTAGTAGTCGCGGTCGGGAAGGCCGAGGCCTCCAGAGGCGACGGCTGTAATAACGTCATTGGCGTTCGCGGGGTCCTGGGTTGATCCCGAGTTAAAGAAGAAGGAGCCGACGGCGTCATGCGAGAGGGTGCTGATCGACGCAGCTACTGCAGCCCGATCTCTCAGGGCATCGATCATCGCCAGTTCGGGACGGAGCGGGTCGAGGCCGCGCTTATCGATCGCTGACGTATCCATGCAAGCGGCAAAAGCGTCGCCGATCTTCTGCTGAATGGGCGTGCGGTTCGTTGCCTTCGCTGCGTCCTCTAGGATTCCCCAAAGGAACTGCGCATTCTCGTCAGTGAGCTTGGCGTAGACGCTCCAGTTCGCCTGGTCTGCCGGGATGGGATTGTTCTTCATCCATCCGCCGCAGGAGTATTTGTAGAAGTCGGTGCACGGATCAACGGTGCGATCCATGTCGTTGATGTCGAGTACCGGCGAGAACGGCATCTGCTGCAGCGGCCTCGGAGCAGGAGCGGTCTGCGCTCTTGCGAAAGGCACTCCGGAAAAAAGAAAAACCGCCGCGACTGCTGCCAAACCCTTCATCTGCAAAGACCTCGTGTTGGCATCGTAAATCACTCGCTCCGGCCCCGCCGGAATGAGGCGCGTGATCTGCCCGCTTCGCTTCTCGAAGGTATCCGCCTTGACATCTTCCCGCGTGGCAAGCACACTGCCAACATCGGGCATCGGCGGCGTATGCCGGTGCGGAGTATCGAATCCGTACGCAGGACTGCTTCCCCAAAAGGACCGAGTTGGCCGACCATACAACAAGCCGCGTCAGTTACACGCTGGATTCGTCACTCGCCAGCGTCAACAAAGTAGAGCAGACGGCCGAGGAATTTGCCGAACGCGCAGGCTTCGACGAAGATACCGTGCCGAATATTGCGATGGCCGTTCGTGAGGCCGCTGTCAACGCCGTGCTGCATGGAAACGCGTACGATCCAGAGAAGCACATTACCGCTTCGTTCGAATCGACCCCGGATTCGCTTATTATCCGCATCAGCGATCAGGGCTCGGGGCTGAATCCAGACACGCTTCCTGACCCTCTGGCCCCCGAAAACATCCTCCGTGGCTCCGGCCGTGGCATCTTTCTCATTCGCGCTTTCATGGATGAGGTAAACTTTCGCCAGCTACACCCAGGTACTGAACTGACTTTGATCAAGCACCGCACCCCCGCGCAGTCGGGAACCTAAGGAGACAAATCACCATGAGCATGAAAGTAAAGACCCGTCAGGTTGACGGCGTCACCATTCTCGATCTCAGCGGCCGGATCACACTCGGCGAAGGCAGTGTCACGCTACGCGACGCAGTTCGCGATGTGCTTGCCAAAGGATCGAACAAGATTCTGCTGAACCTGGGCGATATCAGCTATATCGATAGCTCAGGCATCGGTGAACTCGTCAGCGCGTTCACGACCGTGAAGAACGCCGGCGGCGAGCTGAAGCTTTTGAACCTGACCAAGAAGGTCCACGACCTTCTCCAGATCACGAAGCTCTACACCGTGTTTGACGTAAAGGACGACGAAGCCTCGGCGATCAGCGCCTTTACCAAGTAATCTATCCTGCAAAACAAAGGGCCGTCGCTTTGGCGATGGCCCTGTTCTTTTGCTTGCCATAGATAGCAAGGCCGCCACCCAAGGTGACGGCCTTTGTCGTTTGCCCGCCTATTTGCTGAAATCGACCTTCGGGGCGACGCTGTTGCTTGGGTCGCCCTTGAAGTATTCGTCGCGGTAGTGGAAGCCGGCCATGTTTGCCCAGATGCTGGTCGGAAACTGTTGCACGGAGACGTCATAGTCCCTGAGCACCTTGTTGTAACGGCCACGTTCGACAGCGATGCGGTTCTCCGTACCGGCCAACTCGTCTTCGAGACGCACGAACTGATCGTTGCCCTTAAGGTTTGGATAAGCTTCCTGCAAGCGGAGCAGCGGGCTGAGTGCCACGTCCAGGCGGGAGTTTGCCTGAATGCTGCTCGCCCGGTCCGTCGCGCCGATGACGCCTGCGCGGGCATTCGCGATATTCGTCAGGACAGTCGTCTCTTCGTTGACATAGCCTTTGACTGAGGCGACGAGGTTTGGAATGAGGTCGAGCCGCCTCTGCTGCGCAACGTTCACCTGCGAATAGGCTTGGTTCACCGCCTCGTTCTGCGAGACCAGGGAGTTCTTTGCACTGACATAGCTGCCGCCGACGAAGAGCAGGACGATGACAATCAGTCCAACAACTCCAAGTCCGATCCAGAGAGATTTCATGAGTTCCTCGTGATTGCTGTGCTTGTAGCCGTTGATTCTACTTGCTGGATACGCAGATGAGATGACTTTCGTTTAGATTCCGGTTCATCCGATTACCAATCGCCACTTGCGCCGCCCCCGCCTGAGCTGCCTCCACCAAACCCGCCAAACCCACCTCCACCGCGATCGTCGTCACGGCCTCTTCCGCCTCCTCCACCGCCGCCTCCACCAAGAATATTACCGAGCAGGAAGAAGATCAGTCCGACGTTTCCGGTCTTGATGAGTAGGAAGAGAATGAAAAGGAGCACCCCGCCTACGATCAGCACTTGGAAGAAACTGAGATGGACGGTCTGCTGCTGCACCCCCTCGCGGTGGTAGCGATGGATCGGCTGCGCGGTGGTCAGCGTGACGCCCGCGTCCGCCGCGATGACCTGTGCGATCTGCTGCACGCCGAGCGGTATCGCGGTGTTGTAGTCGTTCTGGCTTGCTGCCGGGACCATGGTGCGTCCGATGGTTCCGACCTTGGCGTCGTTGAGGATTCCCTCGAGGCCGTAGCCCACCTCGATCCGTCCGGCGCGGGGGGTCATGACGAAGAGCATGAGGAGGCCGCGATCCGTGCCCTTGGCTCCGACCTTCCACTTCTCTTCGAGCGCTGTGGCGAACTCGTCGATCGACTGGTCGCCGTCGATGGTCTTGATCGTGACGACAGCGATTTGCGCGTGCGCCTGCTTGTCCACGTCGGTGCAAAGGGCTTCGAGGTTCTGCTTCGTGGTTGGATTGAGGACACCGGCAAAGTCGTTCACGTAGCCGGTGGGCGCTGGCAATCCGGCTACCGTCTCCGCGCCGCAGACGGTGAAGCCCACAAAGAAAAGTGCAAGGGTAAGCGCAAGTTTTCTGGGCCAGATCATCCTGACGATTCTACGCTTGGCGGTCCTGGGGAGTTCCCTCCGTATCGTAGTCTTGAAAGGGGAGACAAGACCGTATGCCTGACGCGCTGCCAGCCGGGTTCAACGAATTTCTTGGAAACACCGGTGCCGTCGAGCAGCTCCGAACGGCGATTGCCGCCGGGCGGCTCCCCCATTCGATCATCCTCGCGGGACCGAACGGTGCGGGCAAGTACACGCTGGCCCTGATGCTCGCCATGGCGGTGGAGTGCGAACGCCAGCCGCGGGATCTGTGGTCGAACGGGCAGGCGCTGGCCGGGTTCTGTGGCGTCTGCTCCAACTGCACGCGGATCGCCAGTGCCTACGATCTTGCCGGCCTGGTTGATGCGGCGGTTGCGTCACGCGAAGACCTGCGCGAGACGGATAAGAAGGAGACGCGGGTGCTCATTCAGCAGCATCCGGACGTACTCATCATTCCGCCGGACCCGCCGCAGCTTCTGATCAAGCTCGGGCAGGTGCGCACTGTGATCCAGAGGGCGCAGCGGCATCCGTCCGAGGCTCCACGACGCATCTTTATCTTTACCGCCGCGAGCTTCATGAAGGAGGCGGCAAATTCGCTGCTTAAGGTGCTTGAGGAACCGCCGCCTACCGTACACATCATCATTCTGGCTGAAAATGTCGGCGAGCTCCTGCCGACGATCCGGTCGCGGTGTGCGACGGTCAGGCTGGGGGCGCTCCCGGTAGAAGAGCTGGAGATGCTGCTTGCCGACCGTCGGCCCGACGTACTACCACAGCACCGGGCGCTGATTGCGCGGCTGGCGCAGGGGGCGGCGGGGAGAGCGTTGGGGTTCGACCTGGCGGCTTACACCGCGGCACGGGCGGATGCGATGCTCATGCTCCGCAATGCGGCGGAGTCGGCTTCGAGCCATGGGGATCCGGAGCACACGGGGCTATTCAAGATGACGGAGACGTATCGGGCCGGGGCCGAAGGTCAGCAGAAGACCACGGCGCTGCTTCGTGGGATCACCCTTCTCCTTGAGGATCTGCTTCTCCTGATGGCAGGGACACCGGAGTTGATCCGGAATATCGATCTCAGGCCGGAGCTTGAGCGGCTTGCCGGGATGGTCAACTTTGCGTGGATCGAACAGGCGAGCCGTGGCCTGGATCAGGTCTACAGCGGAATGAGGCGCAACCTCCTGCGCAATCTTTCGCTCGACGCGTTCGCGACGGGGCTGGCGCAGCCGATGCGCGGGTGACCTCAGCCCCTCCCGGCTTAAGGTCTCAAAGTCTTCGAATCATTGAGTTTAGGTCCGGACTTCGAAATCATGAGCGGACTTTTCGGCTAATCCGTGCGGGAGGCCTTGCCGAGGCGATCCCGCAAGGCAGCTCCGATTCCGGTGGCGTCGGGGACGGGGCAGACGATGACCGTAGCCCCGGCCTCGTCCAACGCGCGGAGGCCTGCAAAGACACGTCGAGCGAGTTCTTCGCCGTTCTCCCAGTCGCCCCACGGATAGACAAACATGGATGCGCCGGAGCGCCACCCGGTGGGCAGCATGACTCCGACCTGGGCTTCGAATCCGTCGACTGTGGTCTCTAGCCGGGTGATGATGCCGTCGGAGATTGTTCCTTCGACGAGAACGAGGCGCGCGCGCGGGGCGTAGTGGCGCATGCCCACGCCTGGGGATGGAAGACTTTCAGGCTCGTGCGCAAACACGTCTCCAACCAGAGAGACCTCGGCGCCGAGGACAGAGGATATCTGCTCCGCGGTCACCGCCCCCGGGCGATAGATCATTCTCGCGCCAACATCCAGGACGGTCGATTCCACGCCGACCGACGTGGGACCGCCGTCGAGGATAGCGTCGATTCGTCCGTCGAGATCGACAAGGACATGAGCGGCGGTCGTGGGGCTGGTGTGGCCGAAGCGGTTGGCGCTTGGGGCGGCGATGGGCACGCCGGATTGCCGAATGAGATCCAGTGCAATTGGATGGGCAGGCATTCTTACGCCCACGAGATCACGCCCGGCGGTGACCGCGTCAGGGATCGCGGATGTCCTCGGCAGCAGAAGCGTCAGTGGGCCGGGCCAGAACGCTGCGATCAGCTTTTCTACCTCCGGAGAAACGTGCGCGACGCTGTCCAGCCTCGCCCGGTCGGCGACATGGACGATCAGGGGATCCCACCGGGGCCGCTCCTTCGCGGCAAAGATTCCTGCGACCGCATCTGCATCAAGAGCGTTCGCGCCGAGACCGTAGACCGTCTCGGTAGGGAAAGCGACGAGGCCTCCGTTTCGCAAGATGGCTGCGGCAAGCCCGACTTCTTCCCTCCCCAAACGGGCCGTAGTTCCTTGTTTCATTCCTTTTATCCTAAGCCGACCGGCCTATACTCACGTGTATGCAGAGCGCAGAGATCGAACTGAAGTTCCTGATTTCCGATATCGCCTCTCTCGAAGCCCGCCTCCCCGGCCTCGGCTTTCACCTCGACACCCCACGCACCTTCGAGGCAAACACGCTGTTCGATACGCCGGAGCGAAGCCTCCGCGGTAAGGGTCAGATCCTGCGGGTTCGCCAGTACGGTGACCTATGGACCCTGACCCACAAGCGCACGCCGGACGACGACGATCCGGAGTCGCGCTATAAGACACGCATTGAGACGGAGACGCACGTCGACGATGCGGAGGCGCTCGGAGAGATCTTCTGTCAGCTCGGCTACTCTCCGGTTTTCCGGTACGAGAAGTACCGCACCGAGTGGTCGCACAGCACGAACGAGGACCGCAATCCCTTGCACCTCGTCATCGACGAGACGCCGATCGGGATCTGGGGTGAGCTTGAGGGCCCGGTAAGCCGGATCGACTCGACGCTGGCGGAGCTTTCGATCGACCCGGCGACGTGCACGACGCAGAGTTACGGAAAGCTGTTTCTCGGGTGGAAAGAGCGGAACGAGAGTCCGGCGGAGAATCTCACGTTTGCCGAGATTGAAGCGCTGCAGCCGGCGGTTCGGGCCTGATCTTCGTTGCGTGGTTGGCGAACCAGAAGCCCACCTCAGCGCTCGAAGCAGTTTTTGCCCGGGCAGCTAGACCGCCACGGCGAAAGCCGTCCTTTTAAACGCAAGACTTGAGCTGAAGCGGACACTCCTAAAGCGGCTGTGCCCTGAGCCGATAGACCCTCTGTAGCCCGGAGGTGTCATCGCGATTCGGACTCATCTCCGGGCTGCTGCGTTATGGCTTGCGGCACTATGGCTTTCCGCCGTTTTCCTGCCGATCACTCGCGTCTTAGCCCAGGATGACGAAGAACCGAGGCGAGAGGTCATTCATACCGTCGCGCCAACTTACCCGGCGTTGGCTGCACGGATGCACATTACCGGATCGGTGCGGGTGGCGGTCGTCGTGCAGCCGAATGGCTTAGTGGCCAAGGCGCACGCGCTTTCAGGACATCCTCTGCTCGAACCTGCAGCGGAGCAGGCGGTCCGCAAGTGGAAATTCGCTCCGGGTCCGGGCTGGTCGAGCAATGTCGTCCAGGTTCGGTTCGCTTTCAACCAGAAGAGTAATTAGCCGCGCAGCGGTGGGGCCAGGACGGCGTAGCTGGGGACACAGGATGAATCTCGAAGCAAAGCTTGGTCTCAGCAGCGGCGTCCTGGTTTCGGCGATGCTTCTAAGCGCCATTATGGCGGACCTGAGTATTCGCAAGGCGGATCACCTCTCGGAAACCGTGACCACAAAGCAGGTGCCGCTGATCATGCTTATGCACGAGGTGGGTCGCGAACTCGCCGAGAGCATGCAGTCGCTGGAGTCATACATGCTGTTCGGGATCGATCCGAAAGCCTCCCGCCAGTTTCGGGAGTCGCACCGGGTGTCTCTTGAACGGGCGAATCAGGCGATTCTTCACTTCCATGAGCATCTCTCCGACGTCACCCTGCTGCCGGAAGACAGAGAGAGGCTGCAGAAAATCGAGGTGGGCATCGGGCGGCTCACGCAGATTGGGGAAGAGGTCGAGAGCGCGAACGAATCGCATACCGAAGCGGGCACGGCACGGGCTTACGACCTGATCCAGAACGAGGTGCTTGCGCTCGACGATTCGATGGACAAGCTTGTGGCCGACCTTACCGACTCCCAGGAGAATATTGCCTCCCAGGAGAATCTACAGTTGCGCCGACTGCATGAAGATGTGGTGATCACGCTTTGGTTGTGCACGCTGCTGACAGCGCTTCTCGGCGCGGCAGTCGCGGTGCTGCTGATCACTGAGATCACAAGGTCGCTGCGAACACTGACGGATCGAGCGAATGCCATTGCCAGCGGCGACCTGACCGGACATGACTTCCTCGATGTGTCGAACGACCAGATCGGATCGCTGGCGATCGCGATGCAGGAGATGCAGTCCAGCCTTTCCGCGATTATCGGAACCACGGTCGAAACAGCACGGACCCTCACGGCGAACGCCGACTCCATGCATCAGGCGAGCGACCTGATTCATCACCGGATCGACGAGCAGAGCCAGCAGACGCAGCACGCGGCCACCGCCATGCACGAGATGTCGACCTCGATTGACGAGGTATCGCGGCATGCGCGGTCGGCGGCGGATACGGCGAGAGCGGCGGCCCAGACGGCTCGAGATGGAGGGGCGATTGTGACCGAGATGCTCGGCTCGATGGCTGGAATTGCCAGCGCTGTCGATGAGACTTCGTCGTCGCTCGGGCTGCTTGGCGAAGATTCGAAAAGGATCTCCCAGATCGTTACGGTGATCGAGGAGATCGCCCGGATGACGAACCTGCTTGCGCTCAATGCGGCCATCGAGGCGGCGCGTGCAGGAGATCACGGTCGGGGTTTCGCGGTCGTGGCGGGCGAGGTGCGGCGGCTCGCCGAGTCGACGGCGCAGGCGACCGGGGAGATCGCCGGGATGATCCGGGGGATCCAGGGACGCACACAAGCCGCGATTGCGAGCATGGCCAGCGGGACCGCTGCGGTAAACCAGGGGGTCGAGACGACGCATCGGGCAGGAGAGGCGCTCGAAGGCATCATCGTGATGGCGGAGCGGGTGGACCGGATGATCGCGCAGATCGCGATCGCGGCCACGCAGCAGGCGGCGGCGGCCAACCAGTCGAGTGCGAGCCTGCATTCCATCTACTCGCTGAGCCGGGAGAACCTGGGGGAGATGGCGACAACGGCGGCGGGGGTCGAAAGCCTGCGCGCGACGGCCGTCCTGCTGGAACGGCATGTCGTTCGCTTTCACCTGCGTCCCGTGGCTGTCTCCGGAGAGCCTGGCGGTTCACCCACCGCTGCGGTGGAACGGGCGCTTCTTCCAGCTTGACGCTTCTTCCAGTTGAAAGGATAGGGGGGAGGGGGCACGCCTGTCTGTCGCGTGAGACACTCAGTCAATGTACGTCTCCCGCACAACAAAGCCTGGTTCGTCTGAGGAAGAGGCGCGACTGGCGGCGTTGAAGCGTTATTCGGTGCTCGACACCATGCCGGAGATGGGATACGACGATGTGACCCGGCTGGCGTCGTTCATCTGCGACACGCCGATTTCCCTGGTTTCGCTGGTTGATGCGGACCGGCAGTGGTTCAAGTCGGTCCAGGGGCTTCCGATCCGCGAGACGCCGCGCGAAGAGAGCTTCTGCGCGCTGACCCTTGGCACAGCGGAGACGCTGATCGTCGAGGATGCGACGGCCGACCCGCGGTTTCGCAACAACTCACTCGTCTTCGGAGACCCGAATATACGCTTTTATGCAGGCGCCCCGATCGTCGAACCGGGTGGCGAGGTCCTGGGAACGGTATGCGTGATCGACACCAAGCCGCGCGTGCTGGAACCGCGGCAGATCGCGGCTCTCGAGGCGCTTGCCCGGCAGGTCATGACGCTTCTGGAGCTTCGGCGCACGATCGATGACAATGCCCGGGCTGCGGCAAAGATGCAGACCATCGAGAAGTTGGCGGCGGTGGGACAGCTTGCAAGCGCGATGTCGCACGAGATCAATAATCCGTTGCAGTCGATGACGAACCTGCTGTACATGGCGGACGCGTGTGAGAACCGGGCGGATCAACAGGATTACCTGAGGAAATCGCAGGAGGAGCTGGCCCGTATCTCGCAGACTGTCCGGCAGACCCTACGCTTTCATCAGTCGTCGGAGAGGGCGGTACCGACAAGGCTCGTCGAGGTGGTCGAATCGGTGCTGACACTGTTCCGGAGTCGACTTGAGCATGCTTCGGTCGAGGTGAAGGTCAACGACACCCAGGGGGCGCTGTTGACCTGCTACAAATCCGACATCCACCAGGCGATCGCCAACCTTGTGAGCAACGCGCTGGATGCGGTAAACGGAAGGCCGGGAGGCAGGATCGAGGTGAGGGTCCGCACCATGAGTTCGCATTCGAGCGCGGGGCAGGGTGTGAGATTTACGATCGCTGACAACGGATGTGGGATGGACAATGCCACGCAAGGCCGGCTGTTCGAGCCGTTTCACTCGAACAAGGCGCCACGAGGAACGGGGCTTGGCCTTTGGGTGGTGAAAGGAATTCTTGAGAAGCACCAGGCGTCCATTCATGTCACAAGCCGGGACCGAGGGCAGACTCACGGGACGGTCTTCTCGATCTTCTTTCCGTTGAAGAACGGATGCACGGCATAGCAAAGGAAAAGGCCCGCAGCGAGGCGGGCCCTTTCGTTGCAACAGCGTTCGTTAGAAGATCTGGAAGTTGACCTCGACGTTCATCTCGACCGTCACGGGCTTTCCATCCTTGCGGGCGGGCTTGAACTTGTACTGGCGGACGGCTTCCATGGCCTTCTCGTCGAGCCCCATGCCAATTCCGCGAATGACACGGACGTGGGTCGGGTTGCCGTTCTGGTCGACCCAGAGGTAGACGAGGACGTTTCCGGCAACCTTGGCCTTGCGGGCTTCCTCGGAGAACTCGGGGTCGGGCATGGAGATGGGAATCGGGGCCGACACGCCGCCACCGATGCGCATGGCACCGCCGCCGGTGTTTCCGCCGGAACCCGCGCCTACGCCGGCACCGTTGCCGGAGCCGATGCCTGTGCCGCTTCCGTTGCCGAGACTGCCGGTGCCGACGATCGGCGAGTTCGGCATGCCAAGATTCGGCAGGGTGGAATTGGCCATCTTCAGGTCCTTCTGCATGATGACCGTCGGCTCGATGGCAATCTTGGGCTGCTCAAGCGGAGGAGCCTTGGGCGGGGTGATCTGCTCCTGGGCAAACTTGGGCAGGCGGCCCTGGGCCACCGGAGTGGGGCTCTTCTGTCCGCCGCCGCCACCCATGACGTTCGCTTTCGGCGGGATCTTCATCGGGGGAGGAGCTTCGAGGTTAGTGACAAGCGGCGGCGTAACAGGGGCGGAGAACTTCACCTTCTTCGCGACCAGGAAGAGGATCAGGGCGATGACCACGACGTGGGCCACGATGGCGACCGCGGTCGATTTGGGATCGCGCTTGACCGCCATGCGGTCAACGACTGCGATTGGCTTGGATTCGAGGACGAGAGGAGGAAGCTTTACCGGAAAGAAGACGTCGCGCACACTCGCGATCAGTGAGGCGAGGACTCCCTCTTCTTCTACAGGCTCTCCCCAGACGGGCACGTCAGCCGGGCGAAGCTGCGGTGCCGGATGGGTCTGCCCTTCTTCGGGTGGCGTCAATGTCAAATTTTCCATAGCCTGTTGCGCGCGATCGGCACCGGGCGACTGCCCTCCGTGCCATCCCTTCTCAAGTCTTCGTTCGGCTCCGGCCCCGGTCTTGTGCCAGGTTTGGACCCTGCTGCCATGCTACGTCTCGCCGCCACACGTTAGATTCGCACATCAATCTCTAGTTTACTAATATTTCACTCTTTCCGGCTGCGCGAGTGATCCCACGCTTGCTTGGACGTACCGGACCGGATATTGGACGCCTCAGGCTTGAGACGGTCAACAGCAATCCTGCCACGCAACCCGGATACAATAAAGGTTTGCGGCAAAGGCCGCCACTACGGCCCCGACCCAGCCGCCAGAATACGCAGCACGACGTTACCAGCGATACGAGGAAAGCATGCCGGACGCACCAAATACCCCCGAGTCCAAGCCACTGAAGGCCACGCTGAACCTGCCCCAGACGACCTTCTCCATGAAGGCGAATCTTCCGGTCAACGAGCCCATTCGCCTGGAGGCGTGGGCCAAAGAGGATCTCTACGGCCAGATTCGCGCCGCCCGTACCGGTTCGCCCAAATACATCCTGCACGACGGACCGCCGTATGCGAACGGTGCGATTCACCTCGGGCATGCGCTGAACAAGTGCATCAAGGACTTCGTGGTCAAGACGAAGACGATGGCCGGCTTCGACGCCCCCTACGTTCCGGGCTGGGATTGCCATGGGTTGCCGATCGAGATCAAGGTGGACGAGCAGCTTGGGCGCAAGAAACTTGACATGGACCCCGTGGCGGTCCGCAAGGCCTGCCGGGCCTATGCGGAGAAGTACGTCGACCTGCAGCGGTCGCAGTTTCAGCGGCTTGGGGTGTTCGGACGCTGGGACAACCCGTACAAGACGATGTCGTTCGAGTACGAGGCGGCAATCGTCGAGACGTTTTACGAGTTCTACGAGCGGGAGTTCGTCTACAAAGGCCTGAAGCCGGTGTTCTGGTGCATCCACGACCGCACCGCGCTGGCCGAAGCCGAGGTGGAGTACGAGCAGCACACCAGCCCGTCCATCTACGTGCGGTATGCGCTGACGGGCGACGCGACCGCCATCGATCCAGCGTTTGCCGATCTGAGTGGGCAAGCCGGACCGGTCTACACGATCATCTGGACCACGACGCCCTGGACGATCCCGGCCTCGCAGGCTGTAGCGTTCAATCCCGAGATGGAGTACGTCGCGCTGGCCTGCGCGGGTGGCACCTACATCATCGCCGAGGCGTTGCTTGCGTCGGTCGTTGCCGCGTGCGATCTGAAGTCGGCTGCGGCTCCCGATGAGGCGGCGACGCAGGCTGACGTTCTCGTTCGGTTCGCCGGAAGCCGCATGGAGGGTGCGACCTTCCAGCATCCCTTCCTTGACCGCTCGATCCTTGGAGTCAACGCGCCCTACGTGACGGCGGAACAGGGTACCGGCGCGGTCCACACATCGCCCGCGCACGGCGTCGATGACTTCTACACCGGCAAGCGCTACAACTTGCCGGAGCTTCAGTACGTCGACAACGCGGGGAAGCAGAAGAATACGAACGGGCAGCCCTATGAAGACCTTACCGTCTTCAAATCGAACCCGGTGATCACGGAGATCCTGCGGGAGTCAGGTGCGCTGCTGAGTGCATCGACCCTGCTGCACTCGTATCCCCACTGCTGGCGCTGCCACAATCCAGTGATCGTCCGCGCGACCGAGCAGTGGTTTATCGCGATGGAGACGCCGATGCACGCCGCGGTGTCCGAAGAGGAGACGCAGGAGGTCATTGCCGAGACCCTTGCCGCCGATCCCGACGCAACCGCTGTCGAGCTTCCGCCGACCCGGATGACAACGTTTCGGCAGAGGACGCTCGAAGAGATCAAGCGCGTGAATTGGGATCCCTCCTGGGGCGAGGAGCGTATCTCGAACATGATCGCGACACGTCCGGACTGGTGCATCTCGCGCCAGCGCATCTGGGGCGTGCCGATTGCCGTCTTCCTGTGCTGCAAGTGCAGCACGCCGCTGCGCAATCCTGCCATCAACGCAAAGGTCGTCGACCTCTTCCGCAAGGAGGGGGCCGATGCCTGGTACGTGCACTCTCCTGAGCAGCTTCTTCCGGCGGGTACGGCCTGCGCACAGTGCGGCAACGCCGATACGACGGAGTTCCGGAAGGAGATGGATATCCTCGACGTCTGGTTTGAGTCGGGTGCGAGCTGGCATGCGGTGCTCGACATCGAGCCCGAGCTTGAGTTTCCTGCCGACCTCTACACCGAGGGCGGCGACCAGCATCGCGGCTGGTTCCATTCCTCCCTGCTGACGTCGGTCGCCGTGCGTGAAGAGGCTCCATACAAGATGGTCGCCACTTCGGGCTGGACACTCGATGAGCAGGGGCGTGCCTTCTCGAAGTCGCTCGGGAACGGCGTCGACCCGGTGGATGTAGCGAAGAGGCTGGGCGGCGAGATCATCCGGCTTTGGGTGGCGTCGGTCGACTTCCGCGAGGATGTCGCCGCATCCGAATCCCTGATGCAGCGGGTGAGCGACAACTACCGCAAGCTACGCAACACGCTGCGCTTCCTCCTGAGCAACATCCACGACTTCAACCCGGCAACCGATGCGATCACGGAGTTTGCGAAGCTCGAGCCGCTCGACCAGCACATCCTTTCGCGAACGGCCGAGCTTGATGCGAAGATCCGGCACGCCTACGACACCTTCGAGTTTCACCGGGCGTACCACGCACTGAACGAGTACGTGAACACGGACCTTTCGGCGCTATACCTCGATGTCCTGAAAGATCGCCTTTATACGCTTGCCCCGAACGCTCCAGCAAGACGTTCCGCGCAGACCGCTTTGTGGCGCATCGCCGAGACGCTGACGCGCCTTGTGGCTCCGATCCTGAGCTTCACGGCGGAAGAGGTCTGGGCGCATCTGCCGAAGATTGAAGGGCGCGAGGCGAGCGTCCATGTGGCACTGTTCCCGAATATGCAGGACATCATTCCGGGCAGCGTGAAGCAGATCGAGGAAGACTGGAAGCAGCTTCTCGCAATTCGCGTTCCCGCGCTCAAGGCTCTCGAAGAGGCACGGAATGAGAAGCTGATCGGCAAGGGACTCGAGGCCTCGATCCGCTTTGAGGTCTCCGATTCCGATGCCGCAACGTATGACCTGCTTGCGCGCTACGGGGCGAGTCTTCCGGAACTGATGAACGTCTCCTCGGTCGAGGTAGCGCGCGTCTCGACGCTTGCCGGCGCGCCTCTGCTCGAGACGACTGCAAAGTTCGCAAGCGGAATCAAGTGCGAGCGCTGCTGGCGCTATACCGAAGATGTAGGCCAGGATGGCAGGTTTCCGACCGTGTGTGAACGCTGCTCCGAGGCCCTGATCGCCATCGGATATCCGCCGTACGACGCGCCGCCGAGCTCGGAGGCTGCCTGACCATGTCCACCTCTGAAACCACCATGCCTGACCACTTTGTCGAAGCACGCGGCACGGATCGCCGGCCGATCCTGTTTGCGATCGCCGCACTGATCATCCTGCTCGATCGACTGTCGAAACTGTGGATCATCGCCAATATCCGCTCGGGATACGGGAAGGTCATCATCCCGAATTTCTTCCGGCTGGACCATGTGTTGAACACAGGCGCGGCGTTCAGCATCTTCGCCGATTCCCTGTCGCCCCTTGCGGTGCGCTACTCGTTGATCGGCTTCTCAATCTTCGCGATCCTGGTCGTCGTGGTGATGATCTGGCGCGCGGGGCGGGTGATCACGCTCTCGACCGTCGCGCTGGCGCTCATTCTGGGCGGTGCGATTGGGAACCTCTACGACCGTATGGTTTACCTGCACGTCGTTGACTTTCTTGAGTTCCATATCAAGACGCACTTCTGGCCCAGTTTCAATGTGGCAGATTCGGCGATTGTGGTGGGGGCTTGCCTGCTTTTTCTGGAGATTTTGCTTCCTCAGAGGTCCGAGACCTAGCTCTTGCATTTTTCGACGCACCACTCCATGCTTCCTCAAGGAGTCTTCTATGGCAGCTATCTATCTCCCCGAGGATGTCCAGGCCGTCGTTGATGCGGAAGTGCGCGAACTCAAGCTTTCCGGTGCGGCGGAGTACGTGAGCCGCCTCATCCGTCAAGAACAGAAACGTCGGGCGAAAGAGCAGCTCGAGAACCTTGTGATCGAGGGGATCGAATCCGGTGACGAGGTCGAGATGACGGCGGAGTCCTGGCGTGAACTGCGCCTGGAGCTTCACAGGCAAGCCGGTATTGATTAGTGCGTGTCGTCGCCCGGCGTCCCAAGGCCATCCGCGACATCGAAGATCAGTGGTTTTACCTGCTTGAGCACGGGGGAGTTGGAGTTGCCGACCGCTTTCTCAATGCGATCGAGCAGACGGGAGCACTTCTCCTCTCTTCCCCAGAGATAGGCATGCCGTGTCATTTTGAGCGCCTACAGGCTGCCGAAGTACGGCGTTTTCCAATCACGCTCCCTTTCGGTAGATGGATTCTGTACTACCGTCCCACGGAACGCGGCATCAGCATGTTGCGCCTTGTTCATGGAAACCGCGATCGAAGAGGTTTCGTGCCTTGATTCGCAATCCGAGCCCATCTATCCGACAATAGAGAGTGGCCATGATTGAAGAAATAACCGAAGAGAAGCCCCTGACCTCTGCTCCCTCGCGTCCCGCTGCGATCGATCACATCACCATCCGCGGCGCGCGCACGCACAATCTCAAGGGCATCGACGTTGACATCCCGCATAATGCGCTGACGGTCGTCTCGGGTGTCTCGGGGTCGGGCAAGTCGTCCCTTGCGTTCGATACCGTATATGCGGAGGGCCAGAGGCGCTATGTCGAGTCACTGTCGGCGTATGCGCGTCAGTTCCTGGAGCGGATTGAGAAGCCGGACGTCGACCACATGGACGGACTGGCTCCGGCGATCGCCATCAAGCAGAAGAACCAGACGCGGAATCCGCGCTCCACCGTGGCGACGGCGACCGAAATCTACGACTATCTGCGGCTGCTCTACGCGCGATGTGGGACCGTGACATGCCTGCACTGCGGAGGCATCGTCAAGCGCGATACCGTCGACGAGATCGTGACGGCGCTGCTTGCGCTGCCGGAGGGTACGCGGACGTATGCCCTTTTTCCGATCGTGCGAGCCGAGATCAAGCTGGAGCCGATGCAGATTCCCACGGCTGAACCGGTTGTCACACCGAAGCCTGCGAAGACGGCGAAAAAATCCGCGAAGCAGACGACGACCAACATCGCAGCGCTTACCCTCACCGACACACTGAAGGAGCGTCTGCTGGAGCTGCGGCGGCGGGGCTACAACCGTCTTTATCAGCCTACGGAAGGACAGGGCGGAAACATCGTCGAGTTCTCCACGCCGGAGAGCCTGCTCGAGTTGAACTTCGATAAGCCAATCTTTGTGCTCGTCGATAGGCTGTCGCTCGCGCCTGACACACGCTCACGAATCGTCGACGCGATCGAGACCGGATATCGGGAGTCGGGTGAGATCCAGTTTCACACCGTGCCGCGTGAGGGGGAAGGCGAAGCCACACGGCTACGCTTCTCGGCCGCGTTCGAGTGCACTTCCTGCCATCGCGCTTATCGCGAACCCGAGCCAAGGTTGTTCTCGTTCAACAACCCATTTGGGGCGTGTCCGCGATGCCAGGGTTTTGGAAACACGATCGATTTCGACCCCAATCTCATTATTCCGGATCAGTCGAAGTCGCTCGACAACGACGCCATCGCGCCATGGGCTTCGGGCAAGTACCGGCCGTTTCATGGCGAGATGAAGCGTGCGGCGAAGGCGGCGGGCATTCCGACGCACGTTCCCTGGTACGACCTCACGCCGCAGCAGCAGGAGTTCATCCAGGAGGGGCGTGGGAGCTATCCGGGTATTCGAGGGTTCTTCGCCGATCTGGAGAAGAAGAAGTACAAGCTGCACGTGCGGGTCTTCCTCTCGAAGTATCGCGGCTACGCCACATGTCCGGAGTGCAAGGGGACACGCCTTCGCGCCGAGGCACGGGCGGTCCTGCTCAGCGACCGCAATATCTGCGAAGTAAGCGCGCTGACCATAACGGCGGCAAGCGCGTTCTTCGATTCGCTCGAGCTCTCCCCGGCGCAGACGGAGATAGCGGGCAAGATCCTCGAGGAGGTCCGGCAGAGGACGCACTTCCTGCACCAGGTTGGGCTCGACTACCTGACGCTCGATCGGCTTGCCAGCACCCTCTCAGGCGGCGAGGCGCAGCGCATTCAATTGGCGACGTCGCTTGGCTCGCGGCTGGTTGGTGCGCTCTACGTACTGGATGAGCCGTCCATCGGGCTGCACACGCGCGACACCGCCAAGCTCATTCACATCATGGAAGAGCTGCGCGACCTCGGCAATACGATCCTCGTGGTCGAGCATGATCCCGACGTCATTCGCGCCGCTGACTATCTGCTCGATCTCGGCCCCGGGGCCGGTGAGCTTGGCGGGCAGCTTCTTGCCGCCGGAACGGTTGCCGAGGTCACGGCGAATCCAAACTCCATCACCGGCAAGTACCTCTCGGGACGCCTGACGATTCCGGTTCCGAAGCATCGGCGCGAGCCTGGACGGGAGCACCTCAAACTGACCGGGGCGCGCATTCACAACCTGCGTGGAGTCGATCTCGACATTCCGCTCAACCTGCTCTGCTGCGTCACCGGCGTGTCAGGATCGGGCAAGTCGACGATCGTGCACCAGGTGCTCTATCGCGCGCTCATGCAGGCTCTCGGCACGCCGGAGGGATCGGGTGACCCGGCACACCTCTATCGCGAGCTTTCAGGCGTGCAGCATCTGAACGAGGTCATCCTGGTCGATCAGTCGCCCATTGGGCGCACACCTCGATCGAACCCCGTCACGTATATCAAAGCGTTCGATGACATTCGCGCGCTCTTTGCCGCGCAGCCGGATGCGAAGCGAAAGAACCTGAGCGCAGGCAGCTTCTCCTTCAACGTCCCCGGTGGCCGATGCGATGTGTGCGAGGGCGACGGAACGGTGACGGTCGAGATGCAGTTTCTCGCCGACATCGAGCTTCCCTGTGAGGAGTGCGGGGGCACACGCTACAAGAACACCGTGCTCGACGTGAAGTACCGGAACAAGAGCATTCATGACGTGCTCAACATGACCGTCAAGGAGGCGCTGGTCTACTTCGCCGGACACCCGAAGATCATCGACAAGCTCGCCGTGCTCGACGAGGTCGGGCTGTCGTATGTGCGGCTCGGTCAATCGGCCACGACGCTTTCTGGCGGTGAGGCACAGCGCGTAAAGCTCGCCTCTCATCTCGCCACGGCGCGCAGCATCCAGAACCGCGGAGGCGCGAGTACGAACGAGGCTGCCAAGAAAGCCGCCAGCCGCACGCTTTACATACTCGACGAGCCGACAACCGGGCTTCACTTTGACGACGTGCAGAAGCTACTCGCGGCTTTCCGGAAGCTGATCGACGGCGGCGGTTCGCTCCTTGTGATCGAGCACAATCTCGATGTGATCAAGTCGGCCGACTGGGTGATCGACATGGGCCCTGAAGGCGGAAGCGGCGGTGGGCAGATCGTCGCCGAGGGCACACCGGAAGAGATCGCCGCGAACCCTGCGAGCCACACGGGGCATTGGCTCGCGCCAGTGCTTGGACTCGCGAGTGTGAACCGGTGAATGTCTGGGCAACGGATCGCGTGATCGAAGGCCGGGTCGCGACCCAGGCAGACGTCGACAGCAGAAAGTGCGTCTTCTTCATTCCGGATCACCGCAGCCTGCGATACGCCCTTGGGCATGCCCTGCCTGTCGCCGCGAAGATTACCCGGCCCAACGATGGCTCATCGTTCCCGGCTCACGGAACTCTTGTGCAGATCGTGCAGGCGGAGATTGTCGACAAATACGAGATCCTGCTGGGATTCGTGACCGATGAGATGGAAGGAGTCTGCACCCTTGAGGACGCGGAGATTCTCAATGGAGTGGAGTCAAACTGACATGAGCAGACGCATCGGTACGATTCTCTTCCTCGGGCTTCTCTCCGCGTCGGCCGCTCTCCATGGCCAGGCTACCGCGGGTACCACTGACGCCTCATCCACCGCACCCGATCCTCAAGCCAAACTCCGCGAGGATGCCAACGACGCGCTCGAGAAAGGAGAGTATCCCCGGGCACTCAAGTTGCTGTCCTCACTCGCCGAGCAGAATCCGAAGGATGCGCATCTTCTCTACGACCTGGCCTACACACAGGATGCGCTCGATCAAACCTCGAACGCGGAAGCCTCCTACCGCGCCGCTATCGGCGCTGACGCCACGCTGATCGAGCCGCATCTCGGTCTCGGTCTTCTGCTTGCGCGGACCGGACACGCTGACGAGGCGCACGCCGAGCTTTCGACGGCAGCCGGTCTTCCTGCGGAGAACCCAGCCCTGAAGGCCCGGGCCTACCGCGCACTTGCACGGCTTGATCTGAAGTCGAGCCCCGCCGCCGCCCGCGACGAGCTTATCCTCGCGCTCAAACTCTCGCCCGAGACTCCGGAAGACACCGAGATGGCCGCCGAACTCGCCGAAGCCGCGGACGATCCGGCAGAGGCCGAGAAAGCATACCGGCACACTCTCGCCGAGACTCCGAACGACCCTTCGGCCTCGGCCTCGCTTGCGCGTTTGCTGTCTCACAGCAATCCCACCGAGGCCCAGTCCATTCTCAACTCGGCGCTCGTCGCCCATCCGGACGCGCCTGCCCTGACCGCACAGCTTGCCGCGCTCTATGGCGCACGGGGTAAGTTCGCGGATGGCATCCCCCTTGCCGAGAAGCTCCACGCCTCGAACCCGAACGAGCCTGCCGTCACGCTTCTGCTGGCGCACCTCTATGCGCAGTCCGGAGATGCCGCGAAGGCCGATCCGCTATACGCTGCGCTCATCGAGGCAAAGCCGGACGCGGGTCTGCTCGATGACCGTGCCGACGTGCTGATCAAGCTCCGTCGCTACGCCGAGGCGGAGACATTGCTGAAGCGCGCCCTGGTCGATCCCGCCGCCTTCGCCACAAAGGAGGACTACGGTGTGGCAGCCTCGCACCTCGCGTTCGCGGCCTCGAACAACAATGATCCAATGACGGTCTTGCATGCGCTCTCGCTTCGTGCTACAGTCCTGCCACAGTCTCCCTCAGCTCTGTTCCTGGCGGCGACCGCTCACGACAAGCTTCATGAAATCAAGCAGGCAGCCGATCTGTACAATCAGTTCCTCGCGGCGGCCAATGGCAAGTTTCCTGACGAAGAGTTCGAGGCCCGTCACCGGCTCGTGACTCTGGCTCACATGCACTAACTGCTTCCCTCAAGCAACACCAGAGCCGGATGAGCTGTCGAAGGTAAAAAAGACAAGCCCACAGCACTGGCAAGCGCTCCGCAGCACGGCCCCGGCGAACCGTCCAGGACCGAAGTTCCTTCCTCGCGCAGATGTCTCGAGGTGCACCATGCGATTCAAGGTCAGACTCGCAATCCGTTCCGTAGCCGTTCCCACAGTAGTTTTCCCCGCTCTCGTCCTTCTTCTGGCGGTTCCCTCTTGCCGCGCCGCGGCGGGCGACGTCATCCTCGACTCGCAAGGTATCGCCCAGCTTGAAGCCCGCGCCGCCTCGGCGAACCCGCGTGAGCAATGCTTCCTGTATACGGAACTGATACACAACATGACCGAGATGGCCGGCAAACAGATGCTGGATGGTGACGTCGAACACGCCAGCCAGACGCTGAAGCGGGTTGAGCAGTATGCCCACCTCATCCACATGGGCCTGGCCAGGGACACCAAGCGCCTGAAGAACGCCGAGATGCTGATGCACAAGACGACCTATCGCCTCTCCGGCTATCTCCACGCTGCCTCCAGCGAAGATAAAGAGACGCTCGAGGCGACACTGAAGCAGTTGGATCACGTCCAGGGCGAACTGCTCGACCAGGTCTTCAGCCACTAGTGCTGCGATGCGACGGCTGATGTAAGCTTTTTTCAGATCCTCATGCTGAGCCGCGTCTTCCTTACCGCTCTTCTTCTATTTTTCACCCCGATCCTCCGCGCCCAGGCGCACGAGTCCGCTCTCTCCGAAAAAGAAGTCGAGATTCTGCGAGAGACGGCTTACGTCGCCTCCGACCGCGTGCTTGCCTTCGTGAAGTTCCTCGACGAGCGCTCAAATTCCATCCAGCAGCTTGCCACGAAGCCTCGCCGCCCGGGCCGCGAGGAGGATATCCACGACTTGTGTGAGCAGTTCACCTCGATCGCCGATGAGCTGGACGACAATCTCGATGACTATGGCCCGCGCCACAGGGATATTCGGAAGTCGCTGCCGAAGCTTCTGGCCGCGACCGATCGATGGGCCACCGCATTGAAGACGCCCGCCGACAACGAGGCTTATAACGTGAGCCGGAAACTAGCCCTTGAGGCTGTCCGCGATCTGCGCGAGTCCTCGACGAAGCTCATCGAAGAGCAAAAAGCCTGGTTCCTGGCCCATCCTCCCCCGAAAGATGAGCCCGCGCATGCATACGAGGAACGTCCCCACTGAGCCGCCGCCCGTCCATTCGCGACTTCTTTCAACGCCTTTTTCCGGCGTTCGCCCCCGAAGCCGAGCTCCTTACAGCTCCGCCGGAAGTGGCGAAGAAGCCAGCGGCCAGACGCAAACGTACGTCTTCGAATCCACAGCCGCCGCGTGTTAAGCTCACAAAAGCCGTGCAAGCTCCCCTGGTCCAGATCTTCGAAGAACGGTATCGCGAACTTCGACCGCGCGCTCCCATTCCCCCACTCGACATCCGCTTCCGCCGCTTCACCTCGCTGAACACGACGATTCGCCTGCGCGAGGGAAACCTGCATGTGCGGCTATCAGACCTGCTCGAGCATGCGCCCGAGACCGTGCATCACGCCATCGCGCATATCCTGCTGGCGAAGCTGTACAAGAAGCCCATCGAGCCCACGCACGCCGATCGCTACCGTCGCCACGTCTCGTCCGAGGCGATTTCGAAGCAGGCGGAGCACATCCGGCAGACGCGTGGGCGCAAGCGCATCACGACTCCGGAAGGGCACTTCTACGATCTGAACGAGGTCTTCGAGAGCCTGAATGCGCGGTTTTTCCACGGTCTGCTTGGGAGGCCGACGCTGACCTGGTCGGCACACCACGCGCGCCGCATGCTTGGGCACTACGACGCGGCGCACAACACCATCGTCGTCTCACGCGTCTTCGATCGGCCGGATACGCCGCGGTGCGCGGTCGAGTACCTGCTGTACCACGAGATGCTGCACCTGAAACACCCGGTGCGCGTGAAGGCCGGGCGCCGCTGCGTCCACTCACGCGAGTTCCAGGCGGAAGAGAGGCTGTTCCCGCAGCTCGAGGAAGCCAAGGCTTACCTGAAACTCCTCTAGGCGATCAGGAGGCCGCGACGGCCTCGATCTCCATCGGCGGGGCCACCTTCACGTCCTTCTTACTTGCCCAGACCATGACGACGATACCCACAACCACGCTTCCCAGAGCCGCTGTCTGCGCATTGCTCATGCCGAAATAGAGCTTCGGGTTGATGCGAACGAACTCAACCAGGAAGCGCCCGATGCCGCTCAGCACCAGGTAGAGGCCGGTTAGCCAGCCCAGTGGAAGAACCTTGCGGCCCAGCCTCCAGAGCACCCAGCCGATTGCCAGCGCGAACAGGAACTCGTAAATCGGAGTCGGCTGCACGAGCGCATCCGGTGGTGTCGGCGGCACGAGCGCGTTTCTCGCCATGTGAACACCCCACGGAAGCGTCGTGTTCTTGCCGTAGTCGCCATCGCCCGAGGTGAGGCAGCCGATGCGGCCAATGCCATACCCAATAGCCGCTGCCGGGGCAGCCAGGTCGAGCATGCGCACCGACGCCCACCAGCCCGACATTCCATCCGGCCGCGCCTCGCGGCCCTGCCACATCAAAGTTGCAATACCAGCCAGAAGCCCACCGAACCAGGCCACACCTGACTGAAAATACCGCAGAAACCCGGTGAGAACTTCGAAAGGATGATGCCATCCCGGAAGCGCAATCTGCCGCATCGCCTCGACCAGCGCCGGAACATCCTGCAGTTCGTGCCACGTCTTCGCGCCGAGAACACCGGCCACCGTAACCAGCGTCACGACGTTCAACGCATCCGCATCCACACCATTGCGGAGGAAGTTCTTGTGCAGCACGATGCCGCCAGCTACCGCCGCCAGCCAGAGGAACAATCCAAACGTCCCGAGATGCAGCGGCCCTACATGGATAAACGGATACATAAACCTCGTCCCCGCTGACGTACGCGGCAACCTCAAGTATAGAACGTTCGGCCTCGCGTCAAACGCGAAACCCGTCGCAATAGGAGCACCGCGATCCCCCTCGATCCGGCCTTTCCCCACAGCTTCATCCGCGATACCCTATTCCTCATGCCCACCAGCAAGACAGTCCAGCCGCCCTCCTTCCCACCCGCCTCGACCATGGAGGTCCTCTTCTCGCAGGAGGCGATCGCCGCCCGCGTGAAGGCGCTGGGCGATCAGATCTCCGCCGATTACGCCGCGGAATCGGATAGCCAGCACCCCATCGTCCTGATTGGCGTTCTCAAGGGTGCGGCGATCTTCCTGGCTGACCTCGCGCGCTCGATTCAGATCTCGAACACCTTCGACTTCGTCGCCGTCTCCAGCTATGGCCGCGCCCGTGTCTCTTCCGGAGCCGTCAAGCTCATCAAGGACATCGACAACCCCATCGAGGGCAAGCACGTGATCCTGGTCGAAGACATACTTGATACGGGACTCACTCTGAGCTATCTTCGCGGCCTCATGCTCCAGCACAAGCCTGCCTCGTTGAAGATCGCGACCTGCCTCGACAAGCCCGAACGCCGCCTCGTTCCCATCGAGGCCGACTACGTAGGCTTCAGCATCCCCAACCAGTTCGTGATCGGCTACGGCATGGACTACGCCGAGATCTATCGCAACATTCCGGACATTCGGCTGTACCCGGAAGAGGCCGTCGGCCACTAGTCCTTTTGCGACCAGACTCTTCCCCTTGAAATCTTAGGGGAGCCGTGTGATACTCCCCTTGAAAGCTAAGGGGAGTATCCGTTGAAGCAAACCGAACTCGACATCATCCGCGGCACGCTCGACCTGCTTATCCTCAAGACGCTGAGTTGGGGGCCGCTGCATGGGTACGCGATCGTCAGCGCGATCCGCCAACAGACCGACCACGCGCTCCTGGTCGAGGAAGGCGCTCTGTATCCGAGCCTCTACCGCATGGAAGCTAAGAAGTGGATTGTCGCGGAGTGGGGGCTGTCGGAAAACAATCGGCGCGCAAAGTACTACAACCTCACTCCGGAAGGACGTCAGCGTCTGCACGCCGAGGTGAAGACGTGGCACTCCTACACGGAAGCCGTCACCAAGGTCCTTCAGGCTACGCAGCGGCCAGCGCCGGAGAACGCGTGATGCCGAAGACACCGATGTTCCGCCGGTATCTTCGCTTCTTCGGTCCGAACCCCGAGCAGGACGTCGAGGACGAGTTCACCTTTCACCTTGCAACGAAGGTCGACGAACTCATCGGTCAGGGGATGACACGCAAGGCCGCGGAGGCTGAAGCTGCGCAAGCCTTCGGCGATATCCGCAAAGTGCGCGAAACGTGCCGCCAGCTTCAGAGCCGGAACGATGCCCAGGCTCGCCGGTCAGACTACCTCTCGGGGTGGGGGCAGGACGTGGTCTATGGCTTTCGCCAGCTCTGTCGCCGATGGCCCACGACGCTGCTCGCGGTGCTGACACTTGGCATCGGCGTCGGGGCCGTCGGAGCGGTCTTTGGGGTCATCCATGCTGTCGTGCTCCGTCCCCTGCCCTTCGCGGATCCGGCAGGGATCGTCACCGTCTGGTCGACGCGCGAGGGGCGCGACGATGTCGTTACCCCACGCAACTTCGATAGCTGGCGGCGGGACACGCACTCGTTCCGGCAGCTCGCGGCTCTGGAACAATCGACATTTACTTTCTCGGAAACCGGGTCGAGCACGCAAGTGACGGGAGGAGCGATCACGTCAAACTTCTTTCCCGTCTTCGGCGTCGCTCCTGAGCTTGGCCGGACCTTCACGGCGGAAGACGACACACCACCGCGGCAGCACCTTATCGTCCTCAGTCATCGCTTCTGGCACGATCGATTCTCGGGCGATCCTTCCGTTCTCGGAAGGGAGATTCATCTGGACCGCGAGCCATACACCGTCATCGGCGTCATGCCCGCGAGCTTCGATCTCCGTCCCAACGCGGAGCAGTTCTGGGTTCCTCTTGGACTCAGCGGGCAGGAGATGAACTGGACGGGAGGGGTTCTGTATGTCTTCGGGCACCTTCAGCCAGGTGTCACGCTGCGCCAGGCCCAGGCAGAAATGAATGTTCAGGCACGTGTCCTCGAAGCGCGCTATCCCGAGATGAACCGTGGCCGCACCATCCGCGTCGGCGAATTCGCCGCGGACCTCATCGGCGACTATCGACGCCAACTCTTCCTTCTCCTCGCGGCCGTCTCTTCCGTCTTCCTCATTGCGTGCGCGAACGTCGCCAACCTGCTTCTTGCCCGCGCGACAGGCCGCACCCGCGAGCTCACGATCCGCGCCGCTCTCGGGGCTTCGCGCACTCGTCTTCTTCGCCAGTTCCTTACCGAAAGCCTTCTGCTCGGGCTTGCTGGCGCGGCTGCCGGAGTTCTCTTCGCCTATACCGGCATCCGATTGGCACGGCAGCTTGGAGGCGCTGCCATCCCACGTCTCGGCGAAGCGGGCATCGATCCCACGGTCCTTCTCATCCTTCTCGGTCTCGCCGTCTGCTGCGCGCTTCTGTCCGGAACGCTTCCTGCCCTGCGTGCTTCCCGCGTCGACGCTCAGGGAGCCCTGGTCCAGGGTGGACGAAGCGTCGCCGGGCTCGCTCGCGATCGCACGCGCAACCTATATATCGCCGTCGAGGTTGGGCTCGCGCTTGTGCTGCTGGCCGCCGCCGGTCTGCTCATCCGTTCGGCTATTGCCGCTCAGAATGTCCATCCGGGCTTCGAGCCCGCACAGGTGATCGCGGGGCGAACGTCCCTGCCTTCAACCGGGTACGCCACCGCTCCACAGATCGTGACAGCTTATGAGCGAATCCTAGAAACGCTCGCCGCACAACCCGGGGTCCGTTCCGCCGCGCTTACGTCCAAGGTTCCGCTCAGTACGAGCACGCTGGGCCTGAACCTGAAGCCGGACGTGACCTCGCCGCCGCAAGCCAACGAAGCGTCTACCGAGATGCAGTATGTGAGCCCATCGTACTTCGCCACGATGCAGATTCCTCTTGTCCAGGGGCGCGTCTTCAGTCCGCAGGACCGCACGGGGACAGCCCAGGTAGTCATCGTGAACCAGACGCTCGCCAAACGGCTATGGCCCGGGCGCGAAGCGGTGGGCCAGCAGATGCGGCTTCCCGATCTTGACCCCGTGTCGCCGCTCCGTGAAGTCGCTGGAGTTGTGGCCGACGTGCACGAAAACGGGCTGATGGTTTCTCCCCCAGCCGTGGTCTACCTCCCGATCGCTCAGGTGCCGCTGAACCCGTGGCACTGGTCCGAGCAATCGCTCTATCTTGTCGCCCGCACCCGGACAGGGACCGTCGCCGGACCCGAACTCCTGCGCTCGGTCCTGCAACAGGTCGACTCCGAACTTCCCCTCGGCGATACGCTCACGATGGATCAGCGCCTTGCGCGATCGATCGCCTCGGCACGTTTCTACAGCCTTGTTCTCACGATCCTGGGACTCTTTGGCCTTCTGCTCACCGCCGCGGGAATCTATGGAGTCGTCGCCTACTTCGTGAGCCGGCAGCGCGCGGAGATCGGCATCCGCATGGCGCTTGGATCTACCCGATCCGGAGTGATGCTCTACGTGGTTCGCCAGGGAATGCAGCCCGTTCTCTCAGGAATCGCCGCTGGCGTCGCGGCGTCTTTTCTCGTATCGGCGATTCTGAAAGCCCAGCTTTACGGCGTTGCGACGAACGACCCTCTTACCTTGATCGCCGTCGCAGCGCTGCTTGTGGCGGTCGCATCGGTCGCCTGTTACCTGCCCGCACGGCAGGCTTCGAAGATCGATCCAATGATCGCCCTGCGGAGCGAATAGCCGGCGGACGCACAGAGTTCAGACGGACGGACGGGCTCAGACGGACGCAAGGAGTTCAGACAAACGCAACAAGGCCGCGCGACGCAGCTTCGCTTACACCCAGGCCGCCGAACGCACCCGCCAGGAGTTCATAGCTGCGGAGTCGCTTCGCGTGATCCCACACGATAGTGTTCACGATCAGCTCGCCGATCTCCAGCTCTCGCGCCATGGCTGTAAGCTCTTCCGCGACCCTGTCCGGAGTGCCGACGAAGTAGCGAGGAAACTCCCCTTCCTCTGCCGGAAGGGATCCCCACAGCTTCAGTTCCTGGAGCGCGTCTTCGGGAGAGGCCACCGGCCTCCGGTCGTTCTGCCGAATCCTGACCTGCAAAAGTCGAACGCTGGAGGCGAGATACTCGGCCTCTTCCTGCGTCTCGGCTGCAATGACACCGACGGCCACCGTGGCCTCGGGCCGTTCTTTTCGCGTTCCCGGGCGGAAGGCCCTTTGGTATTGCTCGATGGCCGCGCGCGTCGCCACCGGCGAAAAGAAATGCGCGAACGCATAGGGAAGGCCGAACTCCACGGCAGCCGCGGAGCTCCACATGCTCGAGCCGAGCATCCAGACATCGGGTTTGCCCGCTGTGTCGGGAGACATCTTCAGCCGGGAGAACGGGTGCTCCTCAGGAAAGCCCTTATCCAGGAATGCAAGGAGTTCTGAGACCTGCTCGGGGAAATCGTCTACAGACGGCGCCTTCCGATTTCGCTTCAGCGCCATCGACTCCAGAGGGCCGCCGCCGGGAGCGCGCCCGATGCCAAGGTCGACGCGGCCCGGGTAGAGCGCTTCCAACGTTTGAAAGACTTCGGCCACCTTCAGCGAGGTGTAGTGCGGCAGCATGATCCCCCCGGAACCGATCCGGATGCGCTTCGTCTCAGCCCCGATCCGCGCCAGCATGATCTCCGGCGCGGAGCAGGCAAGAGTGTCCATCGCGTGGTGCTCCGACATCCAGAAGCGGTTGTACCCGAGCGCATCCACACGTCTCGCAAGCGAGATCGAGTTCTGCAACGCATCCGCCGGAGTGCTTCCCGCAGGAACCGGCGCCTGATCCAACACTGACAACCGCAACCCCGTACCAAAGGTGTCCATACCCATCAGATGATCCAGGCAGGAAATAGACGCATGGCCAAAACAAGCCAGATCAGTCCTTCGAGCCCTCGTCCTTGCTCTTCTCCTGCGGCTTGATCGTGCTGCGGACGACCATGAACTTGTTCAGAAGATCGAACCAGAATGGCGCGCCGAGCGAAAGCGCGGCTCCGGTCAGAAGCCAGCCGATAAAGAGATACACCTTCTCCATGTTTCCGTCTGGCAGTTTGAAAAAGCCGCTTTTCCACCCAACCGGAAGTAAGGCAGCATTCGCCACGCTGTCGAACGCCTTCGCTGAGTTGGTCAGCTTGTTGTAGAGGGCCAAATCGCCAACTTCTTTGGAGTCAGGGCTCGTCGATGGATCGGTGTTCACCGTAGTCGCGCTGTAGGATGAAGCCGCGCTGACCATTGCCTGGCGAACATCACGATCGGTATAGAGCGCTCGGGCAACACGGATCGAATCGACATTGAAGGTGACGGCAAGGATGATGCCGATGCAGAGCAGGATTTTTTGCGTGTAGCGCTTGTACCAGCCGGACGCCCGGTCCATGCCGTCGTTGTACCAGCTTTCGAGATGCGTCTGGAAGCTCTCGAGGTCTAACTTGGCACTGACCGCAAGCGAAAACAGCGCCTCCCCTGCCTTATTCTCCTCGTACTTCCAGTAATGCTCGGCAAGAGAGTTCGCGATCTGCTTCATCGTCTCATCCCCGGTCGCCTTGTTTCGATTGAGGATATCGATCACGGCCAGAGCAAAGGTCCGGGCCGGAATGTAAGCAGGCAGAAGCATCGGATCGCTCACCACGGTCACCGGCTTATCCGGCTCAATCCCGATGAGGAATCGGAGCACCTTCCGTATCGCGTTTCCCAGAAGCTTCACCGATCCCGTCTTCTTCCCCGAATCCTTCTGCGGATCGGAATACAGTCCACGCACGAGGCCGTGATCGTAGATTGCATCCACCAGGTCCTTCCCCCAGATGGAGTCGCCCGACACCAGGCTGCGGATGCCACGTTCCAGGTTCGCCGCGCGGAGTTGCAGAAACGTCGAGATGATTTCCTGAACCACGGAGGCGATCAGGCTAAGCAGAAGATAGACAAACGACATTCCGATTGCGACGTCCAGAACGACCGACCCAAGCATTGACTCTCCTCGAAAACGACGTTTGACTCCATCCCATACGCGGACCGTTTGTATCGGCCCCCTTCCATCCTGTCAACACAATTCCCTTCCACCTTCGAGTTCTGAATTGCTTCACCTTTCCTTCGCTAAACTGAAAGCTGCGGACGCCATGATGAACACACAACAGAAACTCGAGATCCTGGCCGATGCGGCAAAGTACGATGCTTCTTGCGCATCGTCGGGAGCAAAGCGCAAAGCCACACCCGGCGGTCTCGGCAACTCCGACGGCGAAGGCATCTGCCACTCCTACACGCCGGACGGGCGATGCGTCTCGCTGCTCAAGATTCTGCTCACGAACTTCTGCACATACGATTGTGTGTTCTGCGTCAACCGCGTTTCATCGGACATCCAACGCGCACGGTTTACGCCGGAAGAGGTCGTGAACCTCACCCTGGACTTCTACAAGCGCAACTACATCGAAGGTCTCTTTCTCTCGTCCGGCATCATCCAGTCGCCGGACTACACAATGGAGCAGCTCATCCAGGTCGCCCGCACCCTCCGCCAGGTCCACAAGTTCGGCGGGTACATCCATCTAAAAACGATTCCCGGATGCGATGAACGCCTGATCGCCCAGGCCGGCCTTTACGCCGACCGCCTCTCAGCCAATATCGAGCTACCCACGCAAAGCGACCTGGTTCAGCTTGCGCCGGAAAAGAAATCCTCCGTCATCGAAACGACGATGAACCAGATCCACGTACGAAAACAGGAGTCGGACGAGGACCGAAAGAAATCTCCAAACCGAAAGCCAGCCTCCTTCGCTGCCGCGGGTCAATCCACCCAGATGGTCGTCGGGGCAACCTCGACCAGCGACCGGCAGATCCTCTCAACGGCCACCCATCTCTACGGGGAGTACAAGCTCAAGCGCATCTACTACACCGGCTTCTCCCCTTACCCGGAGGCAGACTCCCGTCTGCCGTTGAAGGCCACTCCACTCATCCGCGAGCACCGGCTCTATCAATCCGACTGGCTCATGCGCTTCTACGGCTTCGACGCCACGGAACTGACCACCGACGAGAACCCAAGCCTCTCGCTCACGGAGGATCCGAAGACCACATGGGCCCGCACCCATCCCGAATTCTTCCCCGTCGACGTGAACGCAGCCCCACGCGAAGCCATCTTGCGTGTCCCCGGCATCGGCTATCGCAACGTCGAGCGCATCCTCTCGATCCGCCGTTACCACCAGCTCGTCCTCGATGATCTTCGCAAGCTCAACGTCCGCGTGAAGCAGGCACTCCCCTACCTGATCACGCCGGACCACATCCCGACCGGTGCCGCGCCTAAAGAGGAGCCGGCGACGACCCAGATGGATCTCTTCGCGCCCGTCAGCGCCCTGACTGGGTCGATTTAGCGGCAACTCCTTCCGGCGCGCCCATCCCCAAATACCCTGAAACGAACCGGATTCCGCACGAAAACCACTACAACCGCCGATCCCCAATCACAGTAGAATGATCGCTACGCCGCATGCCCTCTGACATCAAACCCGAGATCGTGGACCTGATCGCCGACCCCGACGCGAGCCCGCGCGCGCTGTTTCACCCGCATGCCGCGAACCCGAATATCCGGGTCGAGCCCCTCGCCGTCGACTTCCTCCACACCCTCGCCGACGCCCTCAACGCCACGCTCGACCTCAACACGCTCATGCATCGCGTGGCCGATCTCGTCCGGTCGATCATCGACTACCGCATCTTCGCCATCCTCCTGCTCAACGACCGCACGCACGAGCTTTGGATGCGCTTCCAGGTGGGCCACACACCCGAGATCGAGCGCATGCGCGTGAAGGTCGGCCACGGCATCGTCGGCCAGACGGCGCTGAAGCGGCGTTCCTTTCGCATTGAGGACGTCACCACCGGCCCGCATACCGACCACTACATCAGCGCCAATCCGTCGGTTCGGTCTGAACTCGCCGTCCCGTTGATCGTCAAGAACAAGGTCATCGGTGTCCTCGATCTTGAGTCCGAAATCGTCGCCTTCTTCACCCCGGAACACCAGCGCTTGCTGGAGCTTGTCGCCTCTCGCATGGCCGTCGCCGTCGAGAATGCCCGCCTGTACACGCGCGTCTCTCGCCAGGCCCAGACGCTTACGGTCATCAATGAGATCTCTCGCGAGATCACGAGCATCCTCGATCCCGACGACCTGCTTGAGCGCATCGGCCTCTCGATGAAGCGCGTCATCGACTTCCAGATGTTCACCATCCTGCTCTGGAACCCCACAACCGAACAGCTCGAGCATCGCTTCTCCACGCGGTACGGCGAGCGTATTACGCGGGAGCGCAACGTCTCGCTCGGCGACGGGATCATCGGCACCGCAGCCGCCCAGCGCATTCCAATCCTCTCCCCGGACGTCCGGCGCGACTCGCGCTACGTGATGGCCAACCCCGAAACCCGCTCGGAACTCGCCGCCCCGCTCGTCTACAAAGGCAATGTCATCGGTGTGATCGACCTCGAACATACGCGGGTGAACTACTACAACGACGATCACCAGCGTACGCTCTCGACCCTCGCTGCGCAGGTCGCCATCTCCATCGCCAACGCACGCCTCTACCAACGCATTCACGAAGAAGAGCAGCGCCTGGAGCGCGACCTCGCCATGGCCCGCGAGGTCCAGCTCCGCCTCCTGCCGGCCGCCCCACCAACGCCGGCCCGGGCTGAGATCGCAGCCCGCTTCATGGCCGCGAGGTCCATCGGCGGCGATGTATACGATTTCCTCGATTACGGCCCCGGCCGTGTGGCGCTCGCCGTCGGAGACGTCTCCGGTAAGGCGGCGCCCGCTGCCCTCTACGCCGCGCTCGTTTCGGGTATCCTGCGCTCTCTGGCTCCGCAGCAGCTAAGTCCCGCAAAAATGCTGGCGGCACTGAACGATCAGCTCCAGGAGCGCCGGCTCGCCGCGCAGTACGTCACCATGCTTATGGCCGTCTGGGACGACAACGACCGGACGCTCACGCTCGCGAACGCGGGGTCTGTCCAGCCCATGTATGTCACGACGAATAAAGAATCGCTCACCGACGCTCTCGCGGTGCGGACGCTTCAGGTCGAGGGCTTCCCTCTCGGACTCTTCCCCAATGCAACCTACGAGGAGACCATCATCCAGTCCGTTCCCGGCGATCTCTTCGTCTTCTTCTCCGATGGCATCGTCGACGCGCTCAATCCGCAGGAAGAGATGTTCGGAGAAGAGCGCCTGGCGACCCTCCTGCAGCACCACCCGACCGCCCATACTTCAGCGGAGGCCGCGGTCGAAGCCATCCTCGAGGCCGTCACCCTCTTCCAGTCGGGCACCGACCACTTCGACGACGAGACCGTGGTCGTCCTTCGCGTTACCTGAGAAAGCTGCCTCGTCCGATGCCGGCATCTCCCGAACAGAACGATCCCCGTGTCTACCTCGCAGCCGAGCGAACCTTCCTCGCGTGGATTAGGACGGGACTTGGACTCATGGGCATCGGATTCGCCGTCGCACGCTTCGGCCTCTTCCTCCGGGAGATCGGCGGAGGCAGCGGTCATCCACCGGTTCAGACAACCGGCCTCTCGGTCTGGTCGGGGGTTGCTCTCGTTGCGCTCGGGGTCGCGGTGAACCTGTACGCCGTCTTCCGGCACGTCACGCTCACACGCGAGCTTGCCTCGGGAAGCTGGGTTCCTGGGCAGATCTCGAAGGGAGCCGTCGCGCTCGCGGTTGTCCTCGCGATCGTTGGCGTCGCCATGGCGGGGTATCTTGTCTTCCTGCGATAACCCACCGGGGCCGCCTCACCCGATACACTGGTAAGCGAATGTCCACGCAAATCGTTCGTCCAGCTCGCACCCTGCAAGGCTCCCTCACGCTCCCCGGCGACAAGTCCATCTCCCACCGCTACGCCATGCTCGGCGGCCTCGCGTCGGGCACCACGCGCCTCAGCAACTTCTCCACCGGCGCCGATCCGCACTCCACGCTCGCTTGCATGGAAGCTCTTGGAGCAAAGGTCGAGAAGCACGAAGACAAGTCCATCTCGATTACCGGGCTCGCTGGCAGCTGGCCGGGCCTCGAAGCCACGCTCGACTGTGGCAACTCCGGCTCGACCATGCGCATGCTCGCCGGCATCGTCGCCCCGCATCCCGGCACCTACACCTTTATCGGCGACCACTCCCTTACCGTCCGTCCCATGGAGCGCATCCGCAAGCCGTTGATGCAGATGGGCGCTGAGATCCATCTCACCGATGGCCACGCGCCAATGACGATCCACGGACGTCCACTCAAGGCCATCAGCTTCGATACGCCGATCCCCTCGGCCCAGGTAAAGACCGCCGTTCTCTTCGCCGGTCTGCAAGCCGAAGGCACGACAACGCTCTCCGAGGCCATCCGGACCCGCGACCACTCCGAACAGGCTCTCAGGGCTTTCGGCGCGACCCTCTCGCGGACGAAGGGTGATGACGGCATCGACCGCCTCTCAATCAACGGAGGCCAGAAGCTCACCGGTGTCGACGCGACTGTTCCCGGCGACCTCTCGTCGGCCGCGTTCTTCCTCTGTGCTGCTCTGCTCTTCGAGGACTCGAATCTTGTGCTCGACTCGCTTGGCATGAACCCGACGCGTTCGGCCCTGCTGGACGTGATCGTGGCGCTCGGCGGCAAGATCCAGGTCCTCACTGTCGAAGAGCATCACGGCGAACTCATCGGAACGATCCGCGTCAACCGCGCGCCAGGCGGGCTCAAGGGCATCGACATCAACGGAGCGCTCTCCGCGCAACTCATCGACGAACTTCCGGTCCTCGCCGCCATCGCACCCTACACGAAAGATGGCATCCGCATCCGCGACGCCAGGGAACTCCGTATCAAGGAGTCCGACCGCATCGCGCTCGTCGCGAAGAACCTCAAGGCGATGGGAGCGACGTTCACCGAGTACGAGGACGGCCTCGACATCCCCGGCGGCCAGACTCTGCATGGCGCAACCATCGACTCCGGCCTCGACCACAGGATCACCATGGCCTTCGCCATCGCCGCTCTTCGCGCCGAGGGAGAGACCGAGATCGACGGAGCGGAAGCCGCCGCGGTCTCCTTCCCCGAGTTCTTCCAGAATCTCGACGCCCTCGCCCAGCGCTAAAGCGCCTGACATTGCTCCCGCCGTTGCCTTTCCGCCTTGCTGTTGTCTTTCTGGTTGTCATTCCCGAAGGGAATCTGCGTTTGCACTGGCTCTTGCAGTTCCGTTCCCGTCGCCCGTCACCGCAAGGTCAGTCACTGGAATCGCCAGGGAGACCCCATAGCCGCATCCTCACAAGACGCCGCCGCTCGCTCCATCGTCCTCGCCGAGGTCGTGGAGATGGGCGGTGCCGAGCGGAGCTGCCTCGCGCTCTCCCGCTGGCTTTACGAACACAATCTCCCCCACCAGATCGTCACCTACGTTGACCGCGCTGGCATGGCCGCGCACGCCGCGCACCCGGTCATGGTCGTCCAACTGAAGCCAAGCATGAGTCCCTGGTCGAAGATCGCGGCGCTCCGACGCTACTTCGCGGCCAACCCGCCGGAGCGCAAACCCCTGACCTCCGGCTATCAACCCGCTCTCCACGCGACCATCGCCGGGCTGCGCGGCTTCCACAACCTCATGCACGACACCCCAGGCCTCTTCACCACCCCGGCCGACGCCGCCAGCCTGAAGCGTCGGCTTGCCCTCGGCCTCTCGGACCGCATCGTCGCGCACGGCCTGCGTTCCGGCGGGCACACGCTGGTGACAAGCGAATATCTCCAGGCCGAGACCCGACGG
This sequence comes from Granulicella sibirica, assembly GCF_004115155.1. Lineage (NCBI taxonomy): Bacteria > Pseudomonadati > Acidobacteriota > Terriglobia > Terriglobales > Acidobacteriaceae > Granulicella > Granulicella sibirica. Next base: position 207,750 of record NZ_RDSM01000001.1, read on the forward strand.
ACATTTGGTGTCGAGGCCGACATCGTTCGCATGGGTGGTCTATCCCAGACGAACGCCTTCCGGCTTCGCCCGGTACTCGGCGAGATTCGCCTCTTCACCGTCTCCCGCCTCGAAAACAACAAGCGGATCGACTGGATCCTCCGCGCGCTCGCTCAGCTTCCTCCAACCCTCCCCTGGCGTCTCGATGTGAGCGGCAAGGGAAGCCAGATGCAAGCGCTCACGGAGCTGTCAGCCAGCCTCGGCATCTCGGAGCGCGTCCACTTCCACGGCTTCGTGAGCGACCAGCGCCTCCAGCAACTCTACGATCAGGCCCATCTCTTCCTCATGCCCGCGGTCCAGGGATACGGAATCCCAGCCATCGAAGCTCTCCAGCGAGGCATTCCAGTCCTGCTGCATCGCGAGTCAGGCGTGAGCGACATCCTGCTCCGGACGCCATGGGCCACCGTGATGCAGGGGGATGAGGCCTCGATGCTACCGGCACTCTCGGAGGCGATTCGGTCGGTCCGCACCGGCACCCACTTGGACCGGCCTCTGCCCACGATCCCAACAGAAGAGGAATGGTCGGAGCGCGTCGCAATCCTGTGCGGCTGGCTCTGATGCAGTTCCGCCGACGAGCCCTCAACCGCGGTCGCTGAAAAGTTGTCAAGCCCCAAAACCATGTAAGTCTTTGATTCCATGGGGAAAAGTCGGTGTCCTTTTAGTTATGGTGGGTTCGATACAATTAAAGCAGTGAACGGGAGTCACCTGTCGGAACATGGTCCCACAGGCGTAACCCCTTCATTTGCTAATATTTAGCCGTAAGTCTTTTGCTATGAGTAGCTTGCAGCCCAACAAGGTCTGCAAGCTACTCATAGCAAAGTACTTAGACGCGGGCAATGGGGAGGGGGGAGGGCTTCTGCTGCATTACATCTTGTAACGGCCCATCTCGTCGTCGTTCAGGTTTTCGAGCCAGCGGCGCAATTCGTCGGCGTTGATGTTTCCCGCGCCGTCCGAAACCTGCCGCGAACGCTCCAGAACATCCTGCGCGACGTAAATCGGGCAATCGGAGCGAAGCGCAAGCGCGATCGCGTCCGAAGGACGAGCGTCGAGCGTGACCATCTCACCGCCCTGCTCCATCCAGACGACAGCGTAAAACGTGTCCTGCCGCATCTCCGACACGACGACCTTGTTGATCCGGCCATTCAGCCCGCGAACCATGTTGCGGAGAAGATCATGAGTCATCGGCCGCGGCGTAGCTGTCTTTTCAAGCTCGAGCGCAATGGCGTTCGCTTCGAAGATTCCCACCCAGATCGGCAGAACCGCGTCGCTGTCCACATCTTTGAGGACAACGATCGGCATATTCGTCACCGGATCCATCATCAACCCGCGAATCTGCATCTCGACCTCGGTCTTGCTGCCTGCTGCGCGAGTTGTCGTCAGACCCAGTTCATCCGCCATCAGTTCACCCTCAGCATCTCGCCCACAAGGCTGTTTGGGAAGGTCTGCGTGATCCGAACCGTTTGGTAGTTCCCAAGCGCCGGCAGAATCAGGTCCGACGTCGTGAAGTTCACAGTTTTATTCTGCGAGCTGCGTCCAACCACCTGCTTGCGCTGATGATTATGTCCCTCAACCATCACGTCCATCACCTCGTTGAGGTGACGAGCATAGCTGCGCTTCTGAATCTCGCGCTGTCGTTCGAGCAGGACCTGCAAACGCGCTGCCTTCACCTCGTCCGGAATCGAATCCGCCATCGTCACCGCAGGCGTGTTCGGCCGCGGAGAGTACTTGAACGCAAAGATCTGGTCATACCCAACTTCGTCGAGCAGCGTAGCCGTATCTTCGAGATCCTCATCGGTCTCACCCGGAAACCCGACGATGATGTCAGACGTCATGCTGATCTCCCGCTTCGCCGCCTTGATCCAACTGATGCGCTCGAGATACCACTCGCGCGTGTATTCGCGGTTCATGGCCTTCAGGATCGCCGTCGAACCGCTCTGCACCGGCAGATGCACATGGTCGCAAAGCGTAGGCACCGCGTCAATGGCATCGACGATGTCCTTCGTAAAGTCCCTCGGATGAGACGTCGTGAAGCGCACGCGCTTGATCCCCGGAACACTCCCGACCGCCGCCAGCAGCTCCGCGAAGCTCATCTTCTGCGATGGATCGTGGTACGAGTTCACGTTCTGCCCAAGCAGTTGGATCTCGGTGAACCCCTGATCAGCCATCCGGAGCGCTTCGTCCAGCACGGAGTTTGCCGCGCGGCTCCGTTCTTTACCACGCGTATAAGGCACGACGCAGTAGGCGCAGAACTTGTCGCAGCCTTCGATGATGGTGATGTAGCCGCGATGCGGATTGGTCCTCGCGACGAACTCCGTCTCGAAGGTCTCATCCGTCTGCCGATCGTCGAGCCCGGTAATCCTCTGTTCGCCCGCCTCCAGGCGCGCCAGCATGCCAGGCAGGTTCCGGTACGAAGCCGATCCCGACACGAGCGACACATACGGAGCGCGGTCGAAGATCTTCTCGCCCTCCTGCTGCGCGACGCACCCGAGCACGGCGAACTTCTTCCCTTCGCCCTGCATCTTCTTGTATTCGTTCAGCCGGTGAAACACCTTCTGCTCCGCCTTATCGCGGATGGAACATGTGTTGTAAAGAATCAGCCCCGCATCCGCCTCATCCTGCACCCGCGCATAGCCCTGCTGCTCCAGCGTCCCGATCACCTTTTCGGAGTCGTGGGCGTTCATCTGGCAGCCAAATGTCTCGATATAAAACGTCTTACTCACCTTTCCAGTATATGCCCCGGTCACAAGAACAGCCGGATTCCCGCAACGATCCTCCTCGTTCCGATTTCCCCCATCCGTGTGATTGACTCCCACTTTTGGGGAGGATAGCCTGACCCAACTCAAGCCTTCCACGAACAAAAGGGCCATAGCAGCTTCCGCCTCCATCCTCCCCGTCCGCTTTACCCAGTTCATCGGAGACCTCGGTCCACACGGAGCCTTATGCAGATACCTCGTTCCCAAAAGCTTCTTTCCGGCGCTGTCTCCCTCGCCTTCGCCGTCTCTGCGGCCACCGCGACCGCCCAGCAGATCCATCCCCTCTCCACGCACGTTCCCCAGATCATCCGGAACGGCCAAGCCAGCCTCGTCGGCTCGGCCGACAGCACGCGCCACCTACAGCTTGCCCTCAGCCTTCCCCTGCGGAACGAGGCCCAGCTCGATGCCCTGCTCAAGCAGATCTACGATCCAACCAGCCCGAACTACCACCACTACCTCACTTCCGCCCAGTTCACCGCGAGCTACGCTCCCACCCAGCAGGACTACGACACCGTCGTACGCTGGGCGCAGGCCAAGGGCCTCAAGGTGACTCGCACGACCGATAACCGGCGCGTCGTCGACGTCGACGGCTCCATCGACACCATCGATCGCGCCTTTAACGTCCTGCTGAATACGTACCAAGACAGCACGACGCAGCGAACCTTCCACGCTCCGGATCGTGAGCCGACGCTCGACCTCTCCGTGCCACTCCTCGGTATATCAGGCATGGATGACGCCACCCCGCCGCGGCCCCACTACCGCAAGGGCAACGCACCAACGACGAACGCCTCCAGCACCATCTCGGCCGAAGCCATCGCACACATCACCGGATCCGGTCCCGGCAACACATACAAACCGAGCGACATGCGCGCTGCATACTACGGCTCCGGACCGCTCACGGGCGCCGGCCAGACGGTCGCAATCTTCTCCTACGACGGCTACATCACGAGCGATCTCTCCCTCTACTACTCGACCGTCGGCATGACCTCGTCGGTTCCCGTCAACAACGTCCTCGTGGCCGGCTACAACGGTGCCTGCTTTGGCTTCAACGCCAACGGCACGGTCAACAACAACACCTGCGACGACGGCGAACAGATCCTCGACATCGTCAACGTCATCGGCATGGCTCCCGGCCTGAGCCAGGTGCTCTTCTATGAGGGCAACAGCTCCACCGACGTGCTCAACCAGATGGCGACCGACAACGTCGCCAAAGTCATTAGCAGTTCGTGGGGAGGTGGAGACTTCGGCACCGTGTCCGACCCCATCTTCAAGCAGTTTCAGGCGCAGGGGCAGAGCTACCTGAACGCCACCGGCGACTCCGGCCAGTTCAACTCTTCCACCTACGACCCGCCATCGGTCGACGCGAACATTACCCAGGTGGGCGGAACCGACCTCGTCACCAACGGCGCAGGCGGTTCGTGGCAGTCTGAAACCGGCTGGGCGGATAGTGGCGGCGGCTACGTCAGCGGCACCGCAATCCCGACCTATCAGCAGCTTGCGGGCGTGATCAACTCTTCCAACAAGGGTTCGACGACCCTGCGCAATGCCCCCGATGTCGCCGCCGAAGCCAACTTCGACAACACCACCGTCATCGACGGTTCGTTCGAGTCCGGCTACGGCGGAACCAGCTACGCGACACCGCGCTGGGCTGGCCTGATCGCCCTCGCCAACCAGCAGGCGGTTGCCAACGGTAAGAGCACTCTCGGCTTCCTCAATCCAAGCATCTATAACATCGGCGTCGGCTCGAGCTTCGCGGCTGACTTCCATGACATCGTCAGCGGCAACAACAAGCCCTCAGCCGGATCAGGGAGCGGCTTCAACGCCGTAGCAGGATACGACCTCGTCACCGGCTGGGGCAGCCCGAATGGCCCTGCGCTCATCGCTACACTCGCCGGTGGCGCCACCACCACACCTGACTTCACCCTCTCCGCCTCACCCGCGAGCCTGAGCATTGTCGCCGGGGCGAACGGCACGAGCACCATCAGCGTTGCTGGTCTCAACTCCTTCGCCGGAACGGTCGCCGTCAGCGCGAGCGGTCTGCCCACCGGCGTCACCGCTTCGTTCAGCCCGGCGAGCACCACCAGCACAAGCGTCCTGACCCTCACCGTCGCAACCACCGCGGTAGCTGGTTCGGCCACCATCACCATCACCGGAACCTCCGGATCGCTGACGCACACGACGACTATCGCCCTCACCATCACGGCGGCGACGGGCGGAGCGACCCAGATCATCAGCAATCCGGGCTTCGAGAACGGAGCAACCACGACACCATGGGTTCTTACCTCGGGAGTCATCTGCAGCACAAGCTCCTGCTCCGGCCAGACCCCTCATACCGGCTCCTGGTACGCGTGGCTTGATGGCTACGGAAGCACGCACACCGATACGGCAAACCAGCAGATTGTGATCCCCGCCGGCAAAACGACGGCGACGCTCAGCTTCTTCCTGCATATCGATACGGCTGAAACGAGCAAGACAGCCGCGAACGATACACTCTCCGTCCAGGTCCTCAACACGTCGGGCACGGTCCTCGGAACGCTCGCCACCTACTCCAACCTGAATGCCGCAACGGGCTACCAGCAGCGCACCTTCAATCTGGCTGCCTACATCGGCAAGACGATCGTGCTGAAGTTCACCGGTAAGGAGAACTCCTCCAAGGAGACCTCTTTCGTGCTGGATGACATCACGTTGAGCGTGCAGTAGGACCTCTGTACTGTACGAAAGAGGGGCCGCATCCAGCGGCCCCTCTTTTTGCTGTGGGCCATCCCCTCCCTTGCAGGCGATTAGGACTGTACGCGATGTAAGCGCTTCCACATTCATGTATCGTGTTGTCGTTGCAGTACCTTCGCTAATCGCGTCGCCGAACGTCCAAAAGGTAGAATTCCATGAACCCCTCGCGCCTCCTGGTCATTGCTCTTATGTCCGTTGTTACTGGCCTTGCATCTCAGGCACAATCCGAACGGTGGACCGAATCAAAGGCCAACGATTGGTACGCGAAGCAGCCTTGGCTAGTAGGCGCTAACTTCGTTCCGTCGAATGCGATCAACGAACTCGTCATGTTTCAGGCCGCCACCTTCGATCCTGCGATCAACGATCATGAGCTTGGCCTCGCCGAATCCATCGGCATGAACACCGTCCGCGTGTTCCTGCAGGATCAGCTCTGGGAGCAGGACTCGAAGGGCTTCCAGCAGCGTCTCGACACGTTCCTCTCCATCGCCGCGAAGCATCACATCCGACCCCTGCTCGTCCTCTTCGACTCTTGCTGGGAGACCGATCCGCATCTTGGCCCGCAACATCCGCCGATCCCGGGCGTGCATAACTCTGGCTGGGTTCAGAGCCCAGGCAAGGAACGCCTCCTCAGTAAGGCCGATGAGCCAAAGCTGAAGGCTTATGTCGTAGGAGTCGTCGGAGCGTTCGCCAATGACAACCGCATACTTGGGTGGGACGTGTGGAACGAGCCCGACAACCAAGGCGGCGACAAATCCGAAGACGTCACAGCGAAGGTGAAGCGCGTCAATGAGCTCCTGCCCCAGGCTTTTGCGTGGGCACGCTCAGCAAAACCGTCGCAGCCGCTCACCAGCGGGGTATGGGTTGGTAATTGGTCGGATCCAGCCAAGGAGAGCGAGACGACTAAGATCCAGCTCGCCGAATCGGACATCATCTCCTTCCATAACTACGGCTGGCCCGAGGAATTCGAGGCTCGCATCAAGGAGCTTCAGCCTTTACACCGTCCTATTATCTGCACCGAATACATGGCTCGCGGAGCGGGTTCGACCTTTGACGGCAGCCTGCCCATCGCCAAACGGTATAACGTTGGCGCGATTAATTGGGGCCTGGTTGCCGGCAAGACGCAGACCTATCTCCCGTGGGACTCGTGGCAGCGGCCCTACGTGACAGCGCAGCCAACCGTCTGGTTCCACGAGGTCTTCCGGCAGGACGGCACGCCCTATCGCCAGCATGAGGTGGATCTCGTTCGTGAACTCACGGGACGCGGCACTATGGCCGGCAGCGCACCGTCTTCACAACCTGGAGCTTCGCAGTGAGACAAGGTTCTTGCCGATGGATCACCTTCGTCGCCGCGCTGCTCTCGATGTCCCTCGGAGTGCAAGGACAGCAGACGGCCCCGCCTAACTCGACTCCGGGTCTTTTCGTCGATACCGCCGCCAAACTCGGCATCACGTTCAAAGGTTTCGCGCAGCATACGCCGACCAAGTATCTCCTTGAGACCATGGGCTCTGGAGTCGCGACGTTCGATTACGACAACGACGGCCTGCTCGACATCTTCCTTGTCAACGGAGCGACCGTCTCCGACCCCGCGCCAAAGGGAACCGTCCCGAAGAAGACAGGCCCGGCCGAGTGGAACCGTCTCTATCACCAACGCAAGGACGGCACCTTTGAAGATGTGACCGAGAAGGCCGGCCTCCAGGGCATCGGCTACGGCATGGGCGTTGCCGTCGGCGACTTCGATAACGACGGCTTCGAAGACCTCTATGTCACCGAGTACGGCGGCAACCACCTCTACCGCAATAACGGCAACGGGACCTTTACCGACGTCACCGAAGCCTCGGGCACACGCGGCGACAACACTCCCGGAAACACATGGTCGACTTCGGCGGCGTGGGTAGATCTCGACAACGATGGGCTCCTCGATCTTGTCGTCCTCCGCTACGTGAAGTGGGACTGGGAAGACGTCTGGTGCGGCGAGCATCGCGAAGGCTTCCGAGCCTTCTGCCATCCGGATATCTTCCCCGCCATCGCGCCACTCGTCTATCACAATGACGGGCACGGCCACTTTACTGACGTTGCCGCGAAGACGGGCATCAGTCTTCCGGGCAAAGGCCTCGGTATCGCACTCGGCGACTTCGACCGTGATGGCCGCATCGATGTCGCCATCGCGAACGACTCCATGCCGGAGTTCCTTTATCGCAACACGGGCAATGGTCACTTCGAAGAGGCCGGCATGCTCGCCGAGATCGCCGTCGACGGCGACGGCCGCACCTACGCCGGCATGGGCATCGACTTCGCCGACTACAACAACGACGGCCTCCCCGACCTCGTCATAACCAACCTCGCGAACCAGAAGTACGCTCTCTACCGCAACAATGGCGACGGCTCTTTCTCCTACGACACCTACGTCTCGGGCATCGCACGCATGACTCTTCTGCATTCGGGCTGGGGTATTCACTTTCTCGACTACAACAACGACGGTTTGAAGGATCTGCTTGTCGCGCAGGGTCACGACCTCGATACCATCGAACTCAACTATCCGCAACTTCACTACAAGGAGCCCATGCTTCTCGCACGCAACACGGGCAACGGTTTCGTTGATGTCTCGAAATCCTCAGGTGCCGTCTTCGCCGAGCCATGGGTGGGACGCGGCATGGCCGTGGGCGACCTCGATAACGATGGACGTCTCGATGCTGTCGTCTCGACGAACGGCGGGGCGACTCACATTCTGCACAATGAGACGCCGACCACAAACCACTGGCTCACACTGAACCTCGTAGGCCACACTTCGAATCGCGATGCGATCGGCGCGGAGGTCCAGGTGACGACATCAACCGGCGTTCAAACCGTGACGGTCTCGACGGCCGGAAGCTACCTCTCGTCGAACGACAAGCGCGCCCACTTCGGCCTGGGCTCTGATGCTGTCGCCAGACTCGTCAAGATCCGCTGGCCGAGCGGCATCATGCAGACACTGGAGCAGGTCACCGCCAACCAGGTCCTCAAGGTCGACGAACCCTCGCCAACAAAGAAATAGGCGCCATTCGCCCACCTCAATGCGACGGCTTCTTCAGCGGAACCCCCGCCGCGACCGGCTTGCCGAAGTCCGGTGTACCATCCGCGTTCCACGTGAAGCGTTGCATGCGCGGTGATCGCATGTTGCCGCATCCTTCGTTCTTGCCGGGGTTCGCGTGAAAGATGATCCAGTCTTCCTTGCCATCGAGCGACTTGAAGAAGCCATTGTGCCCAGGCCCGAAGACATTCGCCTCGGCATCCTGTTTGAAGAACGGATGATCGAACTTCTTCCACGACTCAGGCTTCAGCAGATCCGAATCCACATCCGCCTCGACCACGCCTAACTCGTAGTAGTCCGTCCAGCAAGCCGATCCCGAATATACCACGAACACCTTGCCATCATGGACAAGCGCCTCGGGCCCTTCATTGACGTTCACGTGCGGCGTATCCGGACGATCCAGAAGGTCTCCCACATGTTCCCACGGGTACTTCGGAAACGACACCACCATCCTCTGCGAGTCAACCGTCCACGGATTCTTCAGGCGCGCAAGATAGATCCTCTGCTCGCCATCCTGATCACCCTCCCATCCCGACCACAACAGATACTGCGTGCCATTCACATCGAAGACGGACGCATCAATGGCCCACTTATCGGTCGCATCACCAACCTTGCCTCTTGCCGTCCATGTTCCCTCGAGCGGATCAGCCGACGCGTTCTCCAACACAAAGATCCGATGTGACTCGTTCTTCCCCATATCCGCGGCGTAATAGATGTACCACTTATCGTTCCAGCGATGAAGCTCCGGAGCCCAGATGTCGTGGTTGTAGGCATCGCCTGCAGGAGGCGTCCACACCTTCTTCTTCTCGGCATGCGCAAGATCGCCAAGATCCTTCGTCTTCCAGATCGTCAGATTACTTCCCATGGTGTTCATGTAGTAGTAAAACCCGTCATGCGTAACCACCCATGGATCGGGCCCGACCGGAAGCAGAGGATTGGTGAATGTGCCTCCGTCCAAAGTTCTTTGGGCGGATCCAGAAGAAGACACTGAGAACACCACAAGTAGGAACAGGAGGACGAGTGCTTCGAGTTTCATCTAGGCTCTCCACGCCGTCACGAACCCGGCGGACGATTTGAAGATGACACTACAGAACGTACTCCCTCCACGCAAGCGAGCCAAAGCCCGCAACACTATTCCGTACGAAGCGCCTGCATCGGATCGATCGAAGCCGCACGCCGCGCCGGAATTGCAGCAGCGACGAATGCCGACAGCAGGAGCATCGCGACTGAGATCGTCAGCGAGGTCGGATCCCAGATGTTGACCTTGTACAGCTGGGTCAGCTTGGCCCCGCCTATGGCAATCGGAATCCCGATGGCCAGGCCGACGACCGTCTGCGTCAGCGCACCACGGAGCACGAGTTGCAGTACCTTGGCACGGTTCGCTCCAAGCGCCATGCGAACGCCGATCTCGCCCGTCCTCCGCGCGACCGTATAGGCCGTCACGCCGTACAGACCGATGGCAGCGAGCACAAGCGCAAGCAAGCTAAACATTCCTGCCAGTTGCGCGACCGTACGCTGCTGATCGAAGTTGGCGGCGACCTGCTCCTGGATCGGAAGTACGTCCGTAACGGTGAGGTCCGGGTCGACTTCAGCGATGGCTTTGCGGACCTGCGGTTCAAGCGTCGCAAGGCTCGTATGCGTCTTGAGGACAGCCCCGCCGATGAAGAACGAGCGAGTCTGGATCTTCTGCATCATCGCTTCCTTGTAGACGATGGATTGCGTTAGAGGCAGGAAGAACATGGGTCTCGGTTCGCCCTCCAGATCGCTGTAGTTCGCGTCATGCACGATGCCCACGACCTCGTAGCTACCGGCATATTCCGCGATATCCATGCCGAAGCGATGTCCGATCGGATCTTCCTTATCGAAGAAGCGTTTCGCAAAGGCCTGATTGATGACAGCGACAGGCCGAGTCGTCGCGGTATCTTCCTGGCCGATGCCGCGGCCGCGAAGGATGGACTGGCCGACCGCTTCGAAGTAGCCCGCGCTCACGCGATCCCACGACGCGCCATTGTTCGTCCCAAGGGCATCTGGCGGTTTGCCTTCGACAACGATCCCCTCACCCCAGTTATCTGTGTACGGCGTATACATTGCAAGCGCGGCGCGCTCGACGCCAGGTAACTCCTGCAACCGGGTCTGGAGCGCGGCGTTCAGCGCCTGCAGCTTAGGGGGCGAATAAGTCGCCGGAGGCTGGTTGATCTCAACGGCAACGCGATCCTGCATGTCGAGACCGAAATCGCGATGTTCCAGGTTCCGCAGGCTATGCGTCAGCATGCCCGCTCCCGTCAGCAGAACGACCGACAACACCACCTGCGTCACCACAAGTGCCTTCTGCGGCAGAGCCGAGCTATCGCGAGTGCTCCGGTTCGCTCCACGAAGTGCCTCGACAGGGCTCGCATGCGTCGCGAGCCACGCCGGCGCCGTGCCGAAGAGCACGCCAGTAAACAGCGACAGGCCAAACGCAAAGCCAAGCACCGGAAGCGAAGGAGCCGCGCTGATCGGAAGGAAGTGCGCCGTGCGGAAAGCCATCCAAAGCACGAGACGTGTCCCCGCATACGCTACTGCAACGCCGGCCACGCCGCCAGCAAGTGCGAGCACAACGCTCTCCGTCAGAGCCGCCATGATCAGCCTCTGCCGAGACGCGCCGAGCGCAAGCTGTAGCGAAGTCTGGTGACGGCGCACGGTGCTCCGCGCCAACAGCAGGTTCGCGATGTTCGCGCACGCGATCAGAAGGACAAGCGCGCAGATGAAGAGCAGGATCTTGAGGCTCTTGCCATAGTCCTCCTTCATCGCACCGATGCCACTGCCACCAGGAATGACCACTACATGCTGCCTCGAAAACATCTTCTGCGCTTCCGCCATCTGCGCCGCCGGAACAAGAGCGAAGATGCCGCTATCGGGAATCCAACGCTGGAGCACGGTGGTCAGACGCGCAGACATACCTTCGACCGAAGCGCCAGGCTTGATGCGGCCGATGATGCGAAGCCAGTTCGGAATCGTGGCCTCGAGAAAGGAACTCTCTCCTGCGAGCAGAGGCTCCTGTTCAAGCGGAATCCAGAGCGACGGTGGCGAACTGCTCAGCGTGTCACCAAAGAAACCCGGAGGCGCAATGCCGATAAGCGTGAAAGGATGACCCTCCAGCATCAGCGTTGAACCGACCATGCGTGGGTCGGCCCCGTACGTCTGCTGCCAGACGCGATAGCTCATCACGACCGTGGGCGGGGCGTTGCGGCGGTCATCCGAAGGAGTGAACACCCGTCCGGCAAACGCCTGGATCCCGAACATTGAAAAATAGTTTCCTGTTACATATTCAGAGTGCAGCGGCTTCGCAGGCTCGGACGTGCCGCCACGGCGCACGCTGAACTGCCCCTGCCCCGCCTGGAACGCAGCGAGTTCTTCGAACTCCGGAGTTGCGGACTTGATGCGATGGACGAGTTCGTAGGAGAAGATGCCCCAGCGCCCGTCCTCACGCGGCCCACCCTGCACGCAGCACTCCTGCGAATCACCGATGCGGTAGAGCGTCGCCGGGTCGGCCACAGGGAGAGATCGCAGCATCACGGCATGCACCAGCGTGAAGATCGCGGTCGTCGCACCGATGCCAAGCGCAAGCGTCAGGATGACCGTGGCGGTGAAGACGGGGGCCAGGCGCAACTGGCGCACGGCATAGCGCAGATGCTGCAGGAAGGTGCTCATAGGCAGCTATACGCCGGGAAGCGGCCGCTGGTTCCATGGATCTCTTTCCGTACGCTTCACCTCGACAGTCATCGCCCAACCATGTTTCGATCAAAGACGTGATTCGCAAAGCCGCACTTCCGGTGGATGCTATCGTGCCGGAGATGCTCTCTTCTCTGGCACGCACGCCAAGTCTCGTCATCGAAGCGCCGCCCGGCGCAGGCAAGACTACCCGCGTTCCACCCGCGCTTCTTGGTCTCGTCTCCGGCGAGGTCATTGTGCTTGAGCCGCGCAGGATCGCCGCTCGCATGGCCGCTCGCCGCGTCGCGTGGGAGATGGAGGAAGAGGCAGGTGAAACCGTCGGCTACCAGGTTCGCTTCGAAGAAGTCGTCAGTCCGCACACGCGTCTGCGCTTTGTCACCGAAGGCATCCTGACACGGCGTCTCATGTCCGACCCCACGCTCAAGGGCGTCGAGGCTGTCGTCCTCGACGAGTTCCACGAGCGCCACCTCGATGGTGACCTTGCCCTCGCACTGCTCAAACGCCTTCAGCGAACGCGCCCTACCCTGCGTCTCATCGTCATGTCGGCCACCCTCGACGCCGCACCCATCGCCCGCTATCTTGGCGACTGCCCTGTCCTGCGCTCTGAAGGCCGACTCTTCCCTCTTACCGTCCGTCACCTTCCCTATTCACCTGATCCTCTCCATCTCCAGGTGAAGAAAGCCGTCGACCTTCTCCTCAAAGAGAAGCACCCCGGCAACATCCTCACCTTTCTTCCAGGAGCCGCCGAGATCCGCCGATCCATGCGCGAGCTCGAACCCATCGCCCGCCAGACGGGCATGCTCGTCGTCCCGCTGCATGGCGACCTCTCGCCCGCCGAGCAGGATCGTGCCGTCTCTCCCTCGCCCGAACAGAGGATCATCCTCGCCACCAACGTCGCCGAAAGCTCCGTCACGGTCGAGGGCGTCACCGCCGTCATCGACAGCGGCCTCGCCCGCATCGCCACCTACTCTCCCTGGACCGGCCTGCCCACGCTCCAGATCGGCCGGGTCAGCCGCGCCTCCGCCACCCAGCGCGCCGGTCGCGCAGGCCGCACCGGCCCCGGGCGCGTCCTCCGCCTCTACCCCGAAGAGGACTACGTCCGCCGCCTCGAGCATGACCTCCCCGAGATCAGCCGCAGCGATCTCTCCCAGCTCTGCCTCGCGCTCCGCGTCATGAAGATCGCCGGTCCCACCCAGATCGACTGGCTCGATGCCCCGCCCGCCGAGGCAATCCAGCAAGCCGAAGCTCTCCTCGATCGCCTCGGAGCAACCGGCGGCATGGAGCAGCGTCTAGCCCGCTTCCCTCTCGCCCCCCGTATCGCCCGCATCGTCCTCGAAGCGAGCGACCGGGGCGTCGGTGAGGATGGCTGCCTCGCCGCCGCCCTTCTCAGCTCCGGAACCCGCAGCGAGGCCAACGATCTGCTCGCCGCCATGGACCTCCCGCTCGACCCACGCACCCGCCAACTGAACGAGCAGCTTCGCCGCATCGCCCGGCCCGCGAAGCAGACTCACCATGACGACGACGCCCTTCTCTTGTCGGTCCTCGCCGGATTTCCCGACCGCGTCGCCCGCCGCCGCTCCGGAAAGCAGGTCCTCCTTGCCAGCGGAACGTACGCCGAAATCGCCGGGGAGTCCCCGCCCTACGAGTTCATGATCGCCCTTAACGCCGAAAACCGCACCGAGAATGCCTTTCCCGTCATCCGCATGGCAGCACGCATCGAGCCCGAGTGGCTCATCGACCTCTTTCCCGCCCACATCGAGGAGCGCGACACCGTCACCTGGAACCGCGCCTCCGATCGCGTCGAAAAGCTGAGCGCTCTCATGTACGACAGCATCACCCTCCAGGAATCGCGCGGCACCGCGACCGAGTCCGAGGCGGCCGACCTGCTCTCCCGGAAAGCCATCGAAGAAGGCATCGCCCGATTCGTCGATGACGATGCCCTCGAAACGTTCCTCGCACGCCTTAGCTTCGCCGGCCTCGAGCCGCCTTCCGTCAAAGACACGCTTCGCGAGCTATGCCAGGGCCTCCATAGCTTCACTGAACTGATAGACGCGGGGAAAGGCTTCCTTCCGCTCCTCGAGTCGAAGATCAACTCCCGCCTGCTCGCCGACCTTGCTCCATCGACCGTCAAGCTGAGTAGCGGCCGCCAGACCAAGATTCACTACGAGACTGGCCGGCCACCCTGGATCGCCTCCCGCCTGCAGGACTTCTTCGGCATGGCCGACACGCCACGCATCGGCCCGGAGAAGACGCCGCTCGTCGTCCATCTGCTCGCCCCCAACCAGCGCGCCGTCCAGACCACCACGGATCTAGCCGGGTTCTGGGACCGGCTTTACCCGCAGGTCCGCCGCGAACTCATGCGCCGCTATCCGCGCCACTCTTGGCCGGAACGTCCATGAACCCGATTGAGCCCAATTTCGCCCCATATCGGACCGAACTTAGACGGCTCTCGTGTTCGTTTGCCGGAATGCATTCCTAGCCGCGCCAGGCGGAGTTCCGAATCACGGCGCAAAAGTTTCCTCGCTGGAACTTCGGATCCTTGTCCGCGAGGACGTCGGCCTTTACATTCCCGAACGTCGTATCTGGCTTGTGTTGAATACCGTCGAAGAACGCTTGGAGTATCTCCTCTTTGAAGTGCGGCGTCCGCGGGAACCTCTGCACGACGGTCTCCCGGTCCTCGTCGCTGAACTTGTCATAGTCGATTCCGAGGACGTCCATCTCGACGCCCGCCGTCACGAGCGCGATGACCGGATGCATGTGCTGAGGTATTCCAGGCGTTGTATGTAGGGCGATCGCAGTCCAGACATGGGTGATATCTGACGCGTCCACTCCACGCTCTTGCAGGAAGCTCATGGCGGCGTTGGCACCATCTACTTCGAAACGTTCGGCTGGGCTGCTAAAGTCCGGGATCAAGCCGAGGTCGTGAAACATGGCGCCTGCGTAAAGCAGTTCGCGATCGAACTGCAGGCCGCGCCGAACGCCTGAAATCGCGGCAAAGTGGTAGACACGGCTCGAATGATTGAACAGCAGGTCATTCTCGTTATCACGAATAAACTCTGTAATCTGCCTGGCGAGCGTGCTGTCGGGTATCTCCACTGAAGGTGATAAAGACGATATGGTTGCGGACATTGGATCTCCCTCGAATTGAGACTACCAAGAGACAGTTATTGCCTCTTGGCAAAAGCCGCCGTCCTTTGCGAAAACGCACCTGTCGCACAAGATTAGGTGCGAAATGTGTGGACAGGATGTGGGGGGATGTACGGTAAACGTGGTTAGCGGAGCGGTAGCAAACGTGGTGAAAGGTGCGTCTTTCTTGGGCAAATCGTTTTTCGGAGCATGTTTTTTCCGCGGCGCGGTGGAATGGGGGCTGGGGAGGCCGATCGTTTGTCAAGCGAGGGGTGCTGTATGCTCGTCACGCGGAAGTCATTTTGGTAGCGTTACCGGGGCTCGAACCCGGACTCTTCGCCTTGAGAGGGCGACGTGTTAACCAGTTACACCATAACGCCATATTGTCCTGCATCGCCGCCGCAGGAAGCAAGATGCCTCAACCGCAACGACTTCTCTACTATAACAAACCCCTGCGAACACTTCCAATCACAATCCAACAAGGTGCGGGAGCGGCCGGCACTACAGCCCGAGCTTCTTTACCTCGTCGTTGTAGTACTTCCGGTAGAGGATGTCCCACTCCTGGCTGCCTTCGACGATGATCTTCCGCTGCGAAGCGATCTTCTGACGCGCCGCCGCGTCGAGCTTTGTCTCTTCCAGGAGGAGTTTCTCGAGCGCCTTGCGGGCCTCCTGCCGGATCGTGTTGCGGTCCTCGAGGAAGTCGCACTCGGGAATCTCGGCCAGACTATCCGCGACCGTATGGGCCAGTTTATTCAGCTTGTCGCGCGAAATCCTCACAGCACCGCCTTGTACTTCCGCGCCAGCTCGGTTTTCACCTTTTTGAACATCTCGGGGTAGCTCGCACCCGTCTTGCGCATGTCATCCTGGAACGCTTCGAGGATCACCCTCACCTCGTCGTTGATGCGGTCTTCCAGGGACAACTCGTCGATCATCGCCGCTGCAACCCGCTCGTTCAGAATGGCCGGCTTGCCGGTCTCGATCATCTTCTCCGCTACAAGATGCTTCACCGTCTGCCGCGCCAAATACCCTACATATTCTTTAGAAAAGATCATGGACTTTGCCTCGACTATACCATGCGGTCCCAATGGTTTGCCCCTCGCAGGGTCGCGAAACGCGCCGTGCGGAGCAGCACATTTTCTGCGACAATACGCATTGCATGCAACCCGACAATCTTATCTCGCTCAAAGACGACATGGTGGCCTTCATCGCTGGCCACGGCATGCGGCGGCTCAATGGCTACGTGACCGAAGAAGTGCCCACCGTTTTATTTGAGGAAGAGAACTCCGACGGGTGGAAGGACTTCGTCGAGCACGCCAAGGCGGCCGGCGCACCGTTCATCACCATGAGCGAAGTCGTGCTTGAACGCGAGGACATCGCCCTTCTTCTGGACCAGCTTCGCGAAGAATCTTTCCCGGAGATCGACGCCCTTGAGGTTGAAGACGCCGAGCAACTGATGATGCACGTCGGCAAGGTTGGCTACCTGCAACTCGGTTTCGCCCACCAAGGTGTCATGTTCATCTTCGAGACCGCCACCGACTGGTACGACAGCTTCCAGCAACTCATGGAGACAGTCGGCGACCTTGGCGGCATCGTGGTCGAAGACCGGGACGACAGCGACGACTGAGAACGAGGACGACTGAGATTGCCCCGCTTGAACCGCCTCCCACATCTCCCCTGAACGTTCCTCCCTCTCCTCCGCGCTCCCGCTGGATTGTTGCTCCGCCGGATCCGGAACGCGCCGAAACACTGGCCCGTGAGCTCGGATGCCCGACTCCGGCCGCGACCCTCCTGCTCGCACGAGGGATCGCGGACTCCGCCGCAGCAGCCGCCTTCTTTTCCCCTAGCCTCGATGCTCTGTATGACCCCCTGCTGCTGCTGGGGATGCGCGAGGCTGTCGCCCGGATTGAGCAGGCCGTCCGCGGAGGCGAGCCCATTCTCATCTATGGCGACTATGACGTCGACGGCACCACTGCCACCGTCCTTCTTAAGACCGCGATCGAGCGCATCGCGCCGCCCGACCGGCCCGCCCAGGTCACCTACCACGTCCCGCATCGCATCCGCGAAGGATACGGCATGCAGACGAATGTGCTTGGCCTTGCCGCGACCTCCGGCATCCGCCTGGTCATCAGCGTCGACACGGGCATCCGCGCCTTCGCCGCGGCGGAAGAAGCCAAAGCACTTGGCCTCGACCTCATTGTGACGGACCACCACCTCCCCGACGACGTCGCTGGGATTCCCGAAGCACTCGCCGTCATTAATCCGTCACAACCTGGCTGCCCTTACCCGAACAAGAGCCTATGCGGTGCCGCCGTCGCCTTCAAGCTCTCGCATGCCCTCCTCTCAGCGCACGCCAGCACCCAGCCTGATCCGGCAGCCGCTCACACGCGCCTTCGGACCGTTCTTCTCCCGTCGTTCCTCAAGCTGGTCGCCATCGCTACGATCGCTGACTCCGTCCCGCTCGAAGGCGAGAACCGCGCGATCGCCTGGCTTGGGCTGCGCGAGCTCCGCAACCCGGTCCAACCCGGTCTCCGTGCCCTGATGCACGTTGCCAAGCTCCCGCTCGACCGTGCTCCGACGGCAACCGAGGTCGGCTTCCGGCTTGCTCCGCGCATCAACGCCGCCGGCCGCATGGATATCGCTGGAGATGTAGTCGAGCTCTTCCTCACCCGTGACCCTATCCGCGCCCAGACTCTCGCCGAGAAGCTCGATCAACTCAACCAGGACCGCCGAGCCACGGAAGCCGAGGCACTCGCTGCCATCGAACAAGAGCTTGCCGCGCTGCGCGACGCCTTCGGCCAGTTCGCCGCCGAGTGCATCATCCTCGATCATCCAGACTGGCATCGCGGCGTCCTGGGTATTCTCGCCTCGCGCGTCGTCGAACGCACAAACCGCCCCGCGCTCATCCTCACCCATCAGGACGGCTCCGCCCATGGCTCCGGACGCTCCATCGCCGGCTTCCATCTGCTGGACGCTCTCACCGCCGTCCACGAACCGGCGGGCGCCCCCACACTCTTCACGAAGTTCGGCGGCCACGCCCATGCCGTCGGCCTTACCCTTGCGTCCGACCGGCTTGACCTCTTCCGCCGTCGCATGCGCGGCCACGCCGCGCTTCACCTGACCCCTACCGTCCTCACTCCCACAATTTCCTGCGACGCCGAGATCCCGTTCGCCGCCATCACGCTCGATCTTCACGCGTGGATGGAGCGGCTCGAGCCCTTCGGCAACTCCGCTCCCGAGCCCGTCTTCCTCACTCGCGACCTCACGCTGGCCTCCCCGATTCGCTTCATCAAAGAGCGCCACGTCTGCCTTTGCCTCACCGACGGCTCGTCTGCCAGCCTGGAAGCGCTTGGCTGGAGCCGAACCACCGATTGGCCCGAACGCTGCTCTTCCCTCAGCCTCACGCAAGGCTCACGCATCGACGTACTCTACCGTCTCCGCGTCAACGTCTACCTGCAGAGAAGACAACTTCAACTTGAGCTTGTCGATCTTCGACTCGCTAAGTCCGATCTCTAACTCGTGTGCTTGCTCATAGATGCGAGCTTGCCGAAAATATTGCTTCGTCTATGGTGCACCGAACGTCTTATATACTGACATTTCTTATTCATGCAGACGATTGAAACAAAACGGTCGAAGACGTTCCTTGGGTGGGGCATAGCGATCGTTCTCCTGATCGCCGGGCTGTTTGCCTATCGTTACCTTTCTCGTGAAAAAGTCGAGGTGCGAACGGCGAAGGTGACTTACCAGACGCTGATCAGTTCCACGCCCACGAACGGCAAAGTCGAGCCCACCGAAGAGTACCAAGCGCACGCGCCTGGTCCTTCCATCGTCAAGAAGCTTTACGTGGACGTTGGAGACAAGGTGAAACAGGGCGCGCTCCTGCTAAGTCTGGACGCCGTCGACGCTCAGGCCCGCGTCGCGAGTGCGGCATCCGCTCTCACCGCCGCCGAGGCAAGCCATAACGACATGGCCAGCGGAGGCACCCAGGAAGAGCGCCTCGCGATGGCCGGAGACCTCGAGCGTGCCCGAAACCAGGTAGCCCAGAACGAAAAGGACGTTGCCGCTCTCCAGCAGCTTCAGCAGCACGGCGCGGCCTCGGCCGCCGAGGTCTCTGCCGCGCAGCAGCGGCTCCTTACCGCTCAAAGTACCCTCAGCGGGATCCAACAGCGCAGCGCCGGCCGCTATTCGAAATCCGATCTTGGCCGTACCAGCGCACAGGTCGCCGACGCCCGCGCCGCGCTGGCTGCGGCCCAGAGCAACTACGCCGCGAACGTCATCCGCTCGCCCCTCTCCGGGACTGTCTATGCTATCCCGGTCTCCGAATACGACTTCGTTCCCGCAGGTGAAGATCTGCTCGATGTCGCGGACCTGGACCGCATCAAGGTGCGCGCCTACTTCGACGAGCCCGAGATCGGAAAACTCCAGCGTGGACAGGATGTCACTATCATCTGGGACGCCAAGCCGGGGCAGAAGTGGCACGGTCATATCGAGCTCGCCCCAACGACCGTGATCACCTACGGAACACGCAGCGTCGGCGAGTGCATCATCACCGTCGATGACGCACACGGCGACCTTCTGCCCAATACCAACGTGACGGTCACCGTCACCACGTCGCAGCGCAACCACGTTCTCGCTGTACCCCGCGAGGCCCTCCACACCGACGCCGGCTACTACGTCTTCAAAGTGGTTAACAATCACCTCGTCAAGACTCCGATCTCCGTCGGCGTTACCAACCTTGTTCAGGTAGAAGTGACCTCCGGACTGTCCGAGCACGACGTCGTCGCGCTCAACGCTACCACCAACCGCGACCTCTCCAACGGCCTCGAAGTCCAGACCACCGAACAGTGATGAACATGCTCCCCACCAAGAGAAGCATGCTTCTCGGCGTTCTTCTCATCCAGGCCCCTCTGCTCTACGCCGATGCCTCCAAGGCATTTACCGCCCTGCAGCACGGGCGCGTCGACGAGGCCGAACAATCGCTTCGTACCATCCTCGCCGCTACTCCCAACGATGCCTATGCCCATCAACTCCTGTGCCGCGTCTTCTATGCCCAGGAGCAGGCCGAGAAAGCCGTCGCGGAATGCGAAGCCGCCGTCGCCGCCGCGCCTAACGACAGCGTTGATCTGATGTGGCTTGCCCGGGCCTACGGTCAGAAGGCCTCTCATGCCGGGCCCATCGCGGGCTACTCTCTCGGGAAAAAGGTGGGGCAGACCTTCAAACGTGCCGTCGAGGCCGATCCTTCCAACCTCGACGCCGTGAACGACCTCGGCGAGTTCTATACGCAGGCCCCGGGCATCGTCGGAGGCGGCGTCGACAAGGCTCGTCCGCTTGTGGACACGCTCCAGTCTCGCTCGCCGGGGAAGGCCCATCGACTCCTCGCGTACATTGCCGAAAGCTCGGGCGACAGCCCCACCGCCGAGGCAGAGTTTAAGAAGGCCATCGACGCTGGCCATACCACCGACGCCTATATGGATCTCGGCAACTTTTACGAGATGCACCACAAGCCCGACCAGGCTTTCGCCGCCGTCAACGCCGGCCTCGCCGCTGATCGCGAGCACGGGCCTCCCCTGATGGACGCGGCCACGATCCTGATTGCCGCCAAGCGCGGCCAGGATATCGCGGAGCGCGCACTCAGCGACTATCTCTCCTCGCCAAACCAGACCGACGAGGCGCCTGTCTTCAAGGCTCATGTGATCCTCGGCAAGCTCCTCGCAAAGCGTGGTGACAACGCAGGCGCACAGCGCGAGTTTGCCGCGGCCCGCGCCCTCGCTGCGAACTTTTCCGCTGCACGCGACGCATCGAAGGGAGCATAGTAAGAGCAGTGCTCATCTCCCCCCCAGCTTCCTGTCTGCGCCTCCCTCTGCGCGCCCTCGCCATTGCCGGGCCGCTCCTTCTCGCCGCAACGACCGCTCGCGCCCAGATCTCCTTCACCACCGCCATCGACCTCGCCCTGAAGAACAGCCCCAAGGTCCAGATGGCCCAGGCCAACGTCGATAAAGCGAAGGCGGTCCTCTCGCAAAATACGGACGCCTACGTTCCTAACCTCAGCGGCGGCTCGGGCCTGGGCTACTCGTATGGTTTTCCGCTCGGGCAACCGACGCTCTTCAGCTTCTCGTCGCAGTCTCTCGTCTTCAACTACTCTCAGCATGACTACATCCGTGCCGCGCACGCCGGGGTAGAAGCTGCGAGCCACATTCTGCGAGACACACGCCAGGAGGTGGCTGAAGATACCGCCATTACCTATCTTTCGCTCGATCGGACCCAGCGCTCCGAGGCGGCGATGGATGAGGAGTACAGTTACGCCCAGAAGCTCGCTACTATCGTCGAGCAGCGTCTTGAAGCGGGACGCGAACCACGCATGGAACTTGCCAAAGCTCGCAGGACGGCTGCGCAGGTCCGGCTCCAGCGTCTCCTTCTCAACGATGACGAGACAGTCCTCCGCGATCATCTCTCGCGTTTGATCGGGCTTACGGTCGGGCTGGTGAAGACGATCCCCTCAAGCATCCCCGCTTTTCCGCCAATCGCGAGGATTGACCCTTCGGCCCCCGATAACCCGGCTGTCCTTGCGGCCTTTTCGAACGCACACGCCAAACGCGAGCAGGCATTTGGCGATTCAAAGTACGCCTTCCGCCCGCAAGTCTACTTCGCCGCCAACTACAGCCGGTTTTCCACCTTCAACAACTATCAGCAGTACTACAACCACTTTCAATACGACGCCGCTGAGATCGGAGTACAAATCACGATTCCTCTCTACGATCGTCTCCGGAAGTCCAAAGCGCGCGAAACCATGGCTGATGCCATCCACGCCGAGAAGGAAGCGCTCGACGCCCGCAACACCGAACGCGAAGGCCGCATTAAGCTGGCTAACGCAGCCACGGAACTCCAGGCGCGCCTCGAGCTTGCCGACATCGATCAGGACATCGCGCAGCAACAGCTTGACGCTACGCTCATCCAGCTTCAGGCCGCTCCAAGCGACTCCGCCACGCCCCTGCTTACCCCTAAGGATGAGCAGAATGCCCGAATCCAGGAGCGTCAGCGCTTCATTGATCTTCAGGACGCCGGCTTCCAACTTAGGAAGACCGAGATCAACCTCCTGCGCCAGACGGGACAGCTCGAGGACTGGCTCAAGACGGCTGTCCAGACTCAGAGCCTAGAAGCGATGCCAGCCGGAACTCTCCCTACGATCACCGCGAACGCGCCGGTGATTTCTGGCAGTTCTGAATAGAGTTTCGCTCCCGCTTTCCGACCTTAGTCTGCAGGGACAGGAGCTTTCATCAGCAGCAGGGGCACCTGCGGCCGACTGGATCGTAGACTAGGCGTTCACGGTGATTTTTCCCGTCTCGCCGAGGTTGACCCTACCTCCGGTGGCGGCGGCAGCGAGGTACCTGACACCGCGGACCAGGCGGCTCGAAGAGGCTTCCCAGTACTCCGCTTCCTCGACTTCTACCCAGAGGACGGCGATGGCGGGGTCTTCTTCGCCTTGCGGGAACCAAGCTTTATACATGGGGTTCCAGAGGTCGTGGATGGCGGAGCGATCACGGCTGAGGTTGGCGCGGCCCTTGATAGATATGTACTTGGCGTCGCCCTGGTCGGCGTAGAGGAGTGAGACGTGGCTGTCCTGCTTGAGCTCCTCGACTTTGCCGGACTCGTTGCGGGTTAGGAACCAGATCTTGCCGTCGAACTCTTTTTCGGTCTGGGTGGCCATGGGGCGGCTGTCGAAGGAGCCATCAGGGTTGGCGGTGGTCATCATGGCAATCTTGATGTGTTTGATGAGCTCGCCGATTTTCTTGAGGCCCTCGGGGCCGGTAAGGTGCTTTTCTTCGGTCATGGATCAACCCTCCGTGGTGGGTTGGATGCGGGGTTTGCGAGGTGCGGTTGAGTAGAATGCGGGTAGGAGATTGATGGGATGAATGAGGCTGTAAAGGAAGTGGGGCCGATGGTTCGGGTACTGGAGACGGCGGAGTTTCACGAGGCGGTGCACGCGCTGACGCCAGAGATTGCGGTGTTCGATTGTGACGGGACGCTCTGGTCGGGGGACGCTGGGACAGGCTTTATGGCCTGGACGATTGAGCATGGGGTGATATCGAAGGAGGCTACGGATTGGCTTCTGGGGCGGTATGAGGAGTACAAGGCAGGGACAGTTTCCGAAGTGGAGATCTGCGGGGAGATGGTGCAGGTGTACCGGGGCCTGACGGAGGCGCAGGTTCGGGGGGCTGCGGCTGAGTTTTTCGCCGCAAAGATTGAGAAGAACATCTTTCCGGAGATGCTGGAATTGGTGACGGCGCTGCAGGCGAAGGGTGTCGATATCTGGGCAGTGAGTTCGACGAACGACTGGGTGGTGGAAGAGGGCGTGAAGCGGTTCGGGATACCTTCGAACCGGGTGCTTTCGGCCCGAGTGCGGATTGCGAACGGTGTGGTGACCGACGAGATTCTGGACGTGCCGACGGACGAGGGAAAGGTGGCTTCGCTCAAAGATGCGGGGATTCTGGCTCCGGATGCGGTGTTCGGGAACTCGGTGCATGATGCGGCGATGCTGGCGATCGCGCGGGGAGCGTTCCCGGTAAATCCTACTGCGGCGCTGGTGGAACGGAGCGTCGCGGAGGGTTGGGCGCTGTACTATCCGGCGTCGGTTGTGCCCTTGGTGGGCTAGACGGATGCTGGCGAGGTTGGTGCGCCTCATCCAATAGGGTAACCGGCGCGTCTAAACTGTAGGGACGTGAAAGAACCGATACGCAAGCTCGATGCTCGGGGAGATTCGGCGGTCAATAGACCTCTGCGCCTTGTGGTGGCGGCGTTGATTTTGCGTGAGGGGGGGACGGCGGTCGAGGTGCTGGTGTGCCAGCGGAAGCCGGACCAGCCGATGAGCCTGAAGTGGGAGTTTCCGGGCGGAAAGATCGAGCCGGGTGAGACGGCCGAAGAGGCGCTGGCTCGGGAGTTGCAGGAAGAGCTGGGGATTGAAGCGGTGATCGGGAAAAGGGTGTCGCGGGTACGGCACAAGTACCGGAACGGTGGGGCGATCGATTTACAGTTCTTCGTGGTGAAGGAGTTCGGCGGGGCGCTGGAGAACCGGATCTTCAACGATATGCGCTGGTCGACGCTGGAGGCGCTGCCGCAGTTCGATTTTCTGGCGGCGGACCTTGGGCTGATTCGGGACCTGTCGGAAGGCAGACTGCTCTAGGGAAGTTCGAGTGGGCGCTCTTCATGTCTGAGGATAGCTCTTGACGCCAGGCTTGGGTCCGTGGTGCTTTGGGCGGGGGTGGCTCCCAGCTTAGCGACGATGATGCTGCCGCGAATGTGGTCACCCGGCTGCTGCAGGGTTTTCGGCGAGACGGATGAGCTTGGGGGCGCATCCAAACCGGCATGGTTCTTCTTGCTTCGATGATGCTGATGATGGCCCAGGGAACTTCGCCTGAAGTTGTGGCGGGTCTTGGGACGACGCAGATTACGCACGTGCGGGTAATCGACGGGACGGGGCGCGCCCCGATCGAAAATGCTACCGTGACGCTGCGCGATGGGAAGATTGCCGGGATCGGGCCTTCGGGGAAGACGGCGGTGAAGGGCGCGAAGGTGATCGACGGGATGGGCAAGACGGTGATGCCCGGGATCATCAACGCGCATGGACACCTGGCGCTGGTGAATGGGACGAAGAACGACGCTGACTACTACACGCGGGAACACGTGCTCGACGAGTTGCGGCAGTATGAGCGGTATGGCGTGACGACGATGCTTTCGCTTGGGCTGAACCGTGACCTGGTCTACCAGATTCGGGCGGAGCAGAGGGCCGGGAAGCTGGATGGGGCGAGCGTGTTTGTGGCGGACCGTGGGATCGGGGTGCCGGATGGGATGCCGCCGATTCCGCACGAGGGAGACCAGCTTTACCAGCCGAAGACTCCGGAAGAGGCTCGGAAGGATGTGGATGAGGCGGCGGGGCGGCATACGGACTTCGTGAAGATCTGGGTAGACGACCTGTATGGGACGAAGCCGAAGATGAGTCCGTCGGTGGCGCAGGCGGTGATTGAAGAGGCGCACAAAGATGGTGTACCGGCTGCGGCGCATGTGTTTGCGCTGAGCGACGCGAAGGGGCTGGTGGGGTTCGGGGTGAATGTGCTGGCGCACTCGGTGCGGGATTCCGCGGTGGATGCGGAGTTGTTGAATGCGATGAAGACGAAGGGTGTGTTTTATCTGCCGACGCTGACGGTGGATGAGTCGTTTTTTACGTATGCGGAGCATCCGGGGTGGATGCAGTCGGAGTTCTTCAAGAATGCGCTGACGCCTGAGGCTTACACGATGCTGACGAGTGCGGAGTACGCGGACAAGGTGAAGAAGGATTCGCTAACGGCGCAGCATCGGAAGGACTTCGAGCAGGCTCGGAAGAATATGAAGGCAGCTTATGACGCGGGTGTGAAGGTGGGGTTTGGGACGGACTCGGGGGCGAGTGTTTACCGGGTGCCGGGGTTTGCCGAGCACCATGAACTGGCGATGCTGGTGGAGGCTGGACTAACGCCGATGCAGGCGATTCGAGCGGCTACGGAGACAAATGCTTCCTTGCTGGGGATTTCTAAGAAAACGGGGACACTGACAGTCGGCAAAGATGCGGATTTGATTCTGCTTGGGGGGAATCCGCTCGACGATATTCGCAATACGGAGAAGATCGTTGGGGTCTGGCATGAGGGGCGGGAGGTGGCGAACCCCGCTGGACGATAGGCATTTTGTTAGAGGCAGAGACGACGGCAGACGCAGATTCCCTTGGGGAATGAGAACGAAAGTGCAAGGGGCAGAGGCTACCCTTCGTCCTGATCGTGAGAGCGCTCAGACGAGAGCAAGGGCGGCTATGAGGCGGGCGTTGTCTTGTTCGTTGCGGACGGCGGCGCGGAAGTAGGTTGGCGGGAGGGACTCGTAGTTGGTGCAGAGGCGGAGGACGATTCCGTGTTGCTGGATGAGGTGTTCCCAGAGTTGTTCCGGGCTCTGGGTGGAGAGTTTGAGCAAGAGGTAGTTGGCTGAAGATCGGGTTGTGGGGATGTTGAGGGTTTTAAGAGCGGATTCGAGTTGGGTGCGGCGGGTTCGGTTCAGGGTGATGGTGGCTTGAGCGTAGGCTTGGTCGGCCAAGGCGGCGATGACACCCTCGGTGGCCAATGTGGTGACGGGCCATGGGGGAACGTTACGCGTGAGGGCTTTGCTTGTGTCTGGGTGGGAGACGCAGTAGGCGGCGCGAAGGCCGGGGATGCCGTGGAACTTGGTTACCGAGCGGAAGACGACGAGGTTGGGGTGCGTGTGGGTCTCGGGGATGAGAGATTTCGTGGGGGTGTAGTCCATGAAGGCTTCGTCTATGAGGAGGCGTATGTTGTTGGCGGTGGCTTCGTGGAGGAGATCGAGCATGGTGC
Organism: Granulicella sibirica; assembly: GCF_004115155.1. Classification (NCBI taxonomy): domain Bacteria; kingdom Pseudomonadati; phylum Acidobacteriota; class Terriglobia; order Terriglobales; family Acidobacteriaceae; genus Granulicella; species Granulicella sibirica. The sequence continues at coordinate 234,551 of NZ_RDSM01000001.1, forward strand.
TGCCTGGGGTGAGGACGCCCGTGGGGTTTTGCGGGTTGGCCAGGAGGATGGTGTCGTGGTGGCCCGCGATGGCTCGGGCGATGAGGGTGGGTGGGTCAGTTGAGTCATAGGCGAAGTTGACTTCCGGGCTTAGGGCGTAGGGCTCGATGTGGATGTGGTTGCGTTCGAGGGTGTGGCGGTACTCGTTGAAGGCGGGGACGGGTAGGAGGCAGCGCTTGACGTTCAGGGTGCGGATGGCGGCTTCGAGGAGGGGGACGAAGCCGTTGGCTACGGCGATGGCGTTGGCTGGGGTGTTGGCGTAGGTGGCGATGGAGGTGCGGAGGGCGGTGGATTCCAGGTCGGGATAGGCGGTTAGGGTGGTGGGGTTGGTGAGAGCGTGGCGGATCGCCTCGACTACACCGGGTGGGGGGCCTTCGGGGTTGATGTTGGCGCTGAAGTCTACTAGACGCTCGATGGGGATGTTGAAACGGGTGGCGATGTGGGGGAGTTGGCCGCCGTGGATTGGGGCTATCATCGGCGGTTCCGGCGGGGGATGAGGCAGAAGATGGTGAGGGCTATGAGGGTGGCCGTGGTGACGATCGTGATGGCCTGGTGGACTTTCGCGGGGTTGGCGGGTGGGTAGTATGCACCCATGATCGGGGTCTCGATAAGGTCGCCGGCGTAGGTGTTTGAGCCTCCGAGTTGGACTTCGAGGGCTCCGGACATGGCGCTCTCGGGGTGGCCGGCGTTTGGGCTTTTGTGGTTGCGGGCGTCGGTGCGCCATGTGGCTAGGGAGGCGCGCGGGTTGCCGGAGGCGGCGGCTATGGCGAGGGCGGTGAGGCGGGCGGGGATGAGGTTGGCTACGTCGTCGAGGCGGGCGGCGGCCTTACCGAAGTAGAGGTAACGGGCGTCGGCGTGGCCGATCATGGAGTCGAGGGTGTTGATCGCTTTGTAGGCCATGGCGGCGGGGACTCCGCCGAGGGCGAGGTAGAACATGGGGGCGATGATGCCGTCGGAGGCACTTTCGGCTACGGTTTCGATGACCGCCCGGCTGATTTCGGTGGGGCCGAGTCGGGCGGTGTCGCGGCCTACGATGCGGGCCAAGCGGGTGCGGGCCTGCTCGATGGTTGTGGCGTCAAGGACGGCGATGGCTTCGTCGTGGAGGTTGCGGGCGGCGAGGGTGGTGGCGGCGAGGGTTACCTCGACCATCGCACCGAGGAACGGGTTGAGGCGGTAGGCGAGGCGGATGGTTGTGGCCGTGGCCGCGTAAGTGCTGAGGACGACGGCGGCGGCGAGGGTGGCTCCGGTGAGGAACTGTTCGGTGTTGGTTTGGTTCGGCGTGCGGAGCAGGCGCTCGCCCTGGTCTATTCCCTTCCCGATGATGCGGACGGGGTGAGGGAGATATTCGGGGTCGCCGATGAGGGCGTCGAGGGCGGAGGCGGTGAGGAGGAGGGTGCGGCGGTTCATTCTGATGCGGCTCTCTTGTAGGGCAGGTTGAGCCAGCCGAAGATCGTTGGCATGTCCCAGGAGTCTTCGACGGCGGCGGCGAGGCGATTGAGGGATTCTTCGCGGCGCTGCTTCCACGGGGTGAGGGTGGTGGGTTCGGTGAGGTGGTGGAAAGCGCGGGCGGCGCGGAGGAACGTGTGTCGGAAGGCGTCGTCGTCGAAGAGGCCGTGGAGATAGGTGCCGAAGATGCGGGTGTTGGGGGAGATGCAGCCGTCTTCGTTAAGGCCGGTGAAGGTGGCGAAGGGTTGGGCGTTGGCGAAGCGGGTGGTTTCGCCTACGTGGATCTCGTAGCCCTCGATCGTTGTGTGGGGGATGGGTTGGTTGAAGAGGGTTTCCGTGGTGAGGGTGCCGGTGGTGAGGCGGGTGAGCTTCGTGGGTTGCATGGTGGTCTGGATAGGGAGGAGGGATAGCCCGGGGTGGGTGCCCTGGCGCTCTATGCCTTCGGGGTCGGCGATGGTTTCTCCAAGCATCTGCATGCCTCCGCAGATGCCTGTTATGAGGCTGGTCTGGGCGTGGGTGGTGATGATGTCAGCCAGGTTAGTTTCGCGGAGCCACTGGAGATCGTCGACGGTTTGCTTGCTGCCGGGGAGGATGATGATATCCGCTGTGCGTAGAACGTCGGGCGTTTGCGTGAAGCGCAGGGATACGGAGGGCTCAGTTGCCAGTGCATCGAAGTCGGTGAAGTTGGAGAAGGTTGGGAGGGCTACTACGGCTATACGTAAGAGGCGGTCGGGAGTGGAATCCTGCGGCCAGGGGATGCGGTCGGTTCGGTCCAGGCCGAGGCTGTCTTCTTCTTCTAATAATAGGTTTGGGAGGTGCGGGACTACGCCGATGCAGGGCTTGTTGAGGCGTTGCTCCATCATCTCGATGCCGGGCTGGAGGAGCGCTATGTCGCCTCGGAATTTGTTGATGGCGAAGGCTTGGATGCGGGCGCGTTCTTCGGCGTCGAGGAGTTCGACAGTGCCGAGTAAGGAGGCGAAGACGCCGCCCCGGTCGATGTCGCCGACGAGGATACAGTGGGCGTCGGCCATCTCGGCCATGCGCATGTTCACGATGTCGTGCTGCTTGAGGTTGATCTCGGCGGGGGAGCCTGCGCCTTCGAGGATGATGACTTCGTGCTCGCGGGCGAGGGTTTCCCAGGACTCGCGGACGATGGGCATGAGCTCTTCGACGCGGCGCTGGTGGTAGTCGCGGGCGGTAACGCGGCCCCAGATCTTGCCGCGCACGACGACCTGCGAGGACATGTCGCCTGTGGGCTTGATGAGGATGGGGTTCATCTCGACGCGGGCGGGGATTCCGGCGGCTTCGGCTTGCAGGGCCTGGGCGCGGCCGATCTCGAGGCCATCGGGCGTGGCGGCGGAGTTGAGGCTCATGTTCTGGGACTTGAACGGGGCTACGCTTATTCCGTGCTGGTGGAAGATGCGGCAGAGAGCGGTGACGAGGAGGCTCTTGCCGACGTGGGAGCTTGTGCCGAGGATCATGATGGATTTGGCGCTCACTCCTCAGGGACTCCGAAGTGGTCGAAGTGGAGGCAGTCGTCGAGGGGCGTGCGCTGCTCCCAGCCCTGGCGCTCGAGGTCGGGTTCGGTGGCGAAGGTGTCGACGTAACCGAGGCAGAGGTAGGCGACGATGGTGAGGTGCTCCGGAATGCGTAGTACGTTGCGCAGGTTACGTGGATCGAGAATGCTAACCCAGCCTGCGCCAATCCCTTCGGCGCGGGCGGCGAGCCAGAGATTCTGGATGGCGCAGACGGTGGAGTAGACGGCGGTCTCGGGCATGGTGCGGCGGCCGAGGCCGTGGCCCTGGGGGCTGTCGCAGTCGCAGACGATGCAGAGGTGCTGGGGGGCTTCCAGCAGGCCCTCCAGTTTCAAGGCGGCGTACTGGTCGCGGCGGTCGGCTGCGAAGGCTTGCTGGGCTTCGTTGTTGGCTTCGAGGAAGAGGTCGTGCACGGCCTGACGGATGGCCGGTTCGCGGACGACGAGGAATCGCCATGGTTGCATGAGGCCGACGGATGGGGCGGAGTGCGCCGCCTCCAGCAGGCGGCGCAGGATGTCGTCGGGTAAGGGCGTTGGGAGGAAGCCTCGGCGGACGTCGCGTCGCTCGCGGATGGCTCGGTAGACGGCTTCGCGTTCGGGTTCGGTGAAGACTTGCGGGGTTTGCATTACCAGGCGCGGGACCACTTGGGGCCGGCCTTGTCTTCAGGGCGGAGGCGGGCGTCGATGCCGGCGTTGAACTCGATGAGGCGACCGAAGAGCCAGATGGCGTCGGAGAGGCGGTTGAGGTAGGCGATAACCTCGGGCTGGACTTCGCCGCCTGATTCGACGAAGCGGACGACCTGGCGCTCGGCGCGGCGGCAGACGGTGCGGGCCATCTCGTAGGCGGCGGATTCGGTGTGGGCGCCGGGTAGGGACCAGTCTGCGAGCACGCCCTGGATGGCTTCGATCTTTTCGACGAGGCCGGTGAGCATGTCGACGTCGGCGGTGGTGATGACGGGTGGGGTCTTGCGGCTTTCGGGGGGCGTGGCGAGGGCGGAACCGACGCGGAAGAGGGTGCGCTGGATCTCTTCCGTCCAGCCGGCAATCTCCTTGTCGGTGCAGATGCTGCGGGCGAAGCCGAGGACGGTGTTGAGTTCGTCGACGCAGCCGTAGGATTCGACGCGCTCGTCGGCTTTAGAGACGCGGATGCCGCCGGCCAGGCCGGTCTGGCCTCCGTCGCCGCGTTTGGTTGCGATGCTCATGATGGGACTCCTGATTCTGAGGGTGTTGCGTTGGGTTCGAAGGTCTCTTCGATGTGAATGCGGATGGTTTTGTGAAGACGTGGGCGGGGATACTCGATGGTCAGGGCATCGCTGAGAAAGTCGGTGACGCGGGGCGGGCGTGGTGAGAAGAGCTCGTCCTCGGAGAAGAACCATGGATGGATCGCGCCGACCTCGGCGATCGTGCGGGCTTCTATGAGGACTGCGGGGACCTGATGAACGCCGGCACTCAGGACGAGGAGAGCGCGGTGGTAGCCGTCTCGGAGAATCCAGCGGTCGCGGTAGTGGGCGACTTCGAGGAAGGGGCTCCCGCCGTGGATTCTGAAGGGGTGCTCAGGATCGGCAGTGGGGCGGAGGGTTAGGTCGGGGTTGGGTGAGGTGATGGTTACGGCACCGCTGGCGATGCTTCCGGCGGAGCTGTAACGCACGAGCCGGGGCTGGGAGAGGGTGACTTCTGTGAGGCCGGGCCAGTTGGCTGGGTCGGGAACGACGGGCTGGATGGAGAGTTGATCGAGCGAGAGGCGGCGCTGGAAGGCTACCAGATGTCTCAGGTCGATCAGGCCGAGGGACCAGTCCAGGCCGCACATCTCTTCGGCTAGATCGGGGCGGGTGGCCTCCGCCTTGAGGAGATCTTCTAAAGCGGTAGGGATTTCGAGAAGAGCAGATTCGAGTGGATGTACAGGCTCGGAGGCAAGAGTTTGACGGGCTGCGGCTACGTGGGCTTGTAGGTTGGTGGGGCGATGGCGGTTTTCGTCGAGGCTCCAGCCGATAAGTTCGCGGACGGTGGTCATGCGTTGACCCCGTGGTAGGGGACGAGGCAGCAGTATTCTTTCGTCTTTTCCCACGCGGCGGCTTCGGTTTCGCCAAGGAGATCCTGGAGGATGATGCGGAGGACACCGGCGTGGGTGACGACGGCAACGCGGCGTCCGGCGGTGAGCCTGGCGAGGGCTTTCACCTCGGCGAGGACACGGGAGCGGAAGGCCTCGAAGGTTTCTCCGCCTGGGGTGGGGAGGCTGGGAAACTCTTCGACCCAGCGCTCGGCGTAGGTGCGGTCTCGCTTCCATATCTCATCCCAGGTGAGGCCTTCCCACTCGCCGAAGTCGATCTCGCGGAGGGCGGGGCTGAGGCGGCAGGTGACGCCTACCGAGCGGGCGAGGGCTTCGGCGGTGGTGCGAGCGCGGAAGAGGTCGCTGGAGTAGACGGCCTGGAGGTGCTTGCCGCGGAGCGAGGCGACGAGGGCTTCGATCTGCTCGTGGCCGACGGAGTTGACGTCAGGATCGGACTGGCCGCAGAAGGTTCCGGCGGAATCGGTCTCGGCGTGCCGGATGAAGAGAATTTCGGTCATGCGATCCATGCTCCGCAGAGGTATACGGCGATTTCAGCGAGTTGGTTGGTGGCTCCGAAGCAGTCGCCGGTGACGCCTTTGATCTTGTACTGGTAGAAGCGCGCTGAGATGACGGCTATGGCGGCTACGGCGAGGATGGGGGCGATGGAGTGCAGGCGCAGCGTGATGCCGACGATCAGGAGGGTGAGGGCCGAGCCAAGGTAGAGCGTCGTGAGGGTGGTGCGGCGAGCAAGACGGGCTCCCTGTCCGTCAGATTCGGCGCGGGCAGCGGGGAGGAACGTGCTGAGAGGGAGGGTCGTCCAGCGGCAGAGGACGTGGGCGGCGATGAGATAGCCTACGACGTTTCCGGGCGGCATGGTGCCGAGGAGGAGGACGCGGGCGGCGAGTGAGACGATGAGGGCGATAGCCCCGTAGCTGCCGATGCGGCTGTCGCGGAGGATCGCGAGGATGCGGTCGCGGGTCCAGCCTCCGCCGAATGCGTCGGCGGCATCGGCGAGGCCGTCTTCGTGGAGGGCTCCGGTGAGGAGGATGAGATAGAAGACGATGGCCAGGGCCACGACGGGGCGGGCTACGTGCGGAGTGAGGAGATGGGCGACGAGGGCGGCCGAGCCACCGATGAGGAGGCCGACGAGGGGAAACCACATGACGGAGCGGGCGAGGGCGTCGGGGGAGTATTCGACGCGGGGGGTGGGGACGCGGGTGAGGAACTGGATGGCGACTACTAAATCGGTCCAAGGCCTTCGGGTGAGTGTGGTTGTCGTCATTGGGCGGCCTCGCTGACGCCTGCGGAGGTGAAGGTGGCCATATCGCGGTATAAGGCTATCGCGGATTCGATTACGGGCATTGCCAGGACGGCTCCGGTGCCTTCGCCGAGGCGCATGTCGAGTTGGAGGATCGGCTGGAGGTTGAGGTGGGCGAGGAGGATGGCGTGGCCGGGCTCGCGGGATTGGTGGCCGGCGATGAGATATCCGGCGGCGGCGGGGGCTATAGAGACGGCAATGGCGGCGGCGGCGGTGGCGATGAAGCCGTCGCAGACTACGGCTAGGTGGGTTCGGGCGGCGGCGAGAATGAAGCCGGTGATGGCAGCGATTTCGAGGCCGCCTACGTGGCCGAGGATTTCGAGAGGGGATGCGGCTTCCCTGCCCTTGAAGTGAAGGGCGAGGGATTCTTCGATGATGCGGATCTTGTGCTCGCGGGCGGGGATGTCGATGCCGGTGCCGAGGCCGGTGACTTCGGGGACGGGGCGCCCGGTAAGGGCAGCGGTGATGGCGCTGGCGGCGGTGGTGTTGCCGATGCCCATCTCTCCGGGGGCTACGAGGTTGTGGCCTGAGGCGGCGGCTTCTTCGGCCATGCGAATGCCTACTGTCAGTGCTTCAAGGAGCTCGTCGTGGGCCATGGCGGGTTCTGCGTGCATGTTGCGGGAGCCACGGCGGACCTTGGCGTGGACGAGGGGGGTGGCGGGGTCGAAGTCGCCATCTACGCCTACGTCGATGACCTGAAGAGCTACGTTGTGGAGGCGGCTGAGGACGTTGATGGCGGCTCCTCCGGCGAGAAAGTTGAGGACCATCTGGCGGGTTACTTCGCTTGGGTAGGCGCTTACCTTTTCAGCGGTGACGCCGTGATCGGCGGCGAAGACGTAGACGGCTTTGCTGACCGGATCGGCGAAGCGGGCCTGGCGGATGGCGATGAATTGGGCGGCTATGTCTTCGAGGCGGCCGAGGCTTCCGAGAGGCTTGGTCAGGGTGTCGAGATGCGCACGCGCCTTCACCCGCCATGGTTCGCTCGGTGGAGCGATGTCGGTCCTGAGGTTTGCCGCTACCGCGTGAATCATCGCGTCTCCTTGGTGACGAGGAGCTCGGGGAGGAAGAGGTGACGGGATGCTGGGTAGTCGAAGGCCCACTGCAGGTGTTCGGAGGTCATGATGTCGGCGGGGGAGCCTTCGAGGAGGCGGTGATCGGGACCTAGGAGGAGGACGGTGGAGAAGTTGTTGGGGACGAGGTGGAGGTCGTGGATGGAGGCGAAGATCGTGATGCCTTCCGAACGAAGGAGGTGCAGGAGGTCGATGAGTTCAACCTGACGGCCGATGTCAAGGTTCTGGGTCGGCTCGTCCAGCAGGAGAAGCTTCGGCTGCTGGGCGAGGCCGAGGGCGATCTTCACGCGCTGGCGCTCGCCTCCGCTGAGCTCGTTGAAGATGCGATGGCGGAGGCTGGTGACGTGGGCGAGATCGAGGGCGCGGTCGACGGCGAGGCGGTCTTCGCGCAGAAGGCCGCGGAGATAGCCGACGTACGGGGTGCGGCCCTGTTCGACGATCTGCTGGACGGTGAAGCGGAACGGGACTTCGAGGCGCTGGGGGACGAGGGCTACGCTTTGGGCGCGCTGTCTGCGGTCGAGGTCTCGGAGGGGCTTGCCGTTGAAGAAGACTTCGCCGTGCGCCGGGGTGATGGCTCCGGAGGCGAGGCGGAGGAGGGTGGTTTTGCCGATGCCGTTGGGGCCGATGAGGGCAGTGGCGGTTCCCTCTTCGATGGCCAAGGAGATATTGCGGAGGACTTCGCGGGCGGGGTGGGCGAAGGCTATGGTGTGGAGTTCGAGGAGGGGTGTCACAGGCCGTACTCCTGCTTACTCTTGCGAAGGAGGTAGAGGAAGAACGGACCGCCGACGAAGACCATGAGGACGCCGACGGGGAGTTCGCGGGGGGAGAGGACGGTGCGGGCGAGGGTGTCGGCGGCGACGAGGAAGATGGCTCCGGCGAGGGCGGTGACGGGGAGGAGGCGGACGTGGTCGGGGCCGAGAAGCATGCGGGCGGCGTGCGGGACGATAAGGCCGGCAAAGCCGATGAGGCCTCCGAGGGAGACGGCCACGGCGGTGAGGAGCGAGCCGGTGAGGATGATGGCGAGGCGGGAGCGTTCGATACGAAGGCCGAGCTGCTGGGCATACTCGTCGCCGAGGGCGAGGGTGTTGAGGCGGCGCATAAGGGGGATGGCGATGACGGCGGCGATGGCGAAGAGGGAGGATGTGACGGCGAGTTGGGGCCAGCCGGGTGTGCCGACGGTTCCGCGGAGCCAGGTTTCGAGGATGGCGGAGCTGCGGGCGGGGTCGGGGTCGAGAAGCTCGAAGAGGTAGGTGCTGTTCATCAGCATGGTGCTGACGGCGAAGCCTGCGAGCAGGAGGGCGACGACGTTTGTGCCTCCGGTGCCCCGGGCGAGGGTGTAGACGAGGAGCATGGTCACGACAGAGCCGGCGAAGGCGAGCAGGGCGGTCGCGCTGAAGCCCAGGAAGGCGGCCTGGGAGAAGAAGAGGATGCCGATGCAGGCTCCGACGACCGCTCCGCCGGAGGAGCCGATCACGTAAGGGTCGGCCATGGGGTTGCGGAAGAGGCCTTGAAAGAGAAGGCCGGCGGTGGCGAGGGCTGCTCCGATGAGAGCGGAGGCGAGCACGCGGGGGAGGCGGAGGTCGAAGAGGATGATGCGGTCCATCGGGGTGAGCGCCTGGTGGGCGATGAGGGCGCGCAGGGGGACGTGAACGGCTCCGGCGGCTAACGATCCGAGGATTGATGCGGCCAGGACGGCAATTAGAAGGAGGACGAGGATGGCTAGAGGGATTGGTCGGGAGGGCGTGGGGCTGCCGAGCATCGGGCGGTCGAGGCCCGATGCCGGCAGCGTGCGCGGGGTTTGGGTTACTTGAGCTTCCACGTCTCTCCCCCGAGGGTGACCCGGATGCCTGAGCGGAAGTTGAACGGGAGGGCTGGATACCCGAACGCTTCGCTATAGTGCTCGCTCAGCAGGTTCTGTATCTCAGTGTAGGCGACGAGGCGGCGCGCGACCTGGTAGCTCCCGGTGGCTTCGAGACGCTGGTAACTGCCGATGAGGTTGTGGTTAGGAAGGAGGAGCGAGTTGCCGAAGTCGGCGTCGGTGAGGAAGGTGCTGTCGTCGCGCTTGCCGACGAGGGTTCCGTTGAGCGCGGCGGAGAAGCGGCTTTGGGTGTAGGTGAGGCCGAAGTAGGCGGAGTTGCGGGCGCGGCGGAAGGGGCGTGCGCCGACCAGAGGGCCGTAGCTGCCGATGGCGATGTTGGAGAAGTTGGACGAGGTGTTGAAGACCGGGGCAAGGGCGCTGCTCGAGAAGGAGCGCTGCACGACGGCGTCGAGGAGGGTGTAGCCGCCGCGGGCGAAGAGGTGGTTGCTGAGCTTGATTTCGACCTGGGTTTCGAGGCCCTGTGCGCGGAAGGCGAGGGAGTTGACGTAGGCTCCGAACTGGGTGCCATCGACCGCAGCCTGCGGGATGCCGAAGCTCGTGAGGGCCGATTGCGAGAGGAACTCGAGGCCGTTGCCGAACTCGTTGTGGAAGTAAGTGAGGCCGACGCGGGCTTTGCCTCCGGCGAGTTCCTGGTCGATGCCGCCATCGTAGGTGCGGGAGGTCTCGGCTCCGGCGGGGCTGATGTTGTTCTGGCTGATGAGCGAGCCGCCGTCGGGAAGCGTCGAGAGCAGGCCGAAGAGCGAGTTCGCCTGCTGATAGATGCTCGGCTCCTTGATGCCCTTGCTGAAGCTGGCGTGGAGTTTCGTGCCGCTGAAGAGGCTGCTGCCGCCGGGGCGGACGAGGTAGTAGCCGAGCGAGGCGCGCGGGGTGGCGGCGAAGCCGAAGACGGCGTTCTTCTCAAGGCCGGTGCCGATGGTGAAGTAAGCGCGGTGGTCGAAGTCGCCCTGAAGCTCGAGCATGGTGCTGTAGTTGCGGCGGTCTGTGGTGTTGGGGTCGAAGCCGGTGGAGACGGTGGACCCGCGCTCGTCTTCGTACTTAAAGCCGCCGACGGCGAGCAGGTTGAAGCGCTGCGCGGAGGGGCTGGTGAGGCGGTAGTCGGTCTGGGCGTACATGAAGTCGCGCGCGGTGTGGTTGGTGGAGAAGCTGGGGTAGGTGCCGGGGTACTGGAAGATGGCCTGTCCGGAGACGGAGTAGCCGTTGGCTCCGCGAATGGTGACGGGGGCTCCGAGATAGTCGTCGATGCCGCCGAATTCGGGGTCGATCTGGGGGACGCCGGTGGGGGCGTAGTCGGAGTAGAGGAAGTTGAGGCGGAGGCTGCCGTAGCGGAGCTGGTTGTGCCAGCGGGACGTGGTCTGGCTGTTGAGGACGGCGCCGAGGTAGCGGTCCTGCTCGCTGACGTTGGCGGAGTCGGGGATGCCATAGAGAAGGATGGCGTTGGGCTGGCCGCCGGAGGTGGTGATGTGGCGGAAGTTGAAGCGGAGGTCGGTGGTGTCGTTGGGCTGATAGCCGATGTTGTCGGCGAAGGTGGCGTTGTGAAAGGCGGAGGAGGCGACGCTGTTGCCGGTGTCCTGACGGGTGAAGTCGGAGAAGTAGTCGAGCTTGCGGATGGCTCCGCCGAGGGCGGCTTCCTGACGGTAGGTTCCGAAGTTTCCGCCTTCGGCCGAGTAGTCGAGCTGGGGCAGGGGCGTTGTGCCGCGGCGTGTGGTGAGCGAGACGACGCCGGCGAGGGCGTCCGAGCCGTAGAGGGCGCTGTTGGGTTCGCGGAGGACTTCGGCGCGGGCGATGCCGGCGGTGGAGATGTTGGCGAACTCGACGGCTCCGCCGACGTCGTTGGCGGGAATGCCGTCGATGAGGACCTTGTTGGCGTCCGTGTCGCCGCCGCGAATGTAGAGGCCGCTGGTGCCGCCGGATTGGCCGGTCTGCGTGATCTGGACGCCGGGGACGTAGCGGAGTGGCTCCTGAATGTCCTGGTTGTAGGGGAAGTCTTCCCTGGTGAGGACAGTGACGGGAGCGGCCACCTGCGCGAGGGGTGTGGGCGTGCCGGTTGCGGTGACGGTAACCTCTTCCGTGGCCGTGGGGGTGGCGAGAGTGATGTCGAGGTGCGTGGGGGCGGAGTCGGGGATTGTGACTTCAGTGGTGACAAATGTGCGGGCGGTGGAGCGGAGAGCGTAGTGGCCGGTGGTTAGGACGGTGAGGTGGTACATGCCGTTGGCGTCGGACTGAGTGGTGGTGAGGACTTCGCCATCGTGGATGAGCGAGATGGTCGCGCCCTGGACCACGGCTCCGAGGGGATCCTTGACGGTTCCGTGGAGGGTGGCCTCATGCGGAGTCTGAGCGTGGCTTAATGCTGCTGCTAAAAAGAGAACGGACGGAGTTATAAGTTGGCTTAGCCGGTGGGTCGTGCGGGTCATGCTTTGTCTCCCTCGAGATGGTGAGTCAGAGCCGGTCTCCTGGCTTACGCGTCCTTGAGCCATGCTGCCTTCCCGGGCTTGTGCCCAGTGGCGTTCCACGTGAGTGCATGGCTCTCTGCGCTTACAGTTACGGGGTAGTGGCGGATTTGCACCGCGCTTCCCGACACTCTGACTTTTGGCTGACGTTGTGGGCCGATGGCTTCTCGGCTTACGGATGAAATTGTTTGGCGAGGTCTTCGAGGGCGTCGAAGGCTACGGGGCTGGCGAAGTCCATGCGCTTGTCGACATAGAAGACCTTTGCCTGGGTGACGGCGGGCATGGACTGCCAGCCGGGAAGCGTCTTTAGGAGTTCGAGGGTGACCTTGCCTCCGCGGGTGAGAAGGAGCGCGTCGGGGGCGCGGGCGATGACGGCCTCGATGCTGATGTGGGGCCACTCCTGCGGGATGTCGGCGGTGACGGAACGGGCTCCGGCGGCGGCGATCATCTCGGTGATGAAGGCTCCGTGGCCGATGGTGATGACGGGGTCGTACCAGACGGGGAGGAACACAGTGACGACAGGCTTGCCCTGCGCGCCGGCGCGTACGGCGGCGAGGCGCTGGCGGAGGCTGGCGACTTCGGCGTCGGCCTGGGGGCGGCGGTTGAGGGCGTCGCCGAGCGAGAGGATGGAGCGGAAGATACCGTCGATGCCGTGGGGGTCGATGAGGAAGATGGGTATGCCGAGCTGGCGGAACTTTTCGACGGAGCCTTCGCCGTTCTGGGTCTTCATGGCGAGGAGGAGGTCGGGGTGAAGGGAGACGATGGTCTCTAAGGACGGCGTGAGGATGGAGCCTACGGATGGTTTCTTTTTGGCTTCGGCGGGGTACTGGACGTAGTCGCTGACGGCGACGACGTCGTCTCCGGCTCCGATGGAGTAGACGGCGTCGGTGACGCTGGGGACGAGGGAGATGATGCGGTGAGGATGGTCGGGGACCTGGACGGCGCGACCGGTCTCGTCGGTGACGGTGCGGGTGGCGTGGGCCTGAAGGCTTAGTGCTAAAAGCGTAAGGAGTAGGAGGAGTTTGGTCTTCATGCGTGCACCAGGCGTGCTGTTCGTGCGGCTTCTACGAAGTGTGGGGCGATGGTTGGGTTGGCGCGGAAGTGAAGGTGGATGTAGCTAGCGAGGATGTTGCCCTGAGTGAAGCCTTCCGGCTCTTTGCGGCTAGCGAGGGAGTAGGTGACTTCGTAGCTTGTTTTCTGCGGTGCGGGAGAGGTGAGGCGGGAGTAGTGGAAACTGTGGCCTCGGATTACGGTGCCCGCTGGGCCGAGGAGGTTGGATTGGGTGAGTTCGACTGTGGTGTAGCCGAATTGGTTCAGCTTGGGGGTCATCTCGAACGCCAGATCGAGGAGATTGGCCATGGCGTGTGGCTCGCCGTCGGTTGTGGTGAGGGTGCGGCCGAGGTAGATCATGCCTCCGCATTCGGCGTAGATAGGGCGGCCTTGCGCGGCGAAGGTTCGGAGGTTTTCGTGCATGGATGTGTTGGCGCTCAGGGCTTCGGCGTGGAGTTCGGGGTAGCCTCCGCCTAAGTAGAGGGCGTCCAGGTCTTCTGGGAGATGAGGATCGTGCAGGGGGCTGAAGGAGATGATTGTTGCGCCCGCGTTGCGGAGGAGGTCGAGGTTGTCTTCGTAGTAGAAGCTGAAGGCGTCGTCGCGGGCTACGCCGATTCGGATTGGGTCTGTTTTGGTCTCAGATGACGTAGACTGCCGAGCTTCGAGCGGAAACTCGAGAGCCAGGATTCGGTCAAGTTCGAGGTGCGCTTCTGCTGCTTCGGCAAAGAGGCTCAGCACTTCCGTTGCTGGAGCTTCAGAGGCCGCGTGCAGACCGAGGTGGCGCTCGGGGATCGTGATGGCTGGGTCGCGGGGAAGCCAGCCTAAGACCGGGGTGCGGCAGGAGGCGGCGATCGCGGTGGAGAGCATCTGGTAGTGGCGCTCGCTAGCTGCGCGGTTGAGGATGACGCCGGCCAGGTTGAGGGTGAGATCGAAGGACTCGAAGCCAAGGACGACGGCGGCTATGCTGCGGGCGCTCTTCGATGCGTCGAGGACGAGGATGACGGGGAGGCCTAGGAGTTTGGCGATCTCGGCGCTGCTGCCGGTCTCGGTGAGACCATCTTTCCCGTCGAAGAGACCCATCATGCCCTCGACGATGACGGCGTCGGCTCCCGCGCTCGCTTCGGAGAGGACGGCGCGGTTTGCCTCGGGGGTGAGCATCCAGGTGTCGAGGTTGCGGGAGGTGCTGCCGGAGATGCGGGTGTGATGGGTGGTATCGAGGAAGTCGGGACCTCCCTTGAAGGGTTGGACGACGAGGCCGCGCTGGCGCGTGGCGGCGATGAGGGCGAGGGTAACGGTGGTCTTGCCGACGCCGCTGGCGGTTCCGGCTACAAGGAAGCCTTTCATCCCATCACCTCGATGTGGCCCTTGAGGGCGAGGGGAAGACCGGCGACCATGAGGATGACATCGTCGGCGATGCGGGCTACGCGCTGGTTGATCTCGCCGAGAAGATCACGGTAGCGGCGGCCCATGGGGTAGGCGGGGACGACGCCGCTGCCGACCTCGTTCGAGACGAGGATGACGCGGCAGGGGGCGTTGGCGAGGGCTTCGATGAGAGCCTCAATCCGAGGTTCCGTGGCATCGCGGACGTCTTCTGTGCCGGCGTCCATCAGGCTGGCGGCGAAGATGGTGAGGCAGTCGATGAGGAGGATGTCGGCTTCGGTTTCGGTGATGACGCGAGCGAGTTCGAGGGGCTCTTCGATGGTGCGCCAGTGGGTGGGGCGGTCTTCGCGGTGGCGGTCGATCTTGCGGCGCATCTCGTCGTCGACCGCGGATGCGGTGGCGACGAAGACGACGGGGGTGCGGCCTTCGTCGAGATGCCCGGCGAGGCGCTGGGCGTAGCGGCTCTTGCCACTGCGGACGCCGCCGAGAACAAGCGTGACGCTGCCCTGACGGTTGTGAGAAGACGAGTCCTGCACGCTTCGCACTGGTGAATACCATTTCGCTCGATGCAGGAGCACGAGGGCGTCTACATCGGGCGGGATTTGGATTTAGGCAGCGGACACGGCGTGGATCGCTTGATCGCGACGACACCGATATGCTCTCCAGCTCTCCCTAGAAGCCGAATCAAGCCCAGATTGGTACGCGGCCGGTATCCTGACTTGTGCTTCGCTGAATCCGGCTCGCCTTCCCAGGGTCGTTTGCCCCAGTGGCTTCAATTACTTGCCGGACTCTCCGCACATACAGTTACTGGGTAGCGACGGAGTCTCACCGTCTTCCCGAAACCGAATACTTTGCAAGTATAGCGGGAGTGCGGCGTCAGGCGGCGGGAAGGCGAAGTTCGGCGCGGCAGCCGGGCTCGTCCTCGCGGTTGGAGAGGCGGACGGTGCCTTGGTGGCCCTCGGCGATCTGGAGGGCGAGGGCGAGGCCGATGCCCGTGCCCTCGGGCTTGGTGGTGTAGAAGGGCACGAAGAGATTGTCGGGGTTGGTGATGCCGGGGCCGTTGTCGACCACATAGATGGAGACGGCTCCGCGTTCGACCTGCCAGCCGACGCAGACGATGGGCTTGCGCGCGCCCATGTCAGGACCAATCGAGGCTTCGACGGCGTTCTTGACGAGGTTGATGAGGGCCTGCTGAACCTGGTCCTCGTCGATGAACAGGAAGACCTCGGGGCCGGGGTCGATCTGAACCTTCATGCCGTGCTCAAGGTGGGCGACGCGCTCGACGAGGAGGGCCACGGAGATGCGCTTGAGGCGGGGCTTTGGCAGGCCGGAGAGTTGACGGTAGGCCTGGAGAAAGCGGTTGAGGGATTCGGCGCGGTTTTCGATCACGCCGAGGCCGCGTTCGAGGTCTTCGAGGCCGGGGTCGCTCGATTTGGCGAGGCGCGCGCGGAGACTCCCGGCGATGGACTTGATGGGGGTGAGGGAGTTGTTGATCTCGTGGCCCATGACGCGTACGAGGCGACGCCAGGCGTTGCGCTCCTCTTCGCGGAGGGCGGAGCTGACTTCCGAGAGCACGACGAGGATGTGCGGGATGCCGCGCATGCGGAAGCTGGTTCGGTTGACGACCCAGCGGGCTCCGGTGGTGCTGCTGCCGAGGGTGATGGACTCCTCTTCGGCTGGCAGGAGGAGGCTGTCGAGGCCGAGATCGACGCCCCGGCGGCCGACGGCTTCACCCATGCGCAGGCCGAAGACGCGCTCGGCGGCGTTGTTGAGCATCTGGACGCGGCCGTTGCCATCGAAGGCGAGGACGGGAGTCTGCATGGCGCTCATGACGCGCTCGGCGAGGGCGACGGCGTCGAGGGCGCTGCCGCGCTGGGCCTGGAGCATGGAGGCCAGAGCATTGACCTCGATGGCGAGGTCGCCGATGGCGTCGTTACGACGGCCGCCACGGGCGCGGAAGGAGAAGTCGTCCTCGCGGAGGGCGGCGATGACGTTGGCGAGGGTCTGGAGCGGGCGGCTGATGGACTCCATGACGAGCGAGACGACCAGCGCCCAGCCAAGCGCGACGGTGGCCAGGACGGCGAGCAAAGCCGCGATGCCTTCGGAGCGGAGGAAGAAGAAGCAGAGGAGGAAGGCGGGGACGCCCATGAGCCAGAGCTTCTGGCGGAGACGACGTTCGAAGCTGAGGCGCTTGCCGCGTGGACCGAGGGCTACCCGGCGGCGGCTAGAGGCCATACTTTTCGATTCGGCGGTAGAGGGCTCCCCGGCTGAGACCGAGAGCGTCGGCGGCGTGGCTGACGTTGCCACCGGCGCGGCCGAGAGCCTTGCGGATGAGCAGGCTCTCGACGGCTTCGAGGCTCATCTCGTCGAGGCCGGCGGGGGTTCCTGCTTTTTGCGGGTTGAGGCCCAGGTCGCTGACTTCAACCTCGGTTCCTCTGGCCATCAGGACGGCGCGCTCCATGGTGTGGTCGAGCTCGCGGACGTTGCCGGGCCACGCGTACTGCATCATGGCGTGGAGGGCGGCGGGTTCGACGCCGCGCAGGGCCTTACGGTAGCGGGTGGCGTAACGGGAGAGGAAGTGTCCGGCCAGCGCGGGAATGTCTTCGCGACGCTCGCGGAGGGCGGGAAGGCGGATCTCGACGGTGTTGAGGCGGAAGAGGAGGTCTTCGCGGAACTCGCGGGCGGTGACGGCGGCGCGGAGGTCGGCGTTGGTTGCGGACAGGACGCGGACGCTTACGGCGCGGGTACGGGATGAGCCGACGCGTTCGAGCTCGCCGGTTTCGAGGACGCGGAGGAGCTTGGCCTGCTGGCGGATAGGGATGTTGGCGATCTCGTCGAGGAAGAGGGTGCCGTTGTCGGCGAGCTCGAAGCGGCCCATGCGGTCGGTTTTGGCGTCGGTGAAGGCACCCTTGACGTGGCCGAACATCTCGCTCTCGAAGGTGCCTTCGGAGAGCGCGCCGGTGTTGACGGCGACGAGCGAGCGGGCGGCGCGGGAGGATACACGGTGGAGGGTCTGGGCGACGACCTCCTTGCCGGTGCCGTGCTCGCCGGTGATGAGGACGTTGGCGTCCGATGGGCCGATGCGGGAGATGAGCTCGACGACGGGACGCATGGCGGGCGCGCTTGCGATCATCTCGGGGACGCCGTCGGTGCGGGCCATGCGGAGCATCTGGTTCTCGGCTTCGAGGCGGCGGGACTGCTTCTGGCTGCGGTAGAGCTCGACCTGGGTGTTGAGGACGGTGAGGAGCCGGGCGTTCTCCCACGGCTTCTGGATGAAGTCGGTGGCGCCGCGGCGCATGGCTTCGACGGCGAGGTCGATGTTTCCCCAGGCGGTCATAACGATGATGGGAACTTGGGGTTCGAGGGCGTGGACCTTCGAGACGAGATCGAGACCCTCCTGGCCGCTGGTGGTGTCGCGAGAGTAGTTGAGATCGAGGAGGATGCCGTCGAAGCTTTCAAACTGGAGCGCTTCGAGTACGAGCGCGGGGGTGCGGACACACTTGAGGCCGTAGCCCTCGGGCTTGAGGAGGAGCTCTAGGGCTTCGAGAACGTGGGGATGGTCGTCGGCGACGAGGAGGCGGCTATCCCCGTTTGCCTTTCCTGCTCCGTTGCCCGATCTCTCCGCCATACGCGACTCCCTGCTGCTTTCAGTTTGCTGCACTGGCGACCACACCTGTTCTGGCCGAATCGATGGAGATGGCATTCTGTTCGAGCGTGGTGCCGATGGATCGGTCCAGTTCGATTTTAGCTTTCTGGTATGCGGTCATCGCAGCCACAAGGGTACTCTCGGCGGCGTCGAAGTCGCGACGGGCGGTAAGGGTCTGGAGTTGAGAACCGGCGCCAAGTTCCTGTTCCTTTGTAGTGATGTTGAAGGTCTTCTCGGCGAGATCGCGGGCCTTGCGCGCGGAGAGGACGCGGGCCTCGCTCTGGGTGAGGGCGTACTGAGCGTTGCGGACCTCGATGCGGATCTGCTTGCGAAGCTGCTGGAGGCGCAGCTCGGCCTGGCGGGCTTCGAGCTCGGAGCGGTATTGATCGCTCTTGGCGACGCGGTTGCGCAGGGGGATGTTCATCGAGAGGCCGACGTAGTAGTCGGGCGCGCTGTTGTTGAAGGTGGTGCGGAGGGCTCCTCCGAAGCCGACAGGCGAGGTGGAGGTGACGCCCGCGGCGGGGTTCTGGACGCCCGCGAGTCCGGTTCCAGCGTAGTAACCGGTAAGGGCGACCTGCGGGAGGAGAGCGTTGCGGGCTGCGTCGCGGCTGATGCGTCGGTTTTCAAGATCGATGCCGGACTCGCTGAGCTCGATGCGGTCGCTAAGGGCGCGGGCGATGAGATCTTCGGTGGGGCCGGAGGCCTGGCCCTGGTCGAGGCCGATGCGGTCGGTGGGACGGACGGGCATGGCTTCGAGGATCGGGTCGTCCAGGTTCTTAGTAAGGGCGTTCTTGATGAGCAGTTCCTGGAACTGGAGGGTGGACTTGGCGATGGAGACATCCTGCTCGCGGGTGGCGACTTCAGCTTCATCCTTGAGGACATCCATGGCCGGAATGGCCTGGAGTTCAAGCTGCTTCCGTCCCTTGTCGAGGGTCTCCTGCGCGAAGGTGAGGGAGCGGGCTTTCAGTTGGTTGTCCTCGTAGGCGGCGACCAGATCCCAATACATGTCGGCGATCTGGGTGATCGTAGTGATGACCTGGAGTCTGAAGGCTTCGTCCGAGATCTTCTGGTTGTTTTTCGCGATGCGGAGAAAGCGGAGGTTTGGACCGAGGCCAAAGCCTGCGAGCAGTTGCTGCTGAAGGAGGAATCGATAGTTCGAGTTCAGCGTTGGATTGAGGATGCTGAACGGGCTGTTGGTGGCCTGGCGATTGTTGTCGAAGATGGCCTGCAGCGTCGTACCGGTGGCGAATGATTGCGAGTAGCCGAAGTTGCCGGTGATGGTGTTGAGCTGCAGAGACTGAACACCGTAGATGGATGTGTTCGAGAGCGGCTCGGTATCGTGCTCGGTGTTGATCGAGGCGGTGATGACGGGGTCGTAGGAGTTGACGTTGGTTCCGGTGCCGAGCGTCGACTGCACGAGGCCGGATGCGCCTGAACCCGCGCCACCCGCGCCACCCGAGGTTCCGCCCGCACCTGCGCCGCTTGAACTGGAGCCGAAGCCGCCTACGCCGCCTCCGGGGGTGTTCTGGACGATGCCGGTGTTGACACCGCGGAAGGATCCACCGGCCTGCGTGCGGATGATGTCGGCCTCAGCGATAGGGATGTTGTAGCGGGCGATAGCGAGGTCGAGATTGTTCTCGAGCGAGAGGGCGATGGCGTCCTTGAGCGAGAGGACGAGTTCACCATTCTGAACGAGTTGGTCGATGCGTGGGGAGTTCGCGAGATTCGGTGGTGCGACGAGCGAGGCTCGGTAGGGCGCGAACGGGTTGTAGGAGTGCGGAATGTCGAGGCGCAGAGCAGGCCTGGCGGCAGTCGCAGCGCTCTGCGTTGTCCCGTTCTTCGCGTTGGCTTCCGCGACGCCCTGGACGGCCTGATTCTGGGCTCCCCGGGGAGCGGGGGCTTCAGGCGGGGCGGGGGCTGGGGAACTGGACGAGGTCTGGGCTTCGAGGCTGCTGGTGAGGAGAAGAGCGATCTGGGCAAGTGCGAGTTTGTTGCGGATGTTCAAGCCGTCACCCCCGCGGTCTCGGTGACGCCTGCGGTATCCGAGAAGATCCACCCGTCGCGAAGCTCGATGGTACGTGTGCCGTAGGCGGCGTTCACCTCCGAGTGGCTGACCTGGATGATGGTGGTGCCTTCGTCGTTGAGCTTGCGGAAGAGCTCCATGATCTCGGTGGCCTGGGCGGAGTGGAGGTTGCCGGTGGGCTCGTCGGCGAGGAGGAGATCGGGCCTGTGGATGACGGCGCGGGCGATGCCGACAAGCTGCTGCTGGCCGCCGGAGAGCTGGTTGGGATAGAGGTCTTTCTTGCCGACGATGTTGAAGCGGTCGAGGGTGTCGGCGACGAGGCCCTGGCGCTCGGACTTGCCGATGTTCTTGTAGGAGAGAGGCAGGTCGATGTTCTCGGCGACGGTGAGGTCGTCGAGCAGGTGGTAGCTCTGGAAGACCATGCCGATGCGGCGGCGGGCGATGTCGGCGCGCTGCTTGCGGTTCATGGCGTGGACGGCTTCACCGGCGAGGAAGTACTCGCCGCGCCATCCGTCGTCGAGCATGGCGATGACGTTGAGGAGCGAACTCTTCCCTGCTCCGGATGGACCCATGAAGGTTACAAAT
Organism: Granulicella sibirica; assembly: GCF_004115155.1. NCBI lineage: Bacteria > Pseudomonadati > Acidobacteriota > Terriglobia > Terriglobales > Acidobacteriaceae > Granulicella > Granulicella sibirica. Next base: position 255,015 of record NZ_RDSM01000001.1, read on the forward strand.
TCACCCTGGCGGATGTTCAGGTTGACGCGACGAAGGACCCAGTTTTCCGTGGAGCCGGTTTTGTAACTGCGTTCGAGACTTTTTAGCTCAATCATGTGTTCTGCCTTCCTATTCCGTGCCCTACTCTGTGCGCAAAGCATCCATGGGTTCAATCCCCGCCGCCCGCCGCGCGGGAAGGTAAGCCGCGATGGCGGCAACGACGATCATCAGCGTTGCAGCGAGAGCGACCGTAGCGATATCGCGAGCCTGGACGCCGAAGAGAAAATGTTTAAGAAGCTGCGTTGTCGCAAGACTTACCGCGACTCCGAGGGCGATGCCTCCGCCGACCATCCATCCGGCCTGCCGCATGACGAGCGAGAGGATGTCTCCACGGGCCGCGCCGAGCGCCATGCGCAGGCCGAACTCGCGTGTGCGCAGGGTTACGAGATAGGCGAGGAGGCTGTAAAGGCCGGCGAGCGCTACGCCGAGTGCGAGGAAGCCGAGGGCTTCGAGGAGGTGAGCCGCGAGAAGCCGGCTGGCCATGGCGTCCTCGACGATCTGATCCATGGTCTCGACTTCACTGGCGCGGAGGTCGGGGTTGACGTCGCGCATGACGCGTTCGAGATCGGGGATGAGGCTGCTTGCATCGCGATTGGCGCGGATGGCCAGTTGGACGCGGACAGAGAGAGTGGGTTGGTAGAAGTTGTCGCCCTTACGCATCTGAGGAGCGCAGACGTCGATCTCGGGGACGGCGGGCGTGTCGATGCCTGCCTGGTGAAAGTCCCTGATGACGCCGACGATCTTGAAGCCTTTGCCTTTTTCCTTCCCACCGACCGTGAAGTTTTCGAGCGGTCCGTTATCCGGCACGTAGCTCTTGACGAAGGCTTCGTTGACGACGGCGACGTGCTGGGAGTCGGGTGTGTCCTGATCGTTGAAGAAGCGGCCCTGTGCCATCTGGAAGCCAAGAACTTTTTGCAACTCGGGGCCGGCGGCTTTGAGGGTGGCGGAGACGCTTGGCTTGGGCTTCGAGGTGCTGTCGCCCTTACCCATGTTGAGCGTGAGGTTGACGTGGAAGCCGTTGCTGAGGGGCATAACCGTCGTGATCGTGGCGGCTTCTACTCCATGGACGGCACGGATGCGATCGAGCAGGGGCTTGTAGACGGTGGTGTTCGCGTCGAGGCCACGGTATTTGTACGCGGGAAGCTTAGGGGTGAGGACGTAGACGTGATCGGTCCGAAAGCCGAGGGGAACGTTGCGAAGGGCGAAGACGGTGCGGAGGAGAAGACCGCAGGCAACGAGCATGGCGAGGCAGAGGCCGATCTCGGCGACGACGAGGGCGGATTGGGCACGGTGCTGGCCGCGTCCGGTGCCAGCCTGTGTGCCTCCGCTACGGAGCGTCTGGTCGATGGGAACGCGTGCACCAAAGAGGGCGGGAGCAACTCCGAAGACGAGGGCGCTGAGAATGCTGAGGGCCAGAAGAGCGAGGAGGACCGGCGTATCTGGAAGCGTGCCGATGTGGGTGGCGAGGCTGGCTTCAAGGGACTTGCTGAAGGCGCGGAGCGTGGCGTAGGCGAGGCCAATGCCGATGGCCGTTCCGCTGAGGCTCAGTAGGAGGCTTTCGACCATCATCTGGCGGGCGAGACGCCATGCGCTTGCGCCGAGAGCGCCACGGACAGCCATCTCACGACGGCGTGCGGTGCTGCGAGCGAGCATGAGATTGGCGACGTTGGCGCAGGCGATGAGCCAGACCATGCCGACCGCACCGAGAAGGGCTAGCAGCGCGGGGCGCTGCTTCGCGGTGAGCTCCTTGCGATAGCTGATGAGCTTCACGGCGGATGGGGTGAGATCGGGGGCCATGTCGGTGTAGAGCTTGGCGTTGTCACCCTGGATCGAGCTGAGTTCTCTTTGGGCAGCAGCTTCGGAGACCCCGGAGCGTGTTCTTCCGATGGCGCGGAACCATCCCGCGTCGTAGCTGCGTGCTCTCTGTTTGGCTCCGACGGTTGCAGGAACCCAGATTTGGGGGGTCTTTGTGTCGACGGGAAGGGCGAAACGGGCGGGCATGACGCCTACGACGGTGAAGGGGGCGTCGTCGATGCGGACGGCGCGGCCGATGATGTCTGGTGACTCGTGGAAGACGTTGCGCCAGAGATCGTTGCTGAGGATTGCTACGCTTCCCTTGCCTTCAAGTTGCTCGTCCGGAAGGAAGGCACGTCCAAGCGCGGGGGCTGTGCCGAGCAAGGGGAGAAGGTTGGCGCTGATGGCGGTTTTAGTGATGTCCTGCTCGCCCAGGCCGGCGTCGAGGACACCGTCTGCTTGATCGTAGTAGGCGACGCCTTCGAGAGTCTTGCTTCGCTGCTGCCACTGCTCGATGTCGAGGATGTGTACGGATTGCTCGTCGCCCTTGCCGGTGACGGTCTGCAGGGTGACGATCTGGTTGGGATCGCGATAGGGCAGGCGGCGCAGGAGGGTTCCATCGAGCACGGTAAACATGGCCGCGTTCGCGCCGATGCCGAGGGCGAGCACGCCGACGACCGTCAGCGTGAAGCCGGGGGAGCGGCGAAGCTGGCGGAGGCCGAAGCGGATGTCTTGGATAAGCGAAGCAAACATGCGGTCTCCTATTCGGTGCGCAAGGCCTGGGTCGGCTCGACGGATGCGGCGCGGCGTGCGGGCACGGCCGAGGCGACGAGGACCATGGACGCGGTGACGACGACGCAGGCGGTGAGCGTGAGCGGGTCGAAGGGCGAGACCTCGAAGAGCTGGCTTCGCATCAGGCGCGAGAGGGCGATCGAGACGGGAAGCGCGAGGACGATGGAGATGCCCGCGACGCGTGCCATGTCGGTGAGGATGAGGCGTACGACCGACCAGCGCTGTGCGCCGAGAGCCATGCGAATGCCGATCTCGCGAGTCCGCTGCGCGGTGGCGTAGGCGAGGACGCCGTAGAGGCCGACGGCTGTCGTGAGGAGAGCGACGATGGCGAAGCAGGCGGCGAGCAGAGCGATCATGCGCTCGTTCGAGACGTTGTCGTCGATCTGCTGGGTCATGGTCTTGATGCCGTCGGGTACGAGCTTTGGGTCGACGGTATGGATCGCCGCGCGGATCATGTTCTCCGCGCTCTCGGGAGCCTGCGTGGTGCGGACGTACCAGGCGAGGCCGTTGCGTGGGCGTGCTCCCTGGGCGAAGGGGAGATACATCACGGGCTTGATCTCGTCGCGGACGCCATAGTGCTTGGTGTCGGCGACGATGCCGATGATCTGGGTGTCAAGCGGTCCGGCTCCGCCGCCGAGCTTGAGCAGGTGACCGAGGGCTTTCTCCGGCGAGCCGAAGAACTTTGCCGCGAAGCCTTGGGAGACGACCGCGACCTTGGCGGCTCCGGCGCGGTCAGCTTCGTTGAAGGTGCGGCCTGCGAGGAGCTTGATGCCGAGGGCGTCGAAGTAGCCGGGGGTGATGAGGGGCGTCTCCATGTCGGTATCGTCTTCAGGCGGCGGGGTGTAGCCTTCGACGGAGATGTTGGCGATGGACTCGCTTCCGCTGAGGACGGGGTCGGTGGATCCGCCGAGCGCCTTGACACCGGGGAGCGAGGCGAGGGCTGCCTGGACGCGTTCGTGAACGGCGAGTGAGTCGCTGTTGGCGTAGCCGGACATGGTGGGGTCGAGGGCGAAGAGGACGACGTGGTCGGTCGACATGCCGAGGTTCTGACCCTTCAACTGGTAGAGGGTGCGGACGAAGAGACCGGCTCCGCTGAGCAGGAGGACGCTGAGGCCAATCTGGAGACCGATGGCGATGGTACGGATGCGCTGCGCCGCGCCGAGGCCGCTGGCGGCCTTCTGACGCAGACCGTCGGTGAGGTTGGGCTTCATCATCTGCCAGGCTGGCGCGAGGCTGAAGAGGACGCTGATACCGAGCGACAGGACCAGGTTGAAGGCGAGGACCCAGGCGTCGGGTCGCGTGGAGAAGGCGGCTTCGCCCGTGGCAGAGGTGACGCGGCGGACGAGGAACTCCGCGGCTGCGGGCGCGAAGGCGAGGCCAAGCGCGCCGCCGATGAGGCCGAGCAGAACGCCTTCGACGATCATCTGGCGGATGATGCGTCCGCGTGCCGCGCCGAGGGCGTAACGGACGGCGAACTCCTTGCCGCGAGCGGCTCCGCGTACGAGCAGGAGGCTCATGAGGTTGATGCAGGTCATGGCCGCGAGCAGGAGAACCATGCCCATGAGGATCATGAGCGGTGTCTTGAGCTCGGTGCGGGTTGGCGAGAAGCCCCTGGCATCGTCGACGAGGATGATGCTCGACTGATTCACGAAGCGATCGCTGAAGCGCTGGGAGGCGTGTGGGATCGCCTTCAACTCTTCGGCGCGGAGAGCCTTCCAGAGAACGGTGAGCGAGGCCTGCGCGGTGGCGGGGCTGACGCCGGGCTTGAGGCGGCCGACGACGTTGAGGAAGCGGGCGCGGCGGTTGAGGAGATAGTCGCGGCCGGGCTTGACCTGCGACTCCATCGTGATGGGCACGAAGAGCTTGGGCTTGAAGCCGCCGATGGCGCTCGAGAAGCCCGGGGCGGCGACGCCGACGATCTGGAAGGGGTGGCCGTTGACGAGGAGCGTCTGGCCTACGACACCGCGATCGGAGGCGAAGCGCTCCTGCCAGTAGGCGTAGCTGAGGACCGCGACGGGGCTTCCGTCCTTGACCTTGTCATCGTCGTCGATGAAGGTGCGGCCCGCGAAGGCGGGAACGCCGAGGACCTGGAAGTAGTTGCCGCTGACCATCTCGGCGTCGGCGGTCTCGGCCTGGTTCTTCCAGGAGACGCCGACGCTGTCCTCGACGTTGGCGAAGACGCCGCTGAAGACGGTGTTCTTATCGCGGAGGTCGTGGTACATTGCGTTCGAGAAGTAGAGGGTGCCGTCGCCGCCGAAGCTGCTCATGTGTCCCATGTCGGAGCCGACGAAGGTGACTTGTTCGAGCTGCTGCGGAGCCTCGACGGGAAGATGACGGAGCAGGACCTGGTTGAAGACGGTGAAGATCGCGGTATTCGCGCCGATGCCGAGAGCGAGGGTGATGATCGCCGTGAAGGTGAAGCCCGGGGCGCGCAGCATCTGGCGGAGCGCGTAACGAACGTCCTGCATGTATCCGCTCATGATGAAACTCCTATTCAGATCGCAGGGCTTTGACCGGGTCTGTCGATGCAGCGCGGCGAGCGGGAACGAGGCCGGCGACGGTGGCCGCCAGGGCAAGCGCGAGGGTTGCGCCAGCCAGCACGGTATAGTCCGTTCCGGTGGCCTGGTAGAGCTGCGCCTTGACGAAGCGGACACAGACGAGCGCGACGGGGATGCCGATCGCGAGGCCGATACCAGCCTGCAGCAGAGCGTCTCGAAGGACCATGGCGACGACGCTTCCGCGAGCGGCTCCAAGGGCCATGCGAATGCCGATCTCGGGGGTGCGGCGAGCGACCGTGTAGGACGTGACGCCGTAGAGGCCGACGGCTGCGAGAACAAGCGCAAGCAGGCCGAAGAGAAGGGTCAGGCGCGCGATCATCCGCTCCTGGCTGAACTGATTGCCAACCTGCTCGCCGAAGCTCTCGTAATGCACGAGCGTGAGGTTCGGATTGATGCTCGAGAGGGTCTGGCGCACCCTCGATTCGAAGCCCGCGTCCGAGCCTTTGAATTGCAGAACGATGGCGCCGATGTACACCGTGCGAATCTCATAGTCTGGCTTGGCGGCGCCGCTGGCACCCCGTTGCAGCAGGGGACGCATGTACATGGCGCGGATCGGCTCCTTCGGATTGTTGTAGACGACATCCGACATCACGCCGACGATCTCGTTATCCATTGTGCTCTTCGGGCCATCCGAGCCGAAGTGCTGGCCGATGGGATCTTCGCCCTTAGGGAAGAACTTCTTTACGAACGCCTGGTTGACTACGGCAACGCCACGCGAGGTCTCTGTGTCTTGATCGGTAAAGGAGCGGCCGCGAACCAGCTTCTGTCCGATTGCCTCGAAGTACTCCGGGTTCGCGCGGTTCCAGGAGGCCCCACTGTTCTCGTTCGGGCCCGGTTCGGGCCTGCCAGCGATGTTGATGCCCTCGCCCCAGTTGTTCCCTTCGAGCGGCGTGTAAAGACTGAGACCGACGTTCTCTACACCCGGAAGCGCGTGGAATTTTTGCTCGAGGTCGGCGTAGAGCCCGTGAAGCTGTTCGAGCTTGTAGCCGGCGTTCTCGGGCGAGAGGTGGATGACGACGCGGTGTTGGGTGTCGATACCGAAGTTCTGATGCTCGAGGCGGTTCAGGCTCCGGGTAAGCAGCCCGGCTCCAACGAGGAGGACGAGCGAGAGCGCAGCCTGGAGGATGACGAGTGAACGCTGCACCAGCGAGGAGCCGTCTTTGGTCGAGCGGCCTGATCCACGGAGGGCTTCGGCGGGTTCGCCATGCGAGGTGATCCACGCGGGCGCGAGGCCGAAGATTATGCCCGTGAGCAGAGAGATGCCGAAGGCGAAGGCGAGGACAGGGATAGACGGCGCGGCGTGGATCGGCAGGTTCTTATCGTTGCTGAAGGCGAGGGTGAGCAGGGCGTGTACGCCCGCATAGGCGACACCGATTCCAGCAGCGCCACCGATGAGTGCGAGCACGATGCTTTCGGTAAGCGTCTGGCGGATGAGCGTGGAGCGCGATGCTCCGAGCGCCATGCGGATGGATGTTTCGGAACGGCGGGCGAGGCCACGAACCAGCACAAGATTTGCGATGTTCGCGCAGGCGATCAGGAGAACGAGAGCCGCGATGCCGGTAAGGAGATGAAGGCCGGAGGAGAACTCCTGGGCCATATTTGCGATGCCTGTGCCACCGGGTGTCAGGACCGTGTGCGTTTTACCAAGCTGCTGCTTGCCGTACTCCGTCTTCTTGTACATTTCGACGTTGGCATTGAGCCAATCACGAATCTCGCCACTCATCTTCTCCTGTAGAGGTCCAAGCTGAGTTCCCTCCTTCGTTCTGCCGAGAAGGTAAACCCAGTTCGCGGGATGATTGTGGAGGATGCTGCTCGGGGCGAGGACCGGCTCCGCGGAGAACGGGAGGAAGTAGTCGGTGGCATCGGCGAGGCGGTCGCCGAAGAAGCCCTGCGGCGCGACGCCGACGATGGTGAAGGGATGCGCGTTGATGACGAAGGTGCTGCCGACGATGGATGGGTCGAGGTTGTAGTCGCGCTGCCACGTGTTGTAGCCCATGACCGCGACGAGCGGGGCTGCGGGTGCGTCGTCAGACGGGATCATGAGCCGGCCAGCCGCGGGCGCGAGCCCAAAGGTGAGGAAGTAGTTTCCGGAGACGTACTCGCCACGGCTGGCTATTGCCGCTGAGCTTCCCTCGCCGGAGCTGCGACGCGCCGTGACGGAGCCGTCGCCGATACCGGACTGCATGGCGGCAAGCTGCTCGAACTCAGGCGTGTGGTCGCGGAGATGGACGTACATGTCGTAGGCGAAGAGGGAGTACTTGTTCTCGTCCGGGAAGCCGCCGTTGACGCAGCAATCGTCCCTGTCTCCGACGCGGACGAGGCGCGAGGGATCGGTGACGGGGAGCTGACGAAGGAGGACCGCATGAACCAGCGTGAAGATAGCCGCGTTCGCGCCGATGCCGAGTGCGAGCGTCAGAACTGCGGTGATGGTGAACCCTGGCGCCTTGGCGAGCTGGCGCAGCGAATAGCGTACGTCCCGCATGATCTGGTTCATTCGCGTTCCTCCTTCCTGTGGTGAGTTAGCTTCTCTGGGCTTCGGCGAGGAGCTGGGTCATCTCACCCTCGGCGACGACCTTGCCATCGAAGAGGTGGACCTGGCGCTCGGCGTGCGCGGCGAAGCGGGGATCATGGGTCACCATGCAGATGGTGGCGCCTTCCTGGTGAAGCTCCTGCAGGAGCGACATGACGGCCTCGCCGTTCTTCGAATCGAGGTTTCCGGTCGGTTCATCAGCCAGCAGAATGGACGGCGAACCGGCGAGCGCACGGGCAACGGCGACGCGCTGCTGCTGACCGCCGGAGAGCTGGGCGGGATAGTGGCGCATGCGGTGCGCCATGTTGACGCGCTCGAGCGACTCCTGCACGCGGCGCTTGCGCTCGGCGGCCGGCATGCCGGGGCGGTAGGTGAGGGGGAGCTCGACGTTCTCGGCCACGGTGAGGTCGCCGATGAGGTTGAAGCTCTGGAAGATGAAGCCGATCTCCTGGTTGCGGATGCGCGAGCGGTCGGCGAAGTTGAGGTTCGCCACCTGCTTGCCGTTCAGGATGTAGGTGCCGTCGGTTGGCGTATCGAGCAGGCCGATGATGGACAGGAGGGTCGACTTGCCGCAGCCCGACGGGCCGGACATGGCGACGTACTCGCCGCGGTTGATCTCGAGATGAATGCCCGAGAGGGCGTGCGTCTCGATCTCATCGGTGTAAAAGACCTTGGTCATGCGCTCAATCGCGATAATCGCTGTGTCCGTCATGCTCTTGCCTCACTCGCCTTAGAGTCTGCCGCGCCTTCGGCGTGGTCAGTGGTTCAAAACTGGTTCCTGCTAATCGAGACGTATGCGATCCGTGCCATCCCAGCGCGACATATCCGAGAGGATGACGGTGTCGCCGTCGGTCAGGCCCTCAAGGATCTGGAGGCTGTTGACGGAGGCGCGACCGACCTTGACCGGGACACGAACGGCTGCCTTGCCGTCGGGGCTCAGCTTGAAGAGGTTGATGGTGCTGTTCTCGTTGCCGAAGGCGGGGCGGCCGACGTAGAGGACGTCGCCCATGCGTTCGAGGTCGATGGTGCCGTCGACGCTGAGGTCGGGGCGAGCGCCCTGCGGAAGAGCGCCTGCAAGCTCTACGTCAACCGTGACCGTTCCGTTCACTACGGCGGGATCGATTCGCATCACCTTGCCGTCGATGACGCCGTTGTGGGTGTCGACCTCGGCGGGCTGGCCGATCTGGATGTCGCGCGCCTGGGTCTCGGCGATCTTGAGGCTGGCCTTCAACTGGTCGGGCTGCACGACCTTGGCGAGGGTGGTGCCGGGATCGACGTGTTCGCCGACTTGGTGCGGGAGATCGACGAGAACGCCCGAGATGCCGGCGCGAACGGTAAGCCCGGCCGCGTCCTTCTGCTTGAGTCCGAGCATAGCCTGCGCCTGCTCGACCTTGGTCTGCTGGACCGCGAGCTGGGTCGCGATAGCTTTGTCGTTCAGGGTGAGCCGCTCGTCTTCGAGATGATTGCGGGTGGTGAGCTCGTCGGCCTTGCCCTTGGAGGCGCTGTAGGTGAGGCCGCTGATGACGCCGAGATCGAAGAGGCTCTTGTCTGTCTGGGCCTGAAGCTGGGCCTGCTTGTAGTCGGCCCCGACTGTTGCGGCTCCGGCCTTCTGGGTCATGAGGTCGCTCTGGAGCTTGGCGCGGATGTTCTGGTAGTCGACCTGCGCGGCCTTGAGTTGGAGCTGGGCGTCGAGAAGCTGCTGCGCCACCTCAGGGTCGACAAGCTCCATGATCTCGGTCTGCGGCTCGACCTTCGCACCCGGGAGCACCAGGATGCGGACGACCGTGGCCGCCGTCTGCGCCGGGATCAAACGAATCTTATCCTCGCGTGGGACGAGGGTGCCGGGTCCGCGAACCTGCCGGAGCAGGGGTCCGTGCTTGACCGTGTCGGTCCAGACGGTGCTCCGGTCGACTGACGGTGCGGCGGGTTTGAGGCGCACCACGAAGTATCCCGCCGCGGCGAGGACGAGAACCGCGATGCCGCCGATCATAAACTGCCGCCGCTGCTTCGTGCGCTTGATATCTGGTCTTGAAATGTCCATCTCGGTCCTGACTAATGCACTTGAAACGCCAAAGTTTCTTGCTTGTATGGAACGACTTACGAGCGCCATGGCAATTTGGTTCCGTCCGCTCGTGAATGCGGCTGTCCGTTTCCGGACACTTACTCCAGGGGCAGTGTTTGATCGAGGCGTAACCTCCACGCCTTTACAATCGTGGGATGGCCCGCATCTACCCTTTTCGCGCATTCCGCTATGACCCATCCCGCGTCAACCTTGAAGATGTCGTGACGCAGCCGTACGACAAGATCACCCCCGAGATGCAGCAGCGCTACTACGACGCTAGCCCCTACAACCTGATCCGGGTGATCCTCGGCAAGCATGAGGCGGGCGATAACGAGACGACCAACGTCTACTCGCGCGCCGCCGAGACGCTGACGACACTGCGCGAGGATAAGATTCTGAAGGAGGAGTCGGAGCCCGCGCTCTACGGCTACTCGCAGACCTACACTGTTCCCCATACTGACGAAGTACGCGAGCGGCGCGGGTTCATCGCGCTCGGCCACCTTTATGACTATGCGGACCACGTGGTCTATCGCCACGAGCAGACGTTTCCAAAGCACAAGTCCGATCGGCTCGCGCTCTTCAAGGCGACGCGCGCGTATTGCGAGCAGATCTACATGCTCTACTCCGACCCGGCATTCACGGCGGAGAAGCTGATCTTCGGTGAGGGCAAGAGCGGCGGGAATGCGCCGGACCTCGCGATCACGGATGAGTACGGCGTCGTGCATCGGGTGTGGAAGCTTACCGATCCGACGCTGATCAACCTGATTCTGACGGCGATGGCGGATAAAAAGCTCATCATCGCGGATGGGCATCATCGCTACGAGACGAGCGTCACGTATTCGAAGGAGCGCGCCGCCGAGCTTGGTGTGGAGCCGGGCCTCTTGAAGGCCCAGGAAGCTGCCGAGGACGAGGAGAGCCCAAGCGGGCGAGCGGACGAATCGGCGCAGCCGCTTCCCACACCTCCGTATCCCGAGGCTGCGATGATGATGACCTTTGTCAACATGGAAGCGCCGGGGATCACTATCCTGCCGACGCATCGCGTGGTCTTCGGGTTGAAAGATTTCGACCGGCAGGCGTTCCTGGCCAAGGCGGAAGAGTTCTTCACGATCACACCGGTTACGGACCATGGTCTCGCGAAGTTGACCAGCGCACAGGGCACGGCGTTCCTTGCCGTCACGCGTGGCGCGCAGGATCTGCTCGTGGCGAAGCCCGAAGCGATGAAGCGCGCGCTCAGCGACATGTCGCCACGGCAGGCTCAGCTCGATGTCGTTCAGCTTCACCGGATCGTGCTCGAGCACTTGCTCAACCTCACGCACGAGTCGATCGCGCGGCTTGAGAATATCCGCTATCTGCGCGAGGCCGACGAAGCGGTTGCCCAGGTCGAAAAGGGTGAAGCGGATATCGCCTTTCTCATCAAGCCGGTGACGCTGACGCAGCTTCGCGATATCTCGCTGGCTCTCGAGGTGATGCCGCAGAAGTCGACGGACTTTTATCCAAAGCTTCTGACCGGACTCGCGATCTACGCACTCGACTAAAGCGACTTCATTTCGTAAAAGACTTCCGGATCCGTGCTCGCCGCGGTCCGGATTTTCTCTTAAGCGATGAAGCGGAAGGGATTGAAGCTCTCGTTGCGGTCGAAGGTGTCAACATGCTCGGCGTGCTTGAGCCACGCGATGACCGCATAGGTAATCGGCGTGGCCAGCGCTTCATACGCGACCTTGGCGAGATAGCCCTGGATGATCATGACGGCAAGCGTCTTCCAGCCGATGACCCCTGCGAAGGTCAGGGTAATAACGATGGTTGTGTCGACGGCTTGCCCTACGACGGTTGAACCGATCGTCCGCGTCCAGAGCATGCGCCCTTCAGTGAACAGCTTCATCCGCGCCATCGTGTAGGAGTTCGCAAATTCACCTGCCCAGAAGGCGATCAGCGATGCCGCGAGAATGCGCGGGATGAAGCCGAAGACGGTCTTGAAGGCCTCCTGGTTCGGCCAGCCCGGAGCAGCGGGGAGAGCGATGGTGGCGGCGCTGATCGCATACAGGAGCGCGGTCCCAAAAAACCCAAGCCAGATGGCGCGGCGTGAAGCGGCGAACCCGTAGACCTCGGTGAAGACGTCGCCGAAGATGTAGGTGATGGGAAACAGGAGGATGGCACCCGAGGTGACGAACGGGCCGATCTGGCAGACCTTTTGCGCGACCAGATTCGAGACCAGGAGAATGACGACAAAGGCCGTCGTGAGTGCGTCCAGGTAGATAAATCGTCCCGCCCGGGAATCTTCTTGCGTCATCGAACACCCCGTTCCATCCTACCGATCCTGTGGTTTTCAGGCGACGTTTCGCGTGGGTGATCTCTTTGACAGCGCGGGTTGAAGTTGGTAGCCTCAACTATGGATCATGGCGCGCCCGCGCTGGTCTATGTGCGTCCCCGTCGTCCAGTGGCCTAGGACACCGCCCTTTCACGGCGGTAACACGGGTTCGAATCCCGTCGGGGACGCCAAAAAAAAGACACTCGCATCTAACTAGCGGTTCTGCTACCTCATCCGGAAGGCATTTTTTGCGGAAATGTGGCATTCCCCCGCGCCCCGTTCAAAGATCCCCCACCCCGAGACAAACGAATCAGATGACGCGGGGCAGCATCGAATATCGGATTATCCGAAGGTCGTTTGGGCCAGCCTCTATACAGGCCCACCTACCGCAATCGTCGGGGCGTGGATAACTAACCGTTCTTTGATATCCCATATCGGCTATCAGGCGCCCTCTAACGTCTAACCACTCCTGAAGATAACTAGGTTCCTAGTGCTAGCGTTGCACGTTGCTATAAGTTAAACTTTAGGCAGTGTTGGCATCCTTGAATCAGATTTGCCCAATCCCTTCAAATTTGAACCACAACGATCATCAGAGAAACGTACCGAAGAAACCACCGGTCGCTACCATGGCACTCATCCCTGAACGGCTGCTCCATTGCGACGAGCCAGCATAAAACGCGAAGTGCCATCCGAAGACGCTACAGAAACTGCTCAAGAAGACGTTGTGCGTGGAATTTATGTCGGAAAGCTGCGGCGAGTCGGTGACTCCCGGCTCTGCGCTCATACGAGATTGACTTTGAGAATTTTGGGATTCGCGTCACCGAATCCATCTGGTACCAAGTGCTGGGCTTCTGTAAGGCGGAAGAATCTGCAAAGCCGGTTCCGATGAACGCATTAGGGCGGACAAGCTGCTTCGTTGACGAAAGATCTGCGCGTATCCAATGCAAGGTGCTTGGGTCTTTGTCAGTCCGCGCATGAAGGGCAAACCGCCCTACCGCATCCAAAGAACATCGATTGGCACACACTCCGCCATCCTTTCGGCACGTTCCTGAAGGCAAACGGGGAAGATGTGAAGACGGGACGGGAACTCTTAGAACGCGCCAGCAGCAGGATCACGCTCGATGCTTATACGCAGCCCCTGAACTCGGAAAAGCGAGCAACTCAGGGTAAGCCTGTTCAGATGAGGGTGCCGAATCCAAATACAAACGGCTCCACCTAGATGGCTCAAGGCGCTTCCTAAGAAGCTCACTGTGCTTATATTGCGCCCGGATTTGATTGTCACTTAGGTCCCATACATCCCAGAAGCCATTTAGAATGTATGGCGGGGACGACGGGGCTCGAACCCGCGACCTCTGCCGTGACAGGGCAGCGCTCTAACCAACTGAGCTACGTCCCCAAAACTTCTCTGCCGCTTGAGAATATGTCAAACAAAATCAAGCGTTCGCTATTCCCAAGTCTGTCGCTCCTCTGGACCCAATTTCCGTCTGTTTGGACGATAACTGGACACCACGAAGGTTTGCGCAACGACAAGACCAAGTCTACCAGAACAGGGACCGATTTGGTGTCCACAGCGCGATCTCAATGACAAGAAAATGGAACTCGGCGTGCCCACCGCAGGAGAGTCACGAGTCTGACGATCTCGCAGTGCTTATCAACGAGATAACCTACTGTCTTATCCGGCCATGATGAAGCCGTTACTTGCAGCTAGGTCCCCGTAATCTGAGCCACACTAGCAGAACGTGCGCAAGCCCATCTCCAGTTGCACCTTTGCAGTTTCTCACCTCACCGTCCCCGGGCTAGAGTGAGGCCATAGATCCGCACGCGCTCCATATTCCTCTACCCGAAAGGCCTACCATGCGAACCCGACTCCTAACTGTCCTCACCCTGAGCCTGGCCGCTACCCAAATCACAGCTCAGGAGACCCGGGATTATTTGGCGGCAGGGGGCCCTATCAGGACCCAGCCCGTAGAGTCGAGGATCCAGAGTGCTTTGAGCCAAGTCTCCCCCGAAAAAATCCGTGCGAACGTCGAAGTCCTTGTGAAGTTCAACAATCGCAGCACCATTTCAAGCGCGGACGCCAACCTTCCACCGGGCACAGGTATCCTGGCTGCCTCGGACTGGATCAAGAAGCAATTGGAGACGTACAGCGAAGCTTGTGGCGGGTGTCTCGAAGTCAAGGTCGATGAATTTTCCCAGAGCCCCGAAGCGGCTTTCAACGGAAGCAATCCCCGCATCGTCAGACCGACTCTCATCCGGAACATCTACGCCATCCTTAGGGGGACCGATTCGAAAGCCTCTAAGCGCATCTACCTCGTCACCGGCCACTATGACACGCGGGAAACTGACGTCATGAACACACATGACCCCGCCCCCGGAGCCAACGACGATTCCAGTGGAACCGCAGTCTCCCTCGAGTCCGCCCGCGTCCTCAGCCAGTTGAAATTCCCCGCTACTATCGTCTTCGCTGCGGTGGCCGGAGAAGAGCAAGGCCTCAACGGGAGCCGTCATCTAGCGCAACTCGCTAAAGACGAGGGATGGCAGGTCGAAGGCATCCTCAACAACGATATCGTCGGTGGCGATACCACACCGGGCGACACCCTCCAGAACAAATCCCTCATCCGCGTCTTCTCCCAAGGCATCCTCCCAAGTGCCCCGGTGGAGACCATTCGCCAGATGCTATCCCTCGGCATCGAGAACGATACGCCTTCCCGCGAGTTGGCCCGCGCGATTCTCGACGTGAGCCGCAGCTACTTTGCAACGCCAAAATCGTTCCGTCCCGTCATGGAGCTTCGTCTTGACCGCTACTTGCGTGGGGGCGATCACAAGTCCTTCAGTGATCTCGGGTTTGCGTCCGTGCGCTTCACCGAGTGGCGCGAGAACTACAATCACCAGCATCAGCATATCCGCGTCGAGAACGGGGTCGAGTACGGCGACCTCCTGAAGTTTGACGACTGGCAGTACATCGCCCAGGTGGCGCGCCTGAACATCGCTACCCTTGGCACCCTAGCCTCTTCGCCTGGTGTTCCCGAGAAGGTCAGGGTCGTGACGACCAACCTCGACAACAACACCACCCTCAGGTGGGACGCCCCAACAGCAGCATCTGAAGCGGTGAAATACGAGATCGTCTGGCGTGAAACCGCGGTCTCCGACTGGCAGTTCTCGGCGGACGCTTCGAAGTTCGGAGATTCTTCTGAAAGTCATTCCGCCACCCTCCCGATCTCGAAGGACAACGTCATCTTTGGCGTCCGCGCCTGTGACGACCGGGGCCATTGCGGCCCTGCCGTGACGCCCTTCCCAGAGCGCCGCCCCTAGCAAAAAGACGACGAAATGGGTGGTGTAAACGTGGGCCAATGTACGGTAAACGTGGTTAGCGGGCGCGTTGTCAACGTGGTGAGAGGTGCGTCTTTGTTGGCTGTTTGCGTTTTTGCGTACACTTTTTGCGTTGGCGACTGGCGAAGGGGGTCTGCGGGGGTGGTCGTTTGTCAAGCAGCCGCTGATACACTGAGTGATGGCAATGAACGTTCAGGAACAGTTCGGGCAGATCGACATCTACGTCTTCGATCAGATTCTCCGTGAAAATCTCAGCCCCGACATGCGCATTCTGGACGCAGGCTGCGGCTACGGTCGCAATCTCGTTTACCTCCTCAGGGAAGGAGCTGAAGTCTTTGCCATCGACGCCGACCAAAACGGCGTGGAACATGTAAAAAACCTTGCTGATTCTCTCGAAACAGGCCTCCCCGCCTCAAATTTCCGGGTAGCACCCATCGAACGGCTTCCCTTCCCCGAAGCGCATTTTGATGCTGTGCTCTGCAACTCCGTTCTTCACTTCGCCCGGGATATGCATCACTTCCGCGCCATGCTGGCAGAGCTCTGGCGCGTCCTAAGGCCCGGCGGACTCCTTTTCTGCCGCCTGGGCTCCAGAATCGGTATGAACTTCAAGGAGATCCGCGAGAACATCTACTTAATCGCCGATAACTCCGAGTGGTTCCTCGTCGACGAATCCATGCTCCTCGCTTTCACCGAAGAGCTAAACGCTGTCCTGGTAGACCCTCTAAAAACTACGATTGTGCAGGACTATCGCTGCATGACAACCTGGGTTCTGCGCAAACGCCGCAGCTGACCCGACAAAACCCTGTAGGAGCTGTCCATGAGTCTCGTTTCTGTGTTTCGTTGCCTTGTGCTGTCAAGCATGCTGCCGATCAAGATTTTCGCTCAAGTGGCTCCTGCCGATTTCGTGCATCCGCTCGTGGGTACGCAGGACGAGGGGCAGACCTATCCGGCCACGGGCGTTCCTTTCGCCATGACCCAATGGACTCCGCAGACACGTGCAGGGGAGACGAAGTGCGTCGCTCCTTACTACTTCACTGACCCGAAGATCCAAGGTTTTCGCGCTTCGCACTTTCTCAGCGGAAGTTGCGCTCCGGACTACGGCACCATCACCATCGCCGCGGGGGTCGGTCCGTTGAAGACATCTGCCGTCGACCGCGCTTCTGCCTTCGATCGGGGGAGTGAGCACGCATCTCCGTATGCCTATTCGGTCGATCTCCGCGAAGCCGGTGTCCGGGCAGAGATCACGGGGACGACCCGCGCCGGGGTGATGCACTTCAGCGCAACGCGCGACGGAGACGCATGGCTGGTCCTAGAAAACAACGCTCGTGGCGGCGATGGATGGGTGAAGGTAGATCAGGCAAAGCAGGAGATGACCGGCGAGGTTCCTGTCCGGCGGGAGTACGCGGGCAGCGGCAAGCTGGCTGGATTCAGCTCTTATTTTGTCGCCGAGTTCAGTCAGCCTTTTGCTTCTTCGGGTACATGGGTCGGCTCTGACGCGCGTGAAGGAGGAGCCACCCAGACTGGAGACGGATTGCCGCTCGGCGTCGTCAAGGTGGCGAAGGTCTCGACGACTGCCGGCGGCGCATCCGGGGCAGCGGCGACCCTGCCTACGGCGGGTACGCGCCCAGGCTTCGGAGCTTATATCCGCTTCCCGGGAGCTCACGTGGGAGATGATGTCGTTGTTCGGATCGGCACGTCTTTCGTGAGCGTGGATGAAGCCCGCAAGAACCTTGCAACCGAGATTCCCAACTGGGACTTGGATGCAGTAAAGTCTGCCGCGAAGAAGGAGTGGAACCACACGCTGGGGCTTATCGAGATCAAGGACGATATTCCCGCCAAGACGGTCTTCTACACGTCGCTCTATCATGCGATGCTGCATCCGCGAACTTACAGTGACATCGACGGAAGTTATCCACGCTTCGCGAGCAGTGGGCGTATCGAGAAGGCAAGCGGCTTCACGTATTACGACGACTTCTCCATGTGGGACATCTTCCGAGCCCAGATGCCACTGCTTACGATCCTCGATCCGGCACGCAATGTCGATATGGTTCGATCGCTGATCGCTAAAGGCGACCAGGGGGGATTCCTGCCTATCTTTCCCGCCTGGAGCAGCTATACCTCCGAGATGGTCGGTGATCATGCAGCGGTCAGCATCGTCGACGCGTACCAGAAGGGTCTGCGCGGATTCGATGCGGAGCAGGCCTATGCGCTGATGCGGAAGACCGCGACGGAACTTCCGAAAGATCGAGCAGAATACATTGACGGCAAGGGGCGACGCGGCCTGGACTCGTACCTAAAATACGGCTATATTCCGCTCGAAGATCCTATCGGCGATGCCTTCCACAGGAACGAGCAGGTCTCTCGCACTCTGGAATACGCTTACGACGATGCGATGCTTGGCGAGTTAGCGAACGCGCTTGGGAAGAAGGGCGACGCCGCGATGTTCCGCGCGCGTGGACAAACCTGGCGCAAGGTCGTCGATGCGCAAACAGGCTTTGCACGTGGCCGCCATGAAGATGGTTCCTGGATCACTCCGTTTGATCCCGCCGGTAAGTACACGTGGATTACTGAAGGGCTCCCATGGCAATACACGTTCTTCGTCCCCCAGGATGTTCCAGGACTGATCGCGCTCGAGGGTGGTAAGGCAGCGTTTGTTAGAAAACTGGATGGGCTCTTTGCTGGCAAGTACTACGATCATGGCAATGAGCCGAGCCATCACATCGCTTATCTCTTTGACGCGGCTGATGCGCCGTCCAAGACGCAGCAGCACGTGCGTGCGCTGATGGAAAGCGAATACCGCGATGGCCCTGGAGGACTTGCGGGTAACGATGATGCGGGACAGATGAGTGCGTGGTATGTGCTGAGTGCGCTCGGCTTCTACCAGGTAACGCCGGGTGTGCCGGAATACTGGATTGGCTCGCCTCGCTTCGACGACATGACCATCAAGCTTCCGAACGGGCGCACCTTTCATATCGAGGCGAAGGGTGCGGGCGGCGGTAAGGTCTACGTTCGTCGGGTGCTCCTCAACGGCCACTTGCTTACCGGATACAAGATCAAGCACAGCGATATCGCTAACGGCGGAACCCTTACTTTCGAGATGAACGATACACCCTCGTAGCTTCAGGGCACGCGAAACTTAGTTACATCGAGTTCCTTGACTGGCTTCTCCAGGTGAGGCGTGCCCTCGGGGGCCCAATCGTAGGGGACAGGTTGGGCACGATACGTGAGGCTATTTGCAAACGGCTTTCCATCGATCGTGCTTCGTCCAACGTAAGGCGTTACATACTCCCAGACAATCGTGCCATCCGGGGTGATCTGGAAGATGCGTCCGTTCATGCCTTCGTCGATCAGCGTGTTTCCGTTCGGCAGACGACGCGCGCTACTTACAAAGGAACTGAAGAAGGTCCAGGTCGGCCTTCCTGAGTTCTCGCCGTTGTATTGCCAGACAATCTCCTCCTTCACTGGATCGATCTCGAGGATGCGCGAACCGGCATAGATGCCGAGGGCTGCCGGGGGGAAGCCGGCGCCGCCTTCGTCGTCGAATAAGAGAAGATGTCCTGCGCCCGGGAGGCCTTTCGGAATGATGTGGGCATTATGTTGTCCTGATATCTGATCCACGGGACGCGGCAGCGTCTTATTCCCGATCCGTTGATCCGGCGAGTACTCGCTTCCCTTGAAGTATGGACCGAGACGCCAGACTACTTTCCCTGTCTTCCTCTCGATGATGAGGACAACGTTTCCCTTGCGTGTGTCGATCATGATGTTCTTTGGATCGAAGCGCTTGTCGCCTTCGTCGAACCAGTGGTTCGGTCCGAGCACCTGCATATCGTTTATCTCGAGATAGCCGTATGGCTCGGGAGGGTTTCGCTTTATGCGTTCGCGCAGATAGCGCATGCCATCGGCCGAGAAGCCGAACTCTTTCAGATGATCGCCGGCGACCCATTGCCAGACGAGCTTGCCATCCGGAGTTACTTCGTAGATAGCCTGATCGCCTATCTCTTTCGGGCCAAGCCCCTTCACGGCCTGCGGGATGGTGACAAGGAGGAGCGTGTTTCCATTCGGCAGGCGCTGCCAGTCATGGTTCTGTCGGACGGCTCCGCCGGGGGCTTGCGTTCCCCACTCCCACACGGTGTTGCCGTCCCAGTCCAACTCGCCCACGGTGCGGTTGGTGAAGATGCCGCCGCGAGGGTCCGAAGTATCCGAGAGCTGTAGAAGGACGTGGCCGCGCTTGCCACCTGTGAGGTTCGGATCGATTACTTCTCCGGGTAGTCCTACATGGGGCCAGCGATGGACCTCGTTACCATCCATGTCGATGAGATGGGTGCTCCCATCGAGGCTGCTGAAGCTTACGAAGCAGTTATAAGCGCGGGATGGATCGTAGATCGTAACTCCCGTGGGATAGACACGCGGGGAGGCGAAGACTGTGCAGGCAACGAAGGCAAGAACAGCCGTAGCGATCATCCGCTGCACGTTGGCAAAGGGCAGGCCTTCAGAGCGCATTGGTGTATCTCCAGAGAGCTTCGATTTTGATGATGCTGCCGGGATGGGTCCGTTAGCTGTGGCCCTGCGTTCGAACGTCGGCGAGCTTTCTGCGCAGGCGTTCGACTATCTCTGGATACTGCGCTGCAACATTTTTTGTTTCTCCCGGATCGGCGGCGATGTCATAGAGTTCGAGCGGTGCCGTGGGGTAACTCGGCTGGCCTTTGAGCGATCTTTCGAGGGAGCCGCCAGATAGATCGAGCGATGCGGGGCGAGGGTGCGCGCCGGGTCTCTGGCTGCGATCGATTAGCTTCCACTTCCCTTCCCGTATGCCCATCACCTGGGCTTCCTCGACGAGAGACTCGCGTCCTTTCGGGGACTTACCAAGCATGGCGGGCAACATGTTGATGCTGTCCTCGGCTGTTCCCGCAGGCACGGGCTGATGTACGAGAGCGGCGAAGCTGGCGAGTATGTCGAGTTGACTGACGAGCGCGTCCGAAATTCCGGGCTTAACGTGGCCGGTCCAACGGACGATGAAGGGCAGCGTCGTGCCACCTTCGAAGATGGTGTACTTGCCTCCGCGAAACGGGCCTGCAGGCTTGTGGCCGTCGAGCTTGCGGTCCGATCCGTCGTCGTAGCCATCGTTGACGACGGGGCCATTGTCGGAGGTGAAGAGGACGAGCGTATTCTCGTCGAGGTGCAGGCGCTTGAGCGTGTCGAGGATGCGGCCGACACTCCAGTCGAGCTGGCTGATGACGTCGCAACGTACGCCGCACTCGTTCTTTCCGGCGAACTCGGGCGCGGGAGCGCGGGGGACGTGGATGTCGCTTGGCGTGAAGTAGAGGAGGAATGGCTTGTGCTGGTTCTTCTCGATGAACTCGACGGCGTTGCCGGTAAAGGTTGCGGCCATCTCTTCATCTTTCCAGCGCGCGGCCTTGCCTCCGGTCATGAAGCCGATGCGGCTGATACCGTCGATGATGGTGCCGTCGTGGCCCTCGCTGAGCTTCATCTTGAGGAGTTCGGGATCTTCCTTGCCGGTCGGCTCGTTGCCGATCTTGTTCTCGTAGGAAACATGGATCGGGTCACTGGGGTCGAGGTTCACGACGCGATGGTTGTGGATGTAGACGGACGGGACGCGATCGGCGGTGGCAGCGAAGAAGAAGGCGTCGTCGAAGCCGACCTCGCATGGCCCAGGCTTGATCTCGCCGTTCCAGTCGATCTTGCCGTCGCCGAGGCCGATGTGCCACTTGCCGACGAGGCCGGTGGTGTAGCCTGCGGACTTCAGTACCGAGGCGATTGTCGACTGGTTGCTTTGGATCAGGAGCTTTGCGTCGCCGGGGAGGATCTGGACGCCGTCGTGCCTCCAGGCATAGCTTCCGGTGAGCATGGCGTAGCGCGATGGGGTGCAGGTTGCGGCGTCGGAGTGGGCGTTGGTGAAGCGGAGGCCGGCCGATGCCATGGCGTCGATTGCCGGGGTGTGGACGTGGGTTGCGCCGTAGCAGGAGAGATCGCCGTAGCCGACGTCGTCCGAGAGGATGACCACGATGTTCGGCTTTTTGCCGGATGGTGTGGATGCGAAGGATTCGAGTCCGGCGAGGGCGAATGTGGCGGTTCCGGCGGCGAAGCGTTGTAGAAACAGACGGCGATCGATCGGCATGAACACTCCAACATGACTTGATGGCTAAAGCCGCATTCTACCGAACGATGAAGCCCACGCTTGCCTGTTCGGCTGCGTGGGCTTCCTTGTTGCTGGGGCTTATTTTATGGACAACTACCAGGGTAGCGATTCGCCGAGGTGGAAGTAGCCTCCGGTCGGACCATCCTCCGGCAGCGTTGCGAGCCAGACGGAGGTCTTTGCGCCTTCGGGGATCTCCATCGGGGCGGCATCGGTGCCCATGTCGGTCTTGACCCAGCCGGGGTGAGCCGAGTTGACCTTGATCTTGGTGTTGGCAAGCTCATGGGCGAGATGGACGGTGAACTGGTTGAGGGCGGTCTTCGAGGCGTCGTAGGCGAAGGTCTTGGCTTCGTAGATCGGCGAGCCCTTGGTTGCATGCAGGGTGAGGGAGGCGAGAATGCTGGACAGGTTGACGATGCGGCCTGCTTCGCTCTTGCGGATGAGGGGGAGGAGTTTCTGGGTAAGGGAGATGGTCGCGAAGAAGTTCGTGTCAAACGTCTTGCGGAGGATCTCTTCGCTGGTGGTGCTTGTCTGGTTCCTGGCCCGGGACTCGTCGATCAAGACGCCGGCGTTGTTGATGAGGATGTCGAGGACGCCGTAGTCTTTTTCTATCAGCGCGGCGATGGCATCCTGGCTGGCCTTGTCGTCAATATCGATCTTGACGGGACGGACTTCGAAGCCTTCCTCTTTCAATTTGGCTGCGGCTTCTTCGCCTTTTGCCAGGTCACGAGCGCCTAGCAGAACGGTGATTCCTTCGGCAGCGAGCTGCTTCGCGGTCTCGAGACCTATGCCCTTGTTCGCGCCAGTGATTAACGCAATCTTCTTTGCACTCATACAGACATCTCCTCGGCAACGTTTGAATTACGCTTCCAGGGATGGGATGTGAAAGGCCTTGAAACGCTCCGCATATTTTTCCGGCAGGGCACGCTTCTTCATGTCCTTCCCGACGACGACGTGGACCGTGGAGCCTTCGCAGAGTAGCGTGCTGTCGGTCTCGCGGAGAATCTCGTAGGCAAACTTGATGACGGGTCCGCGTGCGCCGGTGACGCGGGTTCTGACCAGGATCTGATCGTCGTAGCGGGCCGGGGATCGGTAGCGACAGTTCACTTCGACGACAGCGATTCCGCAGCCCTCAACACGCTCCATGTCCCTGTAATCGAGGCCCATTTGCCGGATCAGTTCGGCTCGTCCTACCTCGAACCAAATGAGATAGTTCGCGTGGTAGACGACGCCCATCTGGTCGGTCTCCGCGTAGCGGACGCGGACGCGCGTCTCGCCAATGACTCCTGTTTTGCTCATCCGTCCAGTTTATCGAAATAGCAACGAAGTGACGACGGATCGGTTTACTGGACCTTTGCGCCGAACTTCCGGGCGATCTCGGCGCTTGCGGCTTGCAGGCTTTCGAGAGGGCTGACGGGAGACATCTTCGCTCCGAGTCTTTTCAGTTCGGCGATCAACGTTCCGGTTGCGATGTTGCCGACGAGGGTGTCCTGCGCGAGGGGGCATCCGCCGAAGCCTCCGATGGCTCCGTCGAAGCGACGGCAGCCTACGCCGTAGGCGGCCCTGACCTTGGCGGTTGCGGTGTCGGGGCGGGCGTGGAGATGGACGCCGATCTCAGCAGTATCATGCACGGCGAAGACGTCGGACAGGACGTCGGAGATGAGCTTTGGGGTGGCGAGGCCGACGGTGTCGGCGAGGGATATCTGGGTGATGCCGTTGTCGACGAGAAGGTCGCAGGCGGAGACGACTTCCTCGATGTCCCAGTCGTCGCCGTAGGGGTTGCCGAAGGCCATCGAGATATAGGCGACGACGTCGAGACCAGCCTTGTAGCCTGCGGTCCCGACCGCTTCGAGGGCGTCGAGCGCTTCTTCGGGGGTCTGGTGTTGGCTCTTCTTGAGGTAGGTGGGGGAGATGGAGTATGGGAAGGCGAGGGTCTGGACGGCGGAGGTCTTGATGGCGCGCTCGGCTCCCTGGGCGTTGAGGACGATGCCGATGATCTCGACGTCATCGGACGGGTCGAGGTAGTCGAGGACGAGTTCCGAATCGGCCATCTGCGGGAATGCCTCCGGAGACACGAAGCTCACAGCGTCGATATGTCTAAATCCGGCAGCAATCAGCACACGAAGGTAGTCCGCTTTGACCTCGGCCGGCATCCTCTGCGGCAAACCCTGCCAGGCGTCGCGCGGGCACTCCACGATCTTCACGATCGACATCGAAACTCCTCAGCCGTACCGAGACTTGGTACGTTTTATGATGCTATGACGGCGCGAGGATTTGGGGAACAGGAGATGTGACTGAAGTTTTCTAAGGGGAGCGAAATCATATCTCTAGGGCTCCAAGACTACAGCGTGACTCGGGGTCTTTGGGTGCAGGTCTCTCGGCGAATGGGACTTCACTTGGAAAGGAGAGTGTGCAGCTCAAGCCACTCGCTGAGTTGGTTCTCGTTCAGTGAACCCGTTACAACCGCCAGCACGGTCTCTTCGGTTTCAACAGGATCAGTGGTCATCTCGAAGCCATTGAGTCGGACGAACAATCCCATCGGAATTAGAGCTAAGCGCCTATTCCCATCTATGAATGGAGGGTTTCGCGCGATGCCGAAACAATAAGCGGCAGACAGCCGATGGGTGGATGTCTCGGGTTCGTAAAGGATCTTGTTTATGGACGCGCCAGAGCGGATTCCAGCAATCCCTCATCCCGGGTGCCGGAAGCGACCCCGGGCGAGGCTCTTCTCATGCAGAGCCAGGAGAGCCTAGCGGTCGAGCCAACGAGGTGAGATGGTCACTGGGCGAGTCTTTTGAGGGTCTCCTGGTACTTTTTCATGAAGGCTCCGCCGAGTTCGACTTGATGATCGGTCTCGGGGTTGCGAGGGGAGAGAAGATAGCCGTTCGGGGTTTCGACGACAAAGAGGGTGTCCCCCCTTCCGACCCCCGTCTGTACGAGCATTTCTTCCGGAATTGCGATTCCGGTGCAGGTTCCGAATGCTTCCAGCTTTAATGCGGCCATTTCGAGACCCCTGTACCCCAATCTGAGGTATCAGAATTATAGGTACCTCCACGTGTAGGGGTTAGCGATAGCATCCAATCAATATGAACCTCTCGGCTACAGACTGCCTTTTGATCATCGATATGCAGAACGACTTTCTTCCCGGTGGTGCTCTTGAGGTGAAGGAGGGAGATCAGATTATTCCCGGTCTCAATGAGCTTGCGGGCCGGTTTGAGCATGTGATTCTGACGCAGGACTGGCACCCCGCCGGGCATATCTCGTTTGCCTCGACGCATCATCTTCGGGCGTTTGCGGATACGGTCGAGGCGAGCTACGGAACGCAGACGCTTTGGCCGGATCACTGTATCCAGGGGACGCGGGGAGCTGAACTGCACTCGGCGCTGGATGTGCCGCATGCGGAGATGATTCTGCGGAAGGGGTTTCGGAAGGAGATCGACAGCTACTCGGCGTTTCTGGAGAACGATGGGGCGACGCCGACGGGGTTGGCGGGTTACCTGCGGGAGAGGGGTCTGCGGCGGCTGTTCTTCGGTGGCGTGGCGTACGATTTCTGCGTCGGGTTCTCGGCGATTGCGGCGGCGGAGCTTGGTTTCGAGGCGATCGTGCTCGAGGATCTGACTCGGGCCGTGTCGCTGCCGGGGACGGTGGACGGGACGAATGAGGCGTTTTCTCGCGGGGGGATCGAGCGAATTTCGTCCGGGAGTATCTCGTAAGTTGTAGCCGGATCTATGCGACCCGGGGCGGGCTGGTTCATCTGAAAGGTATGACCACGCAGCCTATCGATCCTGGCGTCCGTGTTGGACACGTTCATTTGAAGGTGGCGAACCTGCAGCGAGCCCTCAGCTTTTATTGTGGCGTGCTTGGGCTCGAGTTGATGCAGCGCTTTGGGGACACGGCCGCGTTTATCTCCGCTGGCGGATACCACCACCACATCGGGCTGAATACGTGGGAGAGTCTGAACGGGGCGCATCCGGCGGCAGGGACGACGGGCCTGTACCACCTGGCGCTTGTATATCCGACGCGGGCGGCACTTGGAGATGCGCTGAACCGGCTGATCCAGGCGCAGGTGCGACTGGACGGGGCAGCGGATCATGGGGTGAGCCAGGCGCTTTATCTTCGAGACCCTGACCAGAACGGGGTAGAGCTTTACTGGGACCGGCCTCGGGAAGACTGGCCTCGCGACGTGAAGGGCGGATTGGCAATGTATACGAGACCGCTGGAACTGCAGGGTCTGCTCAACGAGGCGGACGAGGCTGCGGGCCGGATCTGAGCCAGGCCTAGGGTAGCCGGGCTGGCGCTAGAGACGTTACGAAGATGGCTCGGTGGGTGGCGATGGTGGGGTCGGCAATATCCTCGGCGAGGGCTGATCCGGTGAAGCGGCGGTAGGGGATTTGGGAATTGGGCTGGACGAACTCGACAGACTGGACGGAGTCGGGGATGCGTCCGCCGAACCAGTGGGGGTCT
Source organism: Granulicella sibirica (assembly GCF_004115155.1). Lineage (NCBI taxonomy): Bacteria > Pseudomonadati > Acidobacteriota > Terriglobia > Terriglobales > Acidobacteriaceae > Granulicella > Granulicella sibirica. Next base: position 281,043 of record NZ_RDSM01000001.1, read on the forward strand.
TCGCGCTGGACCCAGGTGACGAGGGCGAGGACGGATCCTTCAGGGTAGGTAGTGGGGGTGGGAGCGCCGCCTCGGGGCTGGACGGCTGCTATTGCGGCTTCGTTACCGTAGAGGGTTGCAGTGGTGTGGGTTTTGGGGTCGACGAACATGGTGATGGCGTTCCAGGCGAGAGGCTGGAAGGGCAGGCTGGCGGGGAGGGCGGCGGCGTGGTTATTCACCGCTTCTTCGCGGGCTACCTTGGCCTGGGTCATGGGCAGGGTGTAGACGTAGTCGTCACCCTTGACCGGGAGATGGCAGGTGGTGCATTCGGTGACGAACTTTGCGTCGGTGCCGTAGGGCTTAAGGTCGAAGCCGCGCCAGCGGCCCCAGCCCCAGCCTTCGGTCGACTTGTAGAGGTTGGCGTCCTTGATCATGAGTTCAACCTGGATGAATTTGCCGGGACGGATGAGGCCATCGGGGCTCGTCTCCTGCTGCCAGGCGACCTTGGCGAAGCGGGAGCCATCGGGCCAGGGGGTGATGTTGCCGGATTGGGCGGCCTTGATGGCGATGTCATTGCCGAGGATGAAACGGAAGGTATTGTTGTCGCCGCGGTCGGTGGTGCTGATTGGCTTCCAGGATTCAAAGGTCGGATCGAAGGGGACACCGTTGAACTCAGGAGGGACGGAGGCAAGGGCGATGGGTGCAGGCGCGGCGGTAGCGGGCTCAGACGATGCGGGTGCGGGGGCGGTGGACCAGGGGGCGAGGTAGGCTTTGAGAGTGGATAGTTCTTCGGCGGTCACCCTGGCTTCGGGGTGCAGGCGGACGAACTGCGGGAGAGGCATCGCGCCGAGCTGGATCATGTTGACGGCTTCGAAGAGTGTGCTTTTCTGCGCAGCGGCGGGCTTGGAGCCGATGGTCTCGAAGTTAAGGTGCTCGCGGGCGGTGAGGATGTCGTGGCGGACGAGCCAGTAGGCGGGGACGATCTGATCGAACCAGGCGAGACGGCGCTGATCGGAGTGGCAGCTATAGCAATCCTTCTGGAGGATCTGCTTGACCTCGACGGGAGCCTGGATCTCGGCGGTGGCGGGCCGGGTTGGGATTGCGGGCCGGATGACCTGAAGGACTGCAAATACCACCACTGCGGCAACGATCAGCTTGCCAAACATCTTCATCGTGTTTTCTTGCTCCGTTCAATTCTTGATACGCGACGAGCGCTCGAACCGCTGTTTGTGATCATCGCATGGGTTTGACTGAAGCGGAGTCTGGTCGAAATGCGAAGAGGCTTCGGATCTCTCCGAAGCCTCTCTCGCGATGCGGGCAACGCTTGTTAGTAGGGGCGGTAGTAGCGGTAGGCGGCCGGCGGATAGTAGGGGGGTGGAGGATAGGCGTAGTGAACGGGCGGTGGGTAGTTGTAGTTGTTGTAGACCGGCTGGGCGACCGGAGCTGCCGCCTGCTGGATGATGGTCGGAGCGGGCGCGGCAGCCTGGACCACGATTACGGTCGGGCTTGGCTGGGCATAGGACTGCTGGATGGGAGCAGGCTGCTGATATTGCGGCTGATAATAGGGCTGCTGCTGGGCGTAGTTGCGCTCGATGGGTGCGGCCTGCTGAGGCACCTCATTGTCCGCGTAGTTGTAGCGGGAGACCAGCTCCGGCTGGTGCTGCACCTCGGTCTTGGTCGGGATGCCTACGTCGTCGAGGAGCTTGACGGTAAGGCGGGTTTCGGGCTTGAGTTCGGGACGGGGACCGCGGCGGGGCAGGTTGATGAGATCGATCGGCCAGAGGACGGGGATCATCCACTCGATGGTGTCGCGGACGGGGTGGCCGAGGCCGTGGATTTTGCCGTCTCCGTCGACGGGGTTCTTGCCGGAGGTGGCGACGACGCGGGTGGCTATGGGGATGGTGGTGTCGTTACCGACTACCATGCGGTCAAACTTGAGCTCCATCCAGCCCTTGCCGACGAAGTGACCGGGATCCTTGTAGTCCTCGAAGTGGCCGACGAGGTAGGCGCCGTAGGGTAGGACGGAGCGTCCGTAGAGCTCAGTGCGGCTGAGATTGCAGAGGATGGGGTCGCCTACGTGGGTCGTTTTGGAGGAGATGTGGGGTTCGGAGACCATGCACTGCATGACGGAACCGGCTGGGATCAACTGTTCCGCTTGCGCGGAGAGGGAGAGTATGGGTGTTGCGAGCAGAAGTGCAGCCAACAAGTGCTTCATCTGGACCTCCTAAACACACGTTTTGGGGACCGTGTGCTTGGAACGTGCGGTTCGCCGGATCTCGGGGAGTGAGTGATCTTGGACGTGCCTAAATGATGAGCGAGTGCTGACGCGAATTTTAGCGCACGGGTTCGTCTTCGCGATTGGATATTTTTAGCGGGGCTAACACGTTTTGGGAGAGCGAGGTATGAAGAAGGGTGGAAAAGTTTTCCACAGGGCGGCACACGCCAATTAGAGCGTGAGCGCGAGTACCGGATCTTCGAAGGTGGAGGAGCCCACGTGAAAACTGCGGGTTCCGATCTGCTCGAAGCCGTTCTTGCGGTAGAAAGCGAGTGCGCGCTGATTGTCGGGGTGAACGCCCAGGAGGAGGCGCTTCGCTCCCTGCGCACGGGCGCCCGCGACGGCAAGATCCATGAGACGCCGGCCGGTTCCTCCTCCGTGAAAGCGGGAGAAGACGTAGATCCGGCGGAGTTCGAGGTCGCCGGGCTGGGCGAGGGTTCCGGGAAAGTCGGGCTTGGTGAGGATGGCATAGCCGACGGGTGCGGCTCCGGGAGGGACCTCGGCGATCCAGATGCGGGTCTCGGGATTCGCCAGCATCACGGAGTAGGCGCCGGGGACGTGATGGTTCGCGCAGTGAGCGAGGAGTGCCTGGCCAGGGACGAGGCCGGCGAAGGCCTCCAGCAAGGTTGCGGCGCCTATGAGTGCAAGGGTTGGGGCATCCTCAGAAGTACATTCCCGCATGGTGACGACATCCGACAAACTCATTCTCCTGACAATGCTTTGGGCCATCTTACAAGTGCCGCTGCCGTCCTGTGTTTGCTGCTAAACTAAGGGTCCATACCTAGCCGAAGATCCGTGTGACTCCGGAACCGGCCACAGGCTCGCACCACTCGAATTCCGAAATCCCGAAGGAGACCTTCCATGGCAGATCACGCAAGCAACGGACATCAATCGAACGGAACAGGCGGATTTACCGCGAGTGGTCTGCGCCTGAAGGTCGGCCTTGCCGAGATGCTGAAGGGCGGCGTGATCATGGACGTGATCGACGCCGATCAGGCGGTGATCGCCGAGCAGGCTGGCGCGGTGGCGGTGATGGCGCTCGAGCGTGTGCCGGCGCAGATTCGCGCGCAGGGCGGTGTGGCGCGCATGTCGCACCCAAACATGATCAAGGAAGTGATGGCCGTCGTGACGATCCCGGTGATGGCCAAGGCGCGCATCGGCCACTTCGTCGAGGCGCAGGTGCTCCAGGAGCTTGGTGTCGACTTCATCGACGAGTCCGAGGTGCTGACGCCGGCGGATGAGGTTCACCACATCAACAAGCATGACTTCACGACACCGTTTGTCTGCGGCGCGAAAAACCTGGGCGAGGCGCTGCGGCGTATTGCCGAGGGCGCTGCGATGATCCGCACGAAGGGTGAGCCGGGGACAGGCGATGTGATTCACGCGGTGCGGCACATGCGGCAGATCGTCTCGGAGATCAAGGCGTTGACGGTGCTCGACCCGCAGGAACTCTATGCGGCGGCGAAGAACCTGCAGGCTCCGCTCGAGCTTGTACAGATGGTGGCGAAGGCGGGCAAGCTGCCGGTTCCGAACTTCTCGGCGGGCGGTATTGCAACACCGGCGGATGCGGCGATGGTGCGTCAGCTTGGGGCGGAGACGGTATTTGTGGGGTCGGGTATCTTCATGTCGGACTCGACGACGAAGCTGGAGGTTGGGTCGTTCAAACCGGGCGATACGTTCCGGCATACGGACCTGATCGACGGCGAGCCAGTTGCGGCAGAGCGGCTTGGGCAGAAGGTCGATCTCGCGCACTTCGGGAAGTATCGCAACCCGGCGGATCGCGCTGAGGCAGAGTCTCGGGCGAAGGCGATTGTGCGGGCGGCGACGTTCTTCGATGATCCAAAGATCGTGGCGCAATGCTCGGCGGATTGTATGGGCGCAATGAAGGGCCTGGCGGTCGCGAACATTCCTGCCGAAGAGATGATGCAGAACCGCGGCTGGTAGTCCGGCGTTACCGCGCGGCTGACCGCTTAGAATAGAACGATGTCTCCACTTACCATCGGCGTCCTGGCTCTCCAGGGCGCCTACGATGTGCATGCCAAGGCGCTTACGAGCCTGGGTGCTGTTCCGCGTCTTGTGCGTCGGCCTGAAGAGCTTGAAGGACTGGATGGGCTGATCCTGCCGGGTGGCGAATCGACCACGATCCTGAAGTTTCTCGAGCGTGATAACTTCTTCGAGGCGCTCGACGCCTTTGTGAAGGAGACGCCGACGTTTGGCACGTGCGCGGGATGCATTCTGCTGGCGAAGGACGTGAATCATCCCGCGCAGAAGTCGTTTGCGGCTCTGGATATTGCCGTTGAACGGAACGCTTACGGGCGGCAGAACGATTCGAAGATTCTGTTCGAGCCTACGACTCTGGCGGGTGGTCCGCTGGAGATGGTGTTTATCCGGGCTCCACGGATCAACCGCGTGGGTGCCGATGTCGAGGTGCTGGCCGAGCGGGAGGAGCATCCGGCCCTGGTGCGGAGCGGGCATCTGCTGGCGGCTACGTTTCATCCGGAGCTTGGGAGCGACGTCCGGGTGCACCAGCTCTTTCTGGATATGGTGCGGGAGCATAAGGATGGGCGTGGGTAGGGGCTTGGGCGCTCTATGCCGATGATCTGGCTTTTGGGACTCGCATTGCTTGTGCCGCAGCAGAAGACCGAGACGCCTGCGCTTGTGGAGCAGCTTGCGCTGGCTCAGGGACGGCATGACGCGGGGACGATCCAGGCGTCGCTGCTTGAGCTGACGGATCGGCTGGGGACGGCTGACCTCGAGAGCCTTCAGATCGTGGTTCCGGAGATCGTGCGGGCGGCCGACGATCCGGATGCGCAGACGCGCGGGCTGGCGATGCTGGCGCTGACCGCGATCAAGGGCGATGGGCTTGCCGTGTTGGAGCCGCATGCCGGAGCGATCGCGCGGCACCTGCATGATGCGAGCTTGCCGGTGCGGCAGGTGACGGTGCTTGTACTGGGGACTTTCCAGCGGCATCCGACGGCAGCAGTGATTGATCCCCTGCTGGAGAGCCTGAAGGAGGCGGATGCGCCGAAGACGATCGGGCCGGGCGTGGTGTACGCGCTGCTGACGCTTGGGGTGGACGACCCTGCGCATCCGGAGATCGGTGACGGGATCTTGCGGTTCGTGCGGCGGCCGGATCTGCCTGGAGACGTGCTGGCCAGGGTGTTGGTCGCCATTGCGAACGCACCGGTGCATAACGAGGCTTTGGATACAGGGCTTCTTGGTTTTCTTGGGAAAACTCATTCGGCTCCGACGCGGAGCGTGTTGGTGGGGCTTCTGCCGAAGCTGCGCTTGGCGCAGAAGACCCTCGATGGGACGCGGGCGGAGCTTGCCGGTTTCGCTGCCGATCCGAAGGAAGATGCGGGGGTGAAAGCGGCGGCGACCGGGGTGCTTCCCTGCTGGCATAGCTCGAGGATGAGCGATCCGTGTCCGGCGCTGCCGATGCGGTATCGCATGGTGGCTCCGCCAAAGCCGATGACGGCCCCGAGGTACCAATCTCCGCCGCTCTCCTGACACGCGAGGGTATGCTGAGGGTGTGGCCTGGTGCGATGCGGTTGGGATGGCAATGGTGCGGATGCCCTGGGGGCTGCCGAGGGACGCGTCGGCGCATGGGGTGGCGCTCGATCAGCACCTGATTCTGAATCTTTGGATTGCGTTTTCGCTGGCTGTACTGGCGCACATGATTCTGCTGATAGGAATTCTGCTGCGGCGTCCGGCGGCGGAGGCGAGCGAGCGCAGGAGATTGCTGATCGAGTATCTTCCGCTGGCAGCACTCACTTTGCTCTTTGGGTTTTTGGCTATGCGGGCGGAGAGGCTTTGGGAGGAGACGCGGTATACCGGAGCTTCACCGGCAGCGCTGCAGGTCGAGGCTACGGGGATGCAGTTTGCGTGGTACTTCCGGTACCCCGGCGTGGATGGGACGTTTGGCAGGACGTCGGCGGAACGGGTCGACCCCGGGGCGGCAAATCCGGTCGGAGTGGACCCGGCGGATCCGCATGGGGCGGATGACATGGTGAGTAGTGAGTTGGTGCTGCCGGAGGGGCGTGAGGTCGACCTAAGGTTGATAGCCCAAGATGTGATTCACGGGTTTGCGGTTCCAGAGATGCGGTTGAAGCAGAATGCGGTGCCGGGACAGACGATTCATGTGCATTTCACCCCCACGGACGCGGGAACCTATGCCATTCTTTGCACACAGCTTTGTGGGCTTGGGCATTACCGCATGCAGGCGAACCTGCGAGTGCTGACCGAAGCGGGCTACCAAGACTGGCTCAGGAAACGACAACGATGATGGGAACGCCACAGTCCGGCGCAACGGTTCGTCCGCGGAAGATTCGTTGGCTGTTTTCGACGGATCATCATGTGATCGGACTGCAGTACCTGGCACTGGCTTGTGTTGCGGTTACGGTGGGGGTGGGGCTGTCACTCTTTATGCGGCTGCATCTGATCGCGCCGGACTTTGTGGTTCCGGGGCATGGGCCGATCCTGCCGGAGGACTATCTTGCGCTGGTGACGCTGCATGGGACGCTGATGCTGTTCTTCGTGCTGACGACGGCTCCGCAGTCGGGGTTTGGGAACTTGATCTTGCCGGCGCAGATCGGTTCGCGGAGGATGGCGTTTCCGGGGCTGAACGCGGCTGGCTTCTGGACGACGGCGCTGGCGCTGGTGGTACTGCTTGGGTCGACGTTTGTGCAGGGTGGCGCGGCGATCTCGGGGTGGACGGCTTATCCACCGCTTTCGGCGATTGCGGCGGCGGGTCCGGGGCAGGGGCTCGGGATGGATCTGTGGTTGGGGTCGATCGCGCTGTTTGCGGTGGGGACTGGGATAGCCTCGGTGAACACGCTGACGACGGTGATCCGGTTTCGCTGCGAGGGGATGACATGGGAGCGGCTGCCGCTGACGGTGTGGGCATGGTTTACAGCGGCGCTGCTTTCACTGATTGCCTTTTCCGTACTGCTGGCGGCGCTTGTGCTTTTGTTTCTGGATAGGCATGCGGCTACCGGGTTCTTCGTTCCGCAGGGGGATGTGCTGAGCAGCGTGGTTCGGGCGGCCGCGGTGCATGGGAATGGAAGCCCGCTGCTGTGGCTTCACCTGTTCTGGTTCTTCGGACATCCGGAGGTGTATATCGCGATCCTGCCAGGGATGGGGCTGACGTCGATGCTGCTGGCGAACTTTTCGCGGCGACGGGTGTACGCGTACCAGATGATGATCGCGACGACGCTTCTGATCGGCGGGCTCGGGATCCTGGTGTGGGGACACCATATGTTCGTGGCAGGGCTGAACCCGTTTGTGGGAACAGCTTTCTCGATCTCCACGATGGCGATTGCGCTGCCGAGCGCGGCGAAGGTTCTGAGCTGGCTGGCGACGACGTGGCGATCGCGTCCGCACTTCGCGACGCCGATGCTTTTCTCGCTTGGCTTTGTTTCTTTCTTTGTGGTGGGTGGGCTGAGCGGCCCCATTCTGGCGCAGCCCATTCTGGATCAGTATCTGCATAACACCTTCTTCGTCGTCGCGCATTTTCACCTGATCATGGCGATGGCGGGTGTATTTGGGCTGTTCGCGGGGGTTTATTACTACTTTCCACTCATCGCGGGAAGATATCTCTCTGAGGGACTTGGGCGCGTGCACTTCTGGGGGACGCTGGGGGGAGCGTATGCGACGTTTCTGCCGATGCATATGACCGGGCTGGCGGGGGAACCGAGACACTACGCTCAGTTGACCGGGATCCCGAATGCGGCCGCGCGGCTGCTGGCGCAGACACTTCCCTTGCAGAGGCATATCAGCTACGCGGCGTTCTTTCTTGCGGCTTCGCAACTGCCGTTTGTCTGGAATGTGATACGAAGTGCGCGGTGGGGGGATCTGGCTCAGCCGAATCCGTGGAATGCCACAACGCTCGAGTGGCATCCGGCGCTGGCACCGTTTGCGGAGGAGGGTTCATCATCGGATGAACAAATCGTGGCCTACTGTTCTCCCTGCGCGTATGATCCGGGTGCTGGATGGGCCGGGTTTACCCCGCAGTGGCAGGAGATCCCTGCATCGAATGTAAAACGGGAGTAATCTGATAGCCATCGGCCTCGCAAGCCGCACCCAAACGCCCGCACCCCCAAGCGACGGAGCCCATATGCCGGCTATCTTTACGCCCACCGACACCGACCGTAAACGACCCCATGCCGATGACGGGGACCATGGCTCTGGCCGGCGGCCGCCGTACGACGACGGTCTAAAACGAACGGGCGGCGGTGGGGATAACGACAACGATAACTGGAACGACAGGCCTGCCGGGCGGCGCGGGCCGCGGGAGAAGCTGGAGCGTTACCGGCTTGGGCTGTTCTTCGCGCTTGCCGGCGACCTCATGTTCTTCGTGGCGATCATCAGCACGTTCTTCGTGACGAAGTCGTCGGGGCACTTCGATGCGTACGACCGGTACATCAACGAATGGCTGCCGACGGCGATTCCACGGATCCTGTGGCTGAACACCGCGGTACTCTTTCTGAGTTCGGTGACGGTCGAGATGGCGCGGCGGCGGATGTTTCACCAGTTCGATGTGATGGAGGAGTGGTTCGGGTTGGGCAAGCCGACGGCCAAGCGTGCCATGCCGTGGGTGATTGCGACGATCGTGCTCGGGATCGCTTTCCTGCTGGGACAGACGGTAGCGTGGCGGCAGTTGGCGCAGGAGCATGTGTTCCTGAAGTCGAACCCGAGCAGCCATTTCTTCTACCTCATCACCTACACCCATGCGATTCACCTGCTTGTCGGGATCGCCGGGTTGGCGATGGCGCTCGTTGGGCTGTTTGCTTCGAAGCAGATCGAAAACAGGCAGATCCTGGTGGATTGCGCGGCCTGGTACTGGCACTCGATGGGCTTTCTGTGGCTGTTTCTGTTCGTTCTGCTTGCGTACTTTCAGTAGATTCATCTGGACGGTATTTCTCTGGATGGGTCTGCTGGGTGCGCCGATGAGGCTTTCCGCGCAGGGATGTTCGCAGTGTAAGGACAATGCTTCAGCTATGCCTGCGTCCGCGCAGGCGGGATATCGGCAGGCGATTGTTTTGTTGATGATGGCTGGGGTTGGCTTGTTTGTGGGGACTTTGGTGATTCTTCGGCGGAATCGGTAGGGCAAGCCGTTTTTGCTGGATCGATGTGGTGGCCCGGGCAGGAGTCCAACCTGCGACCTTCGCGTTAGGAGTGCGCTGCTCTATGCAACTGAGCTACCGGGCCAGTTCTCCCAGTGTAAACTGGAACAGGTTCGCTTATGCCTGAGATCACTCGCCGCCGTTCCGTTACCTGCAACATCGGAGGAGTCCGCGTCGGCTCCGAAGCTCCTGTCGTCGTGCAGTCGATGACCAATACCGATACTGCGGATGTGGAATCGACCGTCCAGCAGATCGCGGCGCTGGCTCGTGCCGGATCCGAGATGGTTCGCATCACGGTCAACAACGACGATGCGGCGAAGGCTGTTCCGTACATCATCGAAGGCATCGCGGCCAAGGGCTGGAATACTCCGATCATCGGGGACTTCCACTACAACGGACATCAGCTTCTAACCAAGTATCCCGACTGCGCCGAGGCGCTGGCGAAGTATCGCATCAATCCTGGCAACTGCTCGATCGGGCGCAAGGACGACGATAACTTCCGCACGATGGTCGAAGTTGCGGTCAAGCACCAGAAGCCGGTTCGCATCGGCGTCAACTGGGGTTCGCTCGACCAGGCTCTGCTCACCAAGATGATGGACGAGAACTCGAAGCTGAGCGATCCGCTTCCGGCGCGCGATGTGATGATGGAGGCGATGGTCGTTTCGGCGGTCGACAATGCTGCTGCTGCCGAGCGTTACGGGCTTCGTCGCGATCAGATCATCCTTTCGGCCAAGGTTTCGGGGGTTCGGGATCTGGTGGATGTTTATTCCGAGCTGGCTCGGCGTTGCGATCATGCGCTTCACCTTGGGTTGACCGAGGCTGGGATGGGCATGAAGGGCGTTGTGGCTTCGACGGCTGGTCTTTCTCCTTTGCTCCTGGCTGGAATCGGGGATACGATTCGGGTTTCGTTGACTCCGACTCCGGGCGGCGACCGCTCGGAAGAGGTTCGTTGCGGGCAGCAGATCCTGCAATCGCTTGGGATTCGCAGCTTCATGCCGCAGGTGACGAGCTGTCCTGGATGCGGACGGACGACTTCGACTTACTTCCAGAAGCTGGCGGAAGACATCCAGGGCTACCTGGTTGAGTCGATGCCGGAGTGGAAGAAGGTTTATCCGGGCGTCGAGGAGTTGAAGCTGGCCGTGATGGGATGCATCGTCAACGGTCCGGGCGAAAGCAAGCATGCCAACATCGGCATCTCGCTTCCCGGGACATTCGAGGATCCGAAGGCTCCGGTTTACGTGGACGGGAAGTTGTTCACAACGCTCAAGGGCGATCACATCGTCGAGGAGTTCCAGGTGATTCTCGATGAGTATGTCCAGAAGCGTTATGGCAGCGGGACTCATGTGACGACTCCTACGGCCAAGGCTGAGGTGGAACCTCCGGTTTTCGCGGTGCTGCAGTAGGCGATGTTTCCCTGGGGTACCCCCCCTCCCCATAGCCTGCGTCCAAATCATTTGTAATGATGGACTTGCACGGAAGCATGGGGTGCAAATATATCATTACAAAGAAGTTACGGCTAAATATTAGTCAGCAAAGGACTTAGTGCCTCCTGCGAGTTTTGTGCCCGACCCGGGCCACCTTCGGCATGGAAAGCTGCGCCGAAGGTGGGGCACCCACTTCTTCCCCCGATGGGCGGCCGACACTCCCTTCTACTAACCTTCTGACTTAATTGTAGCGATCTCACCGAAACTAAAAGGACACCTCTCATTCCGTTTGGAATGAACGGTTTACGTGGTTTAGGGGCTTGACACGCGATTTTGCCTTTGTTTTCACGCTTTTTATTTTTCGTTCAGCGGCGTCGAGCGCTGGCGCAGGTCCTTGAGGCTATAGAAGGTGCCTCTCCAGCGGACGCCTCCCTGCCATAGGGTGATGGCCATCGAACGGAGCAGGGCGAAGATGAACATTGCGGCTGCTACCGGGAAGAAGGCCGCAGTCCAGGTGGGGATGCCGGAACGCTTGCCGTAGATCCAGTAGCCCCAGACGACGGCGGCGACGGTGATCCATGCGGGCAGCCGGGTGGGCTCGTAGAAGACCTCGAAGGCTGGAGCTACGGCGAAGACAGCTAACCAGCCGCAGGCCATGAGAAGAAGCGAGATGTGGAAGCGGAAGCCGGAGAAGACGTTCTTGGTCATGACGCCGATGAGGCCCCAGGCTCCGGGTGCCCAGTGGACCTCGACGAGGCCAAGGCCGAAGGCGACTCGCTGACGGAGACCGGCTTTTTTGACCCGGCGGGCCAGGGTGAGGTCTTCGAGGATGTCCATCTTCTGGGCCTCGAAGCCCCCGATCTGAAGGTAGGCGGAGCGCCGCATCATGTTGAAGGCACCTACGCCGACGGCATCGCGGATGGCCCTGGGGTCGGCCACCTTCCATGGGCGTGCGACCCAGAGGGCAAAGGTCTGGAAGAAGCCCATGAGGAGGCCCTCGTCCCAACGAAGAATGACGAGGGTGGGCATGGTGACGATGTGGTCGGCCTGGGTTTCGACGGCGTGGACGAGGGTGCGGCGGAGGGCGTCGGGGCGGAACATGACGTCGGCGTCGGTGAAGAGGAGGAACTCAGGCTGGAGGAGGACGGCGGCTTCGCGGGCTCCGAGGGCGAGGGCGTGGGTTTTGCCGAGCCAGCCTTCGGGAAGGTCCGTGACGTGGAGGACGGTGAGGCGGCCGGGGTAGAGGATGGCCGTCTGGTCCATGAGGATGCCGGTGAGGTCCTTGGAGCGGTCGTTAACGGCGATGACGTGGATGTTGGGGTAGTCCTGCTCCATGAGCGACTGGAGGCAGGCGTGGATGTTCGCGCCTTCGTCGCGGGCGGGGACGATGACGGTAAGCCAGGGCCGGCCTTCTGGCATGCGATCGTAGGCGGGAAGAAGGAGGTCGGGGACCTTGGGCAGGCCTCGGGCGGCGGCGGCTGTCTTCCAGATCCAGCCGAGGGCGACGATCCAGGCGATGAAGCGTATGGCGCTATCGAAGACGGGGCCGAGGAGCGCAACGGTCATGCTGTCGCGGGACCGGGATCGGGTGTGGGCGTCGAGCGGGCGACGATCGATCCGAGGAAGAAGATGGCCGAGCCGAGGATGAGGGAGATGAGCGTGACGCCAAGGCCCTTCGAGAGGGTGGAGCGATCGCTGACGGCTCCGATAACGCGGGGGGAGAGCGTGTCTCCGAAGGCGTGGATGAAGAAGAGCTGGCCGGCCATGGCGGTTGCGCGGACGGTCGCGGGCACGGCGTTGAGAGTGGCGGCGTTGACGGGGCCAGTTCCGAGGAAGATGAAGAAGATGGACGCGGCAAGGGATGGCAGGGTGAACTGATGCGGGCCGAAGAAGCAGACGATGCCACATGGGGTGGCGAGCAGGGCTCCGAGGGCTGGGACGAGGTAGAGTGCGCCACGGTTGGTCTTGAACCACTTCTGCGCGATGGTTCCGCCAGTGATGGTTCCGCAGAGGCCCGCTACGACGGTGATGGCTCCCATGATGAAGGCGGCGGACTCCTGCGAGCGGCCGTCGACGCGCTGGAGGAAGGAGGGCATCCAGACGGAGATGCCTCCGATGGTGAAAGTGACGGCGGCGTAGCCGAGGATGGAGCAGACGTAGGGCTTGTTCCTGAGCAGGGCGAGGACGGTTCCCTTCTCGATTTTGGCCTTGCCCTCGATACTTCCGCTGCGTGCGGGCTCCTTCATGAAGACGGCGATGAGGAGAGCGATGATGACTCCGGGGACGGCGGAGACGACGAAGGAGGCGCGCCAACCGAAGTGGGAGCCGACGAGGCCGCCGACGAGATAGCCGAGCGCTGCTCCGACGGGGATAGCGATGTTGAAGATGGTGAGGACGCGGTTGCGCTGGTCTTCGGGGTAGAAGTCGGCGAGGACGGCGGGGCCGAAGATGCCGAAGGAGGCCTCGCCGACGCCGAGGGCGGCGTGGCGGATATTGAGCGAATCGAAGGAGTGGACGGAGGCGGTGAAGAAGTTGATGGCCGACCAGAAGAGGGCGGCGGCGACGATCATGGGCTTGCGGGGGAAACGGTCGCCGAGCCATCCGGTGATAGGCGAGGAGGCCATGTAGGCGATCATGAACCAGAAGACGAGCGAGCCTAGTTTTTCGTCGGAGATGCTGAACTCGTGCTTGACCTGCTCCTGGACGCCGGGGAGGATGTATCGGTCGATGTAGTTGACGAAGTTGAGCGCGGTGAGGAGGACGAGCGCGACCGTGGCTCCTGCGACGGGGAGGGCTGATTTTGGCTGGCCGGGCATTGCGGGAAGGATAACAGGTTGGGGTAACGGCTACGGCTGGCCGGGACCCAATTCCGGTTGTTTTTCGGTGACGGTGCAGAAGGTGGAGGCGGCCATGGCGGCGTCCTGTTCCTTCGGCTTCACGGTCTGGAAGTGATTCGGGTCGGCATACCTTGGGTGTGCCCCGGGGACACCCCAATCGCCACCCCAGACGAGCCCGAGCGATGCACCGATGCGGCCGATGTCCTCGTAACTGCCTGAAAAGATGAGGTTGTTGTCGGGCCCGAGACGGACGACATCGAAGGCAAGACCGTAGCTGTGCATGCCGGGTTTGCTGCTCGCCGTGCTGTGCTGATCGTAAAAGGCCTGTTGGGCCTGGAGCGAACGGCAGGTCTCGAGGACCTTGATCTTGATGCCGTTGCGAGCGGCCTCCTGGATTAGCTTTCGCGCGAGGTCGGCGACGGGGGGCTTGAGGTCGTCGATGTTGGCGTCGAGGGTGAGGCGCTTGACCTGGGCGGTGAGTTGCTGCTGCTGCTGGGAAACCTGACCGAGCTGGGCCGTGAGGGCTTCGCTCTGGGCGTGGACCTTCTGAAGGTCGGCGAGGATGATCTCCTGCTGGGGGATCTTGCCTTTGAGGCTCTTCAATTGCGACTCGAGGGTGGCGGATAGGCCACCGAGGTCGCTACTGCGCTGCTTGAGGCTGGCGAAGGCGGCGTCGGTCTGCTGCACGCGGTTGCTGAGGTCGGTCAGTTCGGCGCCGGTGTGTTTGAGGTCGTTGCTGAGGTCGTTCTTCTTCTGGGTGATCTGGGTGGTGAGGTCGTTATACGTGCGGTAGCCAGCGGCGGTGAGGAAGAGAAGGAAGAGGGCGATGGGAACGCCGGCGAATCCGGCGAAGAGCTTGAGCCAGCTCCAGAGTTTTTCGATGGCGGAGCCGATCCACTCGGATTGGGCTACCTTCGCGTCGGAGAAGCGGGCGTTGAGGGCAGCGGCGACCTTGGCGTCGACGAGATCCGCCACGTAGGCGTTGAGGTCGAGGGTGGCGCCGCACGCCTGGCAAAAGGCGGCGCCTTCGGGATTTTCCTTGCTGCAACGAAAACACACCATCGCGGATGATCCCTGGGCTGTCTGTGAAGACTTAGGGTAAGTGCTTTGGGAATCAATCCGCAACGGGAGTTTTGAGGGAACCGGGGATGGCTTAGGAAGGCTTGGAGTCGGTGGGGCGGGGATAGGTGGCGGTGACTACGGTGGAGATGCCGCCTCGGGGGCGGAAGTCACCCTTGACGACTGCCCAGACGGGGTCGGTGGCCTTGACCAGGTCGTTGAGGACCTGGTTGGCGATGTTTTCCTGGAAGATGCCGAGATTGCGGTAGTGGAAGAGGTATTCCTTGAAAGACTTGAGCTCGAGGCAATGCTCGCGGGGCATGTAGCGGACGGTGAGGATGCCGAAGTCGGGTAGGCCGGTCTTGGGGCAGATGCTGGTGAACTCGGGATCGTCGATGAGGATCTCGTAGCCCTGGAACTGGTTCTGCCAGGTGTCGATCGAGGGGAAGACGTGGTCGAGACCCGACTTCGCGTGGTCGTCGGTGTAGCCGGTGTTCTGTGTGCGCATCTGGCTATTTTACTGGCTTGCCGCTTACCTCGGCGTGAGCGAGCTTGGTGCGGGCGCCTTCGAGCTGGTGGCGGACCTTTTCGACGTCGGCGGGGTCGGAGTCTGCCGGGAGAGACTGGGCGAACTCGGTCATGGCGCGCTCCCACTGGGTGACGGCGAGCTTGAGGCGGCCAGTCTTCTCGTAGACCTGGCCGAGGTGATCGTGGACGGTGGCGTCGGCGCTGGAGCGCTCGATGGCCTTATGGAGGTTCTGCTCGGCGAGGGTGTTCTGGCCGAGTTTGAAGTAGACCCAGCCGAGGGAGTCGAGGTAGGCGTAGTTCTGGGGGTCGAGCTCGACGGCGGTTTTGATCATCTCGAGAGCCTCGGGAAGCTTCTCGCCACGGTCGGCGAGCATATAGCCGAGGTAGTTCAGGATCGTGGGATCCTTGGGGTCGGTCGCGAGGGCCTTGCGGAACTCGGCTTCGGCAAGGTCGAACTCCTTGGCGCGGTCGTAGAGTTCACCGCGGAGGAAGGTGACGTACCGCTTCTCTTCAGGGCGGGTGGCGGAGGCGGAGGCGATGTCGAGCTCGGCGTTGGCTTCCTTGTACTGGCGGAGGCGGATGAGCATCTGGCCGAGGGCGAGGTGGACGTCACGATCGTCGGTGGCACCGGTCAACTGGGCTTTGGCGAGGGCGAGACCCTCGTCGATCTTGCCGGTGTCGGTGAGTTGCTGGGCGTACATCAGCTGGACGTTCTTATCCTTGGGGAAGGCCTTGGCGGCTTCGGCTCCGACGGCGGTGGCTTCCTTGAACTGATGGGCGTCGCGGTAGGTGTCTACCTCGCCCTGATAGCCGCGGACGGTAAAATCTCCGCCGAGGGCTACTACCTGCTTGTAGGCGGCGATGGCTTCGGGGGTCTTGTCTTCTTCCTTGTAGATGGAGCCGAGGCGGTCGAGAAAGAGGTAGCGATTGCCCTTCTCCTGCTCGGAGTAGTTGCCGTCGGGATGGGACGAGGCGGCTAGGAGCTTCTCGAGGACCCCGGTCGCCTCGGGGTATTGGCCGAGGGAGTCGTAGAGGAGGGCTTCGTTGTAGTTCAGCTCGGGATTATCGGGGGCGAGGGACTTGGCCTTTTCGAGAGTGGCGAGGGACTCCTTGTAGTGGCCCTGGCGGCGCTGAACCTCGGAGATGTGGATCTGGGACTGGACGTCCTGCGGTTCGGCGGTGAGGATGGCCTGGAGGGTCTTCATCGCCTCGTCGAGCTGTCCGTCGAGGAGAAGGGCGTTGGCGAGGCCGCGCTCGGCGTCGAGGTTATCGGGCTCCATGTCGAGGGCGCGGCGGTAGGCGGCGGCGGCCTGCCTGGGGTCCTTGAGCTGGTCGTAGCTGGCGCCGAGGGCGTATTCCATACGCTCGGTGCGGTCGGTCTCGGGGACGGCCATGAGGGCATCGACAGCGCGCTGGGGACTTCCCTCCTCGGTGTAGAGGCGGGCCATGTTGAGGACGACTTCTTCGGAGTTCGAATCTATGCCCTGGGCAGCGCGGAACTCTTTTTCGGCCTTTACGGAGTCGTGGTTGACGCCATAGAGCTGGCCGAGGAGGAGCTTGGTCTCTACGTCATTGGGCTTGAGCTCGGCGAGCTTTTCGTACTCGGCGATGGCGAGCTTGAGCATGTCGGCGGCTTGCGCGCCCTGCATGTCTCCGAGGGAACGGACGTAGACCTTGCCGAGAAGCTCATGGGCGGCGAGATCGTCGGGGTTACGGGTGACCTGCTCCTGCGCGGCCTGGACGGCTTCGCGAATGCGGCCGAGGCGGAAGTAGAGGTCTCCGAGGCCGTCCTGCAGGAGGGTAGAACTGGGGTCGGCGTCGAGGGCGAGCTTGTATTGCTCGATGGCCTGGGTGGCGTAGTCGGGGCGGCCGGCGTTGACCGCCATCTCTTCATAGAGATGGGCGAGGCCGTAGTGATAGTAGGAGGTCGCGCGGTCGGGTGCCTTGGTCGTTTCTGACACCGTGACAGGGTTCTTTTCATTCCTGGGGCCGACCTGGGCCATCACGGCGTGAGCAGCCAGAAGAGCGGCGGCGGCCGGAAGCAAGCGAGTGGAGCGGAGAATCCGAGGAGCGGAAGAGCGCAGAAACGACAGGGTCATAAGCAATGGTTTCCTCGGGCCGGTCAAAAGGTGTCGGCAGTGGTGCAGGGACAGCAGGCAACAACTCATACTTTAGACGGTACGATACACGCTTTGGATGCTGTTCCGGAATACCCGATTGGGCTAACCTCTGTGCTTTTGCGGCGCTTCCCTTTGCGGAAAGCCTTGCCAGAGGTTATCCGTGGCGGAAGTGGCGGACTCCGGTGAAGACCATGGCGACGTCAAGGGCGTCGGCTGCGGCAATGACTTCGGCGTCACGGACGGAGCCTCCGGGCTGGATGACGGCGGTGGAACCGGCTTTCGCGATCATCTCGAGGCCGTCGGCGAAGGGGAAGAAAGCGTCGCTGGCGGCGACGGTGCCGGCGAGCGGGAGGACGGCCTTCATGGCTCCGAAGCGGGCGGCGTCGACGCGGCTCATCTGGCCGGCTCCGATGCCGACGGTCTGGCCGAAGCCCTCGGCGAAGCGGCCATAGACGATCGCGTTCGACTTCACGTGCTTGCAGATGCTCCAGGAGAAGAGGAGGGCCTTCATCTCCTCGACGGTCGGGGGGCGCTTGGTGACGACCTTGAGGTCAGCTTCGGTGATGCGGAGGCGATCGGCATCCTGCACGAGGAAGCCGCCTGAGACCTGCTTGAGGACGCGTGGGGTCTTGATGGGGTCGATGGCGACGAGGCGAAGGTTCTTCTTGGTGGCGAAGCGCTCGAGGGCTTCGGGAGTGAACGACGGGGCGACGATCGCTTCGACGAAGAGCTTGGCGATCTCCTCGGCGGCGGCGGCGTCTACCTCGCGGTTGATGCCGATGACGCCACCGAAGGCGGAGACGGGATCGGCTTCGAGGGCGCGCTTGTACGCTTCGAGGACCGTGGTACCGGCTGCTGCTCCGCAGGGGTTGGTGTGCTTGATGATGGCGACGACGGCGGAGGAGGAGTCGAACTCGCTGACGATCTCCCAACAGGCGTCGAGATCGACGATGTTGTTGTAGCTGAGCTCTTTGCCCTGCAACTGCTTTGCGCCTGCGACGCCTTTGCCGGAACCATCAATATAGATGGCGGCGCGCTGGTGGGGGTTCTCGCCATAGCGGAGGACTTTATCGAGGGGGTCGATGACGCGGAGGACCTGGGGGAGAGCAGTTTCGGCGAAGACGGCCTTGCCGCTCGGGGCTTCGATGGACTCGAGCGCGGTTGCGATCCCGGCGTCATAGGCGGCGGTGACCGCGAAGGCCTTTTTGGCCAGGCCCCAGCGGGTGGCGTGGCAGAGGGCGCCCTCGCTGGCGGCCATCTCGCCGAGGATGGCTTCGTAGTCGGAGGCGGAGGTGACTACGGCCACGTCGGCGAAGTTCTTTGCCGCGGAGCGGACCATGGACGGGCCGCCAATATCGATGTTTTCGATGACCTCGGCGAAGCTGACGCCGGGCTTCCCTGCCGTCTTTTCGAAGGCGTAGAGGTTCACGATGACCATGTCGATCGGCTCGATTTCGTGCTCGGCAACAGCCGCTACGTGCTCGGGGTTAGTGCGGATGTGGAGGATGCCGCCATGGACCTTGGGGTGGAGGGTCTTGACGCGGCCGTCGAGCATTTCGGGGAAGCCGGTGAGCTCGCTGATATCCATGACTTCGAGGCCGCCGGCGCGGAGTGCGGCCGAGGTTCCTCCGGTGGAGACGAGCTTGACGCCGAATGCGGCGAGGCCCTTAGCGAAGTCGACTACGCCGGTCTTGTCCGTCACCGAGAGCAGGGCTCGCCGGATGGGGCGGAGGCCTTCGGGAGTCTGCGTGTTGGTGGAGGCGACGGCTTCGGTGGCGGGGATCGGGCTTTGGATAGTCACCCCTTTATTTTAGCTGTGAGTCGGGGTTGAGGCAGGTCTCTTTTGGGCGTGAGGCGGGTGAGGAAAAGATGGCGAAACGCAGATTCCCTTCGGGAATGACAACCAGAAAGGCAATCACCAATGCAAGGTGGCGGTTCGGCGGTTTTGGGTCTCCCACCTTAGCCGACGGTGACGCTGTCGGCGAAGATGGGGCACCGATGGTTTCGGCGGTTTTAGATGGTTACTACGGTAGTTTCCCGCCTGTTGGCCTTGGGCCGCCGTGGGTCCAGCCTACGAGTTCGTCGAAGGCGCGGCCTACCTCGTCCGGAGTGAAGGCGCAGTGGCCTACGTGGTCGACATACTGCTGGGTGAAGTGATCGGCCGAACCGGATTCGGTGACGCGCTCGGCGTAGGCGGCGATGCTGGTGGCGGGGATGAGGGTGTCGTAGACGGTGTGGAGGGCGAGCATGGGCTTGGTCAGCTTGCCGGTGCCGGAGTAGTTCGCGATCATCCACTTGCGGGCTGCGGAGTCGGGTGAGTAGCGCTTGACGCCGTCGTTGAGGCGGAAGTCTTCTTCGGCTGAACCGCTGCCGGTGAGGATGAAGTTCGCCGTGTCGACTGCGTTTCCGCCGGCCTTGCGGCTGAAGTCGGAGACCTGGAAGACCACGTACTGCATGAGGTGGGCGACGTCCTCGTCGCGGTAGAGGCTGGTGAGGCGGCGCATCTTTTCGGCGTTGGCGGGATCGGCTTTGAGGGCGTCGAGGAGCTTCTTGTCGACCTCGGGGGTCTCGACGTAGTTCACCGGGGCGGGGACCAGGTCCGGTAGGAGACCCGGGAAGTAGAACTCGAAGGCGGCGAGAAGGGCGAAGCGGCGCTGCGCCCACTCGTTGGCGGGGACGACGGCTCCGCAGAGGTCGAGGCCGCCGGTGTAGGGGCCGGGGTTGCGCTCCACGGTCATCATGGTGAGGGCACCGCCCATGGAGTGGCCGGCGACGAAGGTCTCCTTCGGCTGGCCGTGTTTCTTCGTGAACTCCTGGCGAAGTTTTTCGGTGTCGGCGAAGCCTTCGGCGAGGGCCCAACCGGTGGTGGAGTAGGCGCTGCGGACGGTGGCGTATCCGCGCTGGGTGAAGGCTATGACCGCGCCGGGACCATCCTCCTTCTTGAACGTGTCGGGGACGAGGCTGTAGCCGTGGTAGAAGACGACGAGGGAGTGGTTCCAGTTGTCCGGGATGTCGACGCGGAAGGGCACTCCGTCGAGTTCGCCTACCTCGACGGATCCAGCCTGTGCGAGCGCGGCGGTTCCGCCGACGAGCATGAGTCCAAGTGCTGCGAGACGTCCCCAGGTGCGAAGTGCCATCTTGTTCCCTCTTCCTGCGCTGCTAAGGTTTTGTCGTCGAAGCGGGCAGCGTCTTCAGCCAGTCGAGCACGGCTGCTGAGAGGGCGAGGCGCTCGTCGGAGTAGGAGTGGTCTGTCGCCAGGTGGAGGGTGGTGACGTGCTGGTCGCCCGCGGCGCGAAGGGCGGCGCTGAACGCATCGTTCTCCGCAGCAAGGCCGTCATCCGAAGTGATGTCGAGGATCGGGCGCGTTTTGAGGCTGTCGACCCGGCTCAGGAAGCGCCACTGTGCCGCATGCTGGAAGGCGTCGCGGCCCAGACCTTCCGGGGTGCATCCCGCGAGAGGCGCCATTCCTTCCGCCTCGAGCCGCTTGCCCATCTTCTGGGCGACGGTCGACTCGGCAAACCTCGGCACACCCTCGGGGATGTGGCCGGCGATATCGGCTCCGGAGATCACGCCGACGGCAAGAAGGGACGGGTCCGCCGCCCCGCCGACGACGGCCATCATTCCGCCCATGCTGTGGCCGACCAGGACGATCCGGGTGGAGTCGACGCGAAGTTTGGCGGCGGTCTCGGGCTGTTTTACATAGGCAACGGCGGATGCTACATCCTCGATGCCGTGCGAGAAGGAGAAGTCTCCGGGGGATCCCCAGGAGCCACGATAGTTGAAGTAAAGGACGTTCCAGCCGGCGCGGCGCATGTCCTGGGCGAGGTCGAGGTTCCTCTCATTGCCGGGAAAGCCGTGCAGGAGGATGACCGTCGGGTGCGGTCCGGGGCCCGCCGCGACGTACATGAGGCCGTTCATGAGCGAGCCATGGCTCGGGATCTGGAAGGACTGCATCTCGGCCCCTGGGGACGGCTTGGCGTCGGCCGCGGGTGCCTGAGCGGCGAGCGAGAGCGTTATGGAAGCGCCGGTGAGGAGGCAGAGTATCGAGCGAGAAACGCGGAGGGAACGACGTTGAGCCATGCAGTCACTCTAAGATAAGAAGCGTCGCAGCGAAACTCTTATGGCTAAGCCGCTCAGCAGACTCGACCTCGACCATATCCTGCAGCATACGCAGACACTGCTTCCGGCGATGGCCGGGGAGCGGATTTTTGTGACGGGCGGGACGGGGTTCTTCGGGCACTGGCTGCTGGAGTCGTTTCTGCATGCGAACCGGGAGTTGGGGCTGAACGCGCGGGCTACCGTGTTGACACGGGACGCTGGGGCGTTTCGGGATCGGTCGCCGCATATTGCGAGTGATCCGGCGATTGCGCTGCTTGAGGGCGATGTGAAGGCGTTTGCCTTTCCGGAGGCGCATCACCGGTTTGTCGTGCATGCGGCTACGGATTCGGGTGGTCAGCAGACGGGGCGGCCGCCGTATGAGCTGGCTGAGTCGATTCTTGAGGGGACGCGGCATACGCTGCGGTTTGCGCGGGAGACGAAGGCGCGGCGGCTTCTGTTTACTTCTACCGGCGCGGTGTATGGGCGGGGGATCTCGGGAATTACGCATATTCCGGAGACGTATCCGGGGGCGCCTGACCCGATGCAGCCTGGGTCTTCTTATGACGAGGCGAAGAGGATGTCGGAGCATCTTTGCGTGGCGCATGCGCACGAGACGCCGCTGGAGTGCTCGGTGGCGCGATGCTTCGCGTTTGTGGGACCACATCTCCCGCTCGATGCGCACTTCGCGATCGGGAACTTCATACGGGACGCGATTGCTGGGACGCCGATTCACATACGCGGGGATGGGACGCCGCTGCGGTCGTATCTGTATGCGGCCGACCTGGCGATATGGCTTTGGACGATGCTGTTTACGGCCCCGAGGGACAGGGCTTATAACGTGGGGTCGGAGGAGCAGTACTCGATTGGGTCGCTGGCGCATTTGACGGCGGAGACGCTGCGTCCGATGGGGGGTGGGGGGTCGAGGCTGCGGGTCCAGGTCGATGGGAAGCCGACGCTTGGGACGCCGATTTCGACGTATGTGCCTTCAACGCAGAAGGCGAAGAGCGAGCTTGGGCTGCGGCAGCATATTTCGCTGGAGGATGCGATCCGGCGAACGGCTGAGTGGCACGGCTACGCGGTGGTCTGAACGACTTTCAGGCCGGAGTTCGCGGTGGCTACGAAGTCGGTGGCGACCTTGGCGATGTAGTCGAGCATCTCGGAGGTGAGGCCGGGGAAGACGCCGAGCCAGAAGACCTGGTTCATGACGTAGTCGGTGTTCTTGAGTTCGCCGACGACGCGGTACTCCCAGCCCTCGTAGGCGGGCTGGCGAAGGAGATTGCCGGCGAACATGAGGCGGGTGGCTACCTTGGCGGCGTCGAAGGCGCGGGTCATCTGGTCGCGGGTGAAGGGGGCATCCTCCTTGACGGCGATGGGGAATCCGAACCAGCTTGGGTCGGCGTGCTCTCCGGCTACGGGAAGGACGAGGACGTCCTGGAGGTGGCTGAGGGCGTTCCAGAGGTAGGCGAAGTTTTCCTTGCGGCGGGCGATGAAGTGGGGGAGCTTGGCGATCTGGGAGACGCCGAGGGCGGCCTGCATGTCGGTCGCTTTGAGGTTGTAGCCGACGTGGGAGTAGGTGTACTTGTGGTCGTAGCCACAGGGGAGGGTGCCGAGCTGCCAGTCGAAGCGCTTGCCGCATGTGTTGTCGACGCCGGGCTCGCACCAGCAGTCGCGGCCCCAATCGCGGAAGCTGTCGATGAGGACCTGGAGGGCGGGCTTGTCGGTGAGGACGGCACCGCCTTCGCCCATGGTGATGTGGTGGGCGGGGTAGAAGCTGACGGTGGCGATGTCGCCGAAGGTGCCTACTTTTTGACCCTTGAAGGTGGACCCGAGGGCGTCGCAGCAGTCTTCGATGAGCCAGAGGTTGTGCTTTTTGCAGAAGTCGGAGACGGCGCCTACGTTGAAGACGTTGCCGAGGGTGTGCGCGATCATGACGGCGCGGGTCTTATCGCTGCGGGCCTCTTCGAGCTTGGTGATGTCGATTTCGAAAGTGGGGAGGGTGACGTCGACGAAGACGGGGATGAGGCGGTTCTGGATGATGGGGTTGACGGTGGTCGGGAAGCCGGCGGCTACGGTGATGACCTCGTGGCCGGGCTTGAGCTGGCGGTCACCCAGTTTTGGGGACGTTAGGGCGCTGAGGGCTACGAGATTGGCGGAGGAACCGGAGTTGACGAGGGAGGCGGAGCGGACGCCGAAGAAGCGGGCTAACTTGCGCTCGAAGTCCCTGGCGAAGCGGCCGGTGGTGAACCATGCGTCGAGGGCCGAATCGACGACGGAGCAGATATCGTCGGGGCCGATGACTTTGCCGGAGACCTGGACCCCGGACTGGCCGGGAAGGAAGTCGCGCGCCGGGAATGCCTCCGCGTGATACTGGGCCGTGAGCTCGAGGATTTGCTTGCGGAGGGCTTCAGCTTTTTCCGTCATATCTGCCCCCAAGGATACACAATCGACGGGTCGCGCCCGGCAATGGAATACTGTTGCCTGCGACGCGCGAAGATGCGCCTGCAATGAGGCTTAGCGAATGAAAGCTGTGATTCTGGCCGGGGGTCTCGGCACACGTATCAGCGAAGAGACTACCCTGCGCCCCAAGCCGATGGTCGAGATCGGCGGCCGTCCGATCCTCTGGCACATTCTGAAGATTTATTCGCAGCATGGCATCAACGACTTCATTATCTGCTGCGGATACAAGGGCTATGTGATCAAGGAGTACTTCGCGAACTACTTCCTGCATACCTCCGACGTGACCTTCAATATGAGGGAGAACAAGATGGAGGTGCATAACTCAGTGGCCGAGCCCTGGCGCGTGACGCTGGTGGATACGGGCGACGCGAGTGGAACGGGCGGGCGGCTTCGCCGGGTGGCGCAGTATCTCGATCCAGGCGAGTCGTTCTGCATGACGTATGGCGACGGCGTGGCCGATGTCGACATTACGGCCTCTCTGGCGTTCCACAAAGCGCATGGCAAGGCGGTCACGCTGACGAGCGTGCAGCCGGTGGCGCGGTTTGGCGCGCTTGGGTTGAAGGACACGCAGATCTACTCGTTCCAGGAGAAGCCGACCGATGAGGGAGGCTGGATCAATGGGGGGTTCTTCGTGCTCGAGCCGCGGGCCATCGAAGCGGTGACGGACGATCTGCAGATGTTCGAGCGGGAGCCGATCGAGAAGCTGGTCGCGAAGGGGGAGGTTCACGCGTTCTTCCATCATGGCTTCTGGCAGGCGATGGATACGCTTCGCGAGAAACAGCAGTTGGAAGATCTTTGGAGCAAGGGTAAAGCACCCTGGAAAACCTGGTAGTTAGTTTGCTGACGGCTTCTCGGCTTGGTCGATGACGAGCGCCTGGAGCGGGCCGTGGGTGGCTAGGAGGGTGAGGCCAAGCTGTTCCTGCATGGCGACGAAGAGTGGTGGAACGGCGACGTCGGCGGGCATGGGCGGCATGTCTCCGCCGAACTGCGTATCGTCGGGAGCCCAGGAGAGGTCGAAGTCAAACTTGCCGGCGAGGCCGGTCTTGTCGACGACGGGCCGGTCCATGACCGCCCGGCGCAGGAGCGAGGCAAACTCCGGCATCGAGGCGTTCCGCGCGGGAAGAGTGACCTTGTTCGGGTACACCGTGCTTACGAGCGCGGCGGGCGCACCCGGATCGCCGGTGCTCGGCTTCATCTTTGGGCCCGACTTGGCCACGCCGAGCACGTAGATCGCGAACTCCTTCTCTTCCCGGTGAAAGCCGAGCTTGAAACGCTCGGTGAGGAGAGTGCGGAGCATGGCCATCTGCTGATCGCGGCTCGGCCTGCCGTCGCCGGGAGTGAGGGCGAGGATGTCGTAGTGCTCGGAGTCGACCCAGGAGGGGCCGCCGGAGATGGTCTTCGGCGAGATGTCGTAGGCCGCTGCGATCAATAGCTTCAGCGTGTAGTCCTTCTCGACGAAGCGGTGGTCCCCATCCATCTTGATGTAGCGGCCGGACTGCTTGTCGGAGGCCACGGGCTTGACCGTCGCCACCTCGAAGGCGTTTTCCACAGGCTTCTCCTCCGGAGCCTGCGCGAGGCCGCTCAAGCTAAGAGCCAGAAACGAACCAAGCATGATTTGCCTAAGATCGAGCGCCATATCAGTACCCTCCGCGTGAGACACCGGGCGATGTCATTCTCTCATCACCCGCGACCAAGTATTCTCATCTCTATGACGGATCACGCGCCCTTTTCCTGGAAGGGCAGGAAAGTTTTTCTTACCGGTCACACCGGCTTCAAGGGCGGGTGGCTCGCTCTCTGGCTCACCTCCCTGGGGGCCACGGTACGCGGGTATTCGCTCGATCCGAGTACGACGCCGAGCTTCTTCGAGGTGGCACGGCTTGGCGACCTGATCGAAGACATGCGGGGAGACATACGCGACGGGGCCACGCTCGATAAGGCCATGCATGACTTTGCTCCGGAGGTCGTCTTTCACCTTGCGGCGCAACCGCTGGTGCGCCTGTCGTACTCGGACCCGATCGGGACGTATGAGACGAACGTGATCGGCACGGCGCGGGTGCTGGATGCGATCCGCAGGGCAGCTTCGGTTCGGGCTGTTGTGTCTGTCACCACGGATAAGTGCTACGAAAACAAGGAGTGGCCCTGGGGCTATCGTGAGACCGATCCGCTTGGCGGGTACGACCCTTACTCAAGCTCGAAGGCTTGCGCCGAGATTGTCTCGGCTGCTTTCCGGCAGTCTTATTTTCCGGTGGACAAGATTGGCGATCACGATAAGGCTCTGGCGACGGCTCGGGCGGGAAACGTGATCGGCGGTGGCGACTGGTCTTTGGACCGTCTCATTCCGGACCTCCTACGCGGCTTTCTCGACGGCACGCCTGTGCCGATTCGCCGTCCGCATGCGATCCGGCCGTGGCAACACGTGCTCGACCCGCTCCATGGATACCTCCGGCTGGCTGAGCACCTGCTGGATCCGGACCGTGTTCGCGCCGCTCGTTACGCCACGGCGTATAACTTCGGCCCCTCGGACGATGACGCTCGGACGGTGCAATGGATCGTCGAGCGGATGGCGGAGTCCTGGGGACATGGCGCCTCGTGGGTGCTCGATGACGGTGAGAGCGTTCACGAAGCGGGGTATCTAAAGCTGGATGCTTCGCGGGCCAGGGCAGAGCTGGCCTGGGCGCCGCGGCTACGGCTCGAAACGGCGCTGCAGTGGCTGGTGCAGTGGTATCGCACATGGCAGGAGAGCCCGGCCGGCAGCAAAGACATGCAAGCGTTCACTCTTACCCAGATTGCGCAGTATGAAGCCCTGACGCGACCCGGGAACCATACGGCTCTGAGACCTTGAGAGACCTGGCCCGCACTTCCCTAGTCCGCTCACACCCGATGAGACCCACGAGGCTGCACGCTCTATGACGATCAAAGCTTTGCGGATGCATGCCTTGCCTTCCGCCCGTACCCTTGGCCGCCTTCTGCTGATGCTTGTGCTTGTTTCACGCGCGTGTCTCTGGTCGGAACCGGTGAGAGCGCCAAAGACCGTTCCAGCCCTTCTTCTCAGCGACATTCACTTCGATCCGTTCGCCGACCCTGCGAAGATTTCGCGATTGGCGGCTGCGCCCGCGAGCGAATGGGACCAGATTTTTGCCGCGCCCTCGTCTCCGAACCGGGAGAAGGACTATACCGCGCTGCTCGAGACGTGCAATTTGCGGGGTCCTGACACCTCCGCCGAGCTCTGGACCTCCAGCCTCCAGGCGATCAAAGCCAAGGCGGCCGACGCCAGCTTCGTGACGGTCAGCGGAGATGTACTCGCGCATAACTTCGATTGCAAGTTCAACCAACGATTTCCCGGTGCCAAAGAGGCGGAACGGGTCGCTTTCATCGAAGAGACGATTCGCTATGTTGTCCGTGGGTTGCGAAGCGCGCTGCCGAACGTTCCGATCTATGTCGCGATGGGAAACAACGATTCCGGCTGCGGCGACTACCGGGACGAACGTCATAGTCCGTTTCTCACCCAGACGGCAAAGATTCTGGCAGAGACGATTCCGCCATCAGAGCGATCCGAGATGGTGCGCGACTTCACGGCTCAAGGCTCTTACGCAGCTACGCTGCCTGCAAGCGTTCCGAACACACGCATCCTTGTGCTCGACGACCTCTTCCTCTCGAGTAAATATGGCGACTGCGCCGGTAAGCCCAACGCTGTCGCCCCTGCCGCGCAAATCCATTGGCTGGAGGCGCAGCTTGCCATGGCCCGCGAACACCGGCAACACGTGTGGGTGCTTGGACACATCCCAACGGGCGTGGACCTGTACGCGACGCTCACGAGCATGCGTAATATCTGCGGACGCGGAACGCCAAAGATGTTTCTTGGCAACGAACAACTTGCCGAGGTGCTTGCCGCGAACGCGGAGACGGTGAGTCTCGCTGTCTTTGGACACAGCCATACGGATGAGCTGCGGCTTCTGACGAGCGAGAAAACGCCTGGCAGGCCGGGGACTGGGGTCGCCGTCAAGATCGTCACCTCGATCTCGCCGGTCAATGGGAACAATCCGGCGTTCACTGTTGCCCGCGTCGACCCTGCCACGGCTGGGCTCGTGGACTACACGGTTTTCTCTGCCTCGAACCTGACCGGTGTCAATTCAACATGGTCGAAGGAGTACACCTTTTCGGAGACATACCACCAGCCTGCGTTCAACCCGGCGACGCTGAAGGT
This sequence comes from Granulicella sibirica, assembly GCF_004115155.1. NCBI lineage: Bacteria > Pseudomonadati > Acidobacteriota > Terriglobia > Terriglobales > Acidobacteriaceae > Granulicella > Granulicella sibirica. The sequence continues at coordinate 309,148 of NZ_RDSM01000001.1, forward strand.
GCTTACCGACGGCTTTCGCCTGGATACGCCGGGAAACACTGCCGAGAGCGCTGCGTATCTCCGGAACTTCTATGTTGGGGACCGGTCCGTGCTGATCAAGCCGCTATGGCCGGAGTATGTGTGCGCGCTGACGCATGACTCGGCGCAGAGCTTTACGAATTGTGTGTGCAAGAAGTAGGAGGGTCTTCGGCCCTGGATCTGCTCCGGCCGATGCTAGAATTCTCCCTCGGAATTATTTCTGACTGATTGGGAGTCTTATGCAGACCCGCATGGTCGCCGCCGTTGCCGTTCTGATGCCTGCGATCGCCTTCGCTCAGCCTGGGACGGTTCGACTTGCGTGCGGGCCGGCGAACCGGATGTTCGCGACGCTCTCCCAGGGCTCGATCGCGAGCGACACGGCCAACGGCTTCGATCTTGGGACAGTACCCGCGTTTACCGGCAAAGCCTGCACGAGCGATCAGCCGTTTTTTATCTCGGCGAATCTGCCGGAAGGGACGTACCGGGTTACGGTGACGCTCGGAGGGCCGCAGGCTTCGGTCACGACGGTTCGGGCGGAGTCGCGGCGACTGATGCTGGAGAAGATCCCAATCCCGGCGGGTGGGGCCGAGACGCGGATGTTCGACGTCAACATTCGCTATCCCGAGATCGCGGATGGCGTGCCAGGCCACGTTGTGAAGCGCAAGCCGCGGGAGTTCGACAATCTCGACTGGGATCACAGGCTCACGCTCGAGTTCAATGGCGAGCGTCCGAGTTTGCGGTCAGTGACGATCGAGCCGGTTACGGAGCCTGTCGTTTATCTTGCGGGGGACTCGACCGTGGTCGACCAGGATACGGAGCCGTGGGCGGCGTGGGGGCAGATGCTTCCGCGCTTCTTTATGCCTGGGGTCGTGATTGCGAACCATGCGGAGTCGGGGGAGACGATCAAGTCGTTTGTGGGAGAGCAGCGGTTCGCGAAGATCTTTTCGGTGATTCGGCCGGGCGATTACCTCTTTCTCCAGTTCAACCACAACGACCAGAAGCCTGGGGCGGTGTCGCTGGAGGACTATAACCGGCTGCTGCGGGAGTACGTTGCGAAGGCTCGAGCGGCTGGGGCCACCCCGGTGCTTGTGACCGCGATGAATCGGCGGACGTTTGACGACGCGGGGAAGATCACGAACTCGCTTGGTGGTTATCCGGACGCGGTGCGGGCAGCGGCGGCGGAGACGCGCACGGCTTTGATCGACCTGAATGCGATGTCGAAGACGCTGTTCGAGGCCATGGGGCCGGAGGTCTCGCGCAAGGCTTTCATGCACTATGCGGCGAATACATTTCCGAACCAGACGGCGGCGATCGACGATGACACGCACTTCAACAGCTATGGGGCGTATGAGCTGGCCCGTTGCGTGGTGCATGGCATTCGCGCGGCTAAGCTTCCGCTGGTGAAGTTTCTTGCCGCGGATGTTCCGGACTTCGATCCTGCGAAGCCTGATCCGCAGGCTACCTTCTCGCTACCGATGACGCCTATCCGGATCAAGACGGATGTGACGAAGGTGCCGCAGACCTGATGTTGGGAGCCGGTAAACTGGGAGGGATGCTTATTGATTCGCATGCTCACCTCGACAGCTATGACGACCTCGACTCCGTTCTGACGCGCGCCCGCGATGAGGGGATCGGTACCATTCTTGCCATCGGTATTGGGGATGGGCCGGAGACCATGCACCAGGCGCTTGCTATCGCGAAATCGCACGTGGGCGGACCGAGGATCTTTGCTTCGGTGGGGATTCATCCGCAGGAGGCCGGGAAGGCTACGGGAGAGGCGCTCGGGGACCTGGCGCGGATCGCGCGGGATCCTCTGTGCGTTGCGATTGGGGAGATCGGGCTGGACTACTACCACTTCGATAACCCGGACATTGCCACGCAGAAGGCGGCGTTCATCGCGCAGTTGAAGATCGCCTCCGAGATGCGGAAGCCGATCCTGATCCACTGTCGCACGTCAGAGCTTGCCAAGCCGGAGGCGAAGGCGAAGTATGGGGATGCGGATGCCTGGGAGGACCTGCTCGCGATTCTGGCTGAGCACTGGCCGGCTGCGAACGGGGGGATCATGCATTGCTTCTCCGGGACGCCGGAGCAGGGGGTGCGGTCGATCGAAGCGGGCTTCTATCTTTCGTTCGCTGGGAACCTGACGTATCCGAAGTCGGACGGGATTCGGCAGGCGGCGATGGCTGCGCCGGCTGACCGGATCCTGGTCGAGACGGATGCTCCGTTTCTTGCGCCGATTCCGTATCGTGGGCAGAGGAACGAACCAGCGCTTGTGACACATACGGCTGGGCTGCTGGCGACGCTGCGAGGGCTGACACCTGAGGCGCTGGCTGAGCTGACGACGGCGAACTTTCACCGGCTCTTCCCCACGACCCTGGACGCACCGGTGCGGTAGAATCGGCTTCGAGGAAACAACAGTTATGGCAGCAGATAACAGCTTCGACGTCGTCAGCAAGGTAGAGATCCAGGAAGTGAAGAACGCCATCGATCAGGCGACTAAAGAGGTGAACGCGCGGTTCGACCTCAAGAGCTCGAAATCGAAGATCGACCTCGAGGGCGAGGAGACGATCCAGCTCGCTTCGCAGGATGAGTACACGCTGAAAGCGGTCATCGAGATCCTCTCGCAGAAGCTGGTAAAGCGCGGCGTCTCGCTCAAGAACCTTGAGTACGAGAAAATCGAGCCGGCTTCGAACTCATCAGTGCGGCAGAAGATCAAGCTGAAGCAGGGGATTGCGTCCGAGCCGGCGAAGAAGATCGTCGCCGTGATCAAGGATTCGAAGCTCAAGGCACAGGCAAGCATTCAAGGCGATACTGTCCGTGTGATCTCGAAGGATCGCGACATTCTGCAGCAGGTGATGGCGAAACTTCGCGGCGGAGACTTCGGGGTCGAGATCCAGTTTACGAATTTCCGTTCCAACTAACGGCCACTCCCATCCTGGGCAGGCGGAAGCGGGCCATATCGATAAGCGGGCCCGCTTCTGCGACCCTGTCAAACTCGGCCGGACGATAACCGAACTGGAGAACCCGTCCTGATAGTCTGTAATCCTAAGTGAGCACGCTCTCCATCGCGACCGCAGCCGAGGTGATCGACCTCCTCCGTGACGATCTCGCCGCTATCGAACTCGAGTTCGCGCAGCAGTCGGACTCTCCGGTCGCCGTCATTACGGACATTGCGCAGTACCTGATGGCGGGTGGAGGCAAGCGCATTCGGCCGCTGCTTCTTCTGCTCTCGGCGAAGGCGCTTGGATGCACCACGCATAGCCGCATACGGCTTGGCGCGGTCGTCGAGATGCTGCACACGGCGACGCTGGTGCATGACGACATCATCGACGAGGCCGATACACGGCGAGGACGGCCTTCGTCGAATACGACGTGGGGGAACTCGAAGTGCGTGCTGGCTGGCGACTGGCTGTATATGCAGTCTTTCCACCATGCGCTCGAAGAGCGCAGCTTCAAGGTGCTCGATCTGCTGATCTCGCTGACGCAGCAGATGGTCGAGGGTGAACTGCTGCAGATGGAGAAGCTCGGCCACCTGATCAACGAGGAAGAGTACTTCGACCTCATCTATCGCAAGACGGCTTGCCTGTTTCGAGTTTCGATGCAGCTTGGCGCGGCGATCACGCATGCGGATGATGAGATGGAATCGAACCTTGGGGAGTACGGGCGGAACCTTGGGCTCGCGTTCCAGATTGTGGATGATGTGCTGGACCTGACCGCCGCGGAGGATGTGCTGGGTAAGCCGGTTGCTTCCGATCTGCGTGAGGGTAAGGCGACACTGGCTGTCATCCATGCGCTCGAACGCGGGACGGGAGCAGACCGCGAGGCGATACGGACGGTGCTTGCCGACCGCAGCTTTACGCGCGTCAGCCACGCGCAGATCCTGGAGATTCTGCATCGGCATGGGTCGCTGGCGTATGCGATGGATACGGCTTGCGCTTATGCGGAGGCGGCTCGGCTTAGCCTGTCGGCGCTGCCGGATTCGGATGCGAAACGAGCTCTGCTTTGGGTGCCTGGGTTTGTGACTACGAGGGATCGGTAAGCGTGCCAGAATATGCGTCGCGCAGGAAGCCTGCCCATTCGGGCACGGGTTCGAATAACTCGATACCTTCCGTACCCTTCATCGCGACGATCCGGTGCCCTTGCATAGACGAGTTATCAAACACCGACGCTTCGTCGGCGAGTGCGAAAGCTTTCCTAAAGTTCTCCATGCTTCTTGGATAACGACGAATCTGATCTTCCTCCGGAACATCGTGGCCGCCGAGCAGAACGCGATGCCGGACTCGCTGCATGTTGATCGACACGTCAGACGTCCCGACAAATAGCAGGATAAGCAAGTATCCCTGCGACTTTGCCCGAGCCATCATGCGAAGGTACGTGCTTCCAGAGAGTGTCGTTTCGACAACGAGGCTCTGGTTCTTTGAAAGCAACTCCTGTGCATTTCGCAGAACGTCCCGACCTGCATCGATGGCAGATCCGCCCGCGACGCCGACGGTTTGCATCGATACGCCTATGGCGTCTGGATCCAACACGGGAGTATGTTGAAATGCCTGTCGCCCCAACCGTGTGAGCGTACTCTTTCCCGATCCGTTCGGACCGGCGACAACGGTCAAGGTGGGCACTAGCTTGATTTGCTCTCTTGCTCTGAAGCCGCCTTCTTGATCTCCGAAAGCTTCCACTCGAGGACCTTTTGCTCAACCGCTATGCCTTCCTGACAGACCTTCTCAAGCCAGAACGCAAGTTTGCGGATATCCTGCTTCATGTTTTAAATCCTACTCCTCGTCCAATTCCTCATCCAGCAAATCTTCCTCGCCGTTATCATCCTCGACGGTCAATTCCTGAACCAGAACGGCACCATCTCCAGGCTCGACGAGGACCTGGATCTTGCCTTCCGCTGCCTCCAGCTCTGCCTTGCATGCGTTCGAGAGGCCGATTCCCTCTTCGAAGAGGCGGACGGAATCGTCGAGCGACAGTTCACCGCGCTCGAGACGTTCGACTACCGACTCCAAGGCTGTCAATTTCTCTTCAAACGTTGCCATTTCTATTCCTTTTCTCCGAGTCCCAACACATCCGCCGCAGCCTTGTATTTTCCGAAGGGTGCGCTTACCTGGACGCCCCGGACCATCATGTGGCCGAGCGTCTTCGCCTCGGCCAGCATCTCCCGGGCGATCTTGATTCCTTCGGCGCGGGCGCCTTCGACACTGCCCGCGCTGGCCATGCGTGCCATGACCTCGTCAGGGACGCGGACCTTCAGATCGTTCTTCATGAACTCGGCGTTCTTGAGCGACGTCAACGGCCAGATGCCCGCGATGACCGGGATGCGGAAGCCTTCGATCCTGCGCAGGAAGTCCTCGAGGACCCTCATGTCGAAGACGGGCTGCGTGATGCAGAACTCAGCGCCGGCCTCGACCTTCGAGGCGAAGCGGCGCACCTCGTAGTCGAGGTCGGGAACGCCGGGGTTGGCTGCGACCGATACGGTGAAACCGGTCGAGCCGCCGATGGGGTTCTTGCCGATATCCATGCCGTGGTTGAGGCCCTGCACGATCTTTACGAGGCCGATCGCGTCGACGTCGAAGACGGCGGTCGCATCGGGGTAGTTGCCCATCTTCGGGGGGTCGCCGGTAAGGCAGAGAACATTCTTCAGGCCGATCGACGATGCGCCGATCAGGTCGCTCTGAATGCTGAGGACGTTGCGGTCGCGGCAGGTGTAATGCAGGATCGTCTCGATGCCGACGTGCTGCTGGATCTGCACGCAGAGGCTCTGCGCCGACATGCGGGCGCTGGCACGGGGCGAGTCGGGAACGTTGATCGCGTCGACGCCGAGGAGGTAAAGCTGGCGTGCTCCTTCGAGTTCCTTGGAGCAATCGATGCCCTTGGGAGGGACGATCTCGACAAGCGTGACAAACTCACTGGCGGCGATCATTCCGCCGATCTTCGAGCGATCCTTCAAGGGTGGCGGCTCGACCTTGCTCTCAACCGGAGCCTCGACCACGGCGTGGATGCCTGCCTCCATTGCGCCGAGAGCGCGGAGTGAGTGCCTCATGGCGCGAATGTGCGCGGGCGTGGTCCCGCAGCAGCCTCCGAGGAAGGTTGCCCCGGCTTTTACGGCCCGCTTGGCGAAGCCTCCCATGAACTCAGGGGAGGTCATGTAGATCTGGCGGCCGTCTACGTCGCGGGGAATGCCGGCGTTCGGCATGGCGGCCAGCGGGAGCCTGGTGACGGCGCGCATCCGCTCGATGACGGCGAGGACGGTCTGGGGACCGGAGCTGCAGTTGCAACCGACGGCATCCGCTCCCCAACTCTCCATGAGCTTTACGGCGTCTTCGGCCGAGGTGCCGTCGAGGCAGTTTCCGTCCTCGTCGACTGTCACCATCACGATGATCTTGAGACCCGGAGCTTCGTCCTTCACGGCTCCGATTGCCTGCTCGACCTCTGCGACGGACATCATGGTCTCGATGACGAAGAGATCCGCGCCGACTCCCGGGCCACCTTCTGCGAGGGCCTTGACCTGCTCCCGGAATGCGTCGCGTGCTTCATCGACCGCTACGATTCCCCTGGGAGCTAGACCCACTCCCAGCGGGCCGAGGGCTCCGGCGACAAACGCCTCGGACGCCTGCTTCTCGCGAATCTCGTTCACACACTGGCGGGCGAGGCGCATTCCGGCGATGTTGACCGCGCGGACCTTGTCCTTGAGGCCGTAACGCTCGAGACGGAAAGCATTTGCGCCGAAGGTGTTGGTTTCAATGATCTGCGCGCCCGCCTGAAGGTACTCGGCGTGGACCGCGCGTACGAGCTCCGGCTGCGAGAGGTTCAGTTCGTCATACGAGCGATTGATGAAGACGCCGCGGCTGTAGAGCATCGTGCCCATGGCGCCATCGCACAGCACGGTTTTGCGCTCGGCCCCGTCTTCACCCGCGACCGCTGCGAACAGGCGATCGACCGCCTGCGCCACCCCGGCACCTTCGACAACACTCGTTCCTGCCATGACACCAAGCCTCACTTCCACTTCAGTCCGACCCGCCCTGCGGCCTTGCGGCGCGTAAAGGGCATCCCTTCATCCTAAGCCACGAGCGCGGGCGAAGCCACCGGGACGGGGCCGTGCTGCTCACCCCCTTTGGTATACTCGCGTCATACCATCGCGGCTGAAACCCGCATCCGGCAGCGGCAGTTCCTCGCGCGGAGGCCTATGGTCTGGAGTTGTTCACGTTGAAGAATCGTAGTCTCTGCACCCGGACCCTCAGCGGTCTCCTGCTCGCCATGTTCACGCTTGCCCTTGCATCCTGCGGGCATAATTACTACAAGTTTCCGCAATACACGTTCGCGAACCGCCCGATTCCTCCAAGCAAGCTCGCCAACCGCGTCATGGTCGGCGTCACGGCCAACGGAACACAGGGTGGCCTGAGCATCCTCGACGGCCTTCGCGACATTCGCAGCAACATCCAGAACACGATCACAAGCTTCTCGATCTCCGGCTACTCTGGCGGTTACCCAAGCAAGATCATCAACTACCCGGCCGAGACCGCCGGCTACGTCTATTCGCAGTCGGATGGAAGCGTTGCGATTATCAACTACGGGACCGAGGCGTCCACCGGCTCTGCCGGAACGCTTCCTGCGCTTTCGACCGGCCTTGCGATCCCGCCAAGCCGAGCAGCTGTCTACTCCGCCGAGGAATCAACGGGACAGCTTGTCGCGCTGGACAACAGCACGGGAAAGTCCTACGCGCTCAATCTTCCGAACGTATATCGGGTCGCCAGCAATACGGGAAACACCGTCGTCCTCGCGATGGTTCGGAACTCGAATACGCTCTACCGGCTGGTCAAGCTAAACGCGAACCAGGCTACGCCCCCGGGATACGTCGACTGCCAGCCCTATAACCTTCCGGTCTACTGCGTCGTTCCGGTGGTGGGAACCTACGACCGCCCGCAGGATGCGTACTTCTCGCTCGATGGCACGACGGTCGATGTCCTGAATTGCGGTCCGGAGTGCGGTGGTTCGACGGCCAGCGTGTCCATCCTGAACCTTGCGCCGCTGGTCATCAACACGATTCCCACGACATCTCCCGATACGAATGCAGTTGTCTCGAACTTCGCCGTTCCAGGGGGCGTCACGACTGCGATTTCGGATGGCACAACACTTTACCTGGCCGGGCAGCAGTTGATGGCGGACGGGCTTTTCGCCGGGAATCTCACGACCGTCAGCCTCGCGAACCTTTCCATTACCGGCAAGTACTCGATCTCGGACGGCAATCACTCCAAGCTTCTCTTCGCCGATGACAACACGCTGTGGATCGGCTCGCAGTTTTGCGCGACGGGCGAGCGCGCCAAGAACAACCTGAACTACAACTGCCTGACCCGTTTCGATCTTGGTGCAAAGACGGCGAGCATCGTTCCGGCGGTCGATCCTACCTCATCGACCTCCTCCGTGCCTTATCCGAACACCGATGGAAATACGAAGTACTACGGAAGCCTGACAGGACTTTGCTGGGTGGAGACCTTCCATAAGGTCTACACGGCCTATGGTGGCCAGGTGCACGCCTTTAACACCGCCGATGCGTCCGAGATCAACAACCAGTTCATCATCGTCCAGGGAACGGCGCTCGATGTGGCGTACATGGATGCTTCGACCGATGAAACAAACTGACGGCTCGGTGAACGGAATCAAAGGCTCAGGGCACCCAACGCGGGTGCCCTGAATTGTTCACACGGTTCTTGAGGGCAAGAAGATGGTGGATGTACTCGCGATTGCTGCGCATCGTGACGACGTAGAGCAAACCTGTGGCGGAACGCTTCTTGTTCAGCAAGGACTGGGCTGGAAGACCGGCATTCTTGACCTTACGCGGGGTGAATCGGGTACGCGGGGCACGGCCGCGGAGCGGGAAGCCGAGGCGAATGACGCGGCACGTATCCTTGGTGTCTCGCATCGGGAGGCGCTCGATCTCCCGGATGGGAACGTTCAGAACACGCTGGAGAATCGGCTCAAGGTGGCCGGCGTGCTGCGACGGCTGCGGCCACGGGTGGTGATCCTTCCGTACTGGCAGGGACGGCACCCGGACCACTACACGTCTGCCACGCTTGGTTATGAATCCTGCTTCGTCTCGGGACTCTCGAAGCTCGATCTGGAGGGCGCGCCGCATCGTCCGTACAAGATCCTCTATGCGTCGCTTTACGCGGATGTCCGTCCTACCTTCGTCGTGGACATATCGGCCTACATGGAGCAGAGGCTGCAGTCGCTGCTCGCCTATCGCTCCCAGTACGCCACGCGACCCGAGGGTGGCGGGCTGTTTGTGCCGGAGGAGGAGATCCGGGAGCGAACTTTTGCGTCGGCTCGCCACTACGGGATGCTCGCCGGTGTTCGCTATGCGGAGCCGTTCGTTCAGAAAGAGGTCGCCCTCGCGAGCGACTTGATGATCATTCCTGTTCAATCGATCTGAGCGCCCGAAAGAGCGAAGAAGGCCCTTCAGCCTTTGCGAAGGCGGGCGAGGTCCCGGAGGTATTCTTTCAGGGGACGCGCCGGTCTTCCCCAGAAGACCTGTCCCGGACCCTTCATCTTCTTTCCACTGAGCACACCGGCGCCCCCACCGAGGATGACGCCTGCACCGACCGTCGCGTGCTCGCCGATGCCGACCTGGCCCCCGAGAATAGCGCCGTCCTCTACGATGCTTGAGCCTGATATGCCGGTCTGCGCGGCGATGATGACGTTTTCGCCGATGACGCAGTTGTGCCCGATGTGGACGAGGTTGTCGATCTTCGTCCCCGAGCCTATCCGCGTCTCGCCCAGGGCACCGCGGTCGATCGTGGTATTCGCTCCGATCTCGACATCGTCTCCGATGACCAGACTTCCCTGCTGCGGGAAGAGTAGATAGCGTCCCGTTTCGGCGTTCCTTGCGTAGCCGAATCCTGTTGAACCGAGCACGGCTCCTGCCTGCACGACCACGCGGCTGCCGAGGCGCGTTCGGGGATAAAGGGTCACTCGCGCCACCAGCTCCACGTCATCTCCGAGAATGACGTCCTCTCCGATGACGCAGCCGGGCCCTATTTGGCAACCCGTGCCCATGGCGACTCCGTCTGCGATCACCGCTGAAGGGTGGATCTCGCTCTGTGTCGGGCGCGCGCGAAGCCGGTCTCCAGCCTCTGCGAACGAGTAACGCGGATCACGCACGTAGGCTACTCGCTGGTCAGCCACGCCTTCGAGTTTTCTGGGGGCCAGGATTGCGCCTGCCGCTGATTCGAGGGCCGCGCTCAGTGTGTCAGCGTCGGTCGCGAAGACAACCGAGGCCGCATCGGCATCCTTCATTCCTGAGACACGGAGGATCTCGACTTCGCCCGCATTTCCTATCTGTTCGGCAGGCAGCAAATCGCGAAGCTTCATCTCTGGTAGATCCCCTTTTCGCCCTCGGGCCGTGTCTTCCAGCGGCGGTGCATCCAGAGCCACTGCTCCGGGTATGCCCGAATATACTTTTCCAGCACGGCGGTGAACATGGCCGTATTTGTGAGGGCATCGGCTTCGGAGTCGCCGGTTTTTACGAGGTCCAGCTCTTCGCCAAAGTGCAGCACGTATCTCCGCTCAGACTTCTCCCACAGAAGAAAGCCTGGGAGAACCGCTGCACCCGTTCTCTCCGCAATGCGCGGCACGCCGGACGCAGTGCATGCGGGAACGCCAAAAAACGGGACAAAGACACCCTGCGGCGGAGTCATATTGGTATCCATCAACACACCAACTGTCCTTCCGGCACGCATCGAGGCGATGAGGCCACGAGCGAAATCGTCTTTGTGGAGGACACGGTTGCCATGCTCGCAACGGATTCCATTGACGAAGTCGTCGACGAGGGGATTATCGAGACGGCGGATGACGATGTCCATGGGATTGCCCATCAGCGAGTGATAGAAACTGGAGAGTTCCCATGCGCCTAGATGGCCAGTCAACACGAACACGCCCTTGCCACGGGCGAGCGCTCGGCTGAAGTTCTCGAAGCCTTCATACCGGATGAACTTCTCGACCGTTTTGTGCCCGTACTGTGGCATATGACAGAACTCCGCGATCTGGTATCCCAGGTTGCGGTATGTCTGCCGCAGGATCTCTTCGCGCTCTGCCCCAGTCTTCTCGGGAAACGCCATGGCGAGATTCTGCTGCCCTACTGCCCTCAGGCGCGGAACGATCCGGTAGGCGATCCACCCGATGCCTGCCCCGACCTGTCTTGCTACCGCACGTGGCATGGCTGCCAGGAGTTCGACGAAGCAGCGAAGCAGCAGGTATTCCAACCTGTGCTTCACGGTAATCGTTGGAGCTCCCTGCTCCTGCTCGTTCAAACTCACAGTCCCAGTGTAACTGGCGGGTGGTAGGTGTCTGCTCGCTTCACTCTGTAGCAAAAGGTTGGGGCGACCCGAAGGCCGCCCCAACGTTTTCCTATCCGTGAAACTTAGTGGTTGTCGCGTGAGACGACGAAGTACTTCGCTACGGTGCGAACGAAGCCGCGAGCCTCGGGAGGCGTCGGCTGATTGCCCTTCAGCACTTCGGTGTAAGGAACGTTGCCGCCATAGACTGTGCGGGTATCATCCTCATTCTGCGAGAGGACCGTGCCGTCCAGATCAAGACCGGCAAAGAGGCCTTTTGAACGCGAGTAGGTGAGGAACTCGGCGTTGAGCTTCCAATCCGTTCCGGCCTGTGCGTTACGGCCAACCGGGCCGGCGGAAGCGGCGGCGTCCGCGCCGAGCTTGAACTTGTTCTTCAGCATGTCCTGCAGGCCATTCTGGTTCATTGCGATCAGCACGAGGTCAGTCGACTGTCCGCCGATCTGGAAACCGAAGCTTCCGCCCGTAAGCTGAACGAACACCGGTGCGCTCCAACCCTTCGGGGTGCGGCAGGTAGCAGCGCCCTGGCCGTACTGAGCGCCGACCACAAAGGCACCCTTCTTGAAGCTTGGAATTACGACGACGCACGATGCGCCTGCAAGGATCGACTGCGGAATGCCCTTATCGGGAGTCGCCATGATCTCGTTAATCACGGCAGACGCGTTGGTCAACCGCTCATCCAACTTCGCCTTGTCCGTGGCTGCAAACGACGTCAGTGAGGTGGCCGCCATCGCCATTGCGCATACAAATCCAGTAACCTTCGTCATTTTCTTACCTTTCAAAGTCAATCTTTAGATCGCGGTCCAAATGGCCCAGTGTCTATTGGGGTACGATGGCGTGCCCACCCCTGTGGTTGCATTGACTTCCAATGGAATCAAAATGGACGAAAAAATAGGGACTGTGAGTGAACCCGGTCGCCCGGCTCCTCTCACAGTCCCTCTCCCAGGTCTGTGTTGCGTAGAGTTACTTTCTCGTGCCTTCGGATAGTTCACAAGAGTACGTAGGTCTAGCGACTTAGGTAATCTACCCATTTACTTATTAGTAAACAGCTAAGCGCTTCTCGCGAGATCGGGATGGTGCCGCAGAGCTTCGACCGTCAGCCCGATCCGATTCTTCGCTCCGACCTTTCTCATGAGGCGGCCAAGGTGCGCCTTGACGGTGCTTTCATCGATGTTGAGAGCCTCGGCGATCTCCCGGTTTCCCAACCCCGTCACCAAGAGGCGAAGCACCTGCAACTCTCGTTCCGTGAAGGATACCGAGGTTGTTCCCGCGGCCTGATCGAGCTTAGAAGCATCCAGCAGACGTGAGAGCACCTTGCGCGGAGCCCAGATCGAGCCGTCATACACGACCTCAAGCGCAAGCCGGATCTCGGTTTCATCCGCTGTCTGGGGCAGGTACCCCTTGGCTCCCGCTCCGATGACCTGCTGAATGTACTCCTGGTCCTTCGAGTCGCCGATGACGATGACGCGCACATGCGGCCGAACCCGGCTGAAGGTCGCCACGAGTTCCATGAGGTGCTGCGTGCAGCTCGCATCGATGAGTACGACGCGGAGGTCCACGTCGTTCAAGACACCTGGGACCGAGAGTGGAATGACCTCGCCGCCGGCGAGCCGCCCGGTGGTGTTGGCGCGCATGATGGCCTGCAGCCCCATGATGCGCATGGGGTCTGTCGCCACCAGCCCGACCCGAACGGGCGTTGCCGGTGACTTCGACACGGAATCGTCTGGAGAAAAGCCTTTGCCCGCGTCCGTCATAGCTTCCAGAGACCTGGCACCCGTCCTGCAAGTTCGACATGGTGAAGCGCTACGTTTGTTTCGAGCCCAGAGGACCGCGGACGCTTAAGACGCCGTTAGAGCATAGGCAGGACGATTCCCTGCTGATGCTGGTACTTGCCCTTGCGATCCGCGTAGCTGACCTCGCACACTTCGTCCGATTGGAAGAAGAGTATCTGGCAAAGCCCTTCGTTCGCGTAAATTCTCGCGGGCAATGGAGTCGTGTTCGAGATTTCGAGCGTTACGAAGCCTTCCCACTCGGGCTCAAACGGCGTGACGTTCACGATGATTCCGCAGCGCGCATAGGTTGACTTGCCGACGCAGATCGTCAGGACGTCGCGTGGAATCTTGAAGTATTCGATGGAGCGAGCCAGGGCGAACGAGTTCGGCGGAACGATGACGCTCGGGGCCTGCACCGTGACGAACGAGCGTTCGTCGAAGGCTTTCGGGTCGATGATGGCGCTATTGACGTTGGTAAAGATCTTGAACTCGTCCGAGACGCGCAGATCGTAGCCGTACGAGGACAGCCCATACGAGATGACTCCATCGCGCACCTGCTTCTCGCTGAACGGCGCGATCATCCCGTGTTCCAAGGCTTGTTCCCGTATCCAACGATCGCTCTTGATTGCCATCTTGCTCCACTTCCTCCAAGGTCCGGAACCGCATTCAGGACGCCAGCCTCGATACTAAGGCACGGGGTTTTGCATTGACAATCAGGGCTTGCCTTCCTAACATCGGGACAGTAGGCACCTCCGATCCCCAAGGCTTCGCCGGGACATGCCGCCTCCAGAGGACGATCACCGTGATCAAGCAGGATCTAGTACAGCGGATCGTCGAGCGCACCGGCCTTCCGAGAACGAAAGCCGAAGCCTCCGTCGATGCCATCTTCGATTGTATGAAACAGAGCATGCTCAGCGGCGATCGAATCGAGCTTCGCGGCTTCGGTGTGTTCACGGTGAAGCCGCGGAAGACGGGCATCGGCCGCAATCCCCGCACAGGCGCTGAAGTCAGCATTATTCCCGGCAAAGCCGTTCGCTTCAAGCCAGGGAAAGAGCTTCACCTGCTCGACTAAGCCAGCTCCCAAGAGGTTTAAATCAGGATGGCGTCCGCCGACCGGCTCCCGGTCTCCCTCAATTCGCACGAGGACGGGCCGTCCGAGCCGGACGCTCATTCGCCTCCGCATCAGGAACGCTGGCGCGACCGGCTATGGCTTCACGTTGTGCTTTTTCTCCTGACCGTGCTCTCCACCACCGTGGTCGGCATGCGCTACATGGAGAACTTCCTTACCGACCAGGTTCCCCTTTCTTCCGACGCGGATGTCTTTCCGTATGCCTGGGTGTGGCATCATCGCGCCGCGTTTGCCACGGGTCTTCCATTTTCGCTGACCGTGCTGGCGATTCTCGTTGCCCATGAGTTCGGCCACTTCTTTTCCTGCCGGCTCTACAAGGTGCAGGTGACGCTTCCCTACTTCCTGCCTGCGCCGACGCTCAGCGGCACCGCAGGAGCCATCCTCCGCATTCGTGGGCGCGTTCGGACGCGATCGGCGATGGCCGTGATTGCCGCCGCAGGACCCATTGCCGGGTTCCTTGTCGCGATCATTGCGGTCGCTGTCGGGCTTGTCCTCTCGAAGTCGACTCCCGCTCCCGTGCCCCAGGTGATTCAGTTCCAGCCACTCCTGCTGCACCTTGTGGACGCATTGCTGCGAGTCTTTCGTCCTGAGACAGCTGCGCTGGATCGCATTATTCCTCACCCCGTGCTCGTCGCAAGCTGGGTGGGCCTGCTGATCACCTCGCTCAATCTGGTTCCGGCCGGCCAGCTTGACGGCGGTCACATCCTCTATGCTCTCTATCCCCGCGCCCACCGCGCGACTTCCTTCGTGACAATCGTACTACTCGCGATCCTGGGGACGTTCGCGTGGGTCGGATGGTTTGCCTGGGCGATCGTACTGGTGATTCCCGGCTTGAAGCATCCGCGGCTTAAGGAAGATCCTCCCCTGCATCCGTGGCAACGTGCCCTGCTTCCGATCTGCCTTGTCATCCTGATCCTGAGCGGAACCTTGAGCCCATTTGCCGGAACCAGTCTTCTTCAGATCGTCACTCACCACTGACGCCTGTGTTGTTACATCAGGTGTACGGCGTCCACATCGATGACGAGGCCCTTGCGCGGAATCCCCTCGGCCTCCGCGAAGGCCAGCATTGCCCGCAGCACCTCTTGCAGCACTTGCCTCTTCTCCGCCTTCAGGACAAAGTGATACCGGTAGATTCGCTTGAGGCGGACGATGGGAGCAGCCGCCGGGCCAAGCACACGCACCTTCTCCATCGCGCGCTTCTGCAGCCAGCGACCGAGCACTCCGGACCAGCCTGTCGCTTCTTCAAGCTTGTCGCTCTGGATGACCACATTTGCCAGGACGGCGAAGGGAGGATAGTGCATCCAACGCCGATAGTTCATCTCCTTGGCGACGAAGCCCGGGTAGTCGTGCTTTGCCGCGAAGGTGATCGCGTAGTGGTCCGGATGGTAGGTTTGCACGACAACTTTCCCTGGGAGATCTCCGCGGCCCGCCCGGCCTGAGACCTGGGTGAGGAGTTGGAAGACGCGCTCCGCGGCGCGGAAGTCGGGCAGGCCCAAGGCGAAGTCCGCGCCCACTACCCCGACCAGCGTGACCCCGTGGATGTCATGACCCTTGGCGATCATCTGCGTCCCGACGAGGAGATTGATCTCACCGGCGTGAAGGCGCGTCAGGAGGCGCTCCATGTCGGAGCGCCCACGTACCGTATCGCGATCCATCCTTCCGATCCGTGCGCTGGGGAAGAGCTCCTGCAGCCTCTCCTCGCCCTGCTGCGATCCCGCGCCAAGATAATACAGGTGCTCGCTCTCGCACTTTGGGCAGACCTTCGGGACTGTTCGGCGAAAACCGCAGTAGTGGCACTCCAACCTCTGCCCAACGGGGGCGCGTCCGTCCGTTCCCTCGACAGGCTTGTGATACGTCATCGAGATGGCGCAGTTCTCGCACTCGATCTTCTCGCCGCAGCTTCGGCACATCACCACGAAGGAGTATCCGCGGCGGTTGAGCAGGATGATGACCTGTTCGCCGCGATCAAGCGTGGCCTGGGTCTCCTCGATGAGCTTGCGCGAGAAGACCTCTTCCTTGCCGACCGCCTGAAACTCGGCTCGCATGTCGATGAGTTCGACTTCAGGAAGCGGCCGGTTCGCAACCCGCTCGCGCATCTCCACACGCGCATAGCGGCCGCGATCGGCGTTAGCCCAGCTCTCGAGGGAGGGCGTCGCCGAACCGAGCACCACTACGGCGTCGTTGAGCTTTGCGCGCATGACCGCGACGTCGCGGCCATGATAGCGGGGCGTCTCCTCCTGCTTGTAGCTGGAGTCGTGCTCCTCGTCGACGATGATGATGCCAAGATCAACCACCGGGGCGAAGACCGCCGAACGCGTTCCGACGACAACCCGCGCCTCGCCACGGCGGATTCTATGCCACTGCTCAGCGCGCTCGTCGGGTGTGAGTTGCGAGTGCAGAAGCGCCACCTCGCTCCCGAACGCTGCAACCATCTGTCCCGTCATCGCCGGGGTCAGGCCGATCTCGGGAACGAGCAAGAGAGCGCTCTTTCCCCTCTCGAGGGCTCGGCGCATCGCCGCGAAGTAGACCGCCGTCTTCCCCGAGCCCGTGACGCCATAGAGGAGATGCGGCGCAAAGACTCCACGGTCGAGGGCGACTGCGATCGTTCCGAGCGCTTCCATCTGCGTCTCGTTGAGGGCGTGTTCGTGGGCATGCTTCTTTCCGTGGGTGCTGACGCTGCCCATGTCGAAGGCTTGCGCTACGTCTTCCAGGCCGACCAAGCCGCGCTTTACCAGCGTCGCCAGCGTCGAGTCGGGGATACCCGTGTCCCGCAGCGACTCCCGCAGATCCCTCACCCGCATGCGGCCACCGACGGCGGCCAGTTCAGCCATGACGGCGAGCTGATTCTCATTCAGCCGCGGTAGACGTCCTCCGCCTTGCTCGCCGCCTCCCTCCACCAGGACGGCAACCCTCTCGGAACGGCGTGCGTCGCGCTCCTCCGCGACGGCCTCCTTCACCAGCCACTTCTTCCGCACCATCGCGTCGAGCATGGCCTTGTTCGCCTGTGTCGCAGACCGCAGCGCTGAAGCCTTCGCGCTTTCTCCGCTTTCGAGATAGTTCAGGACGGCATATTCGCGATTCTGCTCCTCCGGAGTGAGCCTTGAACGCCGCGAGGATCCCTTGGCCGCGCCCTCGTACAGGACGCGCCGCCCGGCCTCTCCAATGCGGTAGACGAACTGCCGCTTCACCTCGGCGCTCAAAGGAAGCATTCCCCGAAGGACCTCGCCGAGCGGAGCGACGTAGTACTGGGCGATCCACAGGGCGAGCTTCGTCAACTCGTCGGGGAGAAGCGCTACTTCATCCAGCACCGCCTGCACCGGCTTCGCCTCGACACCCTCCGGAAGAGGCTCATCGTGGAGACGAACCACGACTCCCATCAGCCTCTGTCCGCTGAACGGCACAAGTACGCGCGCACCCACGACTGGCATGGTGCCGATTCCATTCGCATAGGTGAAGGTGCGGTCGAGCGGCACAGGAAGCGCCACGTCGCAGTACAAAGCCATCATTCCAGCTTAGCTGCTCGCCAACCATCCGGGAAACGGCGCGGCCGTCCTAGAATCAGGCGAGCTGTTCTCACCGGGGAGATTGTGATCGACCTCACCTATCGCACCGCCAGACCGAGCGACATCGCAGGCATGGCGAGTCTTCGCGCCCAGACGTGGGGCACGGAGGACTACTGGCAATCCCGCATTCGCGGCTACATGGATGGGACGATCAATCCGCAACACGCCTTACCTAGCCGAACGCTCTTCGTGGCTATGGTGGGGGACGAGGTCATCGGCCTGATCGGCGGGCACCTCACCCAGCGCTTCGACTGCGAGGGAGAGTTGGAATGGATCGATGTCGCCCCTGCCCATCGCGGGTCGGGTGTGGCCTCTGCGCTCTTTCTTGAACTAGGTGAGTGGTTCGTTCGGCAGGACGCGAAGCGGGTCTGTGTCAACGTGGAGCCTACTAACCACGCGGCTCTCCGGTTCTACAGGAAGCATGGTTCCGAGACTCTCAACGAGCATTGGCAGGTCTGGCCCGACATCGGCGCAAGCCTATCCGCGCTGCGGCCCCTTTAGGCCGAGGGCGCCCATTACTGTCTGCAGGTCCTTCCAGGCCTCGCCTTTCTGCCGGGGATCGCGCAGCAGAAATGCGGGGTGATAGGTCACCACGACTTTCGCTCCACGCGCGCTATGCCAGCGTCCGCGCAGGGAGGCAAGGGACTGCCGCACGCCAAGCAGATAGGTCGCCGCCGTCGCGCCAAGGGCCACGACGATCTCCGGCTGCACGATATCCATCTGCCGTATCAGGAACTGCGAGCATGTTCCTGCCTCGATTGGTTCGGGAACGCGGTTCGCTGGAGGGCGGCACTTTACGATGTTGGCGATGTAGACGTCTTCGCGCTTCAGTCCCATCGCCGCGATCATATTGTTCAGGAGCTGCCCGGCTTTGCCGACGAACGGCACGCCCGAGGCGTCCTCGTCCGCTCCTGGGCCTTCGCCAACAAACATGAGCCGCGCATTCGGGTTGCCGTCCGCGAAGACGATGCTGTGGCGTCCCGCGTAGGCCAAGGGGCACCGCGTGCAGTCGCCGATCTCTTCCTGCAGAACTCGCAGCGCACCGGCCCGCTCTTCAGGCGCAACCCGGACCGGAGGTAGAGGCGCAAGTTCATCGAAGGAGGGTGGCTTGGGAATGGAGATATCGCTGTAGGGAGTGGAGCTGGCCTGGGGAGGAGCCAC
The DNA here is from genome assembly GCF_004115155.1 of Granulicella sibirica. Classification (NCBI taxonomy): domain Bacteria; kingdom Pseudomonadati; phylum Acidobacteriota; class Terriglobia; order Terriglobales; family Acidobacteriaceae; genus Granulicella; species Granulicella sibirica. Next base: position 328,136 of record NZ_RDSM01000001.1, read on the forward strand.
AACCGCAGGCTTCACCGGGGCGACAGGTGCAGGTGGGGTAGAAGGCCGAGGCGAAGAGACGGCAGGAGCAGCAACCGGTTTGGCCGCGACAGGAACATCCTGCGCCACGAGCGCTTCGGCGGGCCCAGCCAGGGTCGCCGCAAGCCGAGCAACAAGTTCGCTATCCGAGTCCCCATCCTGCCGGTAGAAGTCGTACACCCCAAGGTCGCGAAAGTACTCCACGTATCCGCGCAGTTGCTGCGCTGCTTCCGAACCCTGGCGTGCCTCTCCATCCATCCCGGCGCTAGAGCCTCGTTCCGACGACAGGTTCAACCTTCTTCGCCTGAACGACGAAGGTTACGTGCCCGTCGCGAATCTCGTCCTGCGCCACGCGGCAGGCTTTCATCGACTTCGAAACCATGAGAGGAGGAGCACCCGACTGCAACTGGCGAGCCCGACGTGCTGCACCCTTGACAAGGCTGTACTTATTCAGCAGACCTTCGTTGACTGTCATGATATATATCCCCCGCGGGATGTGGTTGTGTTGGTGTAACTCGAATCTACCGCATCCGGGAATATTTCGCAAAGTCCGTGCAACTCTTAGCCCGCCTGAAACGTCCCCAGGGCCGCCTGTAACTTGGTCGAAGCCTCGTCGGTCCGGCAACTGGCGGCGATCGCGTCCACCGCCTCGGGATCGTGGCGCTCGAATAAAACGATCGCCTTCATCTCCGTCACCGCCTGGTCGAGCACATCGTTTACGAGCGCATAGCGGTATTGCCGAATCCTCTTCAACTCCTCACGAGCCTCGCGCAGACGCCGCTCAATCACCGACTCGACGGTCATATGCTCGGCCTCGCTGCGGTTTCTCAGCCTCATCTCGAGCACCTCGGGACTTGGCGGCATGATGAAGATCGAGACGGCTTCGGGCAGCTTCTTCATCACCTGCATGGCTCCCTGCACGTCGATATCGAGAAGCAGATCCCGCTTCTCGGTCTTCGCATGCGCGAGTGCCGAGAGGGCCGTGCCGTAGTAATTTCCGAAGACTTCCGCCCACTCGAGAAAGTCTCCCGCCGAGATCATCCGCTCGAACTCCTCACGCGTGGTGAAGTAATACTCCTGCCCGTTCTTTTCGGAGCCGCGCGGCGCCCGCGTCGTATAGGAGATCGAGAAATCCAGGCCCTCGACCAGCGTCCGCAACTGGCTCACAATCGTAGATTTTCCTGAACCCGAAGGAGCCGAAATGATAAAAAGAATTCCCGCCATAGTGCTTATCAGACTCCAAAGAAAAGCGTATCCAAGAAGTCTACCGGACACGTCTCCAGAGGGCGTTGATCCTGGGCGAAGCGGCTCGGCCGAGGGTTATTTTTGTTTATTTTCTTTACTCCAGATTTTGCACCTGCTCCTTGCACCGCTCGATCTCCGCCTTCATCCCTAGCCCGATGTCGGTCAACCGCAGGCCGCGCTCTCCCATCGCGCCGTTCATCTTCGAGACCATCGTGTTCGCCTCGCGGTTCATCTCCTGCAGCAGGAAGTCCAGCGCCTTGCCGACCTCGCCGCCCGCATCGAGCATCGCCTGGAAGCGCCGGGCATGGGTCTGCATGCGGACGATCTCTTCCTCCACATCGCTCCGCTCCGCGAGCATCGCGGCCTCGGTCAGGACACGCTCCTCGCTGGCCGCTGCGCCTTCCAGCAACTCGGCAAGCCTTGTCTTCAGCCGTTCGATATGTGCTTCCCGCACACCCTCGCGGAGGGCGGCCATCTCTCCGGCGAAGAGGAGCAGGCGGTCCATCCCGCTTCGCAGGCCAGCCACCAGGGACGCTCCTTCAAGGCTTCGCGCTTCGTTGAAGCGCTCCATGAGCGTAACTGCAGCTTCTTCGATCGCTGCCGCATCGATCACGCGCGCCGCGACTTCCGTGGTCATTACGCCCGGCACACGCAACATGCCGTTCAGATCAGGCTCACCGGTCACTCCATGCTTCTCGGCGGCCTCGCGGTAGTTCTTCACCAGTTCAGCGAGCAGGAAATCATTTCGCCGGACCTGCACCGACCCCGCTGCGCGATCGAGATCGAGCGACACCTCAACGTGGCCACGTGTCACCGCGCCGCGCACGATCGCCCGCAGCCGCGCCTCCAGTTCTTCGGACCCGGAGGACACACGGATCTGCAGATCGAGAAAGCGATGGTTGACGCTCTTCACCGTCAGCGTGAAGCCATCTCCGTTTACGGTCGCGAAACCCGTCATCGAAAGGACACCGCTCAAGCCACACCCTCCAGGCCGACACGGTCGTTATCCGCGAACTGCATATCGTGCAGGCGCCGGTATGTCCCCGAGTGAACCATGAGTTCCTCGTGCGTTCCTACTTCCGTGATCTGCCCCGCTTCCAGTACAACGATCCTCGTTGCACGCCGAACAGTCGACAGGCGATGAGCGATCACGAACACCGTCCTTCCCTGCATGAGGTTCGCCAAAGCCGCCTGTACGAACTGCTCGCTTTCTGTGTCGAGCGCGCTGGTCGCTTCGTCGAGGATAAGGATCGGCGCGTTCTTCAGGATCGCCCGGGCGATTGCAAGCCTTTGCCGTTCGCCGCCGCTCAGGCGAACACCCTTCTCGCCGATCATGGTGTTGTAGCCTTCCGGCATGCGCAGGATGAAGTCATGCGCCAGGGCCATCTTCGCGGCTTCTTCTACCTTGCTGAGCGGAACGTCCGGCTGACCGTATGCGATGTTGTTCCGCACGGTGTCGTTGAAGAGCACGGTCTCCTGCGTCACCTTGCCGATCTGCGCACGCAGGCTCACAAGCGTGACGTCGCGCACGTCATGGCCATCGATGGTGATCGAGCCTGCGCTCGCATCGAAGAAGCGTGGGATGAGGTTCACCAGCGAACTTTTACCCGCTCCGCTCGGACCCACAAGCGCGATCACCTCGCCGCGTTGGACGTTGAGCGTTATGCCGCGCAGCACGAGCTTCTTTTCGCCATCGACGTCGTAGCCGAACTCTACGTCCTTGAAGTCAAAGCGCCCGGAAAAACCCTTCAGAACGTGCGCGCGGCGCTTCTCGCGGACCTCGTCCTGCGCATCCATGAACTTGAAGATGTCCTCGCTCGCGCCGAGCGCCTGCTGAAAGCTCGTGTAGAACATGGCGAACTTCCGAACAGGATCGTAGAGCGTGAAGACGGCGATGATGAACGACATGAACGAGCCAACCGTCATCCGCTGATGAAGAATCTCCTGCCGTCCGAGGAAAAGCAGAAGCGCGATCGCCACTGATCCAAGGGCGTCCATCAAGGGCGAACTGATCGCCGCCACACTCATTGATTTCAGGTTCGCCCGGAAGAGTCTTCGCGCCGCACGACGAAAGCGATCCATCTCCCAGATCTCCATGCCGAAGGCCTTCACGATGCTGTTGCCCGTAATGGTCTCGTGCAGGATGTTCTGGATCTCGGCGAGCTTGTCCTGTCCGCGACGCGTGGTCTGCCGTACCCGCCTGCCGATGCGCCGGGCCGAAGAAATCACCACTGGAACGAACAGGAGGAGCACCCACGAGAGACGTCCGCCGTAGAAGATCGCTACGCCGACGAGGAAGATCAACGTGAAGAACTGCTGCAGGAACTCGCCCAGCACAGCCGACATCGCCGTCTGGACTTTCTCGATGTCGTTGATCAATGTCGACAGCAAGGAGCCCGTCGAATGCTTCTGAAAGAAGCTCATGGAGCGCCGCAGCACGGCGTTGTAGAGATCGTTCCGCAGGTCGGTGATCATGCCAAAGCCGGCGTAGTTCACCAGGTACGTGCCTGCGTAATCCGATATCGACTTCACGATTGCCGACATCACGAGCGCATACGCCATGACGGTCCAGGCGTTGTGAAAGTGGCTCGGCACCAGCAGGTGCAGGTCTAGAGGATGTTTGAGATAGGGGGTCTTGAAGACCAGCACAGCGTCGTTCGGCACATCCGGATTCAGCACCTTATCGAAGATCTGCTTCACCAGCAGAACCCGGAAGGCTGCCATAGCCCCCACAAGGGCCATCAGAACCACTGAACCAAGTGAGTAGAGGGCGTAGGGCCGCATATACAGCAACAAACGCCAGATGCGCCTTACACCCATCCCAACGCACCTCGCCAAGAAACCATGAGGCCCATTCTATCGCCGTACGAGCCTACCGTGGCATGTCCCGATGCGTCACCTTTACGCGGTATCCCGCATCTCCGAGTCGCCGCTGCATCTCTTCCGCGATCATTACCGACCGGTGCTGGCCTCCCGTACATCCGAACGCCACCGTGAGGTAGCTCTTGCCTTCCTTGATGTAGAACGGCAGCAGGAACGTCAGCATCTCCGTCGTCTTCTCGAGGAACTCCTCAGTCTGCGGAAAGCTCCGAACGTACTTCGCCACCTTCGGGTCTTTGCCTGTGAGAGGACGAAACTCCTCGATGAAGTGTGGATTCGGCAGGAATCTCACGTCGAAGACCAGGTCCGCGTCGGTTGGGACGCCATTCTTGAAGCCGAAGCTCATCGAGGCGATCGTAAGGTTCTGCTCGCTCGCCTCCTGGTCGAACTGCGCGTTGATATGTGCGCGGAGTTCATGGACATTGAATTTCGTGGTCTCTAGAACAATATCCGCGACGTTGCGGATGGGGTCGAGCCTTTTCCGCTCCTCCTCGATGGATTGCACGACAGTATCGCCACGCCCCATCGGGTGCGGCCTGCGAGTCTCAGAGAAACGCCGCACAAGCGCGTCGTCGCTGGCCTCGAGAAACAGAACCTTGGTTGCGAGGACGGTTCGTATCTTCTTGAGATTGGCCGGGAACTCCTCGAGCCGAATGCCTTCCCGCACGTCGATCACAAGCGCCGCCCGCTTGATGTCGCGCGACTCCCGGACGATCTCCGCGAACTGCGTCATCAGCTCAAGCGGGAGGTTATCGACCGCGTAATAGCCAAGATCCTCAAAGGCCTTCAAGGCCGAGGCCTTGCCTGACCCGGACATTCCCGTCAGGATGACAAGTTCTTTGCCCGGCTCAGTCGTGCTCTGCTGCTCGTTCACACCCATGGAGAAATCCTAGCATCTGCCCGTTTGCTCCTGGATCAATCGCAAGCCGGGAGCAAACGGGCGAGAGCCAGGCCCACTCAAACGGCGATGTCCACCTGTTCCAACACCGTGTCTCTCATTCCGATTCCCTTGGGATGCCGCTTCATCGTAGTTGTCTTCTGGTTGTGCCGAACCCACTGCTGCTCCAGCTTCGCGAGCGCGTCGTGCAGGGCCGCTTCCATGTCGGTCCCTTCGCAGTTCGCCACCAGCGTCTGCCCTTTGCACAGCACGGAGATCTCGGCCATCTGCCGGTACTTATCCACCGTCAAAATGACGTGTGCGCTGCACGCCCCGCCAATCATCTCCCCGATACGCGTAAGCCCTGCCGCAGCCTGCGCCTTCTGCTTCGCCGTTACTGTCGTATGCCGTCCGGTGTACTCGATATTCATCCAAACACCCCGTTTTTGCTTGCTCAACGTGTTGGTTCAGGCCTGGTCGACTCAACCGTGCGAGCCGCCCCTTCTTTGCTGCTCCTCGAACTTCCCGAGGCTAAAAATCGTACGATGCGTTTTACCGTACTCGCCGTTGGTGCGTACTCGGGATTTGGAGATCCTCCCGGTACTTCGCCACCGTCCTACGCGTGACCTGGATACCTTCCCGCTGCAACTGCGCCGCTAACTGGTCGTCCGTGAGCGGCTTCCTCGAGTCCTCCGCTTCAATCATCTGCTTTACCTTCCGCTTGAGCAATACCAAGGGAAGGTCCCCCCCTTCGGGGCCGCCGACGCCCTCGGAGAAGAAAAATCGCAGTTCATAGACGCCCTGGTGGGTGTGGACGTATTTGTTCGACACCGCGCGGCTGACCGTCGAGGGATGCACCCCAAGCTCCTCGGCAACTTCCTTGATCATCATCGGTTTCAGGCCGGACTCACCTTTTTCAAGAAACTCCTGCTGCCGCCTTAAGATCACCTCGCAGGTACGCACGATCGTGTTTTTCCTCTGCTCGATGTTCCGGAGAAGCTGGATCGCCGACTTGTAGCGCTCCTTCACGTACTCACGGACTTCCTTCTCCGTCTGCTTCTGCCGGAGCATCTTGCGGTAGCCCTGGTTGAGGCGCAGTGTTGGCAGGTCGTCCTCATTCACCACCACGACGTAGACGTCGTCCCGCTTCACGAAGGCCACGTCCGGCTCGATCAGCCGCGTTTCGGACTGGTTGTACCGCTGGCCGGGCCGGGGGTCGAGCGTCCGGATGAAGTCCACCGCAGCCTGTACTTCATCAGCCGAGCGGCCGCAGCTCTTCGTCAGCTCTCGCATATCCTTCTTCTGCAGAAGCCCAAGAAAGTTCGTGACGATATTCTCCGCCACGGAAAAGGTGTCCGTCCGGTCGACGGAAACCCGGCCCTTCGGCTCCGGAATTTCCGCGTACTCGTCCGGATCGTCCCACCTGGTTTTTTTCGAGAACGCCCCGTTCGATGAAGCGCCATTGGACGAAGCGCCGTTGGACGAAGATCCGTTGGAACCAGCTTTTTTCTTCGACTCTTCCCTCTGACGCCGGGCGAGCGTCATCTCCGCCTCGCGCCTTTGGGCGCAGATCTGGATGATGAGGCATTCCTTCAGGTCTCGAGCCGCCACTCCGACGGGATCAAGCTGATTGACCAGCTCGCGCGCGGCGATAACGTCCGCAAGCGCCTTAGCCCGCGCCGCCTCGAACTCGTCCGGTCCGGTCGTCAAGGAGATCCTGCCCGCAATCAGGAGGGCCTCGGCCATCTCTTCGTCGCTCGCGGTCAGGTATCCATTTTCGTTCAGGTTCCCGACGACGAGATCGGCGGCGGCTTTGACTCCGGGCGTCAGGGTCAGGGCGCCAAGCTGCCACCCCAGGTGATCGCTCAGGGTGCTAGGTTGCGACAAAAAATGCTCAAACGAGGGCTTATCTGACTCCTCGAAGTTCGACGCAGTCTTGAAACCGGGGTCGAGATAATCCTGAAAGTAGCTGCCGAAATCGATCTCATCGAAGGGATCTTTCTCGACCCGCTCGGTCTCCGCGGCGACATCCTCCGCGGAGCGTTCGCGATCTCCTTCGATTCCCGTCCGTTCATCCAGCGAGACGCTGATCTCCTCCAGTTCTTCCAGAACCGGGTTCTCGATCATCTCGTTGTTCAGCATTTCCTTCAGTTCGAGCTTGTTCAGCGCGAGCACGCTGACCATCTGCACCAGGCCGGGAGTCAATACCTGCCGTTGCGATACCCGTAAATTCAGCTTGGGCTGAAGCAAAAGTCACCAACCTCACGACGTGGAATGCCAGGGAGCATTCGTGAGACAGCCAAACCCGTTCAGCAGCGAGCGGGAAACAAACGGCCCCCGACTTGCTCAGAGGCTCCGCTTGCACCAAAGTCTACACGCCTTCGGCCCGCCCTGCCGAGTCCCTGCTTTTAGTCGCTACTCCGGTGCCCCGTTCCCGGGACCTTCTAGTCCATGGAAAACTTTTCGCCCAGATAGATCCTCTTTACCTCAGCGTCGCGACCAAGTTCGCCCGGTGTTCCCGCGCGAAAGATCGTTCCCTCGTTGATGATGTACGCCCGATCCACCACCGAGAGGGTCTCGCGGACGTTGTGGTCTGTGATCAGCACCCCGATCCCGCTCGCCTTCAGGCCGAAGATAATCTCCTGTAGATCCAGCACAGCGATTGGGTCGATTCCCGAAAACGGCTCGTCCAGTAAAATGAATGCCGGCTCGATGGCCAGACACCGGGCGATCTCGACCCGGCGTCGCTCGCCGCCGCTCAGGGCGTACCCATGGGTCTTGCGAACGTGCCCGAGGTTCAACTGCTCAATCAGCTTTTCGGTCTTTGTGCGACGGCTCTCCCAGCTGAGGTGTTGCGCTTCGAGGACGGCGAGAATGTTCTCTTCCACGGTCAGCTTACGGAAGACCGAGGGCTCCTGCGGCAGGTAGCTGATGCCGTACTTCCGTGCCCGCAGATACATTGGCAGCCGAGTGATGTCGTCGCCGTCAGCGAGCACCCGGCCGGAATCGGGCCGAACCAGCCCGACGATCATGTAGAAACTCGTTGTCTTTCCGGCTCCATTGGGGCCGAGCAAACCCACGACCTCGCCCTGCTGAATCTCGACCGACACCCCGCGAACCACCTGCCGCCCGCCATACGACTTGCCAATCTCTTCGGTTACCAACCGCCGCATCGTCACTGCTTCACCCGCGTTTCCGTCCGCACACGCTTCCCAGCATTTTCCTTTGACCCAGTTTGGATGCCCCCGCTCGACACAACGACGCTGTCATCTCCGGAATGAAACTGCAAAGCCGCTCCCGTTACGGTTCCACGCGCATCGTCCTCAACTTTGGGAGGCGCCGCCGGCGTTCCGGTCAGCACGAAAAGCCCATCGCTTGACGTGTAAACGAGTTGCTCTCCCGTGCCACGGCGCCCCGGCTGCACGATGTCGATCTTGCCCGTCGCGACGACTCGATCCACGCTGCCACCGAGGAACATCCCGGGTGTCTTGCCTGCGGCACTCGGAGGGCCGCCAGCCTTCGCTGCCTCGGGTCCTTGCAGGTACGCGGTCGCCTGCTGCGCCTTCATGCTTCCCTGCGCATCCTCAACCAGCACTCCACCACTGAAAACCACTTCCCGGGCTGCATCCGTATAAACCATCTTGCGGCTTGCGATCCTCACCGGGCCGCCCTGCCCGCTGGCCTTCCCGGCAACGCTCTTCTGGGCTGCGGGCTTCACCGTGCTCCCCTGCGAGACGAGCGTGGTATGCACCACCATGCCAGTGCCCGGCCCGCTCGCCGTCAGACGCTTCGCGCCCTGCTCAAACTCAAGCACTGGAGCCTCTACCTGCGATGGGCCCTGCCACAACCGGGCCGCGCGTCCCGTCCCGTAGAAGAACGCCGTATCAGCCTCCGGCTTCTTCGCCCCCGCAGCCGCGTCGACGGGTCCCCGCTTGAACTCTGCGCGGTCCGCCAAGATGTGAACCGGCTCGCCTTCGCTTCCGTCCTTCGCCGCCTGCGCGTAGTTGACCCGCACGGCACCCTCGGCAGTCGCATTGCCCGCCCCACGCTCGACGACGACGCGGTTTCCCCAGAGCGTGCTTTCGGTGTTCGTCATCTGAACGCCGCCCGTGAGGGTCACCTTGTCCGCGTCCGCGTCGTAGACCGCCTTCTCAGCCGTCGAACGCTCCTCCACCGGAACCATCGCGCTGCCCTGTTTCCGCATGCTCTTCCGCACGGTCACCACGTGCCCCTGCTGGACGGCGGATGCTAATTGCTCTGCCTGCCTCCCACCATGCGAAGCGGTATCGCTCGTCCGGAATTCCAGGTCGGTCGTATCCCCCGAGCTCACCTCATCCACACCATCCCCGTTGAGCTGGTGGAGCGAGGTGTGCCCGGTCCCCAGCACCTTCGAAACCTGCTTGCCAGCGAGGAAGTGCGCCTTCAGGTCGTCGCCCGCCATCTCGGTCCGAGTCTCTTTCTGTCCGGGCTTCTTCGCCTCGTCCACGACGACGAGCCGCGCCCCACCCGTTGCCTCCGCATCCCGTATCTCGGCCTTCTTTTCAGTCCCTGAAGGACCGAGCGCGATCTCGACAGCCTGGCCCGTCAACGTTCGCGAGTTCCAGGCTCCAGAGGCAGGCACCTGCTCCCTGGTCTCCATCCGCACACCGCCGGTCATGGAAACGTGCTCCGCCTGACCGGCCTTATCGAAGAGCACCCTAAGATCCGCCGCGGTCCCTCGCTCCTGCCGCGCTGACTCATCCTCTGAATAGGTCACGTCGCCAGAAAACCGGGCATTTTCAGCCTTACCGTCAGCGTTCAGGAGTACGTCCGCATGACCGGCCGTCAGGGTGCCCCCTGTCGAGCGCGTCACCGTCACCTTGCCGCTGCCCTCCATTCGTTCCGGCGACCCGTCCTTCCGCACATGCACAACGCCCTGCTCCGCTGTCACCGTCTCCTGCGTTGTGACTACCTTGGCTCCCGTCAGATCCGCGACCTGCTCAAGCCTGTGCAGTTCCGCGCGGCTTGCCGTCATCACCATCGGCCCTGTCGTCGTCAGACCGTTCATGCGCACGTTGGACTGCAGGACGAGCACGCCAGTGTCGGAGTTGTAATCCGCCCCGTGCGCACGACCGGTCATCTTGCCTTCGGAGAACTCGATATCTTCAGGCGTAGCCGCCACACCAAGCTTCTTCAGGTAGACGAGCCCTGAAGTCTTCACGTGAATCATCTTTGCGTCCGAGACAGGCTCACCTTCGGTCACGGGCACCGGCCTCTGCTTCTTCGTCGAGCCATCCGCCGGGGCAGGCGCTTCGAGGTCCATGTGCACTTCGCCGATCGCCCGGATGATCTCCGCCGCCTGGTCGTATTCGAACTCGTTTCCGTACACCCGGTCTGCGCGGTCCTGCTTCCGCCCATAGAGAACGATGCCTACGTCGTGCAGAAGCACCTTGCCGTCATTCCTCTGCTCGAGCTTCGCCGCATGCATGGTGAAGATGGCATGGCCATCCGATCCGGACTGCGACCAGGTGTAACCCTCCGCCTGGCGTGAGATGTTCGCTCCCAGCCGGCCAGGCAGGCCCGCCAGAAACCGGCGCGACCTGTAGTGCGCGTATCCCAGGAACCCCCCGACCACAAGCACGAGCAGCGTCGCACCCACCACAAGCCAAATCCTTATCCTGTCGACGCCAGTCCGCATTATCCGCCTGATCCATCTTCTCACCCCAAAGGCCACGTCTCGCTGGATGACAGGCGTAAACTAACTTAATGGCCGATCAGCTTTACCTGAGCCTCTGGTTCCCAAATTTCCGTCTCGAGAGTCTTCCCCAGGCGCTCGTCGGCGTCATGCGTCAGTTCGCCATCATCGCGGGGGACAAGCGGGTCGCTGCCGCGTCGGCGTACCCGATCGACTTCACCGAATCGCCGACCTACCAGCGCATCTACGTCAACGACGAGCGCGCCGCGGAGTCACCCGATACGGCCGCGTCCGCGATCGAACTTGCCGTCGCCGAGGCCACCGAGCAGCTCCATGAGGACATGGCCTACGAGTTCGAGATGACCTGGCATCTTTGGTACCCGGAGGGTTCGTCGCCAAGCAATCCTCCACGGCCATCCGACGACGACGAAGATCCGGACGACGAGGACCTGGAAGACAGCTTCGACGACGTCGCTCCCCGCAAGACGCCGATTCCGTTTCCCGGCCAGCCCGGCTCGCCCGCGCTCGATTCCCTGTGGAAACGCCACCCCGCCACGGTTCGCATCCTTGGCTTTGGACCGGAGTTCGACCAATCCGGGTACGCGCAGAATGGGCATATCCGTGTCGACTTCGGCCTCGACACCCCGTGGACTTTGGAAGACGCCAGCGTCGACGAAGCCGCCACCAAGCACATTCAACAGAACGTCGAGATGCTGTTGGCGTTCACCCTTCTGGTCGAAAAGCAGTGCAGCATCTCCAGCCGTCTGCTCTGGACCGAATCCGGTGAGCCGTTGGCCGAAAAGCTCATCGCGCGCCTGCAAAAAGTCCACTAGAACGTCTTACTGTGGATCTCCGTGATCCCACCTTCGCCCGGCTTCATCGGTCTAAGGTGGGATCCCATGCGGTAGGAACAGCCATCTACCCCGCCACCACTATCTCTGAAAACTCCGCGATGCCAGAGAAATCCCCAAGCACCCGATCGAGCAGCGCCAGACGATTTCCGCGGACCTCCGCGTCCGGATCCATCACCATCACCGACTCGAAGAACGCGTCTACCTGTGCCCGCAGCCCGGCAATCGCTTCCAGAGCGCCGCGATAGTCGCCAGCGGAACGCATCCGCGCAACTTCGGGAGCGAGCGAAGCGGCCTTCTCCGCAAGCCCAAGTTCGGCGGCATCCTTCAACAGGGCAACATCCACCACGCCACTCGCGGCGAATCCCTTCTCCCGAGCCTGCGCAAGAATATTCGTCATCCGTTTGAACGCGCCGGCAACAGCCGTGAAATCAGCCGACCCACGCACCGCCGTCACCGCCTCCGCACGAGCCACAGCATCGCGGACACCATCCGCCCGAATGGCCAAAACAGCCTTCACCACGTCGTACGCCTGCCCCTTTGCCTCGCGCAAATAGAACTCCAGCCGTTCGGCGAAGAACAGCTCGATCTTGCGCACGACCTCCTCACGTCCCGGAGCCGCGAGGAATGCGATCTCCCCAAGGTTGAGCGGAACCTCGGTCTCGCCCAGAATCTTCACGATGCCATTCGCTGCCCGGCGCAGCGCGAATGGATCCTTCGACCCAGTCGGCTCAAGGCCGAGGCCGAACATTCCGGCGATCGTATCCGCCTTATCGGCAATCGCGAGGAGCGCGCCTTCCATCGTCCGGGGCACAGAGTCTTCCATCGACTCCGGCAAGTACTGGTCGTACACGGCGAGGGCAACCGCTTCGGGATATCCCTGCGCCCGCGCATACAGCCCGCCCACGATGCCCTGCAGCTCCGTAAACTCCTTCACCAACTCTGCCGTGAGGTCGGTCTTCGCGAGCACGACCGCCTGATCCAGCGCTCCAGCATCGACCGCGCCACCGCGCGTCGCTACCTCCGTCGCCAGAAGCTTCGCAACCCCTCTTACCCGCTCCGACTTCGTCGCGTAGCTTCCGAGATCCTTCTGGAAGGTCACCTTCTCCAGCAGCTTCACGCGCTCCATCAGCGGAGTTCTCTGGTCGAACTCCCAGAAGAAGCGCGCATCGTTGAACCGCGCCCGCAGCACACGCTCGTTACCATGCCGGATGACAGCCTGCCCGCGCTCATCCGCCTCGGTGTTCAGCACCGCGAGGAAGTACGGCGCCAGTTTGCCCTCCTTGTTCTCGACCGCGAAGTAGTTCTGGTGGTCGCGCATGACGGTCACCAGCACTTCCTCGGGCAGCTCCAGATACTCCTCCTGGAACGTCCCAAGGATTATGGAAGGCCACTCCGTGAGGTGCGTCATCTTGTCGACAAGCGCATGATCCTCGCGCCAGCGCATTCCCGGAACCGTACGGCACACACGGTCCAGCTCCTTGCGAATCCTGTGCCGCCGCGCCTCGACGTCCGCGATGACGAAGGCCTCGCGCAACGCTTCCTCATAGCCCGCTGCATCCGCAAGATCGATCGCGCTATCGCCGAACAATACCCGGTGCCCATAGGTCAGGTCGTTCGTCATGAAGCCCGCGAAGCTCGTCAGCACGATCTCGGTCCCAAGCATCCCGACCATCCAACGCACCGGCCTCACGAACTTCTCCGGCTTTCCCGGCCGCCAGTACATGTTCTTAGCCCAGTAGATCGCCGCCAGCTCCTTCGGCATCTCCTCGGCAATCACCAGCGCCGCCGTCCGTCCCGGCTTCACGACGGTCGCCGCGAGGTACTCGCCCTTGGGTGTCGTCACCGTACGCAGTGCCTCGACCTCAATACCAGCCTTCTTCGCGAACGCCACTGCCGCCCCGGTGGCCACGCCATCCTTGAACGCGACTTTCACCGACGGCCCGTTCATCTCTTCCGAGACATCCTCCTGACGATCCGCCACCCCCGGGACCAGCACCGCGAGCCGTCGCGGCGTCGAGTAGCTCTTCGCCACCGCATCCGCTCCGACCAGACGTTCCCGCGCCAGCATCGCTACGACACGCCGCTCCAACTCGGCTTGCGCCCCCGCGATCATCCTCGCCGGAACCTCTTCCAACCCGATCTCAAACAAAAAATCCGACATAATCCCTATCTCTTGCGATCGCCGCTTGCTTGTTGGTTTCGCTCCCAAAGGAGCCTGATGTCACCCTTTGCCGTCTAGGCTGTGGTCCCTATCGCGAGCGCCTCGCCCTGTCCCGCGTAAGCCTTCGCGACGCCTACGACGAGCGTGCGAATCCGTCCCATTACACCAACCCGCTCGGTCACGGAGATCGCCCCGCGCGCATCCAGCAAGTTGAAAAGCTGCGAACACTTCAGCGCCAGCTCATACGCCCCAAGCACAGGAAACCGCTTGAGCTTCAACGCATCCATCCCCTCGTAGCGTTTTGCCTGCTCCAGCAAGCCAAGACACTCGGCCTCGTAGAGCTCGAGGTGCTTCCACAACGAAGGCACATCGGCATAGTCAAACCCGTAGGCCGAGAACTGCTCCTCTTCCGGCAAACGCATCTCGCCATACGTCACCTCTCGACCGGAGTCCGGCTCGACCGCCCAGACGATGTCGTAGATCGAGTCGACATCCTGCAGGAAACCGGCGATGCGCTCCAGCCCGTACGTGATCTCCCCGCAGATGGGGTCCAGATCCATTCCGCCGCACTGCTGGAAGTACGTAAACTGCGTGATCTCCAGCCCATCGAGCATCACCTGCCACCCGACACCCCAGGCACCGCCAACCGGCCACTCCCAGTTGTCCTCCTCGAACTTGATGTCGTGCTCTTTCAGGTCGATCCCGATCGCCTCAAGCGATTCGAGATACATCTCCTGGATCCGCAACGGTGGCGGCTTCAGAATCACCTGGAACTGCGTATGCCGGAACAGGCGATTCGGGTTCTCCCCATAGCGCCCGTCAGCCGGACGCCGCGAAGGCTGCGCATAGGCGATTCGCACCGGCTTCGGGCCAAGCACACGTAGAAACGTGTCCGGCGACATTGTTCCCGCCCCCACCTCAACATCATAGGGCTGCTGCAACACACAGCCGCGCTCCGCCCAGAACACCTGCAACTTGAATAGCAATTCTTGAAACGTCAGAGCCTTTTTCTTCTCGACCATCGCGTGCACACGCCTCTTCGAAATCTACGAATCCCCTAAGTCTACCTACTTGGCCGCATAAAACGAATACTTGGCCGAGTACTCCACACGCGTGGACTTCCCAGCTTCGCAGGTTCCAATCGGAGCATTTCCGCCATGCGTTTCCCACCGCCGCACCCAGGCTACTTCGCCAAGTACGCCAGCATCAGCCGCCGGCGTCCCCTTCAGCAGCAGCCAAGGCACAGCCCCAGCCTCAGGCGAGGCCAGCTTATGCACCACCGCCCCCTTCACCGAGCTCCCATCCTTCCAGATCCAGACCGGTCCCGCTCCATGTGTCCCGACCTTCGAACCGCCCTCAAACAGCTCGGCCTCGGGAGCCACAAAGACCCACGCACTTGCATCGCACCGGTAGATCTGGACGCCCCGTCCCTCGACCGTCCGCAGCACTTTCGCTTCCGCAGGAACAGTGACATCCTGACCCACGGCAGCCGCCTGCACCGCCAGCATCACGATCAACCCAACCAGAATCCTCAAACCTTGCCTCCAAAGACGTCCGCTATCCAGATGAGCCATACATCGGCCCGCGTCTAGACCACACATTACGACCGAAAAAGCGCCCTTGCACTCGCCAGGCGCCGCTCCAGGTGCCTCTCCAGCGTCTCGATGGCGAACCGCCGCAGGTCGCCGCCACGGATCCTCGGCCACTCTTCCAAAGCCAACTCCCGCACCGTCCCGCGAAACAGCCGCCCCGCCAGAGCCACAGACTCAGCCGACAAAAGTACCGCGCCCGGCCTCCGGTCATCCTCGCACGTCACGCCGTCGCTCGTCGCCGAGTACCAGACATTCTCACCTCGAAGATCGAGCCCGCACACCACGCAATGACCGAACTCTGGCATCCATCCCATCAGCCGATTCATCCACAGCGCGAAGTAGGTGATGGGCATCCACACCCGGCCAATCTTAAGCTCATCAAGAACCGCAAGTGCCAGCCGGAAGACCGCATCCTCAGGAGCACCGTCCGGCATGGCCTCTTCGAGAACCTCCGCTACCATCTGGAGCGCTGCCGTCCTCTGGTAGTCGATCTCCCGCGAAAGAGGAGAGCTTAGAATCTCGAACGCATCCAGCCGCACCAGCTCCTGCTTCGGCCTCTCCACGTAGCTGGCGCGCACATGCGTCATCGGCTCGAGCGCCCCGCCGAATCGCCTTCGCGACTTCATCGCATGGCGAGCCACACCTCGGACCCGGCCCTGATCCCGTGTAAACAGGCTCACCAGTAGATCCGCCTCGTGAAACGGCCATACCCGTAGCACAAGTGCCTCGCCGACATGCTGGATCACGAGCCACCACCGCTCAAGAGCCTGCCACAAAAGGCAAGACCGCGCAGCTTATACGCTGCGCGGTCACCGGAAACTTCTGCGAAACGAGATTTACCGGCCGAAGTGCGCCGCATTCTTCTCCTGGAACGCAGCCCACTTTTCAGGCAGATCGTCTCCGGCGTAGATCGCCGAAACCGGGCAGACCGGAACGCACGCGCCGCAATCGATGCACTCGACGGGATCGATGAAAAGTTGCTCCGCGTCCGAGTGACCGCCCTCATCCTTCTTCGGATGAATGCAATCTACCGGGCAAGCGTCCACACAGGCCGAATCCTTCGTTCCAATGCAAGGTTCCGCAATTACATACGCCATCTCTTGAATCTCCCTTATGCCGCTTCTGAAATATCGGCTCTTCCTAAGCTTAGGTCTCAATTCTAGCAGTAGAAAGCGACGATCTGCAGGAAAGAAGTGAGGCACATCTAGGACCAAAAAGGCCCGATTTGCAAGGCTTTTGCCCTACTTTGATGCCTCCCGTGCCTTCCGTCGCGCAGCGAACTCAGCGGGCGTAGGAATCGGTTCGAGGTTGCGTCCGGCGAACATATCCGCGAACAAATGCAGCATCTCGCCCTGGATGAGACCATTCGTCGCCAAGACCTCACGCGAGTCGAGTGTGAACTTCCCTCCGTCGAAGTGGGTGAGCGTTCCGCCGGCCTCCTCCACGAGAAGATAGCCAGCCGAGGTGTCCCAGGGGTTGAGCTTGAACTCCCAGTAGCCGTCCAGCCGGCCGCATGCGACGTAGGCCAGGTCCAACCCCGCTGACCCCGCCCTGCGAACTCCATGCGACCGCAGGGTTATCTCCTGATAAAAATGCACATTCGGATTCTCGTGCCGCTTCTGTGAAGGAAAGCCCGTTGCCGTCAGTGACTCCTGCAGTGTCTCCGTCTTCGAAACGTGAATGCGGTGGCCGTTGAGCCAGGCACCGCGCCCGCGCTCAGCCACGAACATCTCGTCGCGTAACGCGTCGTACGTTATCGCCGCGACCATCTCGCCGTCCTCGTCCGGCGCCAGTCCGGCGCGCCGCCGCTCCAGTCCGAGGAGCACGCAGAATGCCGGGAAGCCGTGGGCAAAGTTCGTCGTCCCGTCCAGAGGATCGACGTACCAGCGGAACTCCCGGTCTAAGCCGTCCCGCGTGCCTTCCTCGCCGTAGACGCCGTGGTCCGGAAATGCGGCCTCGAGCCTCTTGACGATCAGCGCCTCACTGGCCCGGTCCGCTGCCGTCACGAGGTCGACGTCCCCCTTGTACTCCATTGCGACGCCGTGCTCGTAGTACTCCTTCAACAGAGCCCCGGCCTCGCGAGCGATTCCCATGGCCACTTCCGCAAACTCAAACCGAACCATCACATCTCCAGACGGACCTACCGCGCATCCGCGTAATACCCACTACGGTATCGCAGCTTGTACTTCGCCTGCAGCCCAGGATCGTTAAGAGTCACGCGGATGGTCCGAAACGACGTGTCCTCGCCACGCTTCGGAGCGTAGTAGCCAAGCAGATACTGCGTCCGCAGATCCTCCGAAACATGCTGGAAGGCCGCGTTCAGGTCGCCTGGATCCTGCACGTAAAAGTACTTTCCTCCCGTGTCCTGCGACATCTGGATAAGCGCATGCTCTCCGCCGGTATTCCTCCCGGCGTCGGCCGACACGGGCACAACGATGATCGAGTACACCAATGCCCCCGCTCGCTGCACCTCTTCCAGCGCCCGCGCGTACACCATACCCTTCTTCGTGTTTCCTCCATCGGAGATGAGCACGATAATCCGTCTCCGTCCGTTCGCCGCACTCGTGTCTTTCAGGCGGTCAGCGGCAAGGTAGATGGCTTCATAGAGAGCTGTGTCGTCCCCGTTCTGCAAGTCGCCTAAACCGGAATCGATACGTCTCGCATCGTTGGTAAACGGCACGATCTCCCTGACCGAGTCGGCGAACTCCATCAGATCGAGCTCATCCTGCTGCCGGACCAGCGCCTTGACGAACTTCTTGCCCGCCTCGCGCTCCAGCTTGTGAAATCCCGTCAGGCTCTCGCTCGAATCGATCGCAAGCACGATCGAGAGCGGCGTCGTCGACTCGCGCTCGAAGATCGCCAACTTCTGCAGCTTTCCATCCTCGTGGATATCAAACTGGTCCTTCTCCAGCCCGCCGACCGGCGCGCCGGTAGCGTCCACGACATTCAGAGCGACGTTCACCAGTCGCGTCTGTACCCGGAGCGTCTCGACATCACGCCCGGTCGACACCGGTGCCTGAGAAGCCGGCTCATTGAGCGGAGTCTCATTTCCCTGCGGAGCCTGTGGCGGCTTCCGCACCACGGGAGCCTGCGCCATCAGCGGCACCTGCACGGCCAACCAGGCGGCCAGCGCCCTCGTCCCCCATCCCATCACTAGACCTTCTTTTCGTCCGGCGATACCGTCTCTTCTAACCGCAAACCCAGTTCTTCCGGAAAAGCCTCTCCGTCGGCCCAAACCGCGCCGTCGATAAAGTACTCTTTTTTCCAGATCGGCACCGTCTTCTTCAGCGTATCGATCAGCCATCGGCACGCCTCGAAGGTCACCCCTCGATGAGCCGAGGCCACCGCGATCAGCACGCTCGTATCACCCACCTCGAGCTTTCCCAGCCGATGGACAAGAGCGATGTCTCGCACGCCAAACTTCGCGGCAGCTTGCTCGGCAAGAGCGCGCATCTGCTCCAGCGCCATCTCGCGATAGGCCTCGTACACCAGGTACAAAGTCTGTCGCCCACGCGTATTGTTCCGCACAATACCATCGAAGACGCACACCGCCCCATCGGGGCCGGCCTTGATCCCGTCCAGAACCTCAACGGTCGCGATCCTCTCGTCCGTGATCTCGATCCTCAAACTACAACCTCGCAACCGCCACTCACAGGCGGCAGGAGCGCCACCTCATCGCCATCTTTCAGCACAGTATCAACCCCTGCATACTCGCGATTGACGGCGACGGCCAGCGCCATCCATACATCACTCTGCTTAGACGCGTGCTCCTGCGAAAGGCGAAGAAGACCCGCCACGGTCTCGCCATCCGCCAACTCTATCGGCTGCCGCTCATCCGGAAAAAGATCTTTCAACATCCCGAAGTACAAAACCGTCACCTGCATGGCGCAAGCATATCCTGCCATCTCGCCCAAAGCCGAATCCGGCTATTCGGCCTTACTACTCGTCTTCTTCACCGCCTTCTTCGACGCCGCTTTCGTCCCGGTAGTTTCATGAAACTTCTCTAGGAGACCCCGCCCTTTCGCGGCGAGCTTTTTCGCCTCACCTTCCGTCTTGGGCATCGGCTCACCCCAGGCCTGCGCGCTCAGCGCCAGCCGCGTCGGCTCGCCGTCCTTCTCCATCGGCCCACGTGGATGGGTGAAGTGACGCGTCAGGAACGATCCCTTCCGCTTCATCTTCTCCGGAGTATCCGCCGCTCCCTTCACCCCGGGCTTCAAATGCGACCCCTCCCGCTCGTTGAAGAACTTTCTTCCCTCAGCCGTAAGCCCACCCTTCGGGTCCTTTCCAGCCTTCGGCATAGACTTCGCCGCCGTCTTCTTTGCTGCCACCTTCTTCGTAGCCATCGCTCCTCCTGAACCTTCCCCGATAGAGCGCAGCAGTCGTCCTCAGGTTTGCCACCACTTCGGCGAGAAAAAAGAAAAGCGGCCCACCCCAACAAGGGGCAGGCCGCCAATTCGATACCATGCACAAAGGGAGACTTACACGGTCGCGCTAAGAACTTCTTCACGCACTTCCTCGTCCTTCACCGTCTCCTTGCGGGTGTGAGGCAGAGCAACCGCCAGCACATCCTCAATCCGCTTTGCATAGTGGATTGTGATCCCCTCCGTCTGGTCTGGAGTCAGATCCTCATCCACCTGCTGCTTGCAGTCCGCTGGCATCACGACATCGCGAACACCAGCCCGCTTCGCCGCGAGGAACTTCTCCTTGATTCCGCCCACCGGCAGCACATCGCCCGAAAGCGTAATCTCGCCCGTCATCGCAAGCAGAGGATGAACCGGGGTATCCGTCAGCAGGCTCACGAGGGCCGTAGCCATCGTCACGCCAGCCGAAGGGCCGTCTTTGGGAACCGCACCCGCCGGAACATGGATGTGAACGTCGATATCCTTCATCACGTCCTCATCCAGCCCAAGCTTCAACGCGTTCGAACGAACCCACGTCAGCGCGGCCTGCATGCTCTCCTTCATCACGTCGCCGATCTGGCCGGTCATCGAGAAGCCGCCCTTGCCCTTCATCTTGTTTGCCTCGATGAACAGCACGTCGCCTCCCGCCGGAGTCCACGCCAGGCCGACCACAACGCCCGAACGCTTCGTCCGCTCCGCGATCTCCGTATCGACACGCACCTTGATCCCGCCAAGGAACTCGTGCACGATCTCCGGAGTAATCGTCAGCAGCTCAGTCCGGCCCTCGGCGATCTTGCGTGCCAGCTTCCGGCATACGGTACCGATCTGCTGCTCCAGTTTGCGGACGCCCGCCTCCCTTGTATAGTGCCGCGCAATCATCGCGACGCTATCCTTCGGGAAATCGATCGCCTCGGGAGTCAGGCCATTCTCCTTGATCTGCCGCGGAATGAGGTACTTGATGGCAATGTTCACCTTCTCCTCTTCCGTGTAGCCGGTCAGTTCGATGATCTCCATGCGATCAAGCAGAGGCCCGGGAATGGTATCGAGCTGGTTCGCCGTGCAGATAAACAGCACCTTGCTCAGATCGAACGGCTGATCGAGGTAGTTGTCGCGGAACGTGTTGTTCTGCTCCGGATCGAGCGTCTCAAGCAGCGCGCTCGCCGGATCTCCCCGGAAGTCGCGTCCAAGCTTGTCGATCTCGTCCAGCATGAACACTGGATCTTTGACCTCGACTCTCTTCAGGTGCTGAATGATCTGCCCCGGAAGCGCGCCGATGTACGTCCTACGATGCCCGCGAATCTCCGCCTCGTCATGCATGCCGCCGAGCGAGATGCGCGAGAACTTGCGATCCAGGGCACGTGCGATCGACCGCCCAAGCGAGGTCTTGCCTACGCCCGGAGGTCCAACGAAGCAGAGAATCGGCCCCTTCATATCTGGCTTCAGACGACGCACGGAGAGGTAGTCGAGGATGCGATCCTTTACCTTCTTCAACCCGTAGTGATCCTCGTCGAGGAACTCCTTGGCCTTCAGAATGTCGACCTCGCCCGAGCTTGTCTTCGACCACGGCAGAACCGCGAGCCACTCGACATAGTTACGCGTCAGGCTGTAGTCCGCCGCCGCCGGGTTCATCCGGCTCAGCCGTCCAAGCTCCTTCAGCGCATCCTTCTTCACGTCATCGGGCATGCCCGCGGCCTCGATCTTCTCTTTCAACTCCGCCATGTCCTTCTGCGTGTCGTCGAGATCGCCGATCTCCTTCTGGATCGCCTTCAGCTGCTCGCGCAGGTAGTAGTCCCGCTGCGACTGCTGCACCGAATCCTGTACCTCGGTCTGGATCTTATTGCGAAGCTGCTGGACCTCAAGCTCCTTCGCAAGATGCTTGTTAATCCGCTCCAGACGCGCCGTAACATCCGCCGTCTCCAGCAGTTCCTGCTTATCCGCCGTCGTCAGAAACGGCAACGAAGACGCAATGAAATCAGCCAGGCGGCCCGGTTCATCGATGTTGATCGCAATCGTCTGCAGATCGTCCGAGAGCGTCGGCGACGAGGTCACGATCTGCTGAAACTCGCTGACCACGTTGCGCTGGAGAGCTTCCAACTCGGGAGTCTTCTCCGGCTCCGCCTCGGCCAGCACCTCGTACTCCGCCGTGAGGAAGGGCGTGGTCTGCCCGAACTCCCCAAGCTTCACCCTCTCATTGCCTTCCGTGAAGACGAAAAGGCTCTGATTTGGCATCTTGACGACTTTATGCACCGTGGCGCGCGTACCGATCGAATGGAGATCCGTTCCCGCCGGCATATCCTGCCGCGCGTCGCGCTGCGCAACCACCAGGATCGTTTTTTCTTCCCCAAGCGATTGGATGAGCTGAATCGAGCTATCACGCCCGACCGTCAGCGGAAGCACCGCATGGGGGAACAACACCGTATCGCGCACCGGGAGGACAGGAATGGGACGCGACGATCCGGACTTTTCTCCCTTGGCTGCGGTCGGCTTGATGACGCTTACAAAATCATTTGCCATGTGAGTGTTCCTCTATCAGATTTCCTGCTTCCTTTTGATGCAGCGGCACTCAGATAGTTTCAGGCTCCCACCGCAGCCGTCAAATCGAGTCGCAATCCGCGCGGGACAAACCCAAGTTTGATGTCCATTAGACCCCCAAATGTCATCGGCAGCACATCCGGATCCATCATTCTTTCCCGCCGAGTCCCAACGTGCGCCTCTTTGTCCCCAGCTTTAGGCTCCCCGGTAGCGCCCCAGAACCTTCAACCGCCCGCAATGCCGCCGCATGGCTTCGACGGCCGCATCCGCCAGCCCGGCGTTCTCGAACCTCACGTCCACGTGGAAGATGTATTCCCACGGATGAGAGATTACTGGACGCGACTCGATCTTGGTCAGATTCACTCCCGCCGCAGCGAGCAGTTCCAAGGCCGCTACCAGCGTTCCCGGCCGGTGTTCGAGCGAGAACGCCAGGCTCATCTTGTCAGGCACCCCTTCACCCGGAGCTTTTACCCCCAAACCGCCCTCCCGGCCGAGCAGGTAGAAGCGCGTGAAGTTCTCCACGTGGTCCTCGATCCCCCCGACAAGAATCTCAGCACCATACTGACGAGCGGCCAGCTCCGGCGCGATACCAGCCGCGTCTCTGAGTCCGTCAGACATCAGCCGCTTCACACTGCCCGCGGTGTCGTAAAACGGAACCACTTCGATTTCGGGATGAGCATGCAGCCAGCGCCTGCACTGTGACAACGCCACGGGGTGCGACATCACTCGACGAACCTCTTCCAGGCGAACTCCCGGAGTAGCGATCACACAGTGGCGTATCCGCAGCATGCTCTCGGCTCTTACTTCGACCGGTCTCTCGAGCAGAAGATCGTAGTGTTCGGCGACCGAACCATGCAGGCTATTTTCGATCGGCAACACCGCGCCATCGACGTCGCCCGAGACCACACGGTTGAAGACCTCCGCCGAGAGTGCGCACGGCACTATTTCCATCTCACCGAGCATTGCAAGCGCAGCCATATGGCTGTTTGAACCAAGCTCGCCCTGTATTGCAATTCTGTCGTTCTTCAAACAATCCACTCCATTTCAAACTTCGTATGTGTTGGCAACCAGTTAGACGCGAAGGGCAACATAACACATGAAGGCTACGCGGCCAGAAGAAATGCAAGCTCATGGAAGAAAGTATTTCCGGGCGCATCAACAGGAGAACGCAACATGCTTTGGACGATCACCATCATCCTTTTTATCCTCTGGATCCTCGGGTTGGTCAGCAGCTACACCCTGGGCGGCTGGATTCACCTCCTTCTCGTCCTCGCAATTATCGTTCTTATTTTCAACCTTCTTTCCGGCCGCCGAGCTTTATAAGGAACGATCCACTAACAAAGACTGTAGTTGGGAGCCCCTCCTCCGAGGGGCTGCATCATTCAGAAACGGAGATGTGCCATGAACGAAGATACGGTTGCGGGTAAGTTGAAGTCGGCAGGCGGAAAGATCAAACAGGCCACAGGCGAGGCCATTGGCAACCAGGAACTTGCAAACTCCGGGGCGGCCGATCGCGTGAAGGGCGCTGCACAGGAGACCTGGGGTAAGACGAAGGATGCCGCGCACGATGTAAGCACCTCGGCGCGCGTTGATGGCGCAGTTGCCCGCGAAGATGCTCACGAATCGGCCCACAATACTCGTGAAGGAATCGCCGGTGCGGCAGAACATTTGAAGGACTCCATTAGCCGCGGCATCGATAACTTCCGTGCCGACCTGCATCATCACGACGAAGAGAAGCTCAGCCAGGTTCAGTAAGTCTTGAGTACCCTGGACGAATAGAAAGGCCCGCATTAGGCGGGCCTTTTCTCTTGCCGCAAGAACCTAGCGCCGAAGCAGAACATCTCCTGCAAAGGCCAAGAAAAAGACGACAGCAATGACACCATTCAACGTAAAGAAGGCAGTGTTCATCCGTCGCAGATCCTTGGGAGAGACGATGGAGTGTTCATACACGAGAAGCGCCGCGACCGCCGCAAGCCCGCTCCACGCGACCGCGCCAAGCCCGAAGAGCCGGATCAGCGAACCGAGGAGGAGCACGGAAGCAAAGTGCATCGTCCGAGCCAGCAGGAACGCCTTTTCCATCCCGAACGCCTGCGGAATGCTGAACAGGCCAGCCTTGCGGTCATGTTCGAAATCCTGACAGGCGTACAGCACATCGAAGCCCGCCACCCAAAGGAGCACAGCCCCGGTAAGCACGACGATCCGCGCATCCAACCCGCCGCGCACCGCGATCCAGGCAGCCGAGGGAGCAATGCCCAGCGCAAGGCCAAGCACGAGATGCGACCATCGCGTCACCCGCTTCATATAGCTATAGGCGAGCACAACCCCGAGTGCGACGGGCGCCAGTTCAAGCGTCAGCCGGTTCAGCATCGCTGCAGCCACGAGAAAGACCGCCGCCGATACAGCGACAAAGGCCGCGACAAATCCACTTCCAAGCGCCCCGGCGGGAATGGCGCGCATCTTCGTCCGCGGATTCGCGGCATCGAGCTTCGCGTCGACGAGGCGGTTGAACGCCATCGCCGCCGAACGTGCCGATACCATGCACACCACGATCAGCAGAAGAACGCGCGCCGGAGGCCACCCGCCCGCAGCCAGCACTGCTCCCGTCAAAGCAAACGGCAGCGCAAAGATGGAGTGCTCCCACTTGATCATCTCCAGCGTCACCGCCGTACTCTTCCACACACTCGTCAAAGCAGCCATACTTCTATCCTAAAAGAGAATGGGCCGCCAGGTGTACCGGCGGCCCAGCGTCGTTCTCGGTTACGGTCTGCGCGAGTCAGTTCTTTGGGTTCGATCCGGCGACCTGAAGGTTGTTCGTAACCTTGAAGACCCCCGGAACGCCATTCGCCCGAATATTGGCGACATCCTTGTCGCCCTGGCTGTCGACCACACCCGAGAGCGTCACGTTACCGTTGACGACCGTTATGCGAATCGGCTTGGCCGGATCCATCGAGTAGCGGTTCAACTGTGGAGCCCCGTAGATCGCGCGCGCTTCCATGATGCGGATGCGATCATCATTCGGCGAGAGCGGAGCCACCTCGATGTTGTCGACCACGTCTTTCACCCCGGGATAGTTCTCCACAAGGCTCACGGCCGAATCCTTATCCACCGGCCCATACGCAACGCCGCCAAGCGTCACGACGCCATTCTCCACGCCGATGGTGAGGGCATTGAATGCCGTCGTGCCATACCCGACGCGGTCATATGCAAGCTTCTCCGCGAGTTTATTCCGCAGCGTCACGTCCTCCACCGGCGGACCTGCGACGGTGATCTCGTTCTGGACGCCTTTTACATTCTTGCGATGGTGCGCCTTCTTATCCGCATCTTCCTTCGCGCTATAAACGTCGACGGTTCCGGTCAGCACTACGACGCCATTCTGCACGGCAACCTTCACATCGTTGAAACGCTTGTTGTCGAGTGCCTTCTGCACATCACCCTGGATCTGGGCGTCGTTCGATCCACCCTGCGCATGGATCGGAATGCCACCAAGCAAGAGCGCACCACCAAGCAGCAAGGTCCCGGCAAATCGCGTGCTCTTCTCGTAGTCCATTAATTCTCCTTGACGGAAGCAATGACGCGCGGACTGAGAGTATCTGGTCCGGCTTCCAGCAAATTAGACGCGAATCTTCAAAAGAAGATGCTGTGCCTAACGATAGAGATGGCGAATCTTGTAGACGATGCTAAAGACACCGGTTTCGTCTCTCGTCGCAACAATCGACACCTTCGGCGTCACCTGGTATTGCACCTGGATCAACTCCTGCGCGGAGGAGTTGACGTTCGTCGCAAAGGTCAACTGTATCTGCCGCGAAATCTGCTGCTGCACAGTAATGCGTGCGGACGACGTGCCCAGCGTTCCAACGAACGCCGGGTCGATCTTCACGCTGCCCACCCCGAACAGCTTACTCACGCGACTGCTCACCGTCGCGTTGAGCGCCCCGCCAAGCAGCGCGCTCGTCGTCGGATCCGTGCCAGCTTGGACCTGCTGCTCCTGGTAGAGCTGCGCTTCTTCCTGCGTCCGTCCAAGTGCCAGCAGGTTGAAGACGTCAGCCTCGCTCAGCGGTGGCTCCGACCGATACGTCGGCTTGAGGCTCGTGGTCGTCCCGTGCAAACCGATCGTGACGTCGTAATTCTCTACACGCGCCGTCGCGTCAAGATCGATCACCGGATCGATTCGCACCGGATTTGTAAAGTAGATATCTCCGCGCTGTAACTGGTAAGTCGTTCCCGCAAACGTGGCACTTCCGTCCGTGATCTGAATGCGCCCCAGCACTGTGGGAACCGCGACCGTCCCGCGCACCGTCAGATCGACTGTGCCCGCGAGCTTCGCGTACGAGTTCTGGAAATCAAGCTGCGGCGAACTCGTGATGTGAACATCCATTCGAATCTTGTTCGTCGCCGCATCCGGATCAGGTGGAGCGCTGACTCCGCCCGTTCCCGCGAACGCCGCAAAGTCCACATCCGCGCCAATACCAAACCTTGTCAGAAGCACGTTCCCGCTTAGCAGCGCGCTCTGCAGATTCCCTTGCAACCTGAGCTTCGCGTTCGCCGTCGCGCTCAATCCATAGAGCCTGACACGCACCACATCGCCAGTGGCCGTCAGGTCCGCATATACCCCGTTCCGATACGTCAGGAATCCGCCGATCTTGAGCAACCCTCCACCTGTTGTCGCCGAAAGATCCTGCACCTCGAGCCGATCCTCGTTGAAGGCGAGCGTCCCGTTCATGTTCGTCAGGCCGTTGGGAATCCCATCGACTGCAAGGTTGACCTTCTCGAACTTCACCTGTCCTGTAAGCGCAGGGTTTTTCACTTGGCCGCCCGCGCCGATCTCGAAGGTCACCTTTCCACTCGCGATAATGTCGGGATCGAACGTATGCGCCAGCGCGGGACTTACCGACCCGCTCGCCTTAATATTCAACGCGCCGCCCTGCGGGTTTGTAGAGCCGAACACCTGTGCCGTTCCGCTCGCCCGGAGATCGGTATCCTGCCCGGTGATATGCACCTGATCGAGCGTCGCTATACCATTTTTCAAGCTGATCTTGAGCGTCTCCGCCGCCTTGATCTCGTACCCATTGAGCTTCAGGTCGAAGTTCGTGAAATCGGCCGTTCCCGCCATCAACACCGGCGTCTTCGCGGGCCCGCTTACATCGATCGATCCATTGATGTCCGACGTACCCCTCAAGCTCGAGTCACCAAACAGCGCCAGCGGCTTACCTACGTCAAAGCCCGCAATTGTGACATGTGCCTTCGTCTGGTAATCGCCGACCAGCGAGGTTTGCCCTGCAGCCTGCACCTGCGCTCCCACGAGGTTCGACTTCGCCGTATAGAAGACGGTGCTCGCCTCGCTATGGATATCCGCGGTCAAGTCCCCCACAGGCTTGCCCTGCGCTGTCACATTCGTCAGCCCAACATGCGCCTTCAGGTTCGGCTCCGTTACCGTGCCGTTGGCGTCGGCCACAAGACTTAACGTTCCGTCTGCGTTCACCTTGGCATTCTGCACTGTAGTGAACTTCGACAGCACAAGGTTGTCGCCCTCGATATGCGCGTGGAAATGCTTCGAAGCCAGGTTATAACCGCCGCTGCCGCCAATCTTCATTCCATGCAACTGCAACGCGATCTGGCTTGCCTCGATATCCTGTCCCTTGACATCGAGCGTCACAAGCGCGGACTCGTACGGCTCGCCATAGGCCACGCCGTTTCGCAGCGAAATCTGTCCACTGCCATTCAGGCTCTTGAACGTCCCAACGACATGGCCATTCACGCCGATGATGCCGCTGAGATCCACCTTGTCCTGCTGCCCGGCGATCGTCAGGACGTCCTTCACCTGCGCGTCGGCAAGCTGCACCTTCGCATCAACGGATGCGTCGTCCCACGCATACGTCACCACGCCACGACGTGAAACGACCCGGCGCGGCTTGAACGCTCCACCAACATTCAGCACCGCCGACCCCTGCTTGATGGTCGAACTCGCGACCGTAAGCCCCACCGGAGAGTAGTCGGCATCGGCGACGATCGAGTCGATCTGCACGTTGGTCTCGGTGCCTAGCTTCACCTTCAACTGATCGCCCTGCAGATGGCCCTTTACGTTCAGATTCTTGATCGGTCCCGAAGCCGTCCCGCGGAAGGCAAGCTGCCCATGAAGATCGACCGGAATCGCTGCGCTTCCCTTCTTTCCATTCGCCTCGAATCCGAGGGTTTGGAGTAACTGGTCATACTCCCCTATATCTCGAACCGTCGCATCGAGCTGCAGCGCTGTCAGCCTGTCACCGAGGTTCACTCCAAGAACACCGCTCGCTGTCACCGTCGTTCCCGGCGTACGAGCGTTCAACTGCTTGATGTTCACCACTTCGGTCTTTCCGTCGTAATGCGCCAGCACCTGGCCACTTACCGGAATATTGCTCGGCGCGCCGCGACGCTTTACCCCTGTAGGCGCCAGCCGTACATCCGCGTCCACAAGCACGCTTGCCGCAATATCCGTCGCAGGCCCACCCCACTCAACTTCCACAGGCCCGCTGGCAGCGGTATCGAATCCAAGGTCTCCGTAACCTTTGGGCGCCGCGATGTCCATGATCGTTCGCAGGGGAATTTTATCGATCGTCACCTTCAGAAACGCATGAGCTGGCTCAACCGGCGTGATCACCGTGGACCCAGTCACCGGGGCCTGAGCGCCGACAGCGACAGCGGTCTTATTCGCAGTCGAAACCACCGCTGTGGTCGTCGGCGAAGTGGCCGGTGCCGTCGCCGGAACCTCGCCCAGCCAGTTCACGATGCGCAGCTGGCCGACCGCGCTTCCGCCACCAGGAAGATATCCCGTAAGCGCGGTAAACAAGAGCTCCGTCGGGGTAATGTGGAGATCCGCGCCTCCGTTTACGTCGTGCAGCCGGACATACTCATCCTGATACGCAGCGTTGTGCAGCTTCGCGGACCCGACCAGCAGATATCCGGACTTGCAGTCGGGATCCGGAGGAAGCACCTTTGTCGGCTGCTTTATCTGATCGTTCTTTCTCCGGCGGAAGATGCTTGGCTTCTTCTGCGCCACGGCCGGCGCGACCTCGCAGTTCCTCCCCTTGATATCCAGATCGACGGCACCCGCATTCAGCCCAGGGAATCCTGACAACACCGAGATCTGCTTCAGCTCAAGCTGCCCATTCACCGCAGCTTGCCACTCCGGATTCGCGAAATGTGTAACCGAGGCCGATGCGTGCAGATCGGACGCAGCGCTTGTATGCAGATCGAACTTTGAAAGCTCGGCCATATCCCTGCCGAACTGCGCCTCGACATGCACCTTCGACTGAGCCTCGGGAGACTTCTGCATCTTCGTCCGCAGGTCCTTCAGGTCGATCGTCATTCCGTAACGATCGCTCGAAGGAAGATAGTTCACCTGCGCCTGAAGATCACGCGCCGCGAGATCGAAGGGAATAGCCTTGTCGTTCAGGATGGCGAGCCCATTTACCAGTTCCGCGTCAGCAGCCTTCAAATCGAGCAGAGTGTCCTGAAGCGGAGTCGTACTCGTCGAGGGATGCTTTGGAACGGGCTGGTTTGTCTTTCCATCCTTGTCGATAATCAGGTGGACGTGCGGCTGCTCCACCCGGAGCAGGCTCAGCCCAATATGTGAAGCCACGCCGGCGCCCGTCGTGTGAGAGAGAAAACTGGTGATCTTGATGCGAACGAGGATCCTGTCCGCCGAAAGATATGGTGCTTCGCCCGGACCCTCAAGACCATGGATCACGAGCCCATCTGCCTCGATCGCCAGATGCCACAGATTGAAATTGATCTTGGTGAGATCGACCTTACCACCGGTCGAGTCTTCAAGGATGCTGACGACTTGTTTGCCGACACGTCGTTGAAAGCTGTCGGTCGTCGTGTACCAGGCTGCTCCCGCAAGCACAATCAGAATGAGCGTCAGTAATCCGCCTATGGTCCACATGGCGGCATGACCAAGGTGGAATCTCTTCCGCTTCGTCTCCGGCAACTCCATCTCCTCGGCACGCTTCTCGTTGTCAGCACTCAAGGCGCCACCTCGCCCGGCTTCATAATCTGTACCGTCCCTTGTGCGCGCAGGCTCTTCAACCAGTCCTGAAGAAGCTGACCCACCCGTTGCTGCAGCAGAATCTCCTGGATACGCGCGGAGATATCCTCAAGCTTCGGCGCGGTCGACTTATGCCTCTTGTACTCTGGCAGCATTACCGTGTCGTAATACTGCTTGATCTCTTCCGGCTTAATCCGTATGCCCATGCGGAAACGGTTCTCGATATACGCGAGGACCTGCATGCGTTCCTTCCAACGCTGCTGCAACTCTGCCGCAGTGAATCCCTGCTTCGCGAGAAACTTGTTCCATCCTTCTTCGGTATCGCATTTATCGACCTTGCACTCCGGAATCTCCTGACGCAAGGTGTCGATCTGCTTCGTCACATCGACCGCCTTGACTTCATCGGTCACCTGCAACTTGGCCTGTTGCAGAATCAAGGTACGGTTGATCAACCTTTGAATTGCCTGATCCCGCGAGAAGTCTCTGTCCGGCGTGCTGAAAGGTTGAAAAGCAGCGAACCGATGCTCTTCGTCCACATCGCTTTCAAGAATCAGATCCCCGTTGACGATCGCGATCACCCGGTCGATCGTATCCGGCGGATCAGACGCCAGGGCAGGCGCTTGCTCCTTGGACATCGACTCAACAGCCCCAGTGGACGTCACCGGCGCCGCGGGCCCGGTTGCCGAGGGGTTCGCAAGCGGAGTGGACGTCTTAGGCGGTATCGCCTGCGCTCCGCACACCTGCACAAGCATGGCAAGCGCGAGGCACCTCGCTCCGTTCACGAGTCCAATCCGGGTTGAGCTGTGCGTTGTCATAGCGTTAGAAGCTCTGCCCGATGCTGAAGAAGAAGTTGAAATGACTCGCCTGCGCGGCGTAAGGATTGCTCCCGTTGAAGTCGTAAATGATGGGGTAGACCGGAGGATTCAGGTTGTAACTGAAGTCAGCGCGAATCGGTCCAACCGGCGTCTTATATCTGGCGCCAAGACCGACGGCATGCGAAAAATAGTTGAAGTCGCATGTACCGATCGAGCCGGAGACGTTGTTGCAGGTCTGCTTGTTCGGTTGTGAAAAACGGCCGAAGCTCGGGAAGACCTGCGAGAGCTGTTGGAACACGTTACCCATGTCGTGAAAGACCACGAAGCTCACATTGTCACCGACATAAGGAAGTGTGGGAGCGGGCATCCTGAGTTCAAAGGTGTTGACGAAGACCGCCGAGCCCCCAACCGGAAAACCCGTCTGCAGATCGCGTGGACCCGCCCCGTTGATCGGGAAGCCGCGATGCGACGACGCGCCGCCCGCATAAAGCCGCTCTGGCAGCGGAACCGCATTGCAACTGGCGTTCGTCGTGAGAAGCACACCAGCACAGACCGTGGTGCTGACAACCGGGTTGGTTGTATTCGGATTTACCCCGAAGGCATTCTCGAAACCGAAGCGGGTGTTTCTCGCAAAGGTGTACTTATGCTGTGGGTTCTTGCCGAAGGTGTAGTAGGTCGAGTTCGTCATATCGAGGCGGTTGAACGAAGTCTGCGAACCGAACTTCGACGTCGCAAGGAACTCCTGCACCGAGCTATACGAGCCCTTCGTAGCATCCAGCGGCGTAGGCTGTCGGCGATCATGGATCCACGTAATCCCTGGTCCGCCCACGCGCACCGGTTGCGAGAGCAGGGGAATCAGGTTCGCGGAAACCTCGAGACTGTTCGGGTCGACCGCGACACGACGGTACTGAAAGTCATAAATAAAGGTATCCGTCTTATTGGCTCTCTGCGAGACTCGAAAATCACCCTGCAAGGTAGAAGCCGAGAATGTAGAGATGTTCTGCACGTTCGAGTAACCACCCGACACCGTCGCCGAGAACTTGTTACTTCCACGCAAATGTGGGTTCAGGAAACTGACCGTGGCCACCTTCTCGAGCAAGCCATAGGTCGTGTGCAGCGTTACTGACTCGTCTTTGCCACGCAGGTTGATTCTCGATACATCCAGAGAGACCCTGGGGCTCACCCCGGTCTTACCTTCCTGCGTATAAGTCTGATTTGGATCGAGCCCAAGCTGAATCTTCGAAGCCGTCGATATCTGACCCTGGTTTGGCCGGCCGGTCTGCGCCTCAAAACCGAAGCCGTATGTGATGTCCCAACGCTTGGCTTCCGTAACCTGCACGAGCACGTTCTTTGTCGGAGCTTCGCCAAGCGGGTTCTGCACCGCAGCCACGACCTCGTTGAAGAGCGCAAGGTTATAGAGATTCCGCTGCGTCGTCAGCAATGCACTCTGATCCAAAGGATCCGCCGCGTGTACCCGAATCTGATCCTTCACCACCTGCGGCTTGGTCCGTTCAATCCCAGATAAAAGAACGTGGTTGATGAAGACCTGCTGCCCTTCGGTCACACTCAACGTGACGTTGGTGTCGGTCGGATCGTCTTTATCGGGGGTTTGCCTAATCTCTACCTTCGCCTGGTCGAACCCATGGCTCACATAATACCCAAGCACGGCATCGCGGTCCCCCGAGAGCGTGATCAGCGAAAACGGCTGGCCGGACTGCGCATTGAGCAGGCTTCGAATATCGTTTGTGCGCGACGTATCCACACCCGCGAGTTGTACGGCACCGAACTTCTGCTGCGCCCCTTCGTCCACGGTGAACGCCACGCTGATCAACGCCTTTACAGCCTTCTTCGAGTTTTCCGGAGGGTCGGTGTCCTTGACGCTCGACGACACCTTGACGTTCTTGAATCCGTTCGCTCGATACACCGCTTCGATCGAGTTTTCGTCCTGCTTCACCAGCGCGCTGCTATACCGGCCGCTGCGCAGGTAAGCGTCCGCCTTCTGCACCCGAAGCGACTCCTTCAGAAGCTCCGTGCTGAAATATTTATTCCCTGTGATCGTAACGTCGAGCACCTTATGAGATCGTCCCTTGTCCACGCTGTAGACGATGGATTCATTCGCCGTGCCCGCCCCGATGACCTTTACCTCGACGGTGGCGTCAAAGTACCCCTGTTGCTGCATGAACTCCTTGATGTTGTGCGTACCCTCGTTCAACAGGTCGTTGTCGACCGTGCTCTCCTCGAACACCGGAACCAGCAGATGGAGCCTGCTCTTCGAGACCTTCGCTCCCTCAATCGTCACCTTCACAACCGGGCCCTGGCTCGCACGAAAGTCATAGTCCAGTTCCTTTCGTCCCGTATCGTAGGTCGACTTCTGCAGCGAAACCGCCGCCTCTAGCCTGTCCTTCTTCTGGTACTGCTTCCTCAGCCGATCGAGGGCATTGCTTGTCGTGTCGCGCGACACCTTGGAGCGGTGTTTCAGCTTCGCCTTTTTCTGAAACTCCTTCAGCGACAGCCCGATATCATCGCCTTCCACCGACACGTTTCCAACCCTCGCCTGCGGCCCCAAGTTGACCAGATAGGTGACATTGACCTGCTGCCCCGCAGGGTCCGTGGTCGTGTTGACAGAGACCTGTGCCTGGTAATATCCGTTCGAGGCCAGGGACTGTTTGATACCCTCCGCCCCTGCGGGAACCGAGGCCGCCGTAAACGCCGTTCCCGGGTCCAGCTTCGTGCCATACTCGGCGAGCGACGCCAGTCGTTCTTCCTTGATGCCAAGAATCTGCACTCGTCCAACATAGAAGCGAGCCGGACCCGCGAAGATGAGCGTCACCGAGTCTCCACTTCTTACCCCCCGGACAGAGATATCCCGGTATCGTCCGCTCGCGTATAGCCTGCGCAGACTTGACCTCACCTTCTGCGGATCGAGTGGCTCGCCAGCATGCTGCTCCAGCTCGGACGGCAGGGTATCTGTCGCGTCGAACGTCACGCCTTCAAACTGAATCTTGTCGACTCGAACCCCTTTTAGCTGCCAGACCGTCTCCGCGAGCGCTGGCTTCACCGGGCCAAGGCCCTCATCGTTTGGAGTTGCCGGTTGATTCGGAACTACGGTCTGAGACGCCTGCGGGACTGCCCCCGGGGCGGTAGCCGGCGCCTGCTGCACTGCCCCTGATGCCGGCGATCCTGCCGGAGACGTCCCAGTGGCCTGACCAAGCCCAGGAACGCAAGGCAGCAACCCCATACTCAGCAGCAGGCCCGCACCACGAACTTCTTTCATCCACCGCCGCAGCGGCGTCTTCTTCCCAAAAAGCACTAGACTCTGCCCTCGCACAACGACCCAGCCTTTTCCATCTCCCGGGGATCACAACGAGCCCTTGGGGGCGCGCTTCCGGCCAAACCCGGAAGAATCGGCGAACGATCCTCTGGCTGCCTCCGGACGTCTACCGCGCACGGATCCGGTGCGTACACTCGACTTCATAACACGATCAATATCGGTGAGATGCGGAACGGCGAGCACAAGTCAACTGCCGTCACGAAACACGATCATCCTCTCTATACTACGAAGGGAGAACCACGCCGCGAGTGAAATTCCAGCAGAGTCGCCGCCAAGTCCGCCCAGCCTAAAATGCCCGAAACCGCCATCAGCGCCCTCCTATCTCCGCTCGCCGACCGTTACTCTCGCCAGATCCTCTTCCCAGGGATCGGGGCAGATGGTCAGGCCCATCTCGCCACCGCTCATGCGGCCATCATCGGTTGCGGAGCGACCGGGGCAGCGGCCGCCGCGCTCCTCGCGCGCGCCGGTGTTGGAACCCTGACCCTCATCGATCGCGACTTCGTCGAACCCTCCAACCTGCAGCGCCAGATCCTTTTCGACGAGGCGGACGCCCTCGAAGGCCTGCCAAAAGCCGAAGCCGCCCGGCGTCACATCGCTCTCTTCAACGCCGGCGTCACCGTCCGCGCTCACATCGCTGACCTCGTCCCCGCCAACATTGAAGACGTTCTAAGCCCGGCCAACGGTATCGACGTTTACCTCGACTGCACCGACAACTTTGAAACCCGCTACCTCCTTAACGATTACGCGGTTCAACAGGGAAAGCCCTGGATCTATGCCGCCGCCGTTGGTGCCTATGCCGCGACGATGAACATCCTGCCGAGAACCGTTGAAGGCATCGAAACTAAGTTGCCTTCCACTCCGGCCTACGAGCCCACCGCTTGCCTGGCCTGCCTCTTCCCAAAGCCTCCTACCGGCCCCGTCGAAACCTGCGATACCTCCGGCATCCTTTCGACCGCCGTCAATCTCGCAGCGTCGCTCCAGGTTACCGAAGCCCTCAAGCTTCTCACGCGCCAGCCCAATCTGCTTCGCCGTTCGCTGATCTCCTTCGACCTTTGGACCGGCGACCGGTCCGAGATCAACACGTCACGTCCCGACCCAGACTGCCCGGTCTGCGGCCGACGTGAATTTACTCATCTTGCCGGTACGGGGCGACCCCACATTACGCTCTGCGGCCGCAACTCGGTGCAGATCCACGAGCACCAAAGACCTGTCGACTTCATAGCCATGCGGGCGCGCCTCGCGCGCCATCCCGACATCGAGGATCTCCGCTCGAACGACCTCCTCCTCCGTTTCCGCCGGGGTCCACACACCCTCACCCTTTTTCCCGACGGCCGGGCCGTCATCCAGGGCACCACGGATATCATCCAGGCCCGCACGCTTTACGCGCGCTTTATCGGATCCTGAGGACTTACGCTTTTCCCACAGGAAAGAAGAAAAGACCAAAAGAAGTTCGTTCCCGGCCCGCTACGGGAAAACAACCTTTCTTCCCGCTGTCGCCTCCTATCGTCCTATGGAGGCGGAATGTCCACAGTTGCGATAGGCTTGGAGTTGGCGAGTACCGGCACGAACTTCAGCACGAGACCGGATCATCAACTCACGCAGGTCGAAGGTTTACCCATGACACTTGTTCCACCCGTCGATGCGCCGCCGGCGACTCCCGAGCCGGCGAAACCGAACTCTGGTTTGTTCAAACGCAATCCCCCCATTGCAGGCGAAGCGGAGGCCATCGAGGCCGCCAAGAATGGCGACGCCGAAGCCTTTTCAAAACTCTACGCACTCCATAAGCGCCGCGTCTACACTCTCTGCCTTCGCATGCTCGGCAACGTCTCCGAAGCCGAGGACATGACGCAAGAAGCGTTCCTTCATCTCTTTCGCAAGCTCGGCAGCTTCCGCGGCGAGTCCGCATTCTCGACCTGGCTCCATCGCCTCACCGTGAACCTCGTGCTCATGCATCTTCGCAAGAAGGGCTTGAACCTCGTTTCGCTCGAGGAGACCATCAACCCGTCGGAAGATGACGCACCGAAGCGCGATTTTGGCAGCCGCGATCCGATGCTTTCAGGCTCCGTCGACCGCGTGGCTTTGGAGCGCGCGGTCGCTTCGCTTCCTCCCGGCTACCGCATGGTCTTCGTTCTCCATGATGTCGAAGGCTTCGAGCACAATGAAATCGCCACCATGCTTGCCTGCTCCACTGGAAACAGCAAGTCTCAGCTCCACAAAGCACGCCTGAAGCTGCGAGAACTTCTCCGTCAGAACGGACAGTCCACCCAGCTCCCCAGCCCGACGCAGGGAACCAAGGAGATTGCTCTATGACGGACCCGAACTTCGATTTCGATAACATGAGCCAGGCGGACTTCGAGGAGCATCTCCCGGAATTCTTCGCCAACCAGACAGGAAGTTTGTTCGAGGATCCAAGGCTCAAGACGTTCCTCGCGGCCCATCCGGACTGTGCGGCTCTAGTCCGCGATCTGGAGAGCATCGCTGACGCTGCGAAAGCGTTGATCGATGTGGAAGCGGAAGAGATCGACCCGGACGATGATCTTTGGATCAAGATCAAGAGTCGCATGGCGGAAGATCCTTCGGATCCTGAAACAGGTGTTCCTCCGGGCGTGATCGCAGGAACCCAGACGGAGTCCGGTCCTCTCTCTTTGAAGGGTGAGCCGGATCAACTCGTCACCGGCGGTTCTCTCCACGACCTTGAGTAAACCTGGAG
Organism: Granulicella sibirica; assembly: GCF_004115155.1. NCBI lineage: Bacteria > Pseudomonadati > Acidobacteriota > Terriglobia > Terriglobales > Acidobacteriaceae > Granulicella > Granulicella sibirica. The sequence goes on from NZ_RDSM01000001.1 coordinate 365,248, forward strand.
TAACGAGCCGGCTGAGACAAATAACTTGCACCGCTTCGGCACCACGTGTACTCTGACCTTCAGATGAGTAAGCACTCCCAGATCGAGTCGTTTAGCTACTATCGGTGGCATCCTGCGGCTGGGGCGGGCTTGCATCTCTGGGTTTCCTGATAAACAGAGACTTCGAACCTCCTCAAGCCGCGACCCTCAAGGGTCGCGGTTTTGTTTTGCACCGGACACTCAACTCAAGGAAGCCCCATGACCGCCCAGACCGCCACCCAGACCGCCGCTCAGACCGTTCCGCAGATTGCAGCCGCGGAGGTGACCGTGCCCCCCGTTGCCCTTCCTGCAAATACTCGCCGCATCCTGCTCACCGGCTTCATGGGAGCCGGCAAATCCACCGTCGGCCGCGCCCTTGCAACTCGTCTGGGATGGGCATTCCTCGATCTCGACCACCACATCGAACAGCGCACCCAGGCGACGATTCCAAGCCTCTTCGCCGATCTCGGCGAACCGAAGTTTCGCCGCATCGAATCGACGGCGCTCGCCTCGGCGCTCTGCATGTCGAACATCGTCATCGCTCTCGGTGGCGGTGTGCCTGAAATTCACACGAACCGCCTTCTCATTGAACAGGCTCCGGGAACCCTCACCGTCTTCCTCGACGCACCGTTCCCCGTCCTCTTCGATCGCTGCGTCCTCCAGGCTCTTGACCGTCCAGTCCTCCAGGACCCATCTGCCGCGCAGGCCCGCTTTCAATCGCGACTTCCCCACTACAGACGCCTCGCTCGCGTTATCCAGCAGACTGAAGACCTGACTCCGCCCGAGACAGTGGATGCCGTACTGCGCACCCTCGCCACCTGCCCATAACGGTCGCCGAGAAGATAGTCGAAAAGGAAAACAAAACCACCTACAGGAACTGCAAAATCCACTCCAGCTGCATCTCACTTCAAAACTGCTCTTACTTCTCAAAGAGATGCACGACAGGAGCACCCTCTGTCCCCTCAGGCCGCCAACACGATTGATCCATCCCGGTCCAAGCCGTCAACCACGACGCTAGCCGAGACCGAAGTCGAGACGCCCGCGCAACGACGCGCAGCCGTCCGTGCCAACATCCTCTTCTTCCTCGGCGCCATCATTCTCATGGGCCTCGCGTGGATGCTGGTCAAAGAACTCCGCATCATCTACGTCGCTGCTCTCTTCGCCGTCGTACTCATGCCCGTCATCGAGAGCATCTCGAAGCTCCGCATCCGCGGCTGGCAGCCGTCCCGAGCCATCTCGATCGTCCTGCTCATCGTCGGTATCATCGTCGCGCTGACCGTTTTCTTCATCATCGGCCTCCCGCCCGTCCTCCGCGACCTCCGAGAGTTCCTCACCGACCTCCCCGCCCGCATCCCTGAGGTCGTCGCCAAGGTCAAGCACCTCCCGATGGCTGACAAACTCGGCGTTGACGGCATTGCCGCGCGCGCTGAATCCGCCGCAACTGCTGTCGGCGGCTACATCTTCTCGTCGCTCCCTCACTGGCTTTCGCACCTCTTCGACATCCTCACCTGCGCCTTCCTCTGCATCTACTTCATGCTTGAAGGTGAGACCGCCTACAACTTCTTCCTCTCGCTCTTCAGACCGAAATCCCGCAAGCGCCTCGACATCACTCTGAAGAAGGCCGAACTCAAGATGAGCAAGTGGCTTCTCGGCCAGGGGCTCCTGATGCTCACGCTCGGAGTCGCGAGTACCGTCACCTTTGGCTTCCTCGGCGTCCGCTACTTCTTCCTGCTTGGCGTCCTCATGGGCCTGCTTAACATCATTCCGATCGCCGGAGGCGTCGTGACGATCACCCTGGTCGCTGGTGTCGCCGCGCTCGACTCCTGGCCCAAGATGTTCGGTGTCCTGATCTTCTACCTCATCTACGTCAACTTCGAGAATGCCTTCCTCACTCCGCGCATCATGAAGTCCAGCGTCGACCTCATGGGCCTCACCGTCCTTGTCGCCCTTCTCATCGGCACGGCTCTCGCCGGAATCGTGGGAGCACTCGTCGCCGTCCCTACCGCCGCCCTCATCACCGTTTTGCTCGACGAGTACGCCGTCAATCGCGACTCTGATTCCACCGTGCCCGACGAGCCTTTGTTATCCTCGGATAACGTCGAGTGAGCAAGCGCTGCCCGGCCGTCTAACCAGCATGCCCGACCCGACCTTCGCTCAGCCCGCACGCAGCCCCATCCTCCCCCTCCTGATCGCCGCAGGCGTCCTCGCCCTCATTGCCGCCGGTGTCTTCTACTTCAATCCCCACGACACCGCCTCCCTGTCCCTCTCGAACACCTCGGTCGTCCCCACCCAAACCACCTTCAAGAGCCAGTCCATCGTCGTCGGCGAAGGCGCCAGCACCCAGGACGACCTCTACGTCTTCACCACCCTCAAGGTCGACGACCACCTCCGCCTCCCCATCACCATCAACACCATCACCGCCTCCCTCATCACCGGCGACAACCAGGAATCCGCCACCAGCGCCATCTCGAAATCCGACCTGCCCGCGATCTTCATAGCCTTCCCCAAGCTGAAGCCCCTCGCCGCACCGCCGCTTCTACGTGAGACCACCATAGCCCCGGGCCAGAGCGCCGAAGGCCAGCTCGTCTTCCACTTCCCCGTCCCCAAGTCCACCTGGGACACCCGCAAATCCGCGACGATCACCCTGGACCTCTACCACCAAACCCCACAGACAATCGTGATCCCCTGACATGCCCTCTACTCCCTACTCCCTCTTCCCTACTCCCTGCCCCAAATGACCCGCCGCCGCTGGATCGCCGACACCTGGACGCTTCGTGAAGATCGTCCTGCCACCGCTGCCCTTACCGGCGAGCAGGCAAACCACCTCGCCCGCGTCCTCCGCGCCCAGCCTGGCCAGATCTTCGACGTCGTCGCCGGAGGTTTCCTCCACCGGGCCGAAGTCACCACCGTCTCTCCCGAGTCCGTCGAGTTCCTCATGCATGAGGAACTCGAAGCCGACGCTGCTCTCCCCCTCCGCCTCTACCTCGCCATCTTCAAGTTCGACCACTTCGAGTGGGCCGTCGAAAAAGCCACCGAGCTCGGCATAGCGAGCATCACGCCCGTCCTGGCTCGCCGCACCGAAAAACACTTGGCTCAGGCCGCGATGAAGCGCGTCGAACGCTGGCGCCGCATCGCCCACGAGGCCTCGCAGCAGTCCCGCCGCACCGACATCCCCGAGGTCACTGACCCAATCGCGTTGAAACTGGCATTGGAGCAAGAGCAAAGCCCCACCCGCATCCTTCTCTCCGAAACCGAACAGGCCACGACCCTATCGAGCGCTCTGGAAGCCCACCCGCGTGTGCAAACTGCCATCGCCATCGGCCCCGAAGGCGGCTGGACCCCTGAAGAGATGACCCTCTTCGCCCAGCACACCTGGCAACCGGTCACCCTCGGCCCCCGCATCCTCCGCGCCGAAACGGCTGCCATCGCGGCAATCGCCATCGCCAGTACCCACCTCGGCTAGCGTCTACTTCTTCTCGTCTTTCTTCTCTTCCTTCACTTCTTCCTTCGTCTCCGGCACCACCGGGACATCCAACGGTCCCGCCCAATAGCTCTCCCGTGTCCGAATCTTCGCATCCGGATAATCCGGGATCTTCACCGACAGCCGGTGCAGCCCCGTGGCAGCGTCGCTGGCCGACTGAAAACTCAGCAGGTAGTAGTTGTGAATGTGATTCGAAAGCTGGTGCAGCCCCGCGTCGAACTCCTTCTGCGACGTGAAGTTCACGTACTCACCGCCCGAAAGTCCTGCCAGCTCTTTCGAGACGTTCTTCCGTATTGCCTGCACCGCAGCCACGAGCAAGCCGATAGGACCAGGCCCCATCTGCCCATGAAATAGGCTTCCCGCCATCTCGTTCCGGGCCGGACTGAACGCCACCGAATCCACCACCGTATTCGTCCGCCCAAGCGAGGCGATCACCTTCTCCGGCCGCTCCTTGCTTCCATGGTCCCGCGTCTCCGAGATCAACAGGATCGCGTGCCGATAGTGGTTATTCCTCTTCTCCAGAAGCTTCGTGGCGTACGAGACTGCATCCATTGTCGCCGCACCGGAATCGTCATCGCACGGTTCGAGATCGTTCAGTGCCCGTTGCAGCGAATCCGGATTCCGCGAAAACTTGCCCAGCAGTTCCGGCTCAGACCCATACGAGATCAGCGCGACCTCCCGCGGAGCCTCGCCCGTAATCTCGTCGATCATCGTTCCCAGGCCCTGCAGCTTGGCAAACTCCATCACCGCCGAACGGCTGCATTGCACCACCACCACGAGCGATAGCCCGAGTGCATCTGTATCTTCGTCCAGGTGAATCGCCTGCTTCACCCCGCTGTCTTCGACAACGAACTGCTCCGGCTTCAACTCGTACAGCATATCGCCGTGCTTCGTTTGCACCTGCGTCGGCAGCAATACGACGTTCGATTCGGTCCGCAGCGTATACCCCGCCTGCCCTGACGTATCCGCAGTAATCGCGGCCCCAGACGGAGCAGGCGCCTGAGCCATAAGCCCAGGCGCCTCCAAAAGAACAAGACCGACTAGAGCAAAGACGAAGCGCATACCCATCACTCGCAAAGCATCTCCGCCCAAGCTGCTCCTAGCTGAAAATATCCTTCATCTTGTTGAAGAGCCCGCGTGAATGCGGCGTATTTTCTACGCCCATCGTCTCCTCAAGCTGTTTCAGCAAGTCCTTCTGCTGTTTCGAGAGCTTGGCAGGAGTCTGCACCCGCACCTCGACGACCAAGTCTCCACGTCCGCGTTCGTTCAGGTGCGGAACGCCCTTGTCGCGAAGCTTGAAAGCCTTCCCGCTCTGCGTACCCTCGGGAATCTTGATCGACTCGCGCCCATACAGCGTCTCGATCGCGAGCTCCGTTCCAAGCGCTGCCTGCGGGAATGAGATCGGCATCACGCAATGAAGGTCATCGCCATCGCGCTCGAAGAACTTGTGCTGCTTTACATTAAGCACCACATACAGATCGCCAGGAGGTCCGCCGAATTTGCCTGCTTCTCCCTCGCCCTGATACCGGATGCGCGTATCCTGCTCCACGCCCGCCGGAACCTTCACCGAGATCGTATGTTCGCGCTGCACGACAGTCTGTCCCGCGCACACCTTGCACGGATCCTTGACGATGGTTCCCGTTCCCTGGCACTGCGCACACGTCCGCGCCACCGAGAAGAATCCCTGTTGCGTCCTGAGCTGCCCGCGCCCACCGCACTGCGGACACGTCACCGGGGCCTTCTCCTTCGTAGCGCCGCTTCCCTTGCACTCCACGCACATCTCGGATCGGCGAATCGTGATGTCCTTTTCCTTACCGAACACCGCGTCTTCGAACTCGAGCGTCATGTCGTAGCGCAGATCGCGTCCACGCTGGACGCGAGACGCCTTCCGTTGCCCGCCCATGTTGAACATCTCGCCGAAGAGGTCGCCGAAGATATCCCCAAGATCCTGCGCATTCCCACCGCCCGCGAACGGATTGCCGCCACCGGGGCCACCCGCCTGGAACGCAGCATGCCCGTAACGGTCATACGCCGCGCGCTTCTCGGGATCGCTCAGTACCCCGTAGGCCTCGCTACACTCCTTGAACTTGTCCTCGGCCTCCGGATTATTCGGATTCCGATCCGGGTGATATTGCATGGCAAGCTTGCGGTAGCTCGCCTTGAGCTCCTGATCACTCGCCGTCCGGGATACGCTCAATACCTCGTAGAAGTCTATCTTTGTCACGTTTGCCGTAGCCATCTCCCAACTCTTCCTATCCGACTCAACCGCCCCACGCCTGTTGCTGCCTAGCCTTGCTGCCGTTGCTTATCTGTAGCCGTTGCTTATCTGGTTGTCGTTCCCGCAGAGATCTGCGTTTGTACTCGTCGAAGAACTCTTACTCCGAAACCTGAGCCGGATTCGAAGCAATCCGGACGAGTGCCGGTCGGAGCAGCTTCTCCCGAATCTTGTACCCGCGCCGAATCTCTTCCATGACCTGGTGGTCCGGAAACTCGGCAGTTTCGATGCTTCCCAGAGCCTCGTGGACTCGCGGATCGAACATCGCTCCGACAGACTCTACTGGTTGAACGTTCAAACCCTTCAGCGCGTCTTCCATCTGCTTCAAAATCAACTCGACGCCGCCACGAAGTTGCTCCGCAGTGCCATTCGCCTTCAGAGCCAGCTGAAAGTTATCCATGACACCCAGAAACGGCTCCACCGTCGAGACGACGGTATAGTCCCGCGTATCCTGCCGCTCCTTCGCCTCACGCTTGCGGAAGTTATCGAACTCCGCCTGCAGCCGGGCCAGGCGATCCATCAGCATGTCCCGCTCGCCCTTCAACTGCGCCACTTCTGCGTAGGATCCGCCGTCCGGCTGAACATCCGAACCTTCCTGCCCGGCCTCTGTCACGCCTCGCGTACCAGCGTTGGACTCCGGATCCAGCACTTCCCCATTCAACTCTTCCACCATCTGATCGTTGCTCTCCATCTCTTGCTCCATCTCTCTATTGTTGCCGATTCCGGCCCAACGCGCGACCTTGTCCCAACCGCTCTTTTCCGCCATCCGCCACAACTCCTGACTCTACGGCGTTCCGCCCGGAGCCTGAAGCACCCGGTCGAACACCTTTGCCATGTACAACACTGCGTTCATCGTATCCTCGTACCGCATCCGCTTCGGACCAATCACACCCACGGTCCCACGGTTCTCGCCCTGCATCCGCGCAGGCGCCGCGATCAGCACAAGCCCCGCCATCTCCGGCGCCTGTTCTTCGAGGTCGAACACGACGCGCACGCTCTCCTGCCGAGCATCAATATACGCGTTCAACAATTCCACAAGACGCTGTTTTGCCTCCAGCGCTGCAAGCAATTCCCGAAGCCGGACCGCGTCCTCGCCAGCCATCTGAACGCCAATCAGGTTCGCTACGCCTTCCACGTACACGGTCTGCGGCTGCCCCATACCCTCCGGCACAGCCTTCGCCCAAAGTTGCCTAGCCTCGCGCATGTACTCGCTGCGCGAATCATCGACCATCCGGGTTAGCTCGGTCCGCACGGCCTCGAGACTCCAGCCGCGAAATTGATCATTCAGAAACCGCGCCGCTGTCTCGAGTGTCACCGGCGTCAAATCCTTCTCCAGCCCAAGTACCCGGTCCCGCACCTGCCCGCTCTGCGTGACCACCACAGCCAGAACGCGAGCTGCGGCAAGCCGAGAAAAATGGATGTGTTCCAGGGTATCGACACGTTCGGCTGCAGCCGTCACCGCGAGCCCGACTCCGCTTGAAAGCGTCGCCAGCACATGCGACGTCCGCTCCAGAACCTCCTGCGTTCCAGCCACCCCGGCAAACTTCCGGTCAATCTGTGTCCGCGAGCTCTTCGAAAGCCCCGTCAGTCCCCGGCCGCCACCACGCAACTGCTCCACGTACATGCGGAACGCCCTAGCCGTTGGAATCCGGCCGGCTGACGTGTGCGGTTGCTCCAGCAATCCGAGATCGGCCAGTTCCGCCATTTCGTTCCGTATCGTGGCCGCGCTGACACCCTGGCCAACAGCAGCCCCTGAACCCGCATACATCATCGCCGCGATGGTTCCCGACCCCACCGGCTCCCCCGTCTCGATATAGTTCTCGACGATGGCCGTAAGAATCAGGCGCTGCCGCACCGTGCATCGTTCCGCGCTCGTCATGGCCCCACCTCCTCACCCAACGATCAACCTTAACTCTACGCTAGACGTCAACCCCGGCCTCGAAGCAACTCGCTCAATAACCGTCCAAGAGTGCATGCAACGCTCTGACTATCTCTTTTTTTTTGAATACTTTACGAGAGACTTTCCAAACATGCCGCACATTCTAAAGACTTTAGGCGTGGACCTAAGCCGAAGTCCACACCTAAGTCCAATGATTCGAAGACTTTAGGACTTTCACCCAGGGTGGGGTACTTCTAGGTGATCTCCAGGACGTCGGAATCCTGGCGCGCAATCTCCATCGCCCGGCTTATAACCCGATGCGCGATCTCGAAGAACGGCTTCCCCAGCGGAGACTCTGGCCCGGCCAGCGCCGCCGGCATCCCGCGATCTCCACCCTCCCGCACCTTCGGATCCAGATCCACCCCGCCCAGGTACTCCAACCCAAACTGGGCCGCGGTCCGCTCCGTGCCTCCCGCACCAAAAACATCGAGAACGGTTCCATCCGGGAGAGTCATCTGCGACATGTTCTCTACCATGCCGATCACCTCGACCTTGACCTGGTGGAACATCTCGAGGGCCTTTCGCGCATCCTGCAGCGCGACGCTCGATCCCGTCGAGACCACGACAGCGCCCGTCAGCGGAACCGTCTGCACCAGCGAGATCACCACATCGCCGGTTCCTGGAGGCAGATCCACGATCAGGAAGTCCAGTTCCTCCCACAGCACCTGGGTCAGGAACTGCCGGATGATCTGGTGGAGCATCGGTCCGCGCATCACCATCGGCTTGTCGCCGGGCGAGATCAGCCCTACCGAGATGAACTTCACCCCATGCGACAGGATCGGCTCCATCATCGAGTTCCCCGTTACGTTCGGCTGGCGCGTCACCCCAAGCATCGTCGGCACATTCGGCCCGTAGATGTCAGCGTCGATCAGCCCGACCCGATACCCAAGCTTGCCAAGCGCAACCGCCAGGTTCACCGCCACCGTCGTCTTGCCGACTCCGCCCTTGCCGCTTCCCACCGCGATCACATGGCTCACACCCGGCAATGGCTGTGGTCCCTGCTGCATCTGCGCTCCCATATTTCCCATTACACGCTCCTGAACCCCATTCTATGCCGCGTCTACAGATGCCATTCCCCACCCAATGCCGCCCGCATCTCCCGTTTCCGCAACGTCTCCCCGGCTCGCATCTCCCGCCGCCGCCCCGCATCCTCATACCGTCGCTTCTGGTGCTCAGTCTCCGGCGTGATCTGCGGGACCACCAGCTTGCTTCCATCCCGGTCCACCGCCACGAAGGTGAGGTATGCCGAAGAGACATGCCGGAGCCTCTGCTCCCGCACATCTTCCACCATGACCCGCACTCCCACCTCCATGGAGCTACGAAACGCTCGATTCACGCTGGCCTTCAGGATCAGTAACTCCCCCACCCGGACGGGCGACACAAAGTCCAGATGATCCATCGATGCCGTCACGACGATAGCGCGGGCGTGCCGGCTGGCGGCCATGGCCCCAGTGAGATCGATGTACTGCATCAGCCGTCCGCCAAATAGATTGCCAAGCGCATTCGAGTCCGCGGGGAAAACGATCTCACTTCGCTCCGATTGCGACTCCTGAACAGTTCGGTATATCGTTTCGTCGCCCATCCCCTAAGTGTCAGCAATCCACGGCCGGAACGCAACCACAGTCGTCGTTCGCTAAACTAGGGCCATGGACAGAATCGCCATGCTCACCGAGATCCTGAAACAGCAGCCGAATGACGCCTTTGCCCGCTATGGTCTGGCCATGGCCTACTCCGAAGCTGGCCAGTCCGAAGAGGCTCTGGTGGAATTCGCGCATCTCCACGAGAACAACCCGGACTACGTCCCCGGCTACCAGATGGCCGGCCAACTTCTGGTTAAACTCGGACGCACAGGCGAAGCGCAGACGGTTCTGGCTACAGGAATAGAGGCCGCGAACCGTACCGGCAACACGCACGCCTTCTCGGAGATGCAGGCGCTTCTCGATGACATCGGGGAATGACAATCCTCCACCGGATCAAACGCTGTCGTGGTGCGGCGAATCGTTGATCCCCGCCGGGCGTCTATAGTTAGACCATGGCGAATAAGCTCCCAGCAAACCTCCCCACGACTCTCGGTCAGCTTCGCGCAAGCGAGTACACCCCGGCCCTCCTTGGCCGCAGCGTCAAGGAGGAGCTTCGCGAGAATCTCATTGCACGCCTGCGGGCGAACGCCGCTTCCGATGTTAAGACGCCTCTCTTCCCCGGTGTGATCGGGTATGAAGACACAGTCGTTCCCCAAATCGTGAACGCCGTGCTCTCGAAACACAACTTCATTCTTCTGGGTCTACGTGGACAGGCGAAGTCGCGCATTCTCCGGGCGCTCACGACGCTTCTCGATGCTGCGACCCCGTATGTTGCCGGCTCCGAACTCCGCGACAACCCATACGCTCCCCTCTCGAAATTCTCTCGCGACCTCATCGCGGCCAAAGGTGACGACACGCCGATCTCCTGGCTGACTCCGGATGAACGCTATGTTGAAAAGCTGGCGACTCCGGACGTCACAGTCGCTGATCTGGTGGGCGATATCGACCCCATCAAGGCCGCCCGTTCCGGCCAGGATCTTGGGTCTGAGCTGACGATGCACTATGGGCTTCTGCCCCGCGCCAACCGCGGTATTTTCGCGATCAACGAAGTTCCTGACCTCGCGGGCAAGATCCAGGTGGCGCTCTTCAACATCATGCAGGAAGGTGATATTCAGATTAAGGGCTTTCCTGTGCGCCTGCCGCTCGATGTGGCGATCGTCTTCTCCGCCAATCCTGAGGACTACACGGCTCGCGGCAAGATCGTGACGCCGTTGAAGGATCGCATCGGATCGGAGATTCGTACCCACTACCCCGAGTCAATCGACGAGGCCATTGCGATCACGCAGCAGGAAGCGTGGTCCAACCGTGGTGCCGCGAGTGAGATCCACGTTCCTCATTACATCTCGCAGATCGTTGAGACGATCGCATTCGCCGCCCGCGAAGACAAAAAAGTCGATAAGCGGTCCGGTGTCTCCCAGCGACTTCCTATCTCGACGATGGAGCTGGTGATCTCGAATGCCGAACGCCGTGCGTTTCTTCATAACGAGACGCTTGCCGTGCCTCGTGTGGCTGACATCATCGCCGCGCTGCCGGGCATCACCGGCAAAATCGAACTTGAATATGAAGGCGAGATGCGCGGGGCGGATACAGTCATCCGCGAGATCATCCGGCAATCAGTTGCCAGCGTTTTCGATCAATACTTCGCCGATACGAATACTCAGCAGATCGAGCAGTGGTTCAACCTCGGCGGAACGGTCGCCCTCACCGACGATCACTCGGCAGCGGATTCGCTCAAGGAGCTAAAGCAGATTCAGGGTCTCTTCGAAAAACTGACTCCCTTGAAGCTCGAGAAGAATGCTCCGGCGGAGATCGCGGTATCCGCCGCCGAGTTCCTGCTGGAGGGCATGACATCCCATAAACGTCTTTCCCGTACCGAGGAGCGCGCCTTCTCGGCGGCAGAGAAAAAGTCACGTAACGATCAGGCGGCTCAATATGCGGAGCGTATGCGCGACAAAGAGGTCGAGCGCGACGAAGCCGCCAGAAACCGCACGCGCAGAGGCTTCAACTAAACTCATTTGCATGATCGACTCCTGCCGCGCTTTCTGCGTTCGATGCTTCAGCATCGTTCTCGTGAGCGCGGCTTTTCATTCGACTAAGGCGCAACAGCCTATTGCGCTCACCCCCACTCTGGCCCGCAGCGAGGGCATTGAGCCGACAAGCCACATCGTTTTTGCGCGCATCTACCTCACCGCGACGGGCTCCCCTGCGCCCACAGAATTCGATATTTCGCTACCTACTCTCACGGTCCAGTGCACTCGACGTCCGAATGACAAGTTTGTTTTCGAACTATTCGTGAACTTCGGGAATGTGACGGATACTGCCTTCTACCCGCCATGGCGCCGGGCGGACGATGAGCTCTTTCCGCCAGTGACTCAGAAGCAGCCGCTCATGATGGAGTTCCTGGGCTATACGCATGTCAAGCCGGTCCGGAGGCAGTTCGAGTATGTGGTCGCTCCGTTTGGCCAGCTTCGTTACAACGCGCCTTCAGGAGGTTCTCCAAATCTCGAGGAGATTGCGTTCTACTTTCAATATCTTCGCGCGCTCCCTACGTTTCGCCTGAGCTATCCGGGGCACACCGTTACCTTCGAGACGGCGCCTCTGCTGGCGCAGATCCATAAAGAACCTTTGTGCCACGCAAGCAGCCTCTGAGATAGAACCCTCCACTTGTCCATGCGCGTCTAAACTGATACGAGGCTCCCTATGAAGCGTATTCGCTATACCAAGTTCACCGGCGATCTCTCTGATGCCTTCGGCCTCGAAGACCTGATGCAGGCGCTGTCCGACTTCCTGCTCGACTCGGGCTTTCAGGATCCCATGTCTCGTTTCCAGCAGTTCGACGGTGACCAAACGATGGAGAACCTGCGGGATGCCATCCGGCAGGCGCTTGACTCGGGCGAACTCTTCGACGAGGAGGCGCAGGAGAAGTATGAGACGCTCTCCGAAGATCAGGTCGAGGAGCTCATCGATCAGATCATTCAGAAGATGCAGGAGCAAAACTTCATCAATGCGCAGCAGCCTGAGGAGGTCCAAGGCGATCAGGGGGATGGCCCCGAGACGCAGGCTCGGTTCGAGGTGACTGATAAGGGAATGGATTTCCTGGGCTACAAGGCCTTAAGGGAGTTGCTGGGGCCTTTGGGTAAGTCGAACCTGGGACGGCACGATACGAGACATGAGGCTTCGGGGGTCGAGACGAATGGGTCTTCCAAGATGTATGAGTTTGGGGATAACCTGAACCTGGACATTACGGCGACCCTAAGCAGCGTCTTTGCGCGTGAGGGGTTTCATGTCCAGCCTGGCGAGGCGCCCGGGACGCTGAACCTCGAATATCAGGATCTGCATGTTCACCAGTCGGACTACCAGAGTTCATGCGCGACGGTTGTCCTGCTCGACTGCTCGCACTCGATGATCCTGTACGGCGAAGACAGGTTTACCCCGGCAAAGCGCGTGGCGATGGCGTTGGCCCACCTCATCCGGACACAGTTTCCCGGCGACACGATCAACCTCGTGCTCTTCCATGACTCGGCCGAGGAGATACCGATCTCGCAGCTATCGCGGGTGAAGGTTGGGCCGCACTACACGAATACGCGGGAAGGGCTTCGGATGGCGCAGCGAATCCTCTCGCGGCAGACGAAGGATATGAAGCAGATCGTCATGATTACCGACGGCAAGCCCTCGGCGCTTACGCTTCCGGATGGGCGAATTTACAAGAATGCGTTTGGTCTGGACCCGCTTGTGATCGCCGAGACGCTCGAAGAAGTGGCGCGGTGCAAACGCTCCAACATCATGATCAACACGTTCATGTTGGCGAGCGACTTTGCGCTCATGCAGTTCGTGCAGAAGGTGAGTGCGATGTGTCGGGGGAAGGCGTACTTTACGACCCCAGAAAACCTCGGGAGCTATTTGCTGATGGACTTCATGTCCCGACGGATGAAGACCGTTCACTAGGTCTCCCCTCCCTCCCTCCCTCCCTTTCCCCTAAAGTCTTCTATCGAAAGACTTTAGGGATGGACTTCGCGAGTCGGCTCCCGCTAAAGTCTTGAAAAGAAAGGGAATTTCTTTCAAAGTATTCATTCCAGAAGAGATAGCCCCATCACGACACGCACTTTTGGAAGACCTAGCGATGCCGTTCCTCGAGGCTTTTCTCCGTCTTTCCCCCAAAGTCCAGGCCGAACTTCGGGGCAGATTTGGTTCCAGAGATTTTGACCGGTACGACCGCACCGGCGCCATCCTTGGTAAAGAATGGGTCGGCAAGCTTCAGAAGCGCCGACTTCCATCCCTTCTTGACCATCTGCGAGACCTTTGCCTGCGTCGTCACTTTGCCGGCAAACTCGAACTGCTGTCCGTCGAGCGAATACACTCCGACCAAGTTCACGGTAGCGCCGGGTAGCTGATAGTTGAGATCGTCTACCCTCAGGCGTCCATCGTCCATCACGAATCGTCCTGTCATGTGGGACCGTACATCGTCAGCACCCGCCTTTGCCAAGTCGGGATGGCCTTGAGCGCGTTCGCTCATCTCATCGACCTTGTCCTGGGTTTCGGGATTGGTGAAATGAATCGCCGCCATGGTGAAGTGGCCCTGCATCGAGATCTTCTGCGCGACGCTCTCTTTTCCGGGACGGATGTGCAGCTTGGTTTTCATGCCGAGCTGTGCGGTCATGACGACTGGTGTGGTCTTCACGGCAAGAGAGAGAAAGTCTTCAAGCCGGCCCTGGGGAACGTCCACGTCGAGGTCGATGATGTGTCCTTGTCCCCGTACGTTCACCACGGAGCCCGAACAGGTGAAGCTCGAGCGGCCGAGCTTCGCCTCGACAGGCTGGAGGTACGTGTCGCCACTCGTCCCGTCGACAGTCGCCTTGAACTTCGTGCTCAGAGGCATAGGATGATTTGCCGAATCGAGCGAGAAATTGGGTGTCTGCGTGGTTCCGCTGACCTCGATGCGGTTGAGTTGCCCGCCGAACTGGCCCGCGGAGGAGAGGGTGCCGCCGATGCCCTTGATGGTGTTGAGGTCTGCGTGATCGAAGCGGTAGGTACCGGTGATCGAGGAGTCACCGGGACTCTCCGGGTTCCAGGGGCCGAAGGTTCCTTTCGCCTGGATATCGCCCTTCGGGATCGCATTCACGAGTGTGGCGTCATAGTTAAGAGGGGTTCCGCGACCCACGTTGCGCAGGACGATTTGCTTCAGTTCGAAGTCTTTCGGATCCTTGCCTGGTTTGGAGCTCTCGATGAGAACGCGCGAATCGGTGCAGATGATCTCGTCCGCATCCATCTCGATCTTTCGCTTCGGCTTCTGCTCAACGCCTGCCTTGCGCATTTGCCGGGGAGGAATGCGGATCTCGAGACCCGAGACGTGAACCGTGTGGACGTGCGTTGGATGTTTGAAGAGGCCGAGGACATCTGCCCGGAAGGAGAATTGGCCTACGGTGAAGATGGGGGCCGTCGCACCGGCCTCGACGACATCTTCCGGAGCAAAGATTCGCAAACCGCGTCCCGAGACTTCGAGCCCGCGCATGACGGAAACATTAAAGTCATCGAGTTCGATCCTGCTGTTGAAGTGGGTCTGAAGCGTCTGGACCACTCTTCCCTTGAGAATCGGCTGCGCCCGTTTGAGCATGATCGTCGCCGTGGTCGCCAATCCGGCCACCACTGCGAGAACTACGATCACAACGATTCCGATCCAGCGCCAAACCCTGCTGCGATGACGTCCGCCTTCCGAACCTTCCACTTCCCGCTACCTCGAAGTCTCACCGATCCATTGTTAGTGAGACGGTAAGAGTTGGATGTGGGGTGTGATGAAAAGGTTCCTGCCGGGAAGAACTTGTGGCGGAATGGTTTCACACAGACAGCGGCAGCTTAGCTCCGGCGAGCCTGCCAAATGCGATACAGGCCCCATGCGGCGATGGTGCAGTTGTCCACGATTCTTCCATCGAGGAACATCTCTTCAAACTCGTCGACCGAGACCCGCTTGAGGATGAGATCGGACTCTTCGGGATCGGGATCGGCCTCGCCCATCGACAGACCTTCCGCGAGGAAGACATGATGCTTCTGGTTCATGACTCCGTACGCGATGGCGAGCGTGGCAAGATGCGTCATCTTCCCCGCCGTGAAGCCGGTCTCTTCCCTGAGCTCGCCGCGTGCCAGTACTTCGGGTTCGACGTCCGCCTGCTCCCACCCGCCCTGCGGGAATTCCATGAAGCGCTGCCCGACGGTGTAGCGAAACTGCTCGATCAGCCAGACGAAGTTGCCTTCGGGCGTGACTTCAAGCGGAATGACGATGCAAGCGGGATCTTTATCGATGACCCCATAGACGCCGCGTTCCCCATTGGAGCGCTCGATTATGTCCTCGCGCACACTGGTCCACGGATTTCGGTAGACTTCCCGGCTGCTGATGGTTTTGATCATCGACGCGTCCCCACGGGCACTCTATCGGCATTTTACTGCTGGATGTTCAATTCCAGATGAGAAGGGTACTTCGGCGACCCGTAGATGGTCTCCGTCTCGGCTTTGTAGGCGGATGGCGGGGCCGTCATGATGTTTTCAACGTAGGTCTGCGGGTTGCGGTCGTAGAGGGGAAACCAGCTCGACTGCACCTCGACCATGACCTTGTGGCCCTTGAGAAACGTGTGGTCCGCTCCGTTGAGGCTGTACTTGAACTCGGTGGGCTCGCCGGGTTTCAACGGCTCGGGGTGCTCGAAGCTCTTGAGGTAGCGGCCGCGGAAGATCTCCTCGGCGATCATCAACTGGTAGTCAGCCATGCCGCCTGGGGCGTCGTCGGGATAGACGTCGATAAGCTTGACGATCCAGTCGGCGTCGGTTCCAGTCGTCGCGGCGAAGAGGTCGGCGACTACGTTTCCGGTGACCGTCACGTCGGCATCGAGCGCGGGAGTCGAAAAGGACGCTAGATCCTTGCGGATGGTAACAAAACGCTGGTCTTCTGCGAGCCATGGACGCCATTTCGACCCAGGCTCGTAGGTAGCCTGAATCGGTCGGGCGCGGTAGGGTACGGGATCGGCTGGATCGGCCACATAAGCCGCCGCGACCTGATCGTAAGCTCCCTCCGGAGCAGTGAAGCTCAGGCCCTTGTCAGCCTTGAGGTAAAGCTTGGCGGGCTTGAAGCCTGACTTTGGTGGCCAGGCGTCGTACCGCTCCCACTGGTTGCTTCCCGAACGGAAGCTGGCGACGTCCTTGAGGTCGAAGCCGGGCTTCCCTTTTAGATACTTCTCGAAGAAGGGCGCTTCGATCGTGGCGCGGTAGGTATCGCCGGCTGCCGAGCCGAAGTCGATGGCACCGAGATGGCGGGTCGTCTGGTTCCATTGACCGTGGTTCCATGGGCCGAGGACGAGGAAGACTTCTCCCCTGGTGTCGTGCGGCTTAAGGGCGGCGTACTCGGCCTGCGTTCCCCACATGTCTTCCTGATCCCAGTAGCCGCCTACCTCGAGCGTTGGGACCTCGACCTTCGTCAGATGGCGTTCGACAGCCATATCCTGCCAGAACTTCGTGTAGCTCGGCTGCGAGAGGAAGGCCTTCGCTGTCGGCAGGTTGCTCATGCCCGCTGACTGGGCTGCTCCGGCGAAGTTGACGTGCTGGAGAAAGAAGTCGTAGGTGTCTCCCTTGGAGACAACGGGGACGTCTGTCTTCTGGGCTTCGAGCTGCTGCACATAGTCGAAGCCGTAGGTCTCGCGGAAGGCACCGTTATGGAAGAAGTCGTCGCCCATCCAGATGTTTGTCATCGGGGCCTGTGGACTGATGGCCTTGACTGCCGGGTGGGCATCGATACCGGCCATCATCGCCAGGAATCCGGGGTAGGAGACGCCGAGTACGCCGACCTTGCCGCTGTTGTGCGGGACGTTTTTGAGCAGCCAGTCGATCGTGTCGCGGGTGTCGGTGGTCTCGTCGACGTCGTTCTTTGTCCCATGGGCCACGATGGGGCGGTTCATGACGAACTGGCCTTCGCTTGTATAACGGCCGCGAATGTCTCCGAAGACGAAGATGTACCCGCTCGCGGCTAGCTCGGGCTTGGTTGCATTGACGCTCCACGACGAGTTTCCGGCGACCCCGTAGGGAGTGCGAGTCATAAGGAAAGGCAGAGCCTCGCCGCTGGTCTCAGAGCCGGACGGACGAAGGATGACCATGTGCAGTTTGGCGCCGTCGCGCATTGGGACCATGGCTTCGGTGCGGACGTAGTCGCGGAAGTGATTCAGGTGAGCGCCTTCGTCCGAGAAGCGCGTCATCACCTCGGTCCCGGCGGATCGTCCGGTGGTCGAAGTCATGGTGAGGCTGGAGACCTTGCCGGCCGCGTCGCGCGAGAAGACGACCTTAGTGCTGTCTGGAGAGAAGAAGTGATCGGGCGACTCGGCCTTGAGCTCAGTCCGGGCGAGGCGTGCACCTTCGATGAAGAGCTGTGCGCCTTCGACGGTGATCGAGCGTATCGCGTCCGGCTCCTCTGTCGGCCGATATTGTCCGACATATGCGGCGAGGGTTGCGGCAGGAACGCGAATTGAGGTTGGTGCAGTCTGCGATGATTCCTGCGACCAGCCTGCCGAACAGCAGGCCAGCGCGAGGACCGGAACAAGCTTCCAGGAAGAACGAATTCCCAAGGTCACCCCTTGTTTGACAATTGCGAGACGTACGGGCTGCGGAGTTATCCCTGAGCGACGGGCTCAACGGGGATCGGGCTTGCGTCGCATTTCCATCCCTCGCGTCCGTGGGTGCCATCGCAGAAGGGCCGCTTGGACGAAAGGCCGCAGCGGCAGAGCGAGATGGCGGGCTTTCCGGTGAGGTCCCACTCCTGCCCATTGACGTCGACGAGCTGAATGGGGCCCTCGACGCGGAAGGGACCGTTGGGGCGAACCGTTATCTTTACTGCTGGGACATTTTCCGAAGCCGACTCTTCGCCTGCGCCCACCACTACCTTCAAACCTTCGTCCGACATCGCATAGCCCACCACCCGGTGTCCCGGGAGCTTCCCTGGAGATTTAGACCAAGGATAGCAAACCCGGCTGGATGCTTAGGCGTTGCCGCGAAGCCTCTCGCGGATCTCGGTGGCGAGTTCGACGAGGTGCTGGAGCTTCGGGGCCAACATGGGTGGGACGCCGGGTTCGCGGAGGGTTAGCTGGGTTTGGAGGAGAAGGCCGGTGACTGAGCCCTTCAACTCACTTCCAATCGCCGCTGCCGCCTCCCGCCGCGCCATATCCGACTCGTGCTGTCGGCGGGCGAGAGCGCCACGTACCTCTCGAATCAGACGCGTGCGGGCCGAGATGGCGAAGTTGACCTCCATGGGGACTGCCGTGCCGGCCTGTTGCCAGGCGAGGTCGGCCCAGTCCGGATCGGCCTCGGCAAGGCTCTCTTCGATTACCACGACGCTGTAATCTTCACGTCGAAGGGCGCTGAGGCCCTCACGGCGACCGGCTGCGAACTCGACCGGGACATCGAGTTCCTCCGCCATGGCCGCCGAACACGCTTTCCCATCCCGCATCGTCGAAATCAACAAGACTTTTCTGCTCATGACGCACTCTCCATTTGCTCTGTTGGTATGGCGTTCGTGTCGTTCTTGCGCTTGCGCGACGCTAGTCTCCGAGCTCACCGCCTTCGGCAATCCCGTATTCCTTTAGCTTTCGATAGAGGGTGGTCTTGCCGATGCCGAGAAGTTTGGCCGCCATCAGTTTGTCTCCCTTTAGCTGGCGAATGGTCCGCAGAATCGCCTGCTTTTCCATCTCGGCAATCGAGAGGATGGCTGCCGGAGCCGACCCGGATCCGGGGCTTCGCCGCACCATTTCTTCCTCCTGCGGCCGCTCGCCTCTCCCGATCGTGATCGTTGCCTGCATCCTGCGCTGCCGATGCGAGTCCTGCAATTGGCTTGGGAGGTCGTTGAAGTGCAGAATCGGGCCGGAGGACAGGGCGGAGGCACGTTCGATCGCGTTCTCGAGCTCGCGCACGTTGCCGGGCCAATCGTATTCCGTCATGGTCCGGAGAGCGTCGTCGGAGAGCTCGTAGGCTATCCCTGTCTCCCTCTCCAGACGCTCGAGAAAGTGCATCGCGAGGACCGGGATGTCCTCTCTGCGTGAGCGCAGCGGGGGAATTTTGAGATTGACGACGTTTAGACGGAAATAGAGATCCTTGCGAAACTTTCCCTGCTCGACCATGCTGACAAGATCACGGTTGGTAGCGGCGAGGACGCGCGCCGAAATGGGCACCGTAAACGTCGCACCGACCGGCCGCACCTCCTTCTCCTGCAGGGCCCTCAGGAGCTTGGCCTGCAGGTCGAGCGGAAGCTCGCCGATCTCGTCGAGGAAAACCGTGCCTCCTTCGGCAGAGGCCAGCAGGCCCGTCTTCGCCTTATTGGCTCCCGTGAATGCTCCACGGACGTATCCAAAGAGCTCGCTCTCGATCAGGGTTGGAACGAGAGAGCCGCAGTCGACCGGGACGAAGGGCTTCGGTCCGAGCGGGCCACCGAAGTGAATGGACCGAGCGACGAGTTCTTTACCCGTGCCGCTCTCGCCGAGAATCAGTACGGGGTGAGTCGAATGGGCGACCTTCGTGAGGATTCGGTAGAGCTTTTCCATCTCGGGCGATCGCCCGATCATGTTGCCGAGCCCTTTTTGCGTCCGCATGCTCTCGCGCAGACGCCGCGTCTCAAGCTCGAGATGCCAGGTTTGCTCAACCCGGGAAAAAATCGAGGTCAGCTCCTCCAGGGCGAAGGGCTTGGTAAGGTAATCGCCTGCGCCGATTCTCATCGCCTCGACCGCAGAGCTGACCGTGGCGAAGGCAGTCATGACGACCACGGAGGTGTGGGGGTAGAGCGATTTGACCTCTCCCAGAAGAGACAGGCCGCTCAGTCCGCCGGGAAGTTTGAGATCGAGAAGCAGGAGATCGATTGGCTGCCGCCTCATCATCGCCTGCGCCTCCGCCCCGGTACCCGCGCTGATGACGGCAAAGCCCATGCTTTCCGCAATGTCGCAACATGCCCTGCGGACTGGCTCATCGTCATCGACCACAAGCACACGAAACAGTTCCACCTGATCGGCTGTCTCGGCGCGTGGCGAGGGAGCCAGGCCGGGGTCCAGGCTCGAGACGCCGATCAACACCCCTGACGGACTGGCTACGGCGTCATTGCCGTACTCGGGACGATAGGCCCCAGGGGACATGCCCCTCACTGCTGCGCCGAATGCACCTCTATCTCTAAATGACATAGGCACCTCCCCTTCCGCCGCGTCCGCGACCGTTGTCCAGCATTCCTGCAGCCACGTCCCACAACTCCGCCGTGATCCGCTTCTGGTTTCCCGATGCGGGAGCGCTATGCCGATAGTGAATCGCTCTGCCTGCGAGTAGATCCGGAGGCCCAGGGTCGAACGAGTCAAGGTGGGATGGGTTCATTGGGCCGGAAGCGGGAGGAACGCCCGCAATGGGAAGGAGTAGCTCGACACAGGTCGCGAGAGCCTCGCTGCTGGCGTCGCGTATCGCGTTCCGTGAACCGGCGACCAGCGTCACGCGGATCCACACAGCAGCCGTCCCTCGGCACCCTTGGTGGGGGCCGGGAATCACACACTCCGTCGGGTTCATTCCGGCGAAGGCTGCGTCTAGCGTGTTCCGATCTGGAGGTCGATCCGCAGAAGGGGAAGCGGCTAGCTCCAGCGACACTTTGGGTGCAGAGGTTGATGTTTCGCCTGATGATCCTGTGAAGCTGTTCTTCCCGTAGGCTGATGTGCTGCTCTGAGTAGCCCGCATGTTGTACCTCAAGTAAAACTCCGGAATGGCCTTTTTGGCACATCCGGCACTCCTCCTCTAATCACGTTACGTGCCAAAGTGGAACGAACCCTAAGGTACTGAGGACAAAGGGCGAAGGCGAAGCTGGTTTGGTCATGAATCCACCTCCCTCTTTCCCACTTTGGAATGGGCACAATACCTGTGGTGGCGAGAGCGCAGCAAAGACGCAGTGTTTCGGATCATCTCATGCGAATTCCCGAATCGGGATTGAATCCCGTTATAGTTCTGGACCGGAACCAACCTTGATCGCGGCGAAGTTAGCCTGGGGAGTGTTGTCTGGCCTGGCGAAGACTTACGGCTTGACTCTGCACCACACTATAATCGACCGATGCCTGATGCTACCCAGTTGTTCCGGCCTGGTGGCCGCGATGCCAATGCTCTTCGTACGATTCGTCTTACGCCTGGATATGTCGGGACCGCGGAAGGATCGGTGTTGATTGAGGCTGGGAATACTCGTGTGTTGTGCAATGCGACGATCGAGGCTGGCGTTCCAGGATGGATGCGGAACTCTGGGCGAGGGTGGGTTACGGCGGAATATGGGATGCTTCCGCGAGCTACACTGACGCGCTCGGCGAGAGAGTCGGAGCGTGGGAAGGTTGGCGGACGGACGCATGAGATCCAGAGGCTGATTGGGCGGAGTCTGCGCGCTGTCGTCGATATGAAGGCTTTGGGCGAGAGGACGATCATTCTTGACTGCGATGTGATTCAGGCGGATGGCGGGACGCGAACGGCGGCTATTACGGGTGCTTCGGTTGCGCTCGCGATTGCGCTCGAGAAACTGGTTGCGGCTGGAACTTTGAAGAGTTCGCCTTTGAAACAGATGATCGCGGCGACATCCGTTGGGATCGTCGACGGGCATGTTTTATTAGATTTGGCTTATGAAGAGGATTCGCGAGCGACTGTCGATATGAATGTCGTGATGCTTGCGGATGGCGGGTTGGTGGAAACGCAGGCTACGGCGGAGAAGGATTCTTACAGTCGCGCTGCGTTGAACCAGATGCTCGATCTTGCGGAAGCCGGAATTCGCGAGCTTCTGGTGCTGCAGCGCGAGGCTCTGAAGCAGGGTTCGTAAGGGGGTACTCCCCCTCCCATAGCCCGCGTCGAAGTCCTTTGGTTTGAGCAGGATGCGAGACATCACGCCCCGCAAACCATTCATAACAAATGACTTACTGCTAAATATTAGCAAAAAATGGACTTAAGGCTGAAGTTGAAAAGGCCGCAGCGGGCGGGCTGCTGCCTTCTTTGACTCTGGATTAATTGTAGATCATCGACCATAACTAAAAGGACATTTGTAAGTTCAATCAAATGTTCAAGTTGTACGATTTGCCTCTTGACAAGATTTCAGCGATTGCCTGTGAGCCAGGAATCCCAGGCTACGAGGGCTCGGTCGCACTGGAGCTTGTGGCGTTCCTTCTTATCGCGCATCTTTTTACGGAGCTCTTCTTCGAGCGGAGGGAGGAGATCGAAGGTGATGTTGGCTGGTTGGAAGCGCTTGGACTCAGCGTGGGTGATGTAGTGGGCGAGGCTTCCGTTCGCGCTTTGGCGGGGGGCCGGGGTGGGCTGTTCGTCGCGGGCTAAAGCGGCGGCGTAGCGTCCGGCGAGCATGCCGGAGGCGATGGATTCGGTGTAGCCTTCCACGCCGGAGAGCTGGCCGGCGATCATGATCGATGGGTGGGCCTTGAGCTGGAGAGTCTCGGTGAGGAGGCTTGGGGCGTGGATGTAGGTGTTGCGGTGGATCTGGCCGTAGCGGAGAAATTTGGCGTTTTCGAGGCCGGGGATGAGGCGGAGGACGCGGTTCTGCTCGCCGAACTTGAGGTGGTTCTGGAAGCCGACGAGGTTGTAGGAGTCGGCGCGGAGGTTCTCCTGGCGGAGTTGGACGACGGCGTAGGGCCAGCGGCCGGTTTTGGGATCGGTGAGGCCGACCGGCTTCATGGGCCCGAAACGGAGCGTGTCGCGCCCACGGCGGGCGGTCTCCTCAATCGGGAGACAGCCTTCGAAGTAGTGCATCTTCTCGGGAGTCGAAACGGGAGGGGTTCCCGACGCGGCGTTGGCGAGGTGTTCGGGATTGCCATCTTCGGGAAGTTTTTCCCAGGATTTCTGTTCGATGTTTTCTGCTGAGATGAGGGCGTCGAGGAAAACTTCGTACTCTTCTTTGGTGAAAGGGCAGTTGATGTAGTCGGCGGTGCCCTTGTCGTAGCGGGCGGCGAAGTAGACCTTGTCCATGTCGATGGTGGAGGCGTCGACGATGGGGGAGATGGAGTCGTAGAAGGCGAGGTGGTCGGCACCGGTGAGGCGCTGGAGTTCAGCGGCCAGAGCGGCCGAGGTGAGGGGGCCGGAGGCGAGGATGGTGATGGTGTTGGGCTCGTGTTCGTCGAGGGAGGTGATCTCTTCGCGGCGGATGGTGATGCGGGGATTGTCTTCGAGGAGCGAGGCGACGCGGCGGGAGAACTCGACGCGGTCGACGGCGAGGGCGTGGCCGGCGGGGACGGAGGAGGCGTCGGCTTCGCGGAGGAGGAAGGAGTGGGCGCGGCGCATCTCCTGCTTGAGGAGCCAGGGCGCGGTGTTTTCGGACTCGGACTTGAGGGAGTTGGAGCAGACGAGTTCGGCGAAGTCGGCGGTCTGGTGGGCCTCGGTGGAGCGGTGCGGGCGCATCTCGTAGAGGGTGACGGTGCAGCCTTGGGCGGCGGCCTGGAGTGCGGCTTCGGGGCCTGCGAGGCCTCCGCCGATGATGCGGATGTTTTTCATTTTGACGTTTGCTTTCAGAGGGACTGGGAGGGTCGAGTCGGATTGGCGCTGGGGGGGACGAGCATAGGGATTATTTTACTTTGGTGAGACTGCAGCTAAGCGGTACGCGTGACGGCAACCACGCTGATGTCGTCGTTCTGGCCGAATAGCTGGGCTGCGTCGGCGAGGGCTTTGACTGGAGTGGAGTTTCGCAGGAGTTCAGCAACGCGCTCGAAGCCGAACAACTCTCCTTTCTCGTTCGTCGCTTCGAGGATTCCGTCGGAGACCATCACCAGCTTGTCGTCGTCGGCGAGGGTGAAGTGCATGACGGAGAACTCCGCTCCGTCGATCATGCCGAGCGGGAGAGCGCCTTCCATGTCGAGCGGCATGCCGTTGCGATAAGGCGGGAGATGGCCGGCGTTGGCGAGCGTGCAGCTTCCGTTTGCGGCGATGCTGAGAGCAAGGCAGGTCGCTTGTGAGGATTCGCGGCCGAGGAGGCGGCGGTTCAGGGCCTGGATCATGGCGAGCGGGTCG
Organism: Granulicella sibirica; assembly: GCF_004115155.1. Lineage (NCBI taxonomy): Bacteria > Pseudomonadati > Acidobacteriota > Terriglobia > Terriglobales > Acidobacteriaceae > Granulicella > Granulicella sibirica. Next base: position 389,559 of record NZ_RDSM01000001.1, read on the forward strand.
GAGTTGAGTTCGGCGGTGCTGCGGATTGCGCCGACCAGCAGGGCGACGGTCATGCCGGCCTGGAGGCCCTTGCCGGTCACATCCCCGGCAACGATGAGTGTGCTTCCGTCGCCTGAGTGGGGAATGATCTGGAAGAAGTCGCCGCCGACCTGGCGGGCTGCACGGTATTCGGTCTCGATGAGAAGACCGGGATATACGGTCCGAGACTGGGGAAGGATGACCTGCTGGACCTCGGCGGCCTGCTTGATGTCGAGAGCCTGCTCGCGCTGCAGACGGAGCGAGAAGAACAGGCGCCGCAGCAGAAGGAAGAAAAGGGCGAGTACCAGCAGAAGGCTCGCCGCCGTGTCAAGGGTGACCGTCGTCCCGAAAGGAAACCAGATGACCCGAATATGAAGGACCATCAGTTCATTCTGGAAATTTGACACGCCGAGCATAAGGACGGCGGGCAGGGCGACCCACCCTTCGCGCCCCTGCTGGCGAACACCGAGGACGACGACCAGCACCAGAAGCGCGAGGAAGGCGAGCCGCACCGCGACCGAGACCACGTGAAGCTTCACGGCCGCAGTGTGCGGGACGAGGCCGGAGAATATCTCGCCACCCAGCAACTGGCCGACCATGTAGAGCAGCGTCAGCAGCAAGGCTACCTTCGGCAACCAAACAGGCCTCTTCAACTGAAACCATACACGCCAGACCATCATCCATAGGCCGAGGCAGAGCGGGACGAAGAGAACGTCTACCAACAGGTCAGAGGTCACTTCGCTGATCGACTGGCTAAGGTAACTGACGATTTGGACGACCAGGGTACAGGCTGAGATAGCGTAGACCGCCGTGATCCAGTAGTAGATCTTGTCGGAGCGGTCGAAGATGGAGAGGCTGATGGCCAGCACCACAAGCAGGAAGAAGAAAAGAGTCTCGACGATGCCTACCGCCTGAGAGCGAACCTGTTCCAGCCAGCGGACCCGATAGATGGTGCCGACCCCGCCTTCCTCTCCCAGCGCAGGGGCAGTATGGAAGCCTCCCGCATCCGGTACATACTTGAGCGTGGCGGCTTCCATCCAGAAGCGGAAGGCGATTACCTCGGTGCCATCGGCTGTAGCAGCCAGGCCTGAGTGTGGAATAGGGAAGAACGTCGGCTGGGCGACGTAAACCGTGGGATGGCTGGTGGAGAAATCACCGAAGCTGCCCAGCAGGGCGCCGTTGGCGAAGACCTGAAAGCCATCGTCCACGTCGCCATCGGGACCAGCAATTGCAAGCTTACTTCCGGAGGGATTCGCTACTTTCACGCGGATGCGATACCACGCGTAACCGGAGTACCCGGGATGGCCCTGGGCCGTCCATCCCGGGACGTAGCCGGTGACGCCGCTGAAGGCATCGAAGGAGCCTTCGGGCGGGGTGAGGTCGACGGTCTCCCAGTGGGAGTCGTCGAAGCCGGACTCAGCCCAGAGTGGCTGGTGCGTCGCGGGGTCGAGCGGCGAGTCGCCGATGTTGAACTTGTACGGGCCGTTGAGCGAGAAGACCGACTGGCCCAGGGTGATGTGGTCTATACCGTCGGATGACTGGACACGCTGGAGGGGCGCGGGCGATTGCGCGAGGGAGGTGAGGCAGAGGAAGGACAGAAACAAGGCAGAGAGATGCTTCAGGGTAGGCCGGGCGAGTGCGTACAAGGGCTTTGTTCCTCATCCGTACTATAACCAGTCCGGAACGTCGGCAGTTGTTCGAACCTGAGAGGAGATGAAAATGCTTTGGAGCACTTCCAGGCGTTGATGGTGGCGAGGCGTGGGTCGTGGATGCCGGGCGGTCATGGCTCCTACCTTCGCGACGGTGAGGCTGTCGCGAAGTGGGGCACCCGGCTTTGAATGGGACCCCTTGAAGCGTCTCTCAAGGAGCATGCAAGCGCGGGAGAATGCGGTAAGCTTTGAATGTGAATCGGGGTCGCCACCTTCGTCGAATGTTTGCGCTGCTGCTGGCATGCCTGTGGATTACGAGCGCCTCCTTCGCCGAACATCTCTCGGCAGAGTTTCCGCTATGTCAGCCGGACCACTCTCCCTGTTGCCCGCTGCCCGTAAATAATGCGCCTGAGTCGTGTCCGGCGTGCCATGCGCCCATAACGGTCGCGGAGAAGGACGAGAGCAACTCGGAGGGAGTGCGAATCACACTACGCTCCGAGTGTGTTCCCCACCCTAGACCACTCCTTCTCATCCACATGGGTCGGCGCGAGTTTGAATCAGGTCTGCGCTATCGTCCGGCCGTTTTTCAGCTTAAGGACGATCTGCGAATCTAGGGAGATCTTTTAACCTGGCTCGCAGTTCACGGCTCGTTCTTATCGAGGGTCGTGTCCTTGATTTGCAGAAAAACTAAAGGAGATTTTATGAAGACCAGCTTTCTATCGTTAACATTTGCCGCAGTTATGGTCTTATCCCTACCAGCGTTCGCCTCAACCGTTAACGCCTGCTGCGGGGACCCAGTCTGTTGTGATGGTGGCAGTTGCTGTCAATAGCATTTGCCAGAACAGAGAGGCCGCCTGCGGGCGGCCTTTCTCAGATGCGTATGGGTCTTATGGTCTTGAATACTATGCACATGAGTCTGGGTAAACGCGCATCAGGGCGGTTATGCGGCCGAGGTGAGGGGGCCGGAGGCGAGGATGGTGATGGTGTCGGGCTCGTTTTCGTCGAGGGAGGTGATCTCTTCGCGCCGGATGGTGATGCGGGGGTTGTCCTCGAGGAGGGTGGCGACGCGTTTGGAGAACTCGACTCGGTCGACGGCGAGGGCGTGGCCTGCGGGGACGGCGGAGGCGTCGGCTTCGCGGAGGAGGACGGAGTTGGCGCGGCGCATCTCGTAGAGGGTGACGGTGCAGCCTTGGGCGGCGGCCTGGAGTGCGGCTTCGGGGCCTCCTGCGAGGCCTCCGCCGATCAGAGAGACTGGGAGGGTCGCGGGGAGGTCACGCCGGGAGAAGAGAGGAACATAGAGATTCTTTTACTTTGGTTCGATGTTGGTTCGGACTTACTGACGAGAAGCCCACGTAGCAGAACTTATGGCAGGTACGGGAAAAATCCCGCACCTGCCATGGTGAGAGCGACCGATCTAGACCAGGCCGGTCATGTTCGGCTGGCCGTTGGAAGCTGTAATGCCGCCATCGACCGGAAGATTGACGCCGTTCACGAACGCTGCATCTTCGCTGGCGAGAAAGGCGATCACACCAGCCACTTCCTCCGGCTTGGCACCACGTCCGATCGGGAGACGATCTTTGAACTTCGCGATGAGCGGTTCGTTGTTTTCGAAATCGGCGGTCATCTCGGTCGAGGTAAGGCTGGGATTGACAGCGTTCACACGCACTCCTTCGGAACCGAGCTCCAAGGCGAGCGCACGCGTCAGGTTTGTGACGGCTCCCTTCGCAGCGTTATAAATGCTGCCGCCCCAGTCTCCACCAAGCCCTGAGACCGAAGAGACGTTCACGATCGAGCCCTTCGTCTTGAGCAGATGCGGCAGGGCTGAGCGGATCGCGAAGTACACTCCGTCCACATCGATGCTCATCACCTTGTGCCACTGCTCGGTCGTGCTCTTCAAGATAGGCCCAAACGCGGCAACTCCTGCGTTGTTCACAAGAACGTCGATGCATCCGAACTTCTCGACGGTGTCCTCGACTAACTTCGTGACGTATGCCTCGTCAGAGATATCTCCATCGTGAAGCAGTACACGCCTGGCATCGATGCCGTTGGCTGTCTCCGCGAGCTTGTCCTTGCGGCGTCCATTGAGAACGACCGCTGCTCCCTCGGCGAGAAAGCGCTTTGCTGTTGCAGCTCCGATGCCGGAGCCGGCGCCTGTCACGATCACTACTTTTCCCTCAAAACGATTCATGGTGTCTCCTGTTGTTTGCCGTTAGCTCATGTACCAGCCGCCATTGGCGTTGATGGTTTGTCCTGTGATGTAGCCGTTCCCCGCAAGCATCAGCGCGATGGAGGCGACCTCTTCGACCTTGCCGAAGCGGCCGATGGGGATTAGATCGGGCCTGATTCGATTGTTGCTCTTCAACATCTCCGTTTCAATCAAGGCGGGAGCAATCGCGTTGACGGTAATGCCTTCCTTCGCAAGAAGGGCTGCATACCCGTGCATCATGCCGATCAGCCCTGCCTTGCTCGCCGCATAGTGCGGTCCGATGACGCCGCCAAGCTGCGCCGCGACCGAGGAGAGCATGATGATGCGTCCCCACTGTTGTGCGCGCATCGCGGGCAGTACCGCCTGAGTCACGTAGAACGCGGAACTGAGGTTGATTCCGATGGCTTCATTCCAGTCCACCGGAGAGATTTGATCCAAAGGCTTACTCGGATTGATCCCGGCGTTGTTGACGAGAAGGGATATCGGGCCGAGGGCTGCACTTGCCTTGGCCACGGCAGATGCAGCATCCGTTGCGTTCGACAAGTCCGCGAAGCACGCGTGAGCCTTGCGTCCAAGAGCATGTACCTCTGCCAGCACCGCGTCAGCATCTTCGCTGTGCTTCCGCCCGACAATAGCCACATCCGCACCAGCGCGAGCAAACTCCAGGGCAATCTCGCGCCCGATGCCACGCGTGCCGCCAGTGACCAAAGCTACTTTTCCGTGCAGTTCCGCCATCTTAGCTGCCTTTTTCGTCAAGCTTCGCAAACGCTTCCCGCGCGGCCTGGAGAGCTCCAATGGAAGTCGGAAGCCCAGCCGCGAACGTGATTTGTACAAGTGCTTCGACGATCTCGGCGCGTGTCGCTCCTGCCCGCAGTGCTGCGCCGATATGCATCTTGGCCGCGTCGTATCCGGTTGCACCCAAGGTTGCACAGGTGGCAACAATGATGAGTTCGCGCGTCTTCAGATCGAGGCCGGGGCGATGATAGGCATTCCCGAACTCGGCTTCGAGGATCAGACGCCCGAATCCCGGCGCTATATCTTCAAAGCTCTTTTCAAAGTCGATCGACGATGTTCCGAGGGAAGAGGTGAAGGTCTTAGAGCCTTGTTCGTAAAGTGCATCCGGTGCGAGTGTTTGCGATTGATCGGCCATATTCCGTTGGATGCACAGTACTGTGCAGAAGTAGCATCAAAAGTGCACATCGCTTATGCTGGCCTAGATGGCCCAGTCCCCGGAACGCTCAATCTTCGACTCCCTGGCCGCTCTTGATGTGATGTCGAAACGCGACACCATCCTTGCCGCGGCTACCCGTGTGTTTATTCAGCACGGCTATGAAGGGACGAGCATGGAGCTTGTGGCTAAGACGGCCTGCGCGGCGAGACGCACCCTTTATAACCAGTTCCCGGAAGGAAAAGCGCAGCTCTTCTCGGCCGTGGTGGAGCGCATGTGGAAGGCGTTTCCGGTTATGTCGATCGCGACGGACGAAGCGATGCTGGCTGATCCGGAGAAGGGTCTTCGTACGATCGGTTATGCCATTGGAAACTTCTGGAAGACACCGCTTTCGGTCTCCTTCTTACGAATGATCATCGGAGAAGCGTCACGGTTTCCCGAACTGATGCGCAGCTTTTTCGACGCCGGTAAGACACCGGCAGTCGGAGCGATTCGCAACTACATCGCAGAGTTGGGAAAGCGCGGGACACTCGATATTGACGACGCGGGCCTGGCGTCGGAGCAATTCATTGGAATGATCGACGAATCGGTGCTCTGGGTTCGCGTGATGGGTTCGGATTCGGAACTTGCATCCGAGCGCATTGCCGCTGTTGTCGAACAGGCCGTAGCCATCTTTCTTGGGCATTATCGGAAGCCCGCGCAACGCGTGGCTCGGCGCACGAAGTAAAGGTGTCTTTCAGCGGAAAAGCATGCTCCCACCTTAGCGACGGCGAGGCTGTCGCGAAGGTGGGGCACCCGGACAGTGGTTCTACTTTTTCGTAATTTCCGGTTCCTGGTTCGTATACCCAGCGTATGTTCGACGGTGATCAGACTTCGAGGGCGTGCATGGAAAGCGATACGGAAAGAATCGCGCTTGGGTTGCGCCAGAAAGATGTCGCTGTCCTCGAGAAGCTGGTCGAGCAATACCAATACCGACTTGTTCGTTATCTCGTCTCCCTGTTGGGCAGACGCGATGGAGTTGACGACCTGGTGCAGGATATATGGCTTCGGGTTCTGGAGCGGGGTGAATCCTACAACGGGCTCTCCCGCTTTGAACCATGGCTTTTCAGAGTGGCGCGCAATCTCGCTCTCGATGCCATGCGTAAGCGGCCGATGTTCAGCCTGGACTCAAATGAGGAGGATGTCGTTCGCTCATCGCCTGCGTCCAGTGAGCCTTCGCCATACACGCTTGCGGCGCGGACACAAGATGCCGAGCGGCTAGCCCACACGCTCGAGACTCTGGAACCCCTGTTTCGCGAAGCCCTCATGCTGCGCTTTCAAGAAGATTTATCTCTACAGGAGATCTCTGTGATTGTGGGAGCGCCGGTCTCTACCGTCGCTTCCAGAATTTATCGAGGACTGGCAATGCTGCGTCCTCAGTTCGAGGGGGAACCAGCATGAATTTTAATTTCCACGAAACTTTCCAACAGATGGTCGACGAGAGCCTGGCGGGTACCATCTCAGCGGAGAAGAAGCAATCTCTCCGCGAGCATCTCTCTACTTGCGTTCCGTGCCAGGAGTATCTCAGCGCCACCAATCGGGTTATCGCGGGCCTGAGCGGTTTTTCCTTCGAAGTGAATCCGACCCTCAATGCGAAGGTTCTGGCAGCCCTCAGACTACAAGCGGAACAGGTCCGATCGGCAAGGCCACGCCGTCTGCAATTCATGCGTCGGCACATCGTGGAATTCAAGGTCTGGGCTGCATTTGCCGTAGCGCTCTTGCTATCCATTGTGGGATCGGCATTTGTCTACGAGGTAGCCACGCTGCTGTTGCACTTCGAGACGGTGCAAGTCCGTACTGATGTGCTTATCTTTTGGCTGCTGCCATCCTTTTGCGTGACTTTATGTCTGCTCGTTACGCCAAGCGATAAGAGAGGTATTGCATGACACAGCAATCGGCGGTGCTTTTGATAGCGTTCCTGGCCGGGCTCTTCGTTGCGGCTGCCTTGTTAGGAACCGCGAAACGACATCTTCTACCAAGGTTTGCGATGGTCATCGCAGCATTGGCTGTCCCGGTTTGGGTAGCCTGTTTTGCTTCCGGCTTTGGCCGTTCCTTCCTTGCTTTCAAAGGATTTCTCAATTCCATGCCCGAAGCGCTGTGGTTTGGCGTGACGTTTGGTGTCTTCACCGCGTCGTTTTTTCTTGCTCTTGGGTATGTCTATGGGGACGCCAAAAGGCGTGGGAAGCCTGCATGGGCATGGACGATTGCCGCCTTCCTCATACCCAATCTAATCGGGTTTGTCCTCTATTTCGTCTTCCGAGGACCACTGCTTCGGCCTTGCACTTCCTGTGGCAAACCTATTCGAGGGGGAGAAGCATTCTGCTCACACTGTGGATACTCGCAGGGTTCCAGTAGCGGACACATCGCACACGATGGAGGACCGTATGAAGCGTGAGCGTGCTTTGCAGGTCGTTTTGATGGTGGTCGGCTTGCTTTATTCTTTCTGGGGGTACTTGCTATTCGACAATCTTTGGCACGATAAGTGGTTTGACAAGCATTGCGATGTCATGCCGATGTTCCTGAGCCTTAACACGGTGCTTGGGGTTTGTCTGTTGCTGGCTATCAAGCAGCCAGCGAAGCATCGATTGATGATCGGCTATGGTGCGTGGTCAAGCCTTGCCCACGCGTCCACGATGACCATCATGTCGGCACAGGCTATCGTTCACGGGACACACAGGCAGGATAGTCCCCAGGACATTGTGATGTTTGTCGTGATTGGAGGCACGCTGCTTGCACTCCTCCCGGCAAGACAAGCATCGCCGGCCGGCGCGCTTATCAGTGACCCGCGCTTTGCTGAGCGCTAGGGGACCTTCGACCGCGGCCCGAGGCTGCACCCTCGGCGGCTGAAGCCGGTCTTCTTCCGGCGTTGATGGCGGCACGGCTGAAGCCGTGCCCTCAAGCGAGGCATGAGGCGTGGATGTCGGGCGGTCGCGGCTCCCATCTTAGCGACGGTGTGGCCATCCCGAAGGTGGGGCACCCGGCGGCTCTCCGCCAAAGAATGGCTAGAAGATGCCGAAGCGCTTGTGCTTGCGGCCGATCACTCCCGGTTCGTCCATGAAGATTGCCGCCGGTTTTTGAAGGACGGTGTAGTGCTGGACGTCGGTACGCCCTTCGACCTGGGTCGTGTGGTCGGTCTTGAGGACATAGGAGACCACCACGGGGCAGGTACGAGGGCCTGGGTATGCGTTGGCTTTCCAGCCTTTGACGAAGTCTATCGTGCCGCCCTTCAACATGGCATGTCCGCTGAGGACTTGCAGGTCGGCGACCGATCCATCCTTTGCGAAGGATGCCATGAGGATGACGTTTCCTTCAACGTGGGCGGCCTTTGCGATGGGGGGATAGATCGGGGCGGAGGTCTCGGTCATAGAACTTAGGCCGCATGGTTCGGCGGCTCTTAGCCATCGGGCGCACGAGAGCAGGAGAAGTGCGAGGAGACTCCCGCGAATCATGGCTGGAGTTGAGCGAGAGCGGGGAGGCTTTCGCCGGCTACGCGCATGATGCGCCACTCGGTGAGGGGGACGGCTCCGAGGGATTCGTAGAAGTCGATGGCGGGGGTGTTCCAGTCGAGGACGTTCCACTGGAGGCGGTGGAAGCCGGCGGCGTGGGCGGCGGAGGCGACGCTGGTGATGAGGGCTTTGCCGATTCCCTTGCCGCGCATGGCGGGGAGGACGAAGAGGTCCTCGAGGTGGATGCCGGCGCCGGTCCAGGTGGAGTAGGTGTGGAAGTAGAGGGCGAAGCCGGCGGGGTCGCCGTCGAGTTCGGCGAGGATGCAGTGGAAGCGCGGGGTGGGGCCGAAGCCGTCGCGGAGGAGGTCGGCCTCGGTGGTGAGGACGGCGTGGGGTTCGCGCTCGAAGTCGGCGAGGGCGCGGATGAAGGCGTGAATCTGGGGAACGTCGGAAGGGGTGGCTTCGCGGAGGATGAGGCCGGTGGGTGGGGCGGGAGGCATGGGGGTTATTTTACTTGGGGACGGTTCCCCTCGAGAGACGGTAGCCGCGAGGTCCGCTCTCCTGGGAGGCGGAAGAGCACTGCGAGGGCTTTCACGCGCTCTTTTTGGCGGCTGGGCGGAAATCGTCTGGTTCTTGCGAGCTCGGCTATGCCGTGGAGACTCGCCCAGAAAAGCTCAGAGAGAACCTCTGGTTTCGGTGTGTGCCCTTGAAACAACTCGAGGAGCTGGGAGAACGCGAATTGAAGTTCCGGTGGGGTTGCGGCGTCATCAAACGGAACGCTGAGGTTGAGCGAAAACATCGCTTCATATAGAGCCGGGGAGGCCGCGGCGAATGCCAGGTATCCGGCCGCGACCGATTCGACCGAGCTTCCACGATTCGCATATTTCCGTGCCTTCTCCAGGGCCACACCCAGTTCCTGGAAACCCTCAATCGCAACGGCGACCAGAATGCCGTCGCGGCTGCCAAAGTGAGCGTATAAGACGGGTTGGCTGTAGGAGATCTCGTCGGACAGGCGCCGAACGGTGACGCTGGACCACCCTTCAAGCTCCGCGATGCGTCGCGCAGCGCTGAGAATCTGGGCCCGGCGGACTTGCCTATCCCGCTGTTTTCGTTCCTCGATGCGCTTGTTTGTCTGCCTGGTTGCCATCCCCAAGAATTATAGCGCTGCTAGAAATATTGTGATGAGAGCGAATCCGTCATCAGCGCTCCGCATCTCATATAGCGTTGCTAGATTTTAGAACTAAGTTACGCGCGATAGAAACTCTATCTCGGTCACTCCCGCTGACTTCAGATCGAACAGGAGCTGTTTATGCAGCTCGTCAACGTAGTTACCCTCTTCATCGTCCTTACTCTGGTAGGCGTAGAGTTCTCCGTCTCCGCCTTCATGAACCCCGCCGCCTGGCGGCTCGAACCCGAATCGCAACTGAGGATGCTAAGCCGTCTTGCTTTCGTACTCGGAAGGGTGATGCCTGTCTGGTACCCGGTCTCCACGCTGCTTTTCTGTATCCAAGCATGGTTCGGCTGGTATACGCCCGGGCGTTCCCTGCTGCTTGAGGCGGCTGCGATCTGGGTTCTTACTTCGGTCGCATCGATCATTTTCCTGGTTCCCCTCAATAACCGGGTGGCGGCAGGTGCTGCCGACTGGCAGCGGGTTCACCGGATCTGGGACAGGAGACATCGCGTGCGTATCGCCGCTCTCGCCCTCGCGGCCACCCTGCTCACCTACGTGATCGCCGGCTAGGTGCACGCCGCTCATCCCGTTAAAGATTGCCTTGATCGTCCAGGAGCAGAAGAAGAACAGGTTGTGCTTGATCTACCTCCGGGGGTCCAGCATACTGTGGGGCAAACGAGAGCGAGGATCCTCATGAATCGAGCTGCCCTTCTTATGTGTGCCCTGGTCCCATTCGCTGCGGGAGCAGCGGCATTTTCGATATCCGCGCCGGTGGGCCTGACACGGACTGATCTTCAACGGCACGATCTTTCCATTGAGGGCCGCGAGGCTATCCAGACCCGTGTGGACTTCGCGCCGGGCGCCGTCGCGCCATGGCATAGCCATCCGGGCGAGGAGCTCGTCTATGTCCCCGAAGGGACGCTGGAGTTTCAATTAGAGGGGGAACAGCCGGTCACGCTCAAAGCAGGCGACGTCCTCTTCGTTCCGGCCGGGAAGGTGCATATGGCCCGGAACCCCGGAGCAACCCGGGGCGTCGAGCTCGCCACGTATGTCGTCGAAAAGGGCAAGCCGCTGCTGGTGCGTGCAAGCGGTCAGGACCATTGACGAGGGGACGATATGGGCTGGATGCGAAACCCGGGCCGGTGTGCCGGATTGCTTTATCTTGTGGGCTCGATTCCTGGTTTCTTTGCGCTGCTTTATGTTCCGAGCAGGGTGATCGTGCATGGAAATCCGGTGGCTACGGCGCATAACATCGCCGCCCATGAGACTTTGTTTCGGATGGGGATCGCCGCGGATCTTGCCGGGCAGGCGATCTTTCTCTTTGTCGCGCTGGCCCTGTATCACTTGCTGAAAGGGGTGAACCGGAGGCTCGCGCTGATGATGCTTCTTCTGCTTGTGGTTTCGATCCCGATTGCGTTTGTGAATGAGCTGAACTCGATGGCAGCGCTGACGTTTGCGAAAGGGGCGGAGTTCCTGGCGGGGTTCGATGAAGCGCAGCGGGTGGCGTGGATGCGGGTGTTTCTGAACCTGCGGGGGACGGGGTTCGATATTGCAGGGATCTTCTGGGGGCTCTGGCTGTTTCCGCTTGGGCTGCTGGTGTACCGGTCGGAGTTTATTCCGCGTCTGCTTGGCGTGGGATTGATGGTTGGGTGCTTTGCTTACCTCGCGAACAGCTTTACTTCGCTTGCCGTGCCGCAGTATGAGGATTTGGTTTCGCGGTGGGTTAGTCCGGTGCAGTTGGTGGAGATGGTGTTTATGCTCTGGCTGGTGGTGATGGGGGAGGTGCCTAAGACCTTGCCAGATTGAGGGTATGGGCCTCCCACCTTACCCGACCGCAGGGCTGTCGGCGAAGAGGGGGCACCATTGGCCGGGGCCGGTTTGAGGAGAGCGGACAACGACAAAGGCCACTGCAGACGCAGATTCCCTTCGGGAATGACAACCAGAAAAGCAAGGGCAACGGCGCTGGAATTACTTTGTGGGGGTAGTGGGCTTTGGGGCTGGCTTGGGTTGGGCGGCGAGCCACTTGTCGAAGGGGAGGTTGAAGTCGAAGAGCTGGGTGTTGGAGTCTTTGAACTTGATCTCTTTGAGATAAAGCTGGGCGTGGCGCATGGCGGGGTCGTCGAGTTCGCGGATGTCGTAGAAGAGATAACCGGACTGGGTGGTGTGAGGGGCGACGGTGGTGTCGGGGAAGCCGAAGTCGCGGTCGTCGTCGGTGATTTTCTTGTCGACTGCCTCGGGGTGGGTGTGGATGTTGGTGCCCGGGAATGGCATCGGGATGGAGTGGCCGGAGGAGGCCTTCTTGGAGTAGAGGCGGCGGTTGAGGTCCTCGGGGAGGGCGGCGGGGAGGATGTCCTTGTTTTCGGAGATGAACTGGATGCGGACGTCGTCGAGGGTGAGGGGCTTGTCGCTGTCGTTGGTGATGATGACGCGGACGGGGAGGAAGCCGTGCTGAACGTAGGCGTTGCGGAAGAAGCTGCAGTTGGCGGGCTCGTCGCAGGGCTCGGCGGCGACGGCGACGTGCTCCTTGGGGTGGTCTTCGAAGAGGGTGTACTGGTTGGCGGGCTTCGCCGGGGGGGCTTTCTTGTCGGCGGCGTATAGGGAGGCGCAAGCGGCGACGAGGGCGAGGATGGCGAGGGGTCGCAACGGGTGCATGCTGGGTTGATTATGATCTTCGCTGTAGGCCAACGTAAAGCGCATGCGGGTTGGACGATGAGGTGGCTGGTTGGTCTTGTGGGTTTATAGCTCGCTGTTCATGCTGGTGATGGTTGTGGGGGCTCCGTGGTGGGTGCTGCGGATGACTACGAGTGGGAGGTACCGGGCGGGGCTGCTGGAGCGGCTTGGGATGATTCCGGCGGGGCTGCGGGAGGCCGTGGCTGAGCTTGACGGGAAAGACCTGATTTGGGTTCATGCGGTTTCGGTTGGGGAGGTACTGGCGTCTACGGCCCTGGTGCGCGAGTTGCGGAAGTTGGGGTATGGGGTGGCTGTGTCGACGACGACGCAGGCGGGGCAGGAGTTGGCGCGCGCGAGGTTTATCGGCTGCCCCGTGTTTTATGTGCCGCTGGACTTTGCGTTTCTAATGCGGCGGTATCTACAGGTGCTGAAGCCCCGGCTCGTGGTGACGATGGAGAGCGAGCTTTGGCCGAATCTGATTCATACGTGTAAGCGCGAGGGGATTCCGCTGGCGGTGGTGAATGCGCGAGTGTCGGATCGGTCGTTTCCACGGTATATGCGGCTGAAGGCGGTCTGGGGGCCGCTGCTGCGGGAGGTTTCGGTGTTCCTGGCGCAGAGTGAGGAGACTGCGGGGCGGCTGCGGGAGATGGGGGTTGCAGCGGAGCGGGTGGTGGTGGCGGGGAATTTGAAGTATGACGTGGTTGCTGGGACGGCGGGTTTCGTGACGGAGTGGCTGAAGAGTTTGCTGGCTGGGGAGCGGCTCGTGGTGGCGGGGAGCACGCTTGGCGGTGAGGAGGAGATGCTTCTTGGGGCCTGGGCGGAGGTGCGGGCGGCTGATCCGGATGCGGCTTTGCTGATTGCGCCGAGGCATACGAACCGGTTCGAGGAAGTCGCGGCCTTGATCGAGGCGAAGGGGTTTGGGGTGGTTCGGGCGAGTCGGATGGGTGAGGCGGCCCTGGATCGGAATGCGGTCATTCTGCTGGATACGATTGGGGACCTTGCCACGGTGTATGGAGTGGCGGATGTCGCGTTTGTTGGAGGGAGCCTGATGAAGAAAGGGGGACATAATCCGCTGGAGCCGGCGCGGTTTGGGGTGCCGGTGGCGATGGGAGAGTCGTATGAGAACTTCCGGGAGATCGTGGGGGCGATGAAGGAAGCGGATGCGATCCGGATTGTGCGGCGTGAGGAGTTGGGTGGAGTGCTGGCTGGATTGCTGGTGGATCGGGAGGGCGCCAAGGCTATGGGGGCGCGTGGAAGGCAGGTATTTGAGGCACAGGCAGGGGCGACGGGGCGAGTGGTTGCGACACTAGTTGGGTTGATGCGGGGTGAGGGTTGAAGCGGGCTCGGCCGGGGTTGTTGCCTCTGGTCCCGCTGTATGGGGCTGGACTTTGGGTGAAGGGTTTGCTGGGCGTGAAGGCTCGTCGACTGCGCGGGCGGGTCGTGAGTGTGGGGAGCCTGTCGGCGGGAGGTGCGGGGAAGACGCCGGTGGTGATGCTCGTGGTCGAGATGCTTCAGGCAGCCGGGCTTGGAGTGGATGTGCTTTCGCGGGGGTATGGACGTAGAGGGACGGGGGTGGAACGGGTGGATGTGGCGGGAAGTGCGGAGCGGTTTGGGGATGAACCACTGCTGATGGCGCGACGATTGGGTGTCCCGGTGTGGGTGGGGGCGGATCGATTTGCTGGCGGGTCAGCGGCAGAGGTGGGAGTGGAGACGGAGGGGTTAGTGCATGTGCTGGATGATGGGTTTCAGCATCGGAAGCTGGCGCGGGATGTGGATGTGGTTCTGCTGACGCGGAAGGATGTGGGGGATGGGCTGCTTCCTGCGGGGGATCTGCGGGAGGGGCTGGGAGCGCTGGGGCGGGCGGACGTGGTGGTATTGCGCGAGGAAGAGGTTGCGGGGCTGCGGGGGTTTGTTCCGGCGGGGAAGGTCGTCTGGGTGGTCAGGCGGGAGTTGCGGTTTGAGGGGTTGGTCCCGGCGCGACCTTTCGCGTTTTGTGGGATAGCCCGTCCTGACGGGTTCTTGGGGATGCTCGCGGGGGCTGGCGTGGTGAGCGCCGGGGTGGAGCGGCTTGCGGATCACCACCGGTACGGGATGCGGGATGTGACGCGGCTGATTGCGGCGGCCCGTGCAGCGGGGGCGGATGGGTTTTGTACGACGGAGAAGGATGCGGTGAAGCTGACACCCGCGATGCGGAAGAGGCTCGAGGAGGTTGGGCCGGTGTCGGTTGCGGAGCTTCGGGTGTCGCTCGTGGAGGGTGGGGTGGGGGACCTGGTGCGTGAGAAGATGGGGGTTTGAACGCGTCGGGACAAATGCGGGTGCTCATCGTGCGGGTGGGGGCGATGGGGGATGTGCTGCATGCGATGCCTGCGGTGGCCGGGCTGAGGAAGGCTCATCCGGACTGGCGGATCGATTGGGCTCTAGAGCCGAGATGGCGGGATCTGCTGGTGGCGGAGGGTGAGGTTTCGGGGCCGCTGGTGGACTCGGTCATTCCGGTGCGGACCCGGGAGTGGAAGAGGCTGGGGTTGTCGGCAGCTATGGTGCGGGATGTGCTCGGGCTGCGCCGCACGCTGCGGGAGGGAAGATACGACGTTTGTGTGGATCTGCAGGGGTCGGTGCGGTCTGGAGTGATTGGGTGGATGGCGGGGGCTCAGAGGTTTGTGGGGGCGGAGACGCCTCGGGAGCGTCCGGCCCGGTTTTTTTATGGGGAGACGGTGCGGGTGGGGGCTCGGCATGTGATCGAGCAGGGCTGTGAGTTGGTGGAGGCTGGGGTGGGGGAACGGATTTTGCCGGGGAGGGTGGAGCTTCCGAGGGATTCGGGGGCGGAGGCTTGGTGCGATGGGGTTGTGGGGCAACGGCAAGGGCAAACGCAGATTCCCTTCGGGAATGACAACCAGAAAAACCAGGGCAACGGCAAGGGCTTGGACCTGGGTAGAGATGGGCGGTTTGTTGTGATGGCGCCGGGTGCGGGGTGGGGGGCTAAGGAGTGGCCGGTAGAGCGGTTTGGGGAGGTGGCGGCTAGGCTTTCGCGAGACGGCTGGCGCGTATTTGTGAACGCCGAGGCTTCGGGTGGAGGCAAGGCGGAGGCTGTCGTGCGGGCGAGCGGGGGTGCGGCGATGGCGGTTCCCTGTACGATCGCAGAGTTGATTGCGCTGTTGCGGCGGGCGAGCTTGTTCATTGGAGGAGATACCGGGCCGATGCATCTTGCGGATGCGCTTGGGGTTCCGGTGGTGGCGCTGTTTGGGCCTACGGATCCGGCGCGTAATGGGCCCTATGTCAGGGCAGGCGAGGCGGATCGGGTTCGGGTGCTGCGTCGGGCGGAGAGCCGGACGGATCATCGCCGGCATGCGGAGACGGAGGTGGGGTTGGGGAAGATTACGGCGGATGAGGTGACGGAGGCGGCGCTGGAGTTGTTGAAGATGGGAGAAGCGGGATGAAGGAACGGACGGGATGGCAGCGGATTGCGAGACGGATCCGGGTGCCGATGGGGTTTGTGTTCGCGGCGGCTTTTTTGTGGCTGGCGCGTCCGTCTGCGTGGACGATGGCAGGGAGTTTGTTGCTTGTGGTTCCGGGGATATGGCTGCGGGGGTACGCGGCCGGGTATGTGCGGAAGAACGCGGAGCTGACGACGACTGGGCCGTATGGGTATACCCGCAACCCGCTTTACCTGGGGTCGATGATGATCGCGTTCGGGTTCGCGGTCGCGGGGGGGCGATGGTCGATCGGGTTGGCGCTGGCGGCTTTGTTCCTGGCGATTTATCTTCCGACGATCCGGTCGGAGGAGACGTTTCTGCGTGGAGCGTTTGCGGGTTTCGATGCGTATGCGGCGCGTGTTCCGCGACTCCTGCCGAGGCTGACGGCGGCGAAGATGCCGGGCGCGACGGCTGATCGTGGGGAGTTCTCGCGGGCTCTTTACCTGCACCACCGCGAGTACAATGCTCTTATGGGTGCCGGGGCCATTTACGTGGCGCTGGCGATCCGGCTTTGGCTGCGTCAATAGGTTCGCAGGCTCCGCAGAGAGCCGTGAACAGGGCGGTCTGCCGTGTGTATGCTCATTACCGTTGATCCGGACGTGTTTGGGCCAGCTCGGGATCACGAGATACGAATTGAAAGCTACCCGTGAGGGGTTCGATTTGACGATATTTCGACGTTTGCTGTTTTTTCCTGCTCTGTCTGCGGTCTTCGGTTTGGCGGGTGTGAGTTCGGCCCATGCACAGATTCTTGGACTCGGGGCGAAGCCGGCGCCCGTGGTGATTCCGACGCTGCAGCCACCGGTGCCTGAGTACGTATTTCCGCAGCACCAGACGCTCACGTTCACGGTCGACTGGCGCGTGTTTACCGCTGGGACGGCGGTTTTCCAGATTGAGCAGCAGGGTACGACCGAGAAGGTGACGGCAACCGGCGATACAGTGGGCGCGGTGAATATGCTGTTTCCGGTGGTGGACCGGTTTCAGGCGGGATTCGATACGAAGACGGGATGTTCGACCGGGTTTTCGAAGCAGTTACAGGAGGGCCGGCGCAAGGTGAACACGGATCTTACGTTCAACTACGACACCGGCAAGCAGATGCAGTATGAGAAGAACATGGTGAAGGGTACTTCGAAGTCACAGACGGCTTCGATTCCGGCTTGCGTGGCCGATTCCCTTTCGGCGATCTTCTATGCGGCTTCGCAAAAGTTCGTCGTCGGGCAGGATGTGAAGTTTCCGCTCGCCGACGCGATGCGGACGGTGACCGTCGCGATGAAGGTGGAGGCGAAGGAAGAGATCAAGACACCGGCAGGAACGTTTCAGACGATCCGGGTGCAGCCTACGGCGGATGAGGGCGTGGTGAAAAATCGCGGGCATATCTGGATCTGGTACACGGATGATGCACGGCATCTGCCGGTGCAGATCCGGGCGAAGCTGTTCTGGGGGACGATCACGTTTCACCTGCAGTCGGCGGAAGCCAAATGACGGAGCGCGAGGAGCACGAGGCTTCGGGACGGATGGTGACGGTGGCGCGGTTTCTTGAGCCGGTGAACGCGCAGATGGCGAAGGGGATGCTCGAGGCGGCGGGGATCGAGTGCTTTCTGCAAGGAGAGCAGGCAAACAGTTTGCTGGCTATGGCGTTTCGGGCGCGTCTGCAGGTGAACGAAGCGGACGAGGCGGCGGCGCGGAAATTGCTGGCTGGGACCGGCGACGAAGTGGATGAAGTGACGGATGGTGAGGATGAGTAGCGATCTGGTGCGGCCGAGGGCGGTAGTGTGTCTGTCGGGTGGGATGGACTCGTGCGTGTGCGCCACGCTGGCGGCGCGGGACTTCGATGTGTTCGCCGTGCACTTCAGCTATGGGCAGAGGACGGAGGCGCGGGAACAGTGGTCGGCCGAGGAGGTTGCGCGGATTACTGGGGCGCAGGAGTTGATGCACCTGAAGATCGACCTGTTTCGGATGATCGGCGGGTCGGCGCTGACGGATGAGGGGATTGCGGTCCCCAGCGCGAAGGATGATGAGAGCGAAATGGCGGGTGGCTCGCTGAGGACCGGACACCAGGTTCCAGTGACGTATGTGCCGTTTCGCAATGCGCACTTTCTTTCGGCGGCGGTGAGCTGGGCGGAGGTGCTTGGGGCACGGACAATCTTCATCGGGGCGGTCGAGCAGGACAGCTCGGGTTACCCGGATTGCCGGCCGGCATACTACGACGCGTTCAACGAACTGATCCGGACGGGAACGAAGGATGGGGATATACGGGTCGAGACGCCGCTGATTGCGATGCGCAAGAGCGAGATCGTTCGGCTTGGAGTTGAACTTGGCGCTCCGTTCCATGTAAGTTGGTCATGCTATGCAAGCGAGTCGGAGGCTTGCGGCGTCTGTGAGAGCTGTGTGCTGCGCCTGAGAGCGTTCCGCGAGGCTGGAGCGGTCGATCCGATTCCCTATATTCAGCGCTGACTGGCTGCCGAGGGAGTCTTCCGCATCGAAGGAAACGTAGAAGGTTTCAGGCAGGATATTTAAGGAAAAGGAAGCGCTGGAGCAGGCGCTGGGAGAGAGAAGCGATGAAGCGTTTTGGATGGAAGATGGGCGGTGTTCTTGCGGCATCGCTGCTTGCAGTTGCGGGTTGGGCGCTGCCGTCGCGCGTGATGGCCCAGGCGGCGGTTGCGCCGGCGACAGTTCACGGTCACGTTCAGAACGCGGCGGGTCTGCCGCTGACCAAGGGTGAGGTTCGGTTTACGACGGATCGGGCTTCAGAAGAGAAGAATCGTAAGTATCCGTTCGTCTTCCCGATCGACGCGAATGGCGATTACAAGGGAAGTATCACAACCCCTGGATCGTACCTTGGGCTGGTCTTCGTGGATACCAAGAGCCTGGACTTTATCGACCAGATCGCGGTGAAGGCTGGTGAGGATAAGGTCATCGACTTCGACATGACTCGCAAAGAGTACATGGACAAGATGACTCCGGAAGAGAAGAAGCAGATCGAGGAGTTCAAGAAGAAGAACGGCGAAGCGACGGCGGCGAACGCGAAGATCGCGAACCTGAACCAGTTGCTGACGCAGGCACGCGCGGCGAACAAGGCCGGGAACTACGACGAAGCCATCACGGCAATGACGACCGCGACAGGCGCGAAGCCGGATGAAGGCATTCTTTGGGTGACGCTCGGCGATGCGCAGCTTGGAAGCGCGGACGCGGCGGCCAAAGCCGCTCGCACGGCGCACACCAACCCGTCGGATCCGGCGATCGTACAGAAGTACAAGGACGCGGCGACCTCGTACCAGAAGGGCATCGATTTGAATGCCGCCTCGAAGAAGCCGAGCCCGGATACGGCGGCGGCTGCTTACAACCAGCTTGGCCAGGCACTGGCAAAGCAGGGCGATTCGAAGGGCGCTTCCACTGCGTACGAGAATGCGGCGAAGGCGCAGCCGGAGAAGGCCGGGATGTTCTTCTTCAACGAGGCAGCAACTCTGCTGAACTCGGGTGCAAACGACGATGCGGCCGTGGCAGCGGATAAGGCGATTGCCGCCGATCCGAAGCGTGCGGATGCTTATTACATCAAGGGACAGGCGCTGATTTCGAAGGCCACGGTCGATCCGAAGACGAGCAAGATCACGGCTCCTCCGGGATGCGTGGATGCTTATCAGAAGTACCTTGAGCTTGCTCCGGACGGTCCTCGTTCGCAGGAGGTTGCGGGCATCCTGACGGGCATCGGCGAGACGGTGACTTCGAAGTACAAGGCCGGCAAGAAGTAGTTTTTTTGAGCGGCGAGAGAGAGCCCTGGGCTGGTGCCCGGGGCTTTTCTTTTTCTGGAGGGTGAGATGAGGGTCGTAGACTTCGATGAGGCTTTGAGGATTGTGCTGGAGCAGGCGGCCAGGCTGAGTAAGCCCAGGGTCGAGCGGGTAGGACTGTTGGAGAGCGTGGGGCGCGTGTTGGCTGAGGAGATCAAGGCGGATCGCGATCAGCCTCCGTTTGCACGGTCGACACGGGATGGATTTGCGGTGAGGGCCGCGGATTTCTCGAGTGGGGCGGAGCTTCGGGTTTTGGGGATGGTTCGAGCTGGTGACCGGTGGGCTGGGGATGCCGTGGGTGGGGATGAGGCGGTGCAGATCATGACGGGGGCGCCGCTTCCTGAAGGTGCGGATGCGGTGGCGATGGTGGAGTTCGTGGAGCGGGGAGATGGGTGGATCCGAGGCGTTGCGGGACGTGGACTGGCGGTGGGGGAGAATGTTGTTCCGCGGGGGAGCGAGGCTCGGGCCGGGCAGGTCGTGCTGACGGGGGGAACGGTGATGGGGGCGGCTGAAGTGGCGATGGCGGCTACATGCGGTTCCGCTCAGACGGTGGTGTTTCAGCGGCCTAAGGTTGCGATTGTGGCTACGGGAGACGAGCTTGTTGCCGTGGATGCAGTGCCACAGGAGCATGAGATTCGGAACTCGAACGGGTATGCCCTTGCAGCAATGGTGACAAAGGCAGGCGGGATAGCCGGTCGGCTTGCCATTGCCCGGGATGTGCGGGAAGAGGTGTGGGAGCGGATCGCGCAGGGGCGGGTTTGGGACCTGCTGATCCTGTCAGGAGGAGTTTCGATGGGCGAGTATGACCTGGTTGAGGAAGTGCTCGAGGAGTTTGGGGCGGAGTTCTTCTTCACCGGGGTGAAGATGCAACCGGGAAAGCCAGTGGTGTTTGGGAGGCTGCCGGCACGGGACGGGCAGAAGGAGTGCTTCTTCTTTGGGTTGCCGGGGAATCCAATTTCGACGCAGGTGACGTTTCACTGCTTTGTCGAGCCATTTCTGCGGGCGATGGCGGGGGGCGTGGTGGAAGGACCGGGGTTTGTGCAGGCCACGCTACGGGAAGATGTAGGCGGGAAGCCGGGGTTGATGCGGCTTCTGCCGGCCCGAGTTTCTCGAGACCGGGTGCGGCCCGAGGTGAGGCTGGTGGGGTGGCAGGGATCGGGAGACGTGGCGGCGAATGCCCGGGCAAACTGCTATGCGGTGCTTCCCGGGGATCGGGAGGGGTTTGCGGCGGGTGAGGTGATTTCGGTTCTGCTGCGGTAGGATGGCGGGATGAGCGAGAGGGTTCCGTGGCGCAACGTCTTCGGGGTATGGGAATCAGATTGAGCGGAAAGCTATCGCACTTCGATGAGGCGGGAGAGGCTCACATGGTGGATGTGAGCGGGAAGGCCGCGACGCGACGTGAGGCTACGGCAGGGGCTTTCGTGGAGTTATCAGAGGAGGTGCTGGCGGCGCTGCCCCGGAACCCGAAGGGGAATCCCCTGGAGGTGGCGCGGTTCGCGGGTATCCAGGCAGCGAAGCAGACTTCCCTGCTGATACCGATGTGCCATCCGCTCGCGCTCAGCTTTGTGGATGTGTCGGCTGAAGTGGTTGCGGGTGGAGTGAAGATCGAGGCAACGGCGGCGACGACCGCCGGGACGGGCGTTGAGATGGAGGCGATGGTGGCCGCTTCGGTGGCCGCGCTTACGGTCTACGACATGACCAAGGCCCTGGATAAAGGGATACGGATTCGGGAAGTCGTACTTCTGCGGAAGAGCGGCGGCAAGAGCGGGGAGTACGTGCGGGGAACTCAGGCGACGAAGAGAGACTCGTAGGCTACCTGGTTTTCCCAGGAGATCACCGTATCCATCATGGTGTTGCGGTAGCTCTCGCCGAGCGGAGCGCAAAGCACTTCCTTCTGGTGGCAGTAGTGTCCACGGATCTCGAAGGTAAGGTAGCCGCCGTCCTTCGGGAAGACGGTGACGAACCAGAAAGGCTTGACGCCTTGAGGATTATGGCGAACGCCGATAAAGGTGTGCTTTTCTGTCGTGCCTGTGCGACACAGTCTGGGGAAGACTTCCCCGTCTACCTCATGACCCATGCGAACGCCCGCCTTTCACTCTGCTGACTGAAGTTTAGGCGAAGCTTTCACGAAATTATGGGGTACTTATCAGACGTGTGCCTAGTTGGTAACTAGTTTCGTTACCTTTGATCCGTGGCGGAAATCAGGTTGCCTTGCTAAAGGTGACGGCGAAAAGACTCTGCGGGTCCTGGAAGGTGCGCGTGGGGCTGAAGCCGCTGCTTTCGAGAAGTGCTGAGATGGCGGCGGCAGTGAACTTGTGGCTGTTCTCGGTGTGGATGGTCTCACCCTTGGCGAAGTGGATGGTTTGCGAGGGGCCGGTGGAGTTGGTGGGGATGCTGACGGTCTGAGTGGAGCGAGCGGCGAGGTGCATCTCGATGCGGGAGGCGGCGGCGTTCCAGCGGGCTTCGTGGCGGAAACAGGTCTCGTGGAAGTTGGCCTGGAGATCGCGGTTGAGGCGAGCGAGGATATTGCGGTTGAAGGCGGCGGTGACGCCCTGGGCGTCGTCGTAGGCGCTGATGAGGGTGTTGACGGATTTGTTGGGCCCGGGGGCGAGGTCGGTGCCGAGAAGGAGGGCGTCGCCGGGCTCGAGCTGGGTGCGGAGGTTGGTGAGGATGGCCTTCGCTTCACTGGGCGAAAAGTTGCCGATGCTGGAGCCGATGTAGAGGGCGAGGATGGCGGTGCCGGCGGGGCGGTCGATGTGGATGGGCTCGGTGATGTAATTAGCGAGCTGGGGGCGGACGGTGAGACCGGGGATGGAGGACTCGAGAGAATCGCGCGCTTCTTCGAGGCAGGTCGGGCTGACGTCAATGGGCTGGTAGAGAAGCTCGGGCTGGCGCTTTGTCGCGGCTCGGAGAAGAATGCCCGTCTTTGTTGCGGTGCCGGCGCCTAGCTCGGCGATGGTGATGGGTTGGTTTCCCATCGCTTCAAGGATGTCAGCGGCATGGGCAGTGAGGATGGAACGCTCGGTGCGGGTGAGGTAGTACTCGGGAAGGGTGGTGATCTGCTCGAAGAGCTCGGACCCCGCCTCATCGTAGAAGAGCCAGGGCGAGAGCGTTTTCGGAGTGCTGGAGAGACCCTGCCGGGCTTCGTTGGCGACGGCCTGGAGTACGGAGAGAGCTTCTGCTACGGGCACCTGGGTTCCTTGGTTGCGACTAGTGTGACGTTCAAACGTTAGAGGTGAGATGCGGGGTAGAGTTACACGGCTTCGTTATTTGTGGAGTCGTGGTATTGGCCTCAGGCGTCTTTGGCGAGCCGGAGACCGGAGAACTGCCAGCGGGTGGCGGGGGGAAAGAAGTTCCGATAGGTGGCGCGGATGTGAGTGGCGGGCGTGACGCAGGAGCCTCCGCGCAGGATGATCTGGCTTGACATAAATTTTCCGTTGTATTCCCCGAGAGCTCCGGGCAACGGCTTGTAGCCGGGGTAGCCGGTGTAGCCGGACGCGGTCCACTCCCAGGTGTCGCCGAAGATCTGTTGGAGGCCGGGTACTTGCGGAGCGACGGTAGGGTGAAGGGTTCCGGTTTCGATGAAGTTGGCCGTGACGGGTTGGCTGCCAGAGGTGGTGGAGAGGAGGTTCTGCTTCGCGATGCGCGTCGAGAGGCTGGATGCGGCGTACTCCCACTCGAACTCGGTTGGGAGACGGGCTCCGGACCATCGGGCGAAGGCGTCGGCTTCAAAGAAGGATAGGTGGCAGACGGGCGTGTCGGCGAGGCCGCCGGATTCGGGAAGCGGGGCGAAGCCGTGCATGGTGTAGATGCGCCAGCCTGTCGGCGATGCCGCGTCGCGCTGCCAGTAGAGCGGTGCTTGCCAGCCTTCGGCCCGCTGGGTGGACCAGCCCTCGGAGAGCCAGAGCTCGGGGCGGGTGTAGCCGTTGTCGTTGATGAAGGCTAGGTACTCGGCGCAGGTGGTGAGGCGGTTGGCGAGGGCGAATGGGCGGAGGAAGACGGTGTGGCGGGGGGTCTCGTTGTCGAACGCGAAGGCATCCGGCGCAGTGGGGTCGGGGGTGATGCCGATTTCGACGAGGCCGGGGACTGGTGGGGTGAGACTGGTCCAGGTTAGCGGTGTGGCGTTTCCCTCCCCCGCGGGTTGTGAGGCTTCGATGTACGCAGGGTGTAGGGGATTGGTGAAGAGGGCATGCTTGATGTCAGTGGCGATGAGTTCCTGGTGCTGCTGCTCATGCTCGAAACCAAGGGCCATGCGGCGGATGGCTTCCTCATCGAGGGAGCCGGCGAGGAGATGCTCGATGGCGGTGTCGACGTGGGCTCGATAAGCAAGGATGGACTCGAGCGGCGGACGAGAAAACGAGGCGCGGAGCTTCTTCTCGGGCATGTCGCCGAGGGAGTTGTAGTAGGAGTTGAAGAGCCAGAGGAAGTCGGGATGGAAGGGGGTGTAACCGGGGAGGAAGTCGCGGAGGATAAACGTCTCGAAGAACCATGTGGTGTGGGCGAGGTGCCATTTAGCAGGGCTCGCCTCGGGACAGGATTGCACCATCATGTCCTCGGGGGTGAGCGGGCTACAGAGCTGCAAGGTAGCGGACCGGACGGCGCGAAAACGGATGAGCAGCGCGGTCTGGACGGAGGCGGAGATCTGGGTGGGCATGCCTTGGTTCCCTCGATGGAACGGAAGTGGCCTGGGGGCGACAACGTCTGTGTTGGATGCGGCTGCCGGACCTGAGGTTCCAATCCGGCGATGCGGACTATGATGGCATGCAACTTGGATTTTCGATAGGGAGATTCAGCCATGGATGGGCGAAAGTTTTCCTTTGGACTTCTCCCTCGGCAGATGAGAGACTAGACCGTTAGCTGGTTCCCGTTCCCTTGCCGTCTTGCACGCTTGAAAGACCATCACTCATCATCACAGCAGGAGGGGAATTCCCTGAACTGCGACGCAGTATCGAGGCGCTTGTGTTTGTAGAAGAGCATTCCCCTAGCCCGTTCTCCTACGGGGCTGTCCTGAAACCACACATGGAGACATCTTCAGGAAGTCTGCATCCCGAGATGGCCTTACCCGCGCCGGCTCCCGTCTCCGTTCGATCGCGCCACTACCCGGCACTTGACTCCCTGCGTGGTCTCGCCGCAGTGGTCGTCGTCTTCAGCCATTACATCCTGTTGTGGGATCCGTCGTCGGTCGGGCATGGCACGCGCCTTCTGCTCGACGGCGTTCTTGTGCCGTTCTTCAATGGGCGCTCGTCTGTGATTCTCTTTTTCCTGCTCAGCGGCTTTGTGCTCAGTCTTCCCTATAAGCGTGGAAACGCTCTTCCGTACCACATCTTCTTTCTGAGACGCCTGGCCAGGATCTATGTCCCGTATGTCGCGGCGCTTGCGCTTGCGCTTGTAGCCGACTGGCGTTTCCACGGTCCGCTGCCCATGTCGCGATGGTCCAATCTGACCTGGACCGCTCCGCTCACGTGGCCGCTGATTCTTCAGAATTTCCTGCTGATCGGCAACTACGACACGGCGCAGGTGAACACGGCCTTCTGGTCGCTGGCCGTCGAGATGCGCCTTTCGATCCTGTTTCCCCTGCTTTGCCTTCCTTTGCTGCGGCTCAAACGTAGTTACACGTTTCTCCTGTTCGCGGCACTCGTCGTGTTCAACATTGCCGCAGTGCAGATCTTCGCGCACCGTATGCGGCCAGTCTCTTTCACGAACATGGCAGAGATGATTGCCGGGACAGTCGCGTTTGCGGCGGGAATTCTGCTTTCGCGCTGGCTGGAGCTGTTTCAGACGACGTGGGGAAGAACTCCGGCGCTCCAGCGCATTCTCTTCTTCGCGATTTCGCTTACAACGCTGGAATGGTCCGCAAATCTTCCCGTTCCCCATGCCTGGATCTTTGCCGATGTCCTTCCGGTTGCCGGAGGCTGCGGCGTTCTGATCGCGACTCTTTGTTCGCGACGGGTGACGCGCATCTTGTCCCATCGCCTTCCTGCGTGGCTTGGACGCGTGTCGTACAGCCTCTACCTGGTTCATGCCACGGTGCTGTTCTCGCTGATGCACCTCTTCTTCGCGCGAGCCACCCGCCTGGAGTTGCTGGCGCCCTATCTCCTGCTGAGCCTGCTGAGCGCGACGGCCTTCTTCTTCCTCGTGGAAAAACCTTGCATCCACCTCAGCCGTACGATCGGGCGGAGTGGCAGGACTCTCTCAAAGCAGCCCGTCTGACGACTCGAAAAATCCGCAAATAGCCGTAAAAAGAGGCTGCCTTGCCGCCGGTGAAGTGGTACCTTTCCGTTGTGTTTTGAGAGAGATAGATCACGAGGTGTCGCGATGGCGAACGGACCGGATTTTAGTGCAATCAAGGTAAAACAGCAGGCGGCCTGGGCCACGGGTGACTATGCGGTGGTTGGATCGACGCTTGTGCTTATGCCTGAACTGCTTTGTGAGGCGATGGACCTGCGGAGTGGCTGGACTGTGCTGGATGTGGCGGCAGGGAGCGGGAATGCTTCCCTCGCGGCTGCTCGCAGGGGATGCCGGGTCACTTCGACGGATTATGTGCCGTCGCTGCTGGAGCGCGGCAAAGTTCGATCGAAGGCGGAAGGCTTTGAGATTACGTTTCAGGAGGCGGACGCTGAGAATCTGCCGTTCGGGGATGGGTCGTTCGACGCGTTGATGTCGACGGTGGGGGTGATGTTTGCTCCGAACCAGGCGCGGGCGGCGGCGGAGATGTTCAGGGTGTGCCGGGCGAGTGGGAAGATCGGGCTCGCGAACTGGACGCCCGCGGGCTTCGTGGGGCAGATGTTCAAGTGCATCGGGAAGCACCTGGCTCCTGCGGCGGGGCTGCGGCCTCCATTTGTTTGGGGGACAGAGGATGGGCTGAAGGAGCTGTTTCCAGAGGCTTCCGCGATGAAGGTGCAGGTGAAGCACTTCATGTTCCGATCGCCTTCGCCGGAGGACTGGCTTGACGTGTTTAAGACATACTACGGGCCGATGAACCGGACCTTCGCGGCGCTCGACGATTCGGGGCGGGCAGCGCTGACTGCGGACCTGATGGCTCTGGTGGCGTCGCTGAACCGGGCGGAGGATGGCACGATGGTGGTACCGAGCGAGTACCTCGAGGTTGTGATTACGAAGTAGGTCAGGCGGCGGTGAGCTGACGGAGGAGCGTGCCGTGGTCGAAGAAGACCTTCTCGCAGACGAGCCCGTCGCCCTCGAAGACGAAGATCAGGACTCCCTTGGCGACTGCTTTCTTCCCTGCCGGTTGAACGCCCGCCCAGACGCCGTGCTGTGTGCCTCCGAAGGTTACCTCGGCGATGATGGCTTCTTCGGCGTGGTGGAGGGTGTCGGCCTCCATGTAGAAGTCGGGGAAGGCGGAGAAGATGTTGTCGTAGAGGTGGGTAGCGGCTTCGGGGCCTTCGATGATGGAGGCGAGCGCGGGGATTTCGTAGCGGACGCGGGTGAAGAGGGAGAGGATGGTGGGGGCGTCGTGGCTCTCGGTGACGGCCTTGATGTGGGCCTTGACGATGGATTCGCGGTTGGCGCTGTCGTTTGACGTTGTCATTTGTCCTCGCTGCACTTCGGGCGGAAGTATAGCGCGAGAGGATGAAACGCAAGGACTTATTTTGACGGTCAGGCGTGGGCGTTGAGGAGATGGGCCAGGGTGTAGGCGACGGCCGCCGCGGCTCCTCCGATACACGCGGTCTGTAATGCGGAACGGATGACTCCGTTGCCGAGTAGGCGGCCTTTCAGGGCTCCGAAGATGGCCAGTGCGGCGAGCGTGATGAGGATGGAGGCGCGGAGGGCGACCGTCGCGGGGGCGTGCTGGAGAAGCATGTACGGGAGCAGCGGGATGAGGCCTCCGGCGATGTACGCGGAGGCGATGGTAAGGGCGGAGCGGTGGGCGCGGTTGGGCGCGGGGGCTTCGAGGCCGAGTTCGAAGCGCATCATGAAGTCGACGTAGGCTTCGGGGTTGGCCTGGAGGGCTTCGAGGACAGGGGTGGCGGCTTCGCGGGGGACGTTGTACTGGGCGAAGATCTCGTAGATCTCTTCGGCTTCATCGTGGGGGCGGTGGATGACTTCGTCATGCTCGCGGGCGAGTTCGGAGGCGTAGTGTTCGGCGTCGCCGCGGGCGGCGAGATAGCCTCCGAGGCCCATGGCGATGGAGCCGGCGGCGATCTCGGCGAGGCCGGCGAGGACGACGATGTGGGTGGAGGCGATGGCTCCCGAGAGGCCGGCGGCGAGGGCGAAGGGGACAGTGAGGCCGTCGGAGAGGCCGATGACGATGTCGCGGACGGCGTCGGAGGATTCGAAGTGGGACTCGTCGTGCGGGGCGTGGGCGACGTCATGCATCTGGGTAGTTTAGTGCAGGGGATATTTGCGGTGGCAGGCGTCTTTCGGCGGGTGGGACCGTCTGTTAGAGCAACGATCTGTTAGAGCAACGATGCATGTTTGAGAGATAGGTGTTCGCGATGGCTTACTCGATGAATCTTCGTGGGTTGGTTCTGGGGGCGGTCCTGGCGATAGGTCTGCCGGTGCTGGCGCAGGATGGTGGCGGGCAGATGGGGAGCGGGAACGGCTTTGCCGGGGGGCAGAGGGTGAGCGGGACGGTGACGGCGGTCGCGGGCGACAAGCTTACCGTGAAGTCGGAGACGGGCGATATTTACCAGGTCGTCACGACGACCAATACGCGAGTGATGAAGGACCGGCAGCCAATCAAGCTGGCGGATATCCCGGTGGGGTCGGGCGTGGGGGCGATGGGACTGATGGACGCTCCGACGAAGACGGTGCATGCGATGTTCGTGATGGTGGTGGACCCGGAGCAGGTAAAGAAGGCGCGGGAAGGACTGGGCAAGGTCTACATCATGGGCAAGGTCGAGAAGATCGAGGAGACGACGCTGACGATCCTGCGCTCGGATGGGGTGACGCAGAAGATCGAGGTGGATGAGGGAACCTCGTTCAAGCGCGGACGCGGGACGAGGATGGGCGACGGCGGGACGGGTGGGCCTCCGACTGCGGCGAGCGGAGAGGCCGGTGGGCGTCAAGCGGAGAGCATTACGCTGCTGGATATTAAGGTGGGGGATAACGTCGGCGGCCCGGGGGCCTTGAAGAACGGCGTGTTCGTGGCGAAGGAGCTGGGCGTGATGTCTCCGGGGACAGGACGAAGGCGCAGAGGCGCGGATGGGGCCGGCGCGGCCGAGGGCGCACCAGCCAATTCAGGCACGGGACAGACACAGACACCGCAGTAGAGGTTGCGGGCCAGGGTGGTGGAATGGACGGGTTCGACAGGAGACGTGTGCGACGAGTGAGGCGGGCGGCGAGAATTTCGGTGGTGACGGCGGTTCTGGCCAGTTGCGCGGCGGCGGGGCGGGCGCAGGCGGCTCCAGCTGCTCCGACCGCAGGCGCTCCGGCGGACGCACAGGCGGCGCTTCCGGCCACTCCGGTGCCAGCCAGTGGGGGGACCGTCAAGGGTGTCGTCAAGGCGGGTTCGGTACCTCTGCCGGGTGTTGGAATTACGGCAACCAACACGCTGACCGGCAAGAAGTATGCGACGACGACCGACATCACGGGCGCGTTCATGATGGCGATTCCGAAAAATGGACGTTATGTCGTTAAGGCAGAGCTGGCGGCGTTTGCGAGTGATACGAAGGAAGTGGTCATCAACGCCGCCGGGGAGAATGGCGGGGCGGCGGCGCAGACGGTGGAGTTCGGGCTGCAACTGGCTTCGCGGGTCGCGGCGGCTTCGGCGACGCAGGAGGCTGCTGCTGCCGGGACTGGCTCGGGTACGCGGCGGAATGGCGGAAGCGGGGCGGGACGTGGGTTGCAGGCACTGAGCGTGACCGAGGGCGATGGGCTGTCCGCGGATGCGAGTGCGGGGACCGCGAACGCGGGGGCTTCGATGCCGACGCTTTCGGGGATCGGCGGGGATGCCACGGAGTCCGTCGCGGTGAGCGGGCAGGCTGGGCAGACGAACGGGCTCGCGGGCTTCAGCGAGGATGACATCCGGCAGAGGGTGCAGGATGCGATGGCGCAGGCACGGGCGCAGGGTGGGGGCGATCCAACGAATGCCATTGTGGGCATGCTGAGCGGGATGATGGCCGGTGGCGGCTTTGGCGGTCCGGGCGGAGGCGGCCCGGGTGGCGGCGGACCTGGCGGCGGTGGTCCTGGAGGCGGGGGCGGCTTCGGCGGACGCGGTGGTGGAGGGTTCGGCGGCGGTGGCTTCCGCAACTTTAACGCGACGCAGATCCATGGGAGCTTCTACTACAACGGCGATCAGAGCGCGCTCGATGCGGCGCCGTTTTCGGTGACGGGTGTGCCGGTCGAGAATCCGGCTTACAGCAAGAACTCCTATGGGGCGAGCCTTACGGGGTCGCCTTACCTTCCGGGGCTGACGAAGCCCAACCCGAAGCAGTTTGTGTTCGTGAACGTGACGGGAACGAAGAATACAACGCCTCAGGTCTTGAATGGAACGGTTCCGACAGCGGCCGAGCGCGGCATTGTGACGGATGCGGGTGGGAACCCGATCCTGAATGCCAATGGCGGGTACCAGTTTACGGATGCGGACTTCTCGAAGTCGACGCAGGTGGTGAGCGGGATGAACGTGCCGGTGACGCTCTATAACCCGCTGGTTGCCGGGAACCCGATGTTTCCGGGCAACATCATTCCGAGCGCGGATATCTCGGCCCAGGCACGGGCATTGCTGGCCTATTATCCACTGCCGAATGTGCCTATCTTTGGCACACAAGGATATAACTACCAGACCGTGACGACCGCGGGAGCAAATACGACGAACGCGTCGATGCGGTACGTGCGGAACTTTGGGGCTACGCCGACGCGGGGTGGACGTGGAGGCGGCGGTGGTGGACGTGGGGGTGGCCGGCAGAACCAGAATGCTCCGCCGGCGCTGCGGCAGAACATCAACTTCAATGGGGGTTACTCGCACGCGGCGAGCGATCAGAGGAATATCTTTCTGCCGCTTGGCGGAGGCACGCTCTCGACCGGCTACCAGACGGCGGCGGGATACACGATTGGCTATGGGCGATTCACGAATAACGCGACACTCACGTGGAACCGCTCGCATGCGACGACGCGCAATTACTTCACGAACCTTCCGACCGATCCTGCGGCAGCTGCGGGGGTCGCGGTGGGGACGGCGGCAATCCAGGCTAATACTTTTTTCGCCAGCGTTCCGACGTTGAGCTTTACGAACTTCACCGGCCTTGGAACGACGACGCCAAGCGATTCGATTAGCCAGACAATCAGCTTTTCAGACTTTGTAAGTTATCGGTATAAGAAGCACAACTTCCGGTTTGGTGGAGATATTCGCAGACTGCATGCGGACTCCATCGGGGGGACGAATGTCCAGGGTACGTTCACCTTCACCGGCTACGCCACGCAGGCTCCCTCGACGGTGACGACGACCGCAGGGACGGTGACGGGCTCGGGATTCGCCGACTTCCTGCTTGGCAGGCCGCAGCAGTCGTCGGTGCAGGCTGGGTTGAACAAGACGTATCTGCGGGAGAACGTCTACGACTGGTACGCGCAGGATGACTATCGGGTGAAGGCGTCGCTGACGCTGAACTTCGGGCTGCGGTATGAGTACTTCGGACCATACGTCGAGAAGTTCAACCGGCTGAGCAATCTCGATCACAATGCGGACTTTACCCAGATCGCGGCTGTACTTCCAGATGCGACGGGCCCGTTCAGCGGCAAGTTTCCACGGTCGCTGGTGAACCCGGATCGAACGATGTACTCTCCGCGGTTTGGATTCGCGTACCGGCCACCGGCGAAGTTCAAGATTCTGAACCAGACGGTTGTCCGTGGTGGCTACGGGATCAACTACAACACGGGTCAGTTCGGCCGGTTTGCGCAGTTGCTTGCGTTTCAGCCACCGTTCGCGATTACCGAGACGAACATCGTCGGACAGCAGGGATGCACGGCGACGAATCTGACGCTGGAGAACGGGTTCGGCTGCTCGACCGCCGCGACGCAGAATAACTACAGCGTAAATAAGGATTATCGGCTCGGGCATGTGCAGATCTATAACCTTGGCGTGCAGCGAACGCTGCCGCTGGGGATTGTGGCGAACATTGATTACAACGGGTCGAAGGGCGGAGACCTCGATATCGTGAGGGCTCCGAACAGAACAGCTACCGGCTTGCTGACGACTTCCGCTCAGGCGTTCAACTATGAGGACTCCGTTGCGTACTCGCGACAGAACGCGCTTTTCGTCAATGTGCGCCAGAGGCAGAGAAAGGGCATCTCGATCCAGGCCACGTACCAGTATGGGCACTCGATCGATAACTCGTCCTCGATTGGTGGAACGGCTTCAGTCGTCGCGCAAAATGATCTGAATCTGAATGCAGAGGAGAGTAACTCGGCGTTCGATGTGCGGCATCGGGTGACGGGTAACTGGGTGCTTGAGCTTCCGTTTGGTCCGAACCGAGCCTACCTCTCGAAAGGTGGGTTCTGGTCGAAGGCATTGGATGGATTCAACCTCAGTGGGACTTACACCTTTGCCACGGGGAGTTACTTCACTCCGAGCTATACCAACACCGTCGCCGAGACAGCTACCGGAAGCAATAATTCGCTGCGTCCGGATCGCGTCTTCGGGGTGCCGATCACGGGCGCGGGATCGCTGAAGAGCTGGTTCAATCCGGCGGCGTTTGTGGCTCCGGCGAATGGGTTTGGCACGGCTTCCCGAAACTCGATTGAAGGGCCGGGAACGGTGAGTATCAACTCGGCCCTGAGCAGGACGTTCAGCTTTGGCGATACACGGTCGCTGGAGACGCGGCTTACCGCAAGTAATGTGTTCAACACGGTGCAATACTCGGGGATAAATACGGTGCTGAACTCGGCTACGTTTGGGCAGGTGACTGGAGCGGCTGCGCGTAGAGCTCTGCAGGTGACGGCGCGGTATCGGTTTTAGAACAGCAGCGAGAGCAGGATTGGTGGAGTCGAAATGCGGCGGTTACTTTCAGCGTTGATGATCGGGTTGATGGTTGGCGGGCCGAGCGGCGGCTTCGCACAGCAGCAGGCACAGCCACAGGATGCCGCCGGCACGTTCACGATGAAGGTGCAGTCGAACATTGTGCTGACCAACGTTGTGGTACGCGACAAGAAGACGGGCAAGGTCGTTACAGGGCTGAAGGAGAGCGACTTCACCGTGCTCGAGAATGGCAAGCCGCAGAAGATCGCCTCGTTTGATTATCAGAAGGTCGATGAAGCCGCGGTGCTGGCGGAGAAGACGACCGTGAGCGGGAAGGCTTCGATCGCGGAGTTACTCAACCATAACTTCGCGGCGTCGCCGGATGCATTGCGAGACCATCGGCTGATCGTGATGTTCTTCGACCTGAGCAGCATGCAGCCGGAGGATATCGATCGGGCGATCGACTCGGCGAAAGACTATGTGAACAAGAAGATGGAGCCTGCGGATCTTGTCGCTCTGGTAAGTTTCTCCACTGGGCTGACGATGGATCAGGATTTTACTTCGAACAAAGATGCGCTGCTCAAAGGTTTGGGTAAATACAACGGTACGGAAGGGACGGGCTTCGCAAACGGTGGGGATGGCACGACGGACGGGACTGCCGATGATGGGTCGAGCTTTACGGCGGATGACAGCGAGTACAACAGCCTGAACACGGACCGCGAGTTATACGCGATTCAGACGATCGCAAAGTCGCTCGAGCGCGTGGACCAGAGGAAGAGCATGATGTATTTCTCCGGCGGCCTGACGCGTAACGGGATCGAGAACCAGGCCAGTCTGCGGATGGCGACGAACGCTGCCGTGAAGGCCAACATGGCGATCTATGCGGTCGATACACGCGGGCTGGAGGCGCTGCCTCCTGTGGGGAATGCGTCGACGGGAAGCCTGCGCGGGACTGCGGCTTACAGCGGGCAGGCGATGCAGAACCAGTTGAACTCGAACTTCGCTTCGCAGGAGACTCTTGCTACGTTGTCGAGTGATACGGGCGGCAAAGCGTTCTTCGACTCGAATGATTTTGGGCCGGCGTTTCAGCAGGTGCAGCATGATACGGAGGCTTACTACATCCTTGGGTTCCGATCGACGAACCTGGCAAAGGATGGGAGCTTCCGGCATCTCTCGATCAAGCTGAACCGCAACGATGTGAAGCTGGACTATCGGCCGGGGTACTACGCGCAGGCGGACTTTCAGCACGCGAAGACGCAGGATCGTGAGTTGCAGTTGACGGAGCAACTCAACAGCGACCTTCCGGCGACCGAGGTCGCAGTCTATCTGCAGGCGCTTTACTTCCGGCTGGATGAGGGTAAGTTCTTTGTGCCGGTCTCGTTGATCGTGCCGGGGTCGCAGATTCCCTTTGTGAAGAATGGGGATCGGGATAAGGCAACGCTCGACGTCATCGGGCAGGTGAAGAATGCCCAGGGGATCAACGTCGGGAACATTCGCGACACGGTGAAGCTCGCGGTCGACCAGGGACAGGAGGTGAAGCGAAAGAATATTCAATATTCAACCGGGTTCACGCTGGCTCCGGGTAAGTACCACCTGAAGTTTGTCGTACGCGAGAACCAGACGGGGCGGATGGGCAGCTTCGAGACGGATCTGCAGGTTCCGGATATGCGGAAGGCGACGATGAAGTTGAGCTCGATCGTGATGTCGAGCCAGCGGACGCCGAATACGGCGAAGCGTGTGGTGAACCCTCTCGTGCGGGATGGGGTGGAGTGGATCCCAAATATCCCGCACGTGTTCCGTCAGGATCAGCACTTATATTTTCTATATGAGGTCTATGACCCCTCAAAGCAGAAGGGCACGCAGGAGCCTGCGGCTTCTCCGGGGCTGGGGCGGAGGGTTGGCGGGCCGGTACGGGTGCTGACTTCGATCGAGTTTCTGAGCGGCGGCGTCAAGGTGTATGAGACGCCGCTGGTCGAGGCAGATACGATCAACATTCCGGAGCGAGGAGCCGTAGAGTTTCAGTTTGACGTGCCGCTGACACAGTTGAAACCGGGGACTTATGTTTGTCAGGTCAACGTGATCGATGATGCTGGAGGAAGCTTCAGCTTTCCCAGAATGGCCCTGAAAATACAGGTTCCGGCGGCTACAGCGCCTGTTGCGCCGACAGCCGTCACGACGGCTCCGGCCCTATAAATCAGATCAGGAACAGCGTCACAAAATAACACAAAAGTCCCTTGACATCATCTCGAGGGCGGGCGGAGTATGTTGCCTGCTTTGGGGAGGTGCCCTGTGGCGTTCCAGACTGTTTCCTCGAAATTTCTGCAGTTTTTGCTGTTCTGCCTGGGTAGAGCTGGCGTCACGCGGTGCGGATTCTGGCTCTGGATCGTTGCTCCCCTTTCCTTGTTTCTCATTGCCGTGGGATCTGTGGCGGCGGGTCAGCCGAAGGACGATCGTGTCGCTACGGCTGGTATGACCAGCTTCGATGCGAGGCAGGCGATGCACCGGGAGGAAGCATGGCTGAGCATCGCGGCGCATCTGCCCGATCCGGCGACGGCGACCGGGGATCAGTTAGAGGTGGCGGGGGATGTCCTGCGGGCTCGGCGCTTCACCCAGGACGCGCTCGACTACTACGCCGACGCGCTGCGGCGGGGCGGCAACGAAGAGAGGCTGATGGTGAAACTCGGAGTTACCGAGCTTGAGTTGCGGCAGCCGGCACGGGCGAGAGTTTACTTCAAGATGGTGGTGAAGCGGGATAAGAAGAATGCCGAAGCGTGGAATAACCTGGGGGCAACGGAGTACATCGATGGGCAGTTCAGTGCTTCGGTGAGCGACTACCGGAAGGCGATCAAGCTGAACCCGAAGTCGGCGGTGTTTCACGTCAATCTGGCGACCACGTTTGTGGAGCATAAGTCGTTCGAAGAGGCGCGTGGGGAGTTTACAAAGGCTTACGATCTCGATCCCGAGTTGGGTCTGCATCGCGGAGAGACGGCGGGGATCGCGGCGAGGATTCTCTCGGCGGATGACCATGCACGTTTCTGCTTCGAGATGGCCCGGATGTATGCGTCGCGCGGGAAGATCGACGAGATGATGCACTCGCTGGCCTCCGCTTCGGAGAGCGGAATGGATCTGCTGGAGACCATGCCGCGGGATTCGGTCCTGTCGAAGTATGCGAAGGACCCGCAGGTGTTGATGCTGATGCAGAATGCCAAGGCGCTCAAGAAGAACTCCGTGGCCGGGCTTGCGGGGCCGTTGGTTCCGTTGCCGGCGGCTACGAATTAGGCGTCTTTGTAGGGGCAGTTGCGGCAGTCGGAGTTGCAGCAGTAGCCGCGCTTGAGGTGGTACGCGGCGGTGAAGACCATGTATGAGTCCTCGAAGTAGAAGTCTTCGGGGGCCAGCTCGTCGGGTTGATCGAGCGATGGAGTCTCGCCGGGAGCGGGCTGGGTGGGAGCTGGCATCTGCTGACTCGATCTTAGAACAGGGTCAGGGTTGGCTGCGGCGGGGGCGTGAGGAGCGACGCGCTGGCGGGCTCGTGCGACTGGCGAGGCTTTGCTGTTGGAATGGGGACGCCGGGGTTTGGTGCGGGGTCGATGACGATGCCGTTGCGGTAGACGACCTGTTTGCCGGGGATTGAGGGGACGCGGTCGCCAGGGACCACGATGCCGGCGAGGTTCATGGGGTCGGCGGCGGCTACCTTGATGTCGTCGGAGGATTCGCGGGCGCGGGAGGCGCGGAGGCTCTCAACCGCCGGCGGGAGGGCGAACTGTTCGCCGTTGAAGCCGGTGACGAAGCGGCCTCCCCGGACCTCGCCACGGGCTTCGAGGCGGCGGAGGATTCCCAAGAGGTCGCGCCATTTGGGGGCGTTCGACTCGCGGGTGAGGAGGTCGCGGAAGAGGACGCCGTAGCGCGCGAGGAGCATGCGGGCGGCGGATTCGAGGGCG
Source organism: Granulicella sibirica (assembly GCF_004115155.1). NCBI lineage: Bacteria > Pseudomonadati > Acidobacteriota > Terriglobia > Terriglobales > Acidobacteriaceae > Granulicella > Granulicella sibirica. Next base: position 426,026 of record NZ_RDSM01000001.1, read on the forward strand.
GCGTCGGTGCGGCGGGCCTCGGCGATGGCGCGTTCGCGGGCTTCGGGGGAGTTTCCGGGGACTGGCGCGGCTTCCGGGACGTGGGCTTCTTCGCAGAGGAGCGACCAGCGTCCGGCGGAGCTGCGGGTGGGTCGTTTGGTGGGGGTTTCGCCGGTCTGCGACTTGCGGCGGGGGTCCATCATGCAGCGGAGTTGGTCGAAGCCGTCAGCGGCGGCGAGGCCGGCCGTGGCGAGTTCCCAGAGGGCGTGCTGGGTTTGCTGCTTCGTCAGGGTGGTGATGCGCTGAAGGTCGTTGGTGAAGCAGGCTCCGCGCTGAATGAGGAGGGTGCGGATCTGGAGGGCTTCGGGCGAGAGGGAGCGGTCGAGGTTGGCCTGCTCGACGCACTGGGCGGCGAGGGCGTGGGGGAGCCAGTCGGCGGACTCGCGGATATAGAAGGTGATGGGGGCGGCGTTGGTGGGGATGACGCGGCGGGGGGCGGCGCCTTCTCCGGCGGACCAGGCGGGGTGGGGGGAGATGCGTCCCCAGCCTACGGCGCCGGAGAGGCAGAGGGCGTCGAGCCAGCGGGGGTCGTAGTTAGCGACGCGGGCCGGGAGGAGGGTGCGCTCCCACTCGACGGCGGGGGCTTCGAAGCCTTCGAGTTGCGAGAGAGCTTCGAGGACGCCTTCTTCGCCGGTGAGCTGGGTTTGGGGGGCGATGTGCTGCCAACCTAAGAGCCAGCGCATGAAGGTGGCCGGGGGGACGGCTTCGACCTGCTTGCGGAGGGTGTTGAGGGTGAGGCGGTGGATGCGCTGGAGGATGCGGCGTTCGCACCACTCGATCTCGTGGGGGATGTCGGTGGCCGGGTGCTCGATCACGCCTCGGAGAAGGAGACCCTGCATCTCCATCTGGAGGAAGACCTGGTAGATGTCGGCTGGGTCGAGGTGGAGGAGGCTGGCGAGGCTTGTGGAGGTGGTGGGGCCGGTGAGCTGGAGCCAGCCTTGGACTACTTTTTGGATGGCCTCGGGCCTGGTGGCCGGGTCGGCGGAGTTGAGGGCGGCGATCTGAGGGAGGCGCTCGGTGGTGGACCAGCAGGGGACGCCGTTGACGTCGACGGTCTGGGCTCGGCCGGTCTGGCTTAGCTGCTGGTAGAAGTGGGGCCAGTGACGCATCGCACTTCCCTGCTCTTCGCCATCGAGAAAGGAAAGCGGCAGGGCTACGAGCGATTGCAGCAGGTCGTGAAGCTCGTGCTCATCGCGGATGTCCGGCACAAGCTCGCGGCGGACGGTGTCGATAGCGTCCTGATCGAGGCGGCCAGCGTCGTCGGCGACGGACGAGGGCAGGCTGCGGCGGAGGTTGACGGCGCGGGCGCGGCGCTCGTTGGCGTCGGCGTCGTCGAGGAAGGCGTACGGCATCGCGTTGAGGAGTTCGTGGGCGAACTGGCTCGGGACGGGCGTGTCGACGGCGAGGCAGCGGATAGCGCCGGAGGCGATGTCGCGAAGGATCTGCTTGAGACCCTCGATGTCCATGGCCTCGGTGAGGACGTCTTTCATGACCTCGTCGACGAGGGGGTGCTGCGGGATCTGGATGTCGCCTTCGAGGGTCTCGAAGCACGCTGCGGCCTGGGGGAAGACGTTGGCGAGAAGATCGTCGGAGCGGGTGCGCTGGATCTGCGGTGCGACGCGCTTGCCCTTCGAGTAGCGGACGAGCTGAAGGGAGCGGGATGCCGCCCAGCGCCAGCGGTTTTTGAAGATGGGCGAGACGATCGCGGCCTGTTCGAGGAGTTCTTGAGCCGTGTGCTCGGTGAGGAACTGGAAGACGTCGGAGAGCGGGAAGGAGTGCTGCTCGGCGAGGGCGATGTTGATGCCGTTGTCGGTGGCGGCGGCCTGGAGCTCGAAGTTGAAGCCACGGCAGAAGCGCTTGCGGAGGGCCAGTCCCCACGCCTTGTTGATGCGGCCGCCGAAGGGGGCGTGGAGGATGAGCTGCATGCCTCCGCCATCGTCGAAGAATCGCTCGGCGATGATGGTGGTTTTGCTTGGGACGGCTCCGAGGACGGCCCGGCCGGAGACGATGTAGGTGACGAGTTGGAGAGCTGCGGATTGCGGGATGCAGCACTCCTCCATCAGCCACTGCATACAGTCCTGGACTTCGGGGTGTTGCGCCGGGATGTTGGTGGCGTGGCTGGCGACGAGGCCGAGGTCGGTGGGGGAGACGTTCGGGGTGCGGTTGGAGATCTCGGTGCGGAGATCACCTACTCCGTCCGACAGGACGCCGGTGCGCTGGGGGGCTTCGCCTTCCCAGAATGGGATCGTCGGCGGGGCTCCGTGGGCGTCTTCGACGAGGACGCGGCCTATGGCTTCGATCTTCTGGATGCGCCAGCTTGTGTTGCCGAGAAGGACGACGTCGCCGGGGGACGAGTCAACGGCGAAATGCTCGTCGAGGGTGGCGATGACGGTGCCCTCGGGCTGGAGGACGACGGAGAAGGCGTTGGTGTCGGGGATGGCTCCGCCGTTCGAGATCGCGATCATGCGTGCGCCGCGGCGGGGGTGGAGTTCGTGGTGGATCGAGTCGTGGAGGAGATAGGCTCCGTAGCGGCCGCGGCTGGACTCAATGCCATTGGCGAGGAGCTGGATGATGGCGTCGAAGCGCTCGCGGGTGAGTTCGCGGTAAGGGTAGGCGCGGCGGACGATGTTGTAGAGGGTCTCTTCTTCCCACGATTCCGAGCCGCACATGGCGACGATCTGCTGCATGAGGACGTCGGTGGCCTCGTGGGGAATTTCGAGGAGGTCGAGTTCGCCGGCGCGCATCTTGCGGATGAGGGCGGCCTGCTCCATGAGGTCGTCGCGCGTGGTGGCGAAGAAGCGGCCCTTGGGGATGGCTCCGCGCCAGTGGCCGGCACGCCCGATGCGCTGCATGGCCTTGCCGACGGCGCGTGTGCTGGCGATCTGGCAGACGAGGTCGATGTCGCCGATGTCGATGCCGAGCTCGAGAGAGCCGGTGGCGATGAGGATCTTGATTTCGCCGTTCTTGAGCTTCTGCTCGGCGTCGAGGCGGAGGGCGCGGGAGAGCGAGCCGTGGTGGGCGGAGACGTTCTCGATGCCGAGGCGATCCGAGAGTTCGAAGGCGATCTTTTCGACGAGGCGGCGGGTGTTGACGAAGACCAGCGTGCTGCGATGGTGCTCGGTGAAAGCCGCGAGCTTGTCGAAGATCTCGACCCACATGGCGGTGCTGGCGATAGAGCCTAGTTCGTCCGAAGGAATCTCGATGCCGAGGTCGAGCGTGCGGCGCTGGCCGACCTGCACGATCGTGGCGGGTTTGCGGCCAGGATGGACGCCGGTGAGAAAGCTGGCTACGAGTTCGATGGGGTTCTGGGTGGCAGAGAGGCCGATGCGTGTCGGCGGCGAAGGCAGGCCGGTGAGGAAGGCTCCAGGGGAGAGGCGATTTTCACCGCAGACGAGAGCGTCGAGGCGTTCGAGGGTGAGGGAGAGGTGGGAGCCGCGCTTGTCGTCGGCGATCGCGTGGATCTCGTCGACGATGACGGTGCGGACGCGGCGAAGGTTTTCGCGGGATTTGCCGGCGGTGAGGAGGATGTAGAGGGATTCGGGCGTCGTGACGAGGATGTGCGGCGGGTGCTTCAGCATCTTCGTGCGTTCGCTTGTGAGAGTGTCGCCGGTGCGGACGCCGGTGCGGATCTCGGGGCAGAGATAGCCGCGGGCGAGGGCTAGTTGCTGGATCTCCGCCAATGGGCCGTCGAGGTTCTTTTGGACGTCGTTCGAGAGGGCTTTGAGGGGGGAGATGTAGACGACCTGCGTCTCGGCGGGGAGGTTGCCGGAGATGGCTTTGCGGAGGAGGTCGTCGATGCAGACGAGGAAGGCGGCGAGGGTCTTGCCGGAGCCGGTGGGGGCGGAGATGAGGGTGGGGTCGCCCCCGAGAATGCTTGGCCAGCCGTGCTGCTGGGGTTCGGTGGGAGTGCCGAACTTTGTGACGAACCACTCCTGGACTACGGGGTGGGCCCATGCCAGTGAGGGGGCGAGTGTCGTCGGAATCGGTATTGCTTCGACGGACAGCATGAGAGATTGTAGCGCGGATTCGCGGTTTGTTCGCCCGCTGTTCAGCGGCTACATGTTTCCCTGGCCCACGTCCGAAGCGGCTGCAGCAGCGTTTTCTTCGTCGAGGTAGTCCTTGATAGCGCGGTCAAGTGTTCCCTGAGCGCTCAGGATGTAGTCAATGGCGTCGCGTCCGGCGCCGAAGCCGCCTGGGTTGGCGGTGATGTAATGGGCTACGTCTTTCACCTGGGGACGGGCGTTCGCGGTGGCGATGGCGAGGCCACAGACACGCAGGACGGGGAGATCGATAATGTCGTCTCCGACGTAAGCGACTTGCTCGAGTGATACTCCAGCTTTAGAGGCGATCTCATTCATCGCATGCATCTTGTGCGCCTGGCCCTGGTAGACAAACTCAAGCTTGAGATCGCGGGCGCGGATGGCCACGGTCTGCGAGTTGCGCTTGGTGATGATGCCGACGCGAAGGCCACCGAGGCGGGCGAGGGAGATACCTAAACCGTCGTGAGCCGAAAAGCCTTTTACCTCGAGGCCTTTGCCGTCTTCTCCAGGAATGAAGAACAGCTGACCATCAGTAAGGACGCCATCTACATCGAAAACGAGGACTTTGATCTTGCGGGCGCGGATCGCGGCGAGTTCGGCGGGGTCAAGGTTCATACCGCCATGATACTTGGGCTCCCATAGGCGGGAGCCCCTTCGAGTGAATTTAGCGCCAGTGGCCTTCGACCCAGACATACCCTCCAGGGCCGTTGCGCCAGCGACCGGGAACCCAGCGGGCACGCGGACGGGGCGGCTGCTCGTAGGCTCCGGGAACCCAGACGTAGCGGGCTCCGTCCCAGCGGTGGTAGCCGTTATGCCATGCCCAGTCGCGGTGCTCGGGCGGTGGCGGCGGGATGACTTCGCGGGGAGGGGGTGGCGGGCCGATGCGGATAGCGACCTGGGCCTGAGCGATTCCGGCGCTGAGAAGGAAGCCGCAGGCTCCGAGTAGAAGATACTTTTTCATGTCGTTCTCTCCTTACTGCTGAGAGCTAGGACACGGGTTCCACCGGTAAGGTTGCGGTGGAAACAGGGGCTAAAACAGAAACGGCCGCAGCTTGCGCCACGGCCGTTTCTCGTTCTTGCTGCGTGAAATCTTAGGAAGGCTGGATGTTCGAAGCCTGCTTGCCCTTGGGTCCCTTGGTGACTTCGAAGGTCACTTTCTGACCTTCCTGGAGGGACTTGAACCCGCTGGAGACGATCGCGGAGTAGTGAGCGAAGAGATCCTCGCCTCCATCATCCGGTGTAATGAAGCCAAAACCCTTTGCATCGTTAAACCACTTTACTGTTCCACTTGCCATAATGTTGCTCCCTGCTAGACCAAATGTGCGCCCGCACCTTCAAGCCTAGCAGGATCCGGGCGAGTGTGCGGGAAGATTCGGCTGAGGCGTAAGATTGTGCGGATTCGGTCCGGAAGGCGATTTAGTCGTCGTCTCGCTTGTTCCGGCGCCTGAGAAAGACTCCCAGCGTGCCAATCCCGGAGATCCCGGCAACCCCGATCCCGACGATGGCGATGACCCCGAGGACTCCTGTGAGCGCCAGCGCAATGCCCGCCTGAAGGGCCTGCGCGATGATCTGAAGGATCGCGTGGATCAGAGAGACGAGGATGCGGACAATCGGCATGAAGGTTGAACGGAGGGTTCAGATAGGTAGATCGCCGGGCGGGGGCTTTGGTTGTTCGGAGGAGCTTTTGCTGCATGCTAGAATCCGCGGAATGAGACCGAAACTGAGGCTTTGGCGGGATTGTGCGATGTCCTGTGCTGGCGTTTTGCTTGTGCTTGGCGGGACTTTCACGGGCAAGAACGCGGTGGCGCAAGGCGCTTCGGCGAAGCTGCCGGTGCGTTGGGAGGAGCTGACTGGCGCGGACTTCTCGCGGGGAATCAAGCAATCGCAGGGGACTTGTCTTCTGCCGTTCGGCATCCTTGAGAAGCATGGCCCTCACATGCCGATCGGATCGGACCTGGTGAATGCCCGATATGCGGCACTGCATGCGGCTGCGAACTCCTATGCTGTCGTGTTTCCGGAGTACTACTTCGGGCAGATCGCGGAGGCTCGCCACGAGCCTGGAACAATGGCTTATCCGCGTGAGTTGCAACTGGCTCTTCTGCAAGCAACGACCGATGAAATGGCGCGCAATGGGTGCAAGAAGATCCTGATCGTGAATGGTCATGGCGGAAATGCCAGTCTGTTGCCTTACTTCGCGCAGACGCAGTTGGATAAGCCGCACGATTACGTCGTCTATCTGTTCAATCAAAGAACGCCCGCTTCAGGCGGTCCCAGGAAGAAGACGACCGTCGATGAGCATGCGGGTGAGAGTGAGACGTCGAAGATGATGATCGTTCGTCCCGACCTGCTGCACATGGATCGAGCGACCGCGGAGTCCGGTGCGGACCAGCATCGATCGACGCTTCCGGATGGGGTCTACACGGGCATCTGGTGGTATGCGCGGTTTCCGGATCACTACGCAGGCGATGGTTCAGCGGCGACTCGTGAACTGGGCGAGTACCAAATGAAGTGGTGGGTGGATTCGGTGACGACGGCGATCGAGGCTATCAAGGCCGACAGCACAAGTCTTCGGTTGCAGAACGAGTTCTACGAGAAGAGTGCGCACCCGCTCGACACAGCTCAGTAGAGCGATCCGGCTACGGCTGCGCCTGCTGAAGCATCTTCTGGCGGTGCTTCCGGATGTAGTGCGCGGCGATCGTGGGGTAAAACTCACGGATCGAGGTGAACGCCACGTCGCGCATCACGGAATAGCCGAACTTTGTCGCCAGCGTGCCGAAATCGGTCGCGCCAGCCGGGTAGTAGGTCCGCGAGACCACCTGCGTCAGCACTTTGCCGCCGAGTCCGGCGATGTTTGGCGTCTCGCGCCCGCTGTAGGTTCTCGCGACGGCCTGCCGGCTGATGACGTACAGCGACCGCCTGAAGATCGTGCCGTGACCGAGTCCGTAGTAGCGTGTGTCCTCGTGCAGAAGGCTCGGCAACGCGAATGCCGAAAGGTAGGTTCCGTCTGTCTTATCGAGGAAACCGCGCCACGTGTACGCCCAGAAACCATCGACGCCCTTACCGAGCACCGGGTGGGAGTTGATTCCTTCCGCCGACAGCGAAGTGATGCCGAGGAACAGGAAGGACGAGTAGTCGAAGGCCTGATGGCTGGCCACCTTGAAGTTCGTTCCCCACGAAGGCTTCGGAGGAACTGTTCCGGCCGAGACAGAACGAAAGTTCGGCATGAATCCAAGAATGCGCTTCGGCTGCTGCTGCTCGAGCGGGATCGGATTCCCATTCGCATCCAGGTCGACGGGATAAGGCGTGCCCTGCTTCTTCTTTTTGTCGCTCGCTTTCGCGGCCTTCGCCTCAGCGGAGTCCTGCCGGTCGGGATAGAAGCTGAGTTCGGGAACGCCAGCGTCTGTCCAGTCCGTACGGGAAGAAGACGAGGCCGGGGAAGCCTCTTCCGCGATCTCGGGGCGAATGCTGGAAGCGATCAGCACCTGCGACGGAGCGTCAGGCAGCATGGAGCCTTGTTGCGCGTACGCGACGGAGGACGTCAAGACAAGAACCGGTAGAAGAAGGCGCAAAGGAACTCCAGGCGGGATAAGTGTTTAGACGTCTCAGGTCACCCGGGAGACTCATCCTCCGCGCATGTCCGCAAAATGGGGATTGAAATGGTCCAATCAACACGATTCACACACGCGCAACATCACCCGATAAAGGCCTGTACGATGATGATTGGAAGTGAGAGGTGGAATGAACGAAGGCCGTTGGGTTTTATTGATTGCGAGCGAAGTTGGCCGCACCGATTCCGTGTCAGATCGCGCAATGGAGCGCCTGGTCAGCGCTATCAGCGATGAAGGATATGAGGTCGTCCGGACCTCGACGCCGGAAGACGGTTTATCGCTCGTCACCTCAGACCCAAGTTACTCCGCCATCTTGCTCGACTGGGATCTTGAAGGCGAATCGCAGTTCGACGAACGCGCCGCGCTGCAGATTCTTCGCGCAGTCCGCCGCCGCAACAAGAAGATCCCGATCTTCCTCATCGCCGACCGGACCCTGGTCTCGGAACTCCCCCTTGAAGTGGTCAAGCAGGTCCACGAGTACATCCACCTCTTCGGCGACACGCCAGCGTTCATCGCCAACCGCGTGGACTTCGCCGTCGAGCGCTACCACGAACAGCTTCTTCCGCCCTACTTCCGCGAACTGAAGAAGTACACCGACCAGGGTGCCTATTCCTGGGACGCCCCTGGCCACATGGGCGGAGTCGCTTACCTGAAGCATCCCGTCGGGCAGGAGTTCCACAGCTTCTTCGGCGAGAACCTGCTGCGCTCCGATCTCGGCATCTCGACCGCGCCGCTTGGCTCCTGGCTCGACCACATCGGACCTCCGGGCGACTCGGAGCGCAACGCCGCCCGTATCTTCGGTGCCGACTGGACCTTCTACGTCCTCGGCGGATCGAGCACGTCGAACCAGATCGTCGGCCACGGAGTCATCGCGCAGGATGACATCGTCCTCGCCGACGCCAACTGCCACAAGTCGGTCTGCCACTCGCTGACCGTCACGGGGGCGCGCCCGGTCTACTTCAAGCCCACCCGCAACGGCTTCGGCATGATCGGCCTCGTACCGCTCAAGCGCTTCAGCCCGGAGAACGTCGCAGCGCTTATCGCCAAGAGCCCGTTTTCCGCCGGCGCGCCTTCCCAGCTTCCGACCTGCGCCGTCGTGACCAACTCGACCTACGATGGGCTTTGCTATGACGTCGATCGCGTCGTGACCGAGCTTGCCAAGTCTGTCCCGCGCATCCACTTCGACGAGGCGTGGTATGCGTACGCCAAGTTCCACAACATCTACAAGGGACGCTTCGCCATGGGCGTTCCGGACGACATGCCTGACCGCCCCGCCATCTTCGCCGTGCAGTCGACGCACAAGATGCTGGCCGCGTTCTCGATGGCGTCCATGGTCCACATCAAGCTGAGCCCGCGCGCTCCGCTTGATTTCGACCAGTTCAACGAAGCCTTCATGATGCACGGCACAACGAGCCCGTTCTATCCGTTGATCGCAAGCCTCGACGTAGCGGCAGCCATGATGGACGAGCCCGCCGGCCCGACGCTGATGAGCGAGACCCTCCAGGACGCCATCAGCTTCCGCAAGGCGATGTCCTCGATTGCGCATCGTCTGCGCGCCGCGGAGCAGGGCTGGTTCTTCCGCCTCTACCAGCCTGAGTTCGTCTTCGATCCGATGGACGGCGAAACCTATCTGCTGGAAGAGGCGGCCGACGGCCTACTCACCAACCAGTCAAGCTGCTGGACGCTGAAGCCCGGCCAGGATTGGCACGGGTACCAGGATGAAGACATCGCCGACGGCTACTGCATGCTCGACCCGGCGAAGGTCACGATTCTGACGCCCGGGGTGAACGCGCAGGGTGTTATCAGCGAGTGGGGCATTCCCGCCGCTATCCTGACCGAATTTCTCGATGGCCGCCGTGTCGAGATCGCCCGCACCGGCGACTACACCGTCCTTGTTCTCTTCTCGGTCGGAACCTCGAAGGGCAAGTGGGGCGCGCTGCTCGAGAACCTCTTCGAGTTCAAGCGCCTCTACGACTCCGAAGCACCTCTCGAAGAGGCTCTTCCGGAGCTCGTCTCTAAGTATCCCGCGCGCTATCGCAATGTGACGCTCAAGGAGCTTTCAGACGAGATGCACGCGGCCATGGTCGAACTGAACCTCGCCGGCCTGGTGAACGATGCCTGCGACGAGGACTTCGATCCTGTCCTGACCCCGGCGCAAACCTACCAGAAGCTCGTGCGCGGCGAGACCGAGCGGCTTCGCTTCGCCGACCTCGCGGGCCGCATCGCCGCCGTGATGCTCGTTCCCTACCCTCCGGGCATACCGATGTCCATGCCAGGAGAACGCCTTGGCAGCTCGGAGAGCCCGGTGATCAAGTTGATTCTCGCAATGGAGGAGTTCGGCAAGCGCTTCCCCGGGTTCGAACGCGAGGTGCACGGGATCGAGGTCGACTCCGACGGCAACTACTGGATGCGCGCCGTGATCGAGACGCCTGGGCCAAAGAAGAGGCGCAACGGGAAGAACGGCGGTCCGCCAAGCTCCGCGCCGCGTGTCAATAAGCGCACCAGCGTGACGCCGGTCCGCCGGTCCACCGAATAAACGAAGCCTCCCGGGTGCAGGCCTAGCTGGCGTGGGCCTTCATCCGGAACCTCGGCTCGTAAGGCACAACGGCATCCTTGCCACCGCGCTTCGCGGCATACAGCGCTTCGTCCGCCCGTTCCACGAAATCTCCCGCCGTGCGCGCATCCGCCAGCCCGGCGACCCCCATGCTGACTGTCACCTTGCCGTGATCAAACGAAATTTCGCTCAGCGCGGCGCGAAAGCGCTCCGCCCACTGCACCGCCTTCGTTACGGAGGCATCGGGAAGAAGCACGACGAACTCTTCGCCGCCATGCCTTGCGGCCATATCGGTCGTGCGAACGGTGGATCCCAACACTTCGGCGAGCTTGCGTAAAACTGCGTCGCCTGCCGCGTGACCATGCTGATCGTTCACCTTCTTGAAGTCGTCGATATCGAGCAGGACAACAGAAAGATCACGACCATGCCGCCTGGATCGCGTGAACTCGATAGCCAGCCGTTCGTCAAAGGCGCGCCGATTCCGCAAGCCGGTCAGGCTGTCGGTGACAGAAAGCTGAAGAAGTGTGCGGTTCGCCTCTTCGAGTTCGGCCTGGTACTTGGCCAGTTGCGATGCATTCGCCATCTCGTCGGAGATATCGACCGACAGCCCGGCGAGGAAGATATTGCCGTTGCCATCCGCATAAGGAAACTTCAGGGACCGGTAGTGACTGATCTTCCCGTCCGCTCCTGGTGCTTCTTCCACGTATTCGTGCTTCTCGCCCTCGGCAAGCACTTCAAGATCATGCGCCCGGTAGATCGCAGCCTTCTCAGTCGGCCAGATTTCGTGGTCGAGCTTGCCGAGCCAGTCGTCAGCAGTGATACCGAAGACTTCGGCAAAGATGCGGTTGTAGTACAGCATCCGCCCGTCAGCATCCTTGATATAGCTGACGAAGGGGCTGTTATTCATAAACGTGCGGAAGAGCGACTCGCTCGCGCGAAGATTGGCCGAGAGCGCCTTCTGCTGCTCGAGACTCTGCTCAAGGGCGACGCGCTTGGCGCGAAGCTCGATGCGGGCCTCGACCTGTTTCGACAGCACCTCGAGCGCCTTGCTTTGTTCGCGGGTTAACGTTCGTGGTTTGCGGTCGATCACGCAGAGTGTTCCGAGCGCATTGCCATCCATGGCGGAGACGGGGAACCCGGCATAAAACCGGATGCACATCTCGCCGGTCACCAGGGGATTGTTCCTGAAGCGGGCGTCTTCGGCCGCGTTCTCCACCACGAACAGGTCGGCCGTCTCGATCGCATGGGCGCAGAAGGACATGCTGCGGGGAGTCTCTTCGGCCGTCACGCCAAGAGCGGACTTGAACCATTGGCGATCGCGGTCGACGAGGGAGATCAGGCTGATGGGGGTGCCACAGATAGCAGCCGCTAACTCCACAATCTCGTCGTACTCCGTCTCGTGCGGCGTGTCGAGGATGTGGAGCTCATGCAGAGCCCGCAGCCGTCGTTCCTCTCGCGACACCTCAGCGTTCACCGTTCCCAAGTCTCGCGCTCCCGCGAGGGACGCTTGAGGTGACTCAGCCGACCCTCGACCTGCAACGACAATCATCCCTGAAGAAGCGTCATCCGAAAAGGCAACGAAAGTGGGATCCAAACGGGAACAACCCGACCTAATGTTTGATAAGCCACATAACCCAGCTCGCCGCGATCGTCGAGCCGACAAGAAGGACAAAGCAGTATGCGCCAAAGCGAATCATCATCTTCGATTCCGAACGCATCGTGATACCGAAGACAATCGACATAAAAAAGGCAAACAAGACCACTGCGGTGAAATGGGTCACGAAGCTTTCCTCCCATTTGCGAGCGAATGGGCGTCGACGGCCGCGATGAGGTTCAGCAGGCCCGCCACGACGAGGAACTTGGTTCCGTAGTCCGCCACAGCGATCTGCACCGAGGCGTGTCCCCAGTCGAACATCCGGGCGCAGACATACAGAAGGCCTGAGCCGAGGTCGCCGGCGAACCCGAGAATATCCAGCAGGTCTCCCGTATTGGGCGTGTAGATCTTGCCCTCAAGGCCGATGCCGATGGCGAACATGCTGACGATTGAAACCAGAAGGAGCGCGCCGCGAATCGGCTTCTTCAGCAAAAAGTGGCCCGCACCGGGAATCAACCAGCCTGCAAGTAGAACCACCGTCGGAGATATCCCTGCCCGGCCGCTTACTCTTGCCGGCACCTGCACCTGAGTCGTCATCGGTCTTTATCTTATCGCAGCGCGGACTATATCCGCACAAGCTCGCGCTGTACCCGCCCCGTCACCTCGGCCACGCCTTTGCGGGCGATCATGTCGACCTCGTTGCGCACGCCGAACTCGCCGGTGAAATAGAGGCCAGGCTCGACGGAGAAGCAGGTATTCGGCAAGATGCGGCGCACATCGTGCGTCTCGAGGTTGTCGAGGTGGGCTCCGCTGCCGTGCAGAACCGGCCCAATATTGTGGCCCGTCCGATGGGTGAAGAACTCGGCAAAGCCCGCATCGCGGATGACCGCGCGAGCGGCATCGTCCGCCTCCCAGCCCTCCACCGGCAGCCCGGAAGCGAAGCGCCGCCTGACCAGGTCGATGGCAGCATCACGGGCGTCGCGAACGACGTCGAAGACCTTCTTCTCCCGACCGGTCGGCTCGCGATCGACCACACCAGTCCATGTGATGTCGTAGAAGCAGGCATCCGGCCGATCGACCTTGCCCCAGATATCGATCAGCACGAAGTCCCCGCGCCGAATGGGCCTTGAGCTTTCCGGAGTCGGCTCGTAGTGGGAATCGGCGGAATTCGGCCCGACGCTGACGTTCGGCCCATGCTCCCAGACGATGCCATCGCGTCGCATCGCCTGGGACAGCCATTCGACCATCGCGAACTCGTCCGTGCCGGCCCCGCGCACACGTCGGCCCATTTCGCGCCAGCCCTCTTCGAGGATCGCGTCGATCTTCGCCTGCGCCACGTAGTGGGTGGCGATCTGTTCGTCCGTCATCACGGCCTCAAACTGGCTGACGAGGTCCGCCGAGCTGACGATCTCCTTGCCCATCTCACGCAGCACCTCGACCGTGCCCGCATCGACCATCGAGACGTACATGATCGCGTTCCTCGGCGAGTACTGCATGGCGATCTTCGTCACGCCATCGAGCAGCGTCGCGAGGCCACTTTCCAGCTCCTGCCAGGACGAGTAAACCGACCTCGCCCCTGGCAACGAATCCAGCCTGCCCGATTCGATGCGGTGGACGAGCTTCTTCGGCTCGCCATGCGCCGGAATCAGGTAGAACCACCGGCGGGTCACATGCCCGGCGGCAAATCCCAGGATCGTATACGCGAGCGGGTCTCGCCCATGATGATCGTAAAAGAGCCACCCATCGAGCTTCTGCTCGCGCAACGCCGCCTGGATCGAATCGAGATTCATCCTGCGATTCTATCGCCGCTTCATGATCGTTCAAATCGCTGTTAGGATGCGGCCATGCCGGGCGAGCGTAACGAGACAAGCAGGATAGGAGCGGGCCTGAGAAGAGCAGTCCTCATAACTGCCGCAACCCTGTTGGGGCTATCGAGTGCCATCGCACAGCAAACAGGTCCTGCCGAGGCGTCCGTGACAGCCGGCCACTACAGCGTCGGCAATCCGATGCTGAGCGCCACCTGGACGATTGACCGCCATCATCTCGACAGCCTCGCGATCACCGACAAGCTGCATCACCGAACAATCCAGCTTCCCGATCCATTCGCAATTCTCCTCGCCGATGGGTCTATCGCCAATGCCGAGACCCTTGAAGCGACCGGCGCACCCGTTCGTAAGTCTCTTTCCGCCCAACCCTCCGCCTCCCGTCTTGCCGAGAGAGTTCCGGGCGTCGAGTTCGATACCCAGCTCGTCAGCAAGGACGCCGCCTTCCATGCGACTTGGGCCGTCATCCTGCGTGATGGCTCGAACTACATCCGCCAGTCGCTCGCCATCTCCGCCGGCGACAAGGATCTGCCCATCCAACGCGTGCAACTCCTCGACATCGCGCTTCCCGGGGCCCAGGTCGTCGGCTCGGTCAAAGGCTCGCCCATCGTCTCGGGCGATCTTTTCCTCGGCTTCGAACATCCTCTCTCCGGAAGCAACGTGGCGCGCGAACGAGCCACCGCTTTCATCGATCGGGAGCTCTCGCTGAAGGCCGGACAATCGGTCACGTACAGCTCCGTCATCGGCGTCGCCCGCGAAGGCCAGATGCGCCGCGATTTCCTCGCCTACGTCGAGCGCGAACGTGCGCACCCCTACCGCACCTTCCTGCACTACAACTCCTGGTACGACCTCGGCTACTTCAGTCCCTACGATCAGGAGGGAGCGCTCGACCGTGTGAACGCCTTCGGGCGCGAACTGCATGAGAAGCGCGGCGTCACGCTCGACTCGTACCTCTTCGACGATGGCTGGGATAACCACGCGACGCTCTGGAGCTTCAACAACGGCTTCCCCTCGGGCTTCAGCAACGTCCGCAAAGCTGCCGAGAAGTACGGCACGGATCCCGGCGTCTGGATGTCACCATGGGGCGGCTACGCGGGTCCGAAGAAGGAGCGCGTCGAGTTCGGACGGCAGCAGGGCTTCGAGGTCGTCAGCAACGGCTTTGCGCTCTCCGGCCCGAAGTACTACGACCGCTTTCGCGATGTCTGCCTGGAGATGATCCGCAAGTACGGCGTCAACCAGTTCAAGTTCGACGGCACCGGCAACGCCAACTCGGTCTTCAAGGGAAGCGCCTTCGATAGCGACTTCTCCGCTGCGCTTCATCTCATCGGCGAGCTCCGGCAGGAGAAGCCGGACCTCTACATCAACCTCACCACCGGCACCTATCCGTCGCCCTTCTGGCTCATCTTCGCCGACTCCATCTGGCGCGGCGGCGAGGACGACGGCTTCGCCGGGGTAGGCCCGTACCGCGAACGCTGGATCACTTACCGTGATGCCGATACTTACGACCGCATCGTGAAGGCCGGTCCGCTCTACCCGCTCAACTCGCTCATGCTGCACGGCATGATCTACGCGAGCCTGCGCGAGCAGTTGAATGATGACCCCTCGAACGACTTCCGCAACGAGGTCCGCTCCTACTTCGGCACCGGGACCCAGTTGCAGGAGATGTATCTCACCCCGTCGCTGCTAAGTGCGCAGAACTGGGACGACCTCGCCGAAGCCGCCAAGTGGTCGCGCGGCAATGCCTCCGTGCTCAAGGACACGCACTGGGTCGGCGGCGATCCGGCGTGGCTCGAGGTCTACGGCTGGGGAGCCTGGACACCACAGAAGGCAACCCTCGTCCTCCGCAACCCGAGCGACAAGCCGCAAAGCATCCGCCTCGATCCACAGCTCGTCTTCGAGCTTCCCAAGGACGCAGCCAGGCGCTTTACGGCTCACAGCCCGTGGAAGGAAGACGCGTCAAAAGCGTCGCTGTCGCTTGAAGCAGGCACGCAGCAGGAGTTCCTGCTGGCCCCGTTCGAGGTGCTCACCTTCGACGTCACGCCGCAATAAACGCTTGCAATGCGTCGTCCTGTTGATCGCGTGACCTGCCTTCGAGCCGAACTTCCGTCTCACCCTAACTGTCCACCAAGCGATCCGCGCAAAGCGTCTCGAGCGGTCTACTTTGATAAGTAGGCAGCACCCGGCAAGGAGACACGTGCCCTATGACAGAGAGCCAGAATCCGGAATCGGTTTGGGACTATCCCCGTCCCCCTCGCCTCGAGGCGACCGCGCGGCAGCTTCGCATCACCCACGGCGGCATCCTTCTCGCCGAAACGACGCGCGCCCTGCGCATTCTTGAGACGAGCCATCCGCCCGTCTATTACATCCCTCAAGCCGACATCGCCATGCAGTTCCTGATCCCGTCTTCGAGCCGCAGCAGCTTCTGCGAGTTCAAGGGGTCCGCCGTCTACTGGAACATCGATCTCTCCGCCGAAGTGGACGAACCGGGATCGTCCACTGTCTCCGAAGATGCCGCCTGGAGTTACCCGCATCCAACCGCCTCGTACACCGCTCTCCGCGATCATCTCGCCTTCTACGCCAACCGCGTCGACGAATGCACGGTGGACGGTGCAGTCGTGATGCCGCAGCCCGGCGACTTCTACGGCGGATGGATCACCTCCCACGTTAAGGGTCCCTTCAAAGGCGCACCCGGCACACGCGGCTGGTGATCGAGACGCGCATGGATCACGCCCCGGACATCCGCCTCCAACCCGGCAAGACCATCCCCGTCGGCCCATCGTTCTGGCCACGCCTGCTGCGCCGCGAGACCTACCAGCAGGACGCTGCCGCTTTCCTTCTCCACAACGCCCAGACCTTCGGCGATCTGATCTACTTCGAAGCCTTCGGCCGGCCCATTCTCCAGTTCAATCACCCCGACCTGATCCAGGAGATGCTCGTCCGCGACGCGCCGCACCATCACCGCAATCTCGTCATGCAGCGGTCGAAGGCCGTCCTCGGGGAGGGGCTCCTCACCTCCGAAGAGCCCCTGCACATGCGCCAGCGGCGTCTCGCCCAGCCTGCCTTTCACCGGCAGCGCATCGGCGCGTACGGCGAGATCATCGCAGGCTACACCGAGAAAATGACCGCGCTCTGGGCCACCGGAACCACGCTCGACGTCCGCGCGGAGATGCTCCTGCTGGCCCTTCGGATCGTCGGCAAGACACTCTTCGATACGGATGTCGAACACGAGGTCCACAGCATCGCCGCCGCCGTCGACTCTTTTCAGGGCTTTCTTCCGCTTGCCTTTCTTCCCTTATCCACGCAGATCCAGCGCCTACCGCTCCCGGCCATGCGCCGCATCCGACGCGGCCGCGAAGAGCTCGACACGCTCATCTACCGCATGATCCGCGAGCGCCGCGCCGACCCACGCGATCGCGGCGACCTCCTCAGCATGCTCATCGCCTCGGTCGACGAGGAAGACCCCACGGCAAGCATGACCGACCGCCAGGTCCGCGACGAATGCCTTACCGTCCTTCTCGCCGGCCACGAAACGACGGCCAACGCCCTTAGCTTCGCCCTCTGGCTTCTCGCTCAGCACCAGGAGATCCAGCAGCAGCTTGCCCAGGAGTCCGCAGCCGCGCTTGAAGGACGCCAGGCTACCGCGGCCGACTACCCGAAACTTCCTCTGGCGGAACAGGTCTTCGCCGAAGCTCTTCGTCTCTACCCACCCGTGTGGGTCACAGCGCGTACCGCAGCCGAGAACTACGAGTATCGCGGCATGACGATCAAGAAAGGCACGATGCTCGTAGCCCCGCAGTTCGCTGTCCATCGCGACCCGCGCTTCTACGTCGATCCATTGGCCTTTGCCCCGGCCCGCTTCACCTCGGCGATCAAGGCCACCCGCCCGCGCTACGCCTACTTCCCCTTCGGAGCCGGAAGCCGCCAATGCATCGGCGAGGGGCTGGCCTGGATGGAAGGCGTGCTCATCCTTGCAACGATTGCCCAGATGTGGCGCCTGTCCCCTGTCCCGGGCGGGCCGAACACCATCGCCATCAGCCCATCCGTCTCCCTGCGTCCGAAAGGTCCCGTTCTCCTTCACGTCGAGCGCCGAACCAGGTAGCCAATTCCGAAAGAAAGTGGAGCAAAAAACGGGACGCAGGCTATATGGCCTGCGTCCCGTTTTTCAAGTGCAACAGTAAGGTCTACTTCGCGGCGGCTTCGATGAAGGGCAGTCCGGTCGGAGAACCATAGCCCGTCACGTTATCCCACCCCTTCGTCACCTTCAGGGAGGTATCCGTGCCAAAGCTCAGGGTGAACCACGATCCGCTGAATGGGCTGTTGTAGATCGCGCTCAGGTAGTCGACCGTGCCCTCGAGAGGGTACGCAAGTTGTGCTGACGAGTAATCCCTCACACCGGCCTTCGTGATAATCAAACCAGTCACGTTGGTCGGCGTTGTGTAAGGCAGGATGTCCGTGATTGCCGGGGTCCCTGCAAGCTTGGCGACGATCGGCGCCGCCTGACCGAGCAGCGTTCCCGTACCGTGGAGGAGTCCAGCTTCCTGGTTGGCGACCGCCCATACACCCGAGAACATCGGGCACGAAAGACTCGTACCTCCGATCACGCTGAGGTATTGCGCGCCGTCCACGGAGTAGATGAACTCCGCACCGGTGTACGGGTCTGCAACCATCGAGACATCAGGCTGCTGACGGTTTCCGCCAGGGAGAGACTGCTGCCATGAGGGCTGGCGGAAGTAGCGGCTCTCTCCTCCACCCGATCCTCCAATGTTGCCTTCGAACAGTGGAGGAGCCAATGGCGCTCCCGTGCTGGAAGCCAGCTTGGTCAGGTTGTTGCCCCAACCCGTCTGGAACTTGAAGTCGTTCTTGTTGGTAAGCGCGACGCTCGTCCCACCGACCGATGTGGCATACGGTGAGGCGCCCAGATCGCTGACCGAGTTCTGTGATATTCCGAGTACCGCGTCAAGATCGCCATCATCGCCGCTCGAATAGTTGACCGAGATTCCAAATGCCGCGCCGATCTCCGTCACGAGGTTGGAGATAACGAGCTCTTCGGGGTATTCGTAAAGATCCACGAGCTCGGCCCCGCTATAGCTATTGCTGATGACGCTGCCGAGTCCATTGACGATTCCGTAGAAAAGGGTTCCGGAGAGATCCGTATCGTAGTCGCTTGGCGAAACCAGAAGGATGATGTTCGCCCCTGGAGCCATCGCATGCGCCCACTCTACGTCGAGCGAAGTCTCTTCAGCCCAGCCCTGTGCATTCGCCGCGGTCGTCGCCGCCGGAGCCCCACCCGGGTACACCACCTGGAAATTGTTCGCCGTCAACTTCGGAAGTCCGTTCAGCGTCGAAAACGAATTGGCGTCCTTCATGATGGTCGAGGATCCATAGGCATCCACGATGACGATCGTCTGTCCCGTGCCGTCGAGGCCCTTGGCATACGAAGGCTTCATGCCGTACGCCGTCGTAAGCTCCTTCACGTCGTAGCCGCAAGGAGGCAGAGTTCCGGCTGCTGTATTCGTAACGCTCTGACCATAGCGGTTTCCAACATATACCCCGATCGGAACCGCGGCGCCCGGTGTCTTGAACGTCTCGGTCTGCACATCACGGAAGCACTGACCCGAGAACAAGAGGCCATCCGATTGCGCCATCGGAATTCCGGCAAACTTCTTGCCGGTGTCCGGATCCGTCGGGTGCAGGACCGTTGGGTGGAACCGGTTCGGCGAGATTCCGGAGATGGACGAAACCAGGGTTGCAGCGACACCGGTCATCGTCGGAGCCACGGTCGTGGCCCGGACGACCTCGCCCTTGATGCTCAGATTCTTGATCTGCGTATGAAACGCAGTCTCCATCGTGGCTACCGTACCGGTGACCGCGACGAACATGTTGTTCGGCCCGGTCGACTTCACCGTCAGCCCCTGCTTCGTCAACTCAGCCTTGACCGCTTCGACCTCGGCGTTCGTTGGCGTGTAGGAAGAAAGATCGGTCTTTTTCATCCACTTATGAAAAGTGGCGGACTTCTCGTCGTAAAGCGAGTTGACCTTTGAGTCGAGTTGCGCACGATTGTGCAGGCTGAGCCAGACAGTGGCCCCGATCACCTGCGACTGATCCGCGTCGCTCACGCTCTCCGCAGTCGCGAACTTCGCTGTTTGTGCCTGGGCGGGAGAAGCGGTCAAAGACGTGAGCCCGGCGGTAAAGACGGGGACCAGGCCGAAGTGAAGAGCGCGAAGCCAAAACTTTGTTGCCATGCTGCCTCCAAAGAACTGTTTCTGATAGGTACGCGAACGGAAAAGAAGACGTGAATCCGCCACAAGTCGGGAGAGGAGAACAACAACGGACAGACGCGGCAATCTAACCCGCTGCGGAGGCAGGGAGGGAAATTCTTCAGGCGGGCAAATCTTTTTGTTTCGTCGTGCGGATAGGGTTACCACACGCGGACGGCACAAGCAAGAGGAACCTGACAGAAGCGCGCCAAGATGCGCACGATAAACAGAGGCGAGGGACGGTTTAAGCCAAGAGCACGCAAAGCCACCTCCTCTGCCGTCCACCGCCCGAGGTCAGTTCGAGAGCGGGCACAGGTCGTGCGCGCGCTTTAATGCTCCTGAGCCAGGGCTTCCCAGCGCGTCTCGCAATGAGGAAAAAGAGCTGAAGGGATTGGGACCCGGGGTCCGGGGTCATGCCTTGGGCTGGTCTGCGCCCGCTCCCGGCGCCATCGTCCGGGCGACGTTCCTACGACCGAGCTGAACGCTCGGTTAAACGCGCTCTGATCGCCGAACCCGCTCTCGAGGGCGACCTGCGGCAGCGGCCGGCTGGACTGCGCGAGCAACGTCTTGGCCCTCTCGACCCGTTGCGCCAGCAGGTACCGGTGCACCGTCACGCCGAACGACCGCTTGAAGGAGCGCGCGAAATGGCTGATCGAAAGTCCACACTCCCCCGCAAGACGCGCGAGCCTCAACTCGCCCTCGCACTCCATCTGCATCATCTCCGTCACACGCCGCTTCTGCCACGGTGCCAGTCCTCCGCGGAACCGAATCGTCCCCGGCGCACGCACGCCGTAACGCTGTACGAGGTGAGCGCAGAGCATCAGGCGGATCTGCTCCAGGAACAGGTCGTTGAATACATCCGGCTTGGTTATCGCGGGGAGAATCACCTGCGCCATCTGGTACAGAACCGGATCCACCGTTCCCTGCGGGCACTCGAGCAGATCGACACGCGCCAGATCGTTCTCCTCCGTAAACTGCCAGAGCATGCTGTGGGGAACGTGGAAACAGACTGCGTCGAAAGCGCCCGAAATCCGCCAGATCGGGTTCGATTCGAGACTGTAGATCCCAATCCGGCCGGCGCTCCATGCGTCAACACGCGTGTGCCCGCCATCGATCCACATCTCGTAGCCTCCCGCTGCCGCAGGATGCAGAGGAACAAGGATCAGAAACGCTCGCTCAGGAGGCATGCTCAGCGTTCGATCCCAAAACCCCGTCTCGGAACGCAGGCGCGTGGCCACGATCTTCGACCCGCCCGGCGACACCAGCGCAAGCGACGGGGACGCCTTCAGGTGAAAGTAACCCGAAAGTTGAGTTCCCTGTTGGGCGCTCGCCTGCGGCCTGCGGCGCGCGTTCTGTTCAGCGTGCGCTTTCTGCTTGCCGATCGATAGAAGCATGTGACCTGTCCTCCTGCGCTGTATGCCGTCACGCATGGTGTCTCTCCGGGTCCAACGCACCTCTGCCTGGTCTGCTTACCACGAGGCTAATGATTCGCCTCCGAACCCGCATGCCTAGACAGGATGGGATCCCGGGGGCTCTTTCGAGGGGCTCATCTTCTATTGCACAGGCGGAAGAACAAGCCTCCGCCCGTACAGCCTGGCATCCACCGAGTAAGCGCCCGGCCCAAGCAGCGCGAGCGACGTCGCGATCAGGATCGAGATCGAAAGATGCAGCGCATCGAGCCCGCTCATGCCCGGCAGCGTGGATACCTCGATCAACACGCAGCACGCACAGGCGGCCGGCGTAAATGCGCCCAGGCACAGCAGAATCGCCGGCACGCAGAGACCGGCGATCTCCCAGGGCGGCGCGATCGCCTGCCCCTTCGGAAACGCAAGGATCAGAAACTTCGCCGCAATCGACGTCCGCAGGATCAAAAGACCAACGCCCGCCGGACCTGCGGGAAACATCGAAAAGAGTCTCTGCACGGAGCGAGCCTAAGCCGAAAGAATGCCTGGAACAAACCTCGATAGGCATGGAGGAATGTGGCTCTTTTGAGGGGGGCAGCCCTATCTCCCATCGGAGTACGATGATTCGTACCTGACGGGTCAACGAGGACAGACGAGGTGATCTTCCCCACAAGACCGTGCACGTCTTCCTTTTTCCTCTGCGCGGCGATGTTCGGCCAGATAATGCAGGCTGCGCGGCGCGTGTCATCCTGCAAGGGTCAGCCCCAGCCTAACCCTTGCCAGTCTGCAACCGTGCAAACTCCCTCCACCGTCCCATCACTGGTCCTGAGCACCCTTGCCATCGTCGACACGCCGTTCACACCCATTCACTCCTTCGCGGGAATCCCGCTGTACAAGGGCCTCGGCACCCTCGCAGCACTTGCTCTCCTCGGCGTCCTCTACCTTTTCCGTCTGCGGAGAGAAGCCGCACGGGTACGTTGGCGGCTCTATCAACAGCTCGCCGAGCACGAGCGCCTCAAGCGCGAGCGGCACGACACCTTCTTCCAGGGCATGCAGGGTCTCCTCCTCTGCTTCCAAACCGGAACGTCCCTGCTACGAAAGGACGACCCTGCCCGGAGAATCTTCGAAGAAGCCCTGCAACAATCCGACCGCGTCATGACCGAGGGTCGTGATCTCGACGTGGACAGCCACCCGGTATCGCCCGCCTCCCACGATCTCTCGCTGGCCTACGCCGCCGCCGGCCAGGAGCTTCAGATCATCCGCCCCGCCGACTTCAAGGTTCTTGTCATCGGAGCATCCGAGAGCCTCCGAACCGCTGTCTTCGACGAACTCCAGCGCCTCGGCCGTGAAGCCCTCACCAACGCCTTCCGACACGCGAAGGCACGCCGCATCGAAGCCGAATTGAACTACCAGTCGAACGAGTTGCGCGTCTTCTTCCGAGACAACGGCGTCGGCATCGACCCAGAGGCTCTGTGCCGCGAACCCTCCCGGCGATGCGGCCTCCCCCGCATGCAGGAACAGGCAAGGAAGATCGGCGCACGGCTCGATGTCTGGAGCCGCGCGGGCGCAGGCACCGAGGTCGAGATCCGAATCTCCGCCGCTGCCGCCTACCGCTCCGCTCCACCACAGAGACGTTCCCCTTCGCTTGCCGGTATCGTGATAGAAAGCGAGGGATTCTATGACTGAGGCAAAGACGATCCGCGTCCTGACCGTGGACGACCATCCGCTGATGCGTGTCGGGCTCTCCGGCGAAATCAATGCGCAGCCGGACATGACGGTCGTCGCCGAGGCCTCCGATGGCGAAGAAGCCATCGAGCTCTACCGCCTCCATCGCCCCGACATCACCCTGATGGACCTCCGCATGCCCAAGCTCAGCGGCATCGACGCCATCACTGCCATCCGCCAAAGCTGTCCCACCGCCCGCGTCATCGTCCTTACCACTGCCTCCGGCGATGTCCTCGCTTTCCGCGCCTTCAAAGCCGGGGCCGCCGGCTATCTGCTCAAGAATCTCCTCCGCACCGACCTCGTCGAGACCATCCGCTCGGTCCACGCCGGCCATCGCCGCATCCCACCTGAGATCGCCCAGCAGATGGCCGAGCACGCCGCCGACGACTCCATCACCGCTCGCGAACTCGACGTCCTGCGGGGAGTCGCCCGGGGAAGCTCGAACAAGATCATCGCCTCCTACCTTCACATCTCCGAGCACACCGTGAAGAACCACCTCAAGAGCATTCTCTCCAAGCTCGACGCCAGTGACCGCACCCACGCCGTCGTGATCGCCCTTCGCCGCGGCTTCCTCGAGATGTAGCCGCGCGTCAAGGACTCTGCTGCCTGCGCAAGTCCCTATCTTCGTAGCGAATTCCATATCCATGCGCCCCGCACGTAACGCTCAACCCGTTTCACCAAAGCCTTCCAAATGAGAAGTATCCAACGGATCGCCGCCTCGCTCACCTTGGCCCTCTTCCTCGGGCAGGCCGCCGCGCGCGCTCTTTCCTCCGGTCCCGAACACGACCTGCAAGGCTTCCGTCACGCCGTCTGGACCGCACAGGACGGGATCGGCGCCGTCTTCGACGTCATGCAGGCCCCCGGCGGCTATCTCTGGCTCACCACCTCGAAGGGCGTCCTGCGCTTCGACGGCGTTCGCTTCCAGACGATCGAAGAGGTCACCAACGGAGCCGTTTCCTTCAACGACATCTTCTCCGTCTTTGTCGCGTCGAACGGAGGCGTCTGGCTGACCACCCGCACAGCCGGTCTCCTGCTCTGGCAGAACGGCAAAATAACCCCGTACAGCGACCGCCGCTGCACGCCCACCGCGCAGTTCCAAGGCATCTTCGAGGGTGCCGACGACTCGCTCTGGATTCAAGCCGCCACGGGTCTCGCTCACCTTAAAGGAAACGTCTGTGAGCAGGTCGGCCCCGATCGTGGCTACCCCGGTGGCCTGCCTCTCGGCATCTTCACGGACCGCGAAGGCTCCGTCTGGGTGAAGACGCCTCAGGGAGCAATCATCGTCCTCGCAAAGGGGCAAACGGTCTTCCAGCCCACCGGGTACACCACCGGCCCGTCCTCCTCGATGGCCTTCCTCCACGAAGCCCCCGACGGAACCATCTGGATCTCGGATGCACTCGGCTTCCACCCCTTCAAGAAAGCCGGAGCGCCTCCCCTGCCTCCGCCGCCAGGCAAAATCGCTCCTGAAGGCTCACCCTTTCACGACTTCACCTTCGGACCTGATGGCTCACTCTGGGCGATCGGTCCCAAGAGCGTCCACCGCTATGCACCCATCCCCCCGGAGGGCATCCCTTCCGCGACCGGAGCTCCCGGCGAGACCTTCACCCCAAAGCAAGGCCTGAGCGCGAACGTCGTCTCGAAGATCCTCGTCGACCACGAGGGAAGCATCTGGCTCGCCACCAACTCGGGGCTCGACCGTCTCCATCGCACCGCGCTCACCACCCTTTCCCTCCCCGAAGCCGACGAACACGACTTTGCCCTCGCGCCGGGGGACAACGGATCCATCTGGGTCGGCAACGAGAGCCTTCCGCTCACCCACGTCCTGCCCGGCGGCACCACGACCACCTACCCCCAGGCGAGCAGCGTCATCTCGATTCGCCGTGACCGAAGCGGAACCATCTGGTCCGCGGGCCGGGGCGGCCCGAACCTCTGGCGATCTTCCGGTTCCGGCCTCGAACTCCTCCATCAACCGAAGGAAGACACCCAGCCGGTCTTCGCCCTGGCCGTCGACCGCAACAACGACCTCTGGATCACCACACGCGAAGGCGAGACCTTCCAGCACGCGGGCGATCAATGGATCCCCCGCAACAAGGACCTCGAACGAAAAGCCGGGAATCTCGGCGCCATGGCTGGCGACCAGGCCGGAAATGTCTGGCTCGCCTTCAGCCGAACCCTCGCCCTCTGGAACGGAAGCGCGTTCCGTCGCTTCACCTACCCCGACGGCGCCCTCAACGTCAGCGCGAGCACCATGAGCGTCCGTGGCGATCACGTCTGGCTAGCCGGCCGTGGAGGCGTCGCTCTCTTCACCCTCAAAGACGGCCAGGGTCACTTCTCGCGCCTTCTCTTCAAAAATCATGACCTTCCCGGCCGGGTCTCCGGCGTCGTCGAAACCGCAACCGGCGACCTCTGGATCAACGGCTTCTCGGGCATCACCCACGTTTCTGCCGCAGAGCTCACAGGCTGGCTACACGACCCCGCTTCGACCGTCTCCGCCGAGCGCCTTGACGCCCTCGACGGCCTGCCGGGCCTATCCGGCGAGCGCTTCCCCGAGCCCTCGGTCATCGAGTCCGCCAGCGGCCGTCTCTGGTTCGCCACCAGCAAGGGCGTCGCCTGGCTCGACCCCGCTACGCTTGAAGGAAACCGCAACCGTCTCCCGCCGCCCGTCACCATCTCAGCCCTGATCGTCAACGGCAGGAGCTACCCAGCCTCGAACGCCCTCGTCTTCCCGCCCCACACCGAAAACCTGGAGATCGACTACACCGCGCTCTCGCTCGCCATCCCCGAGCGCGTCCTCTTCCGCTACAAACTCGACGGCGTCGACAAGGACTGGCAGGACGCCGGAACCCGCCGCCAGGCCTTCTACACCAGCCTCCCGCCGGGCCCGCACCGCTTTCACGTCATCGCCTGCAACAACGATGGCGTCTGGAACGAGACCGGCGCTGACCTCGCCTTCACTCTGCAACCCGCCTTCTACCAGACCGGCTCGTTCCGCGTCATCGCGGTGCTCGTCTTTGCCGGCATCGTCTGGCTCCTCTTCCGCCTCCGCATCCGGAGCATCACCCATGAGCTTCAGGGTCGACTCGCCGAGCGGCTTGCCGAGCGCGAACGCATCGCCCGCGAGCTCCACGACACCCTCCTGCAGAGCCTCTTCGGCCTGACCCTCCGCTTTCAGACCGCCGCCCACCGCCTCCCCGCCGGCGACCCCACCCGCGCGGCCCTCGACGACGTCCTGAGCCAGTCCGATAAGGTCATGCGCGAGGGACGCGAGCGCGTACTCAGCCTTCGTGGGAGGTCCGGCGCGAACATCGATCTCACCGAAGCCATCGCTGAAGTCGGCCAGCAACTCCAGTCTCTTCACCCGGCCCACTTCGAGATCACATCCGATGGCCGTCCACTCCCACTCGAAGACCTCATCCAGGAGGAGATCGTCCTCATCGTTCGCGAGGCTCTCGTCAACGCCTTCACCCACTCCGGAGCCAGGACCGTCTCGGCTACCGTCGCCTACCGTTCCCACGCCCTCCATCTCTCTGTGATCGACGATGGTTGCGGCATCGACCCCGCCATCCTCAAGGCAGGCAGCCGCGACGGCCACTGGGGTCTTCCCGGCATGAAAGAGCGCGCCGGCAGGATTCGCGCAGAACTGCGGATCGGTGTTGGCCCAGGTGGGGGAGCCCAGGTCGAACTCCGCGTCCCATCCTCCGTTGCGTATCGGCCGGTACGACGTGCCCGGTTTCGCTGGAACCCATTTTCGAGGGGGCGTCGCCCCGTGGCGCCCCATCCCGTCGAGGTGTCCGCGATCGTGGATGACCCAACGCTCTCCGGGCAACATCAAGGCGGCTAGCGCGGAAACTCTTTCTCCGCCAGCCGGAAAGAGCAAAAACAGCCGTTTATGCCAAGAATTCGTGTTCCCCACACGCTACGGTGAACGGAGCGAGAGAGCCAGCACACACCATGTCCGCAACCTATAAGGCAGTCGAAGTCACTTCTCCCGGTCAGTTCACCGCCGTTGAGCGCCCCCTTATCGATCCAGGCCCCGGACAGGTCCGCATCCGCGTCGAAGCCTGTGGCGTCTGCCACTCCGACGCCGCCACCGTCCTCGGACAGTTTCCCGGCCTCACCTACCCCCGCGTTCCCGGCCACGAGATCGTCGGCAGGATCGACGCCATCGGACCAAACGTCACCCGCTTTCAGATCGGCCAGCGCGTCGGTGTCGGCTTCTTCGGCGGCGAGGACGGCACCTGCGAGCCATGCCGCCGTGGCGACCCCACCCAGTGCCTCCACCCCATCATCCCCGGCATCACCACCGACGGCGGATACGCCGAGGTCGTCATCGCCGAAGCCCGCGCCGCCGCCATCATTCCCGAAGAGCTGACCCCAGCCGAAGCCGCACCGCTCCTCTGCGCCGGCGTCACCACCTTCAACGCCCTGCGCAACGCCGGCCTGCGCTCCGGCGATCTCGTCGCCATCCAGGGCATCGGCGGACTCGGCCACCTCGGCGTCCAATTCGCCTCCCGCATGGGCTTCCACACCGTCGCCATCGGACGCGGAGCCGACAAGGCCAACCTCGCCGCCGAACTCGGAGCCCACGAATACATCGACGGCGCAGCAGAAGACCCTGTCGCCGCTCTCCAGCGCCTCGGCGGAGCCCGCGCCATCCTCTGCACCGCCCCCAGCGGCAAAGCCATGGGCGAGCTCATGGGTGGCCTCGGCGTTCGCGGCAAACTCATCATCGTCGGAGTCGCCGACGACCCCATCGAAGTCTCCACGCTCTCCGTCGTCTTCGGGGCCCGCTCCATTACCGGAAGTCTCGTCGGAACCTCCATCGACGAGGAAGACACGCTCGCCTTCAGCGTCCTCCAGGATGTTCGCCCCATGATCGAGACCATGCCCCTCGCCCGCGCCGCCGAAGCCTACGCCCGCATGATGAGCGGCGCGCCCCGCTTCCGCATGGTCCTGCTCACCGGTCAATAATGCGTCGGCAATCCTTCTTCGACAGGTGACACGCCTTCCTGTGCCATAATCACAGACACCGTCAAGTCACTATTGAAGAAGGACTTAGCCATGCCCGAAGGCGAGAGCAAGTCAAAAGCAATTCGCGAGTGGATCGCCGGCCTGCTGCTTCCGGTTGCGATCTTCGCCTACACCCTTTCCAAGGATCGCGCCGACGAGCAGCAGCGCGAACTCGACCGTGTCGCCACCATCATCAAGAGTCTCGGGAGCACCTCCGAAGCCGAACGCTCCCTCGCCCGCAGCTACATCACCTATCTCTCCCGCCACAACGAAGCCCCGCAGGAAGCCCTCGACCTCCTCCAGGCCAACTACGCCACCGCCTCCACCCCCGCCGAATCCGCCGCCATCCGCCAGACCATCGAGACCGTCCAGCAGCAGGACACCAAACAAGCACCCAACACACCATCCGTCGTCAACAACCTGCCCTATAAGGTCTTCCTCCAGATCCGCGACAACGACGACCGTCCCACCGCCGTGTTGGTTCAGCGCGCCCTCATCGCAAACAACATCCTGGCCCCCGGCATCGAGTTGGTGGCCGACCACGGCCCCGACAAGAACACCGTCTTCTACTTCCACCCCGAAGACCTCAAAGAAGCCCAGACGATCTCCAAAAAGCTTACCGACGCTGGCATCCCCGCCGAGCCCGTAGACGGCAGCCAGTACACCTCCTTCAAAGCAATCAGCGTCCCCCAGCGGCAATTGGAGATCTGGCTTATCAAAGGCGCAAAACCCACAAGCAACCAGTAGCTCAGCCGTTCGTGAGCTTCCCGATCATCTCTCGCCACTCCGGCCAACGCTCCACCAGCCACTCTCGGCTCTCTGCCTCGTAGTCGACAAACTCAAACCCCGGGCTCACCGTACACCCGAGCAAGGCCCACTTCCCCCCATCCACAAGCTTCGCCCCCTGCCAGACCCCACGCGGCACAACCACCTGTGGCCTCTCCCCCGCCGCCAGATCCATCCCAATCACCACCAGATTCCCCGTCCCATCCGGAAACAACTGCACCTGCTCCACCGCGTCGCCCGCGTAGAAGTGAAACACCTCATCGGACTGCAGCACATGCATCTCGCTGAACGTATCCGGCTCCAGCAGGTAGTAGATAGCCGTTCCCGTCCGCCGCTCCCCCTCATACCGCCCATCCTAGAACGCATCGGCGGCAATCATCTCGGAAGCCTCATAGGTCCGCACATACCACCCACCCTCACGCGGATGCGGCGTAAGCCCCAAAGCCTTCTTCACATCATCAGCAGTCATCATTTCCTCTCAGGGTATGCTGGTTTCATCCAGCAATCATCACAACCCCAAGGATAGGTGACCAGCCACCCATGCGGACCCGTCTCGAACACTACTTCGGCTTCTCCGCACTCAACACCACCTGGCGCACCGAGATCCTCGCCGGCATCACCACCTTCATCACGATGGCCTACGTCATCTTCGTGAACCCTTCCATCCTCTCGCTCTCCGGCATGCCCATCGCCGCCGTCACCGCCGCCACCTGCCTCTGCGCCGCCTTCGGCTCCATCCTCATGGGAGCCCTCGCCAACTACCCCCTCGCCCTCGCCCCCGGCATGGGCCTCAACGCCTACTTCACCTACACCGTCGTTTTAAAGATGGGAATCCCCTGGCCCACCGCCCTCGGAGCCGTCTTCCTCTCCGGCTTCATCTTCCTCTGCCTCACCTGGTCCGGCATTCGCCAGCGTCTCCTCGGAGCAATCCCCCACCAGCTCCACGCCGCGGTAGCCGGAGGCATCGGCCTCTTCATCGCCTTCATCGGTTTCCGCAACTCCGGCATCATCGTCCCCAGCGCCGCGACCACCGTCACCCTCGGCAACCTCCGCGCCCCCGCCACCGCCCTCGCCCTCTTCGGCCTCATCCTCATCGCCACGCTGCAAGTCCTCAAAGTTCGCGCCAGCATGCTCATCGGCGTCCTCGGCACGATGCTCCTCGGCGTCCTCTGCCACCAGGTCCACTGGGCCCCGACGCCCTTCTCCCTCACCGCCATCCGCGCCACCGCCTTCCACCTCGACATCCCCGGAGCTCTCCACATCGGAGCCTTCGAGATCATCTTCGTCTTCCTCTTCGTCGACCTCTTCGACAACATCGGAACCCTCGTCGCCGTCACCCAGCGCGCCGGCCTCATGGCCCCCGACCACACCATCCCCCGTCTCAACCGCATCTTCTTCGCCGATGCCAGCGCCACCGTCGTCGGGGCCCTCGCCGGCACAAGCACCGTCACCAGCTACGTCGAATCCTCCGCCGGAGTCGCCGCCGGAGGCCGCACCGGCGTCACCGCCATCACCACCGGCATCCTCTTCTTCCTCTCCCTCTTCGTCGCCCCACTCATCGGAGCCATCCCCACCTTCGCCACCGCCCCGGCTCTTATCCTCGTCGGAGCCCTCATGCTCACCGGCCTCGGCACCATCGAGTGGGACGAGCCCACCATCGCCATCCCCGCCTTCTTAACCCTCGTCACCATCCCGCTCACCTGGTCCATCGCCGACGGCCTCTCCTTCGGCCTCACCAGCTACGCCGCGTTAGAGATCTTCAGCGGCAAAGCCACCCGCGCCCACTGGATGCTCTACCTCCTCGCCGCCCTCTTCCTCGCCCGCTTCATCTATCTCGCCCACGGCTGACACAAAATTCACAGAAGCCGATGCAGAAGCTATGCGAGCATCTTTCTCAATGAAGGGCTTCTAAGTCGCGCCGGATTCAAAGACCTTCCAATTCTTGTCGAGAGCAACGTGCGCTTGGCAGCGGGGGGAAAGCTTGAAAAGATGGCCGTGGCAGAAAATTGCCTCCGCGCTTGCAGTCTCATTGATCCTCGTGGGCCTGGTGCCCCTGGCTTACTTGGGATGGTGGGGGAGCGCGCACAACCTCGAGCCGCTATCACTTCCCCTTCCACTCCGGCGTGGCACCTACACTTCTCCCCGCTTTCGAACGGACCTCGACGAGGACTACCAGATCGAAATCTATTTCGTGCCCTTCAACCGGAGCCCGCTGATTCTTGACTGGAAGACCATCGATGAAAGCGGCGCGCTGATCCAAAGCGGAAGCTACAAGGAAGATCAGCGAACAGGCGGGAACGACGTAATTCTCGAGCGGCGTTATCGGCCCAAACGCGGATCGTCCCAGAGAATCATCGTGACCATCGCTCAGGACGTTCAGGCGCCGGACGCCAACACGAAACTCCACATCGGTCTCCCGGAGAGAAGTCTCGCCCAGGGCTATGGATTCGCCGCGGCCGCGACCTGGGCCGTAGTGGTAGCGGGGGCTGGAGCGATACTGTTTTTCGTTCTTTCTCTCATGCGAGTGGGCCGAAGGCAGACTCCCTGAACCCTTGCAGGGGCTGCCTGAAAATGACCGCGCGCCCTCCATCGATCAAGCCGGTCGTTCGGAGGTATATTCGTTTCCAGACAAACAGTCCTTCCCGGGCCCAGGACCATGACTCAGCGGAGAAACGCCCAGAGGAATCATGCCGCACGACCCGACCGAACCTCCACCCCAGGACCCCACCCCAAGTGAGCTTGTCCTCCTGCACTGCGATCTCTTCGCCCCACTCCCACCGCTCACGCTGAGCGACCGTATCGCCTTCGAATGGAACCAATCGGCCGCCTACCTGATAGGCATGTTCTTCTCAGCAGCCTTCTTCTCCGCCGCCACCGAGGTCTCGCAAGACCACGTCCTCGTAGTTCGCGTCGTCACCGCGCTCATCTTCCTCGGGCTGCCCACCGTCTGGTGGCACAACCGCCGCTCCGCGAACCCAACTCTCGAGCGCGAGGGCCTCGACGTAGCCTTTCCCCTCGGAGACGCCCACCCCGTCATCCTCCAGGACTACGTCCGCCAGTCCATCTCCACCGCCCTCCTCGCCAGCGAGCAGCGCGGCCTCCTCACCCTCAAGCGCGATGGCACTCACCTCGCCGCCCACTTCAACGAGTCCGCTCGACCATGGCCGAAAGACAGCCTCGAAGATCGCCTGCGCCGCTCCCGCCCCATCTCTGTCCAGGACCTCGTCCACGACTGGCTTGCCGACGGCAGCAACTTGCCCTGGCGCCGAGCCTCGCGCCTCATGGAGCACAGCGCCGCCCTTCGCGGAATCTCGGCCACCAACCTCACTCCCAACGCCGCCACTGAGTACAAAGCCGAAGCTGCAAAGGTAAAAGTGTTGCTCGAGGCCTGCCAGACCCAGCGGCCCGCAATCTGGAAGGCCATGCAGGCAAGCATCGACGCCGCGTTGAAGTCGCGCACCGTGCCGCCCACCACGAAACAGGTCGGACGCATGACGGTCCCCGAGTACAACTACCCCGAGGCGTCAATCTCATCTCTCGACGCGGCTCCAGCCGTCCCGGCAGCGAGTACCGAAGCCGAGACGCCCAGCGCGCCGGAGATGAAGCCCGCGGGAACCGGATTTCTCCTCGTCTGCTCTCTCGCCTTCCTGGCCGCCGACGCTGTTGCGCTGTTCGTGTTCCACCACCAGAACAACGCCCAGGCCGCTGCTCTCACCGTGCTTGGAGCCTTCCCGGCAAGGCTCGTCGTGGGCTTCGTCTCGGAAAAGAAAATAGCGCGCCGAAAGCTTCTGCGCCAGAGCTATGACCTCCCGCCGGAGTTTCTTCAAACGCAGACCTGGCCCCAAAAGCTCTCCTCAGCACTCGCGGTCTCCGCGTTGGCGGCACTTCCGGTAGCGATCGAAGGACCCTGGGCCGCCATCGTCCCTCTTGCCTTCTTCGGCGTCGCGATCGGCATGGCGCAGAGCTCGAAGTTTGGCGCGCAGCTCTCCTCCGAGATCGTCGCGGCACGCGTTCGGGCGCTCGCAGCCGCCGGCGCTCCCTCCGCCCTGCCAGACGAATCCGAATACGTAGAACTCCCAGCCACGGCTGCTCCTTGCCAGCAGCAAAGCCCGCTCATCCCGAACCAGCTCACCACGGCTCACGACCTTCCGCATCCCACGGGAGACATCGCGGACCAACTCAACCGCTGGACAACGCGTCGAGCACGCCTCCGCCGTCTCTACTGGCTGTCGCTCGGCCTTCTGGTAGGCGCATACACGCTTCTCACCATCGGCTTCCTATCCCTTGGGGACACACCCTGGCTCAATCAGGCAAACGGCTTTCTTGGGCCTCTGCCCTTCGGCCTTCTCTTCACCCTCGCAGCGACCGGCATGGCACTCTACGGGCTACGCAACAGCGATGCCGTGGAGGACGGCCAGGGCGACTCACGCCACGCCGTTCCGGCGTTCCTCATCGGCGCGTGGCGTGTCAATATCCTCGTCCAGGCACCCTTCCTGTTCACCGTCGGGATCAGAGCCGGGGCCGGCGCGGCGATGCACCGCCATCCCTACTTCGTCGTGTCGGCGTTTCTCCTCCTCGTCCTGCACTGGGTCTGGATGGAGCGTGCGAAATCACGCATCATGCTGGATCTTCCCGTCCCCGTCCCACGCAGGCTGGTCATGCTTCGTGTCTTCGGCAGCCCGTCCTTCGACGATCTTGTCACCCTCATCGGCCCGTGGCGTCGCGTCGGGCTCATCGAGCATCTTGAAGGCTTCGACACCATCGGCCAGCGGGGCGACGTGCAGACCGCCGTCGGCGAAGGACAAGTCGATCGCATCCTCGCGAAGAACTGGGCCGAAGTTGAAGAGCAGCTCCAACAGGCCTCGACCGGCCCGGACGCTGCCCTGCTCTTCAAGCGCCATGCCTTCCAATGCACCAATGCCACCTGGCGCGAGGCCATTCAGGCCATGCTTGATCGCGACGACGCCGTCCTCATGGACCTCTCCAGCCTCTCCGTTCAGAACCAAGGCTGCGCCTGGGAACTGGGCCAGCTTCTCGATCGCGTCCCGCTCGAGAGGGTCACCCTGCTCGTCAACGATTCCACCGACCTCGACTGCCTTCGCGGGATCCTCGATAACGCTGCCCGCCACATTTCACCCCAATCCCCCAACCGCACCAACCCCACGGCGACTTGGCATCAGATCCGCATCGGAGGCCTCTCGCAGCGCCAGCCCGGCGAGGACTACTACGCCTGGAAACGCCGCATCGATGACCGCCTCGACCCCATGCTGCTCACCTCGCGGCTCCTGGCGGCCGCAGGCTCCTCCAACCCCCGATCCACCGCTGCAGCCCCGGCGATCGCGCGTTTAGGTTGGGCAAACCGGCAATGGTGGCTATGGCTGGGCCTCTTGTCTCTCTCGGCCCTCTTGTCCGTCCAGCTTTGGAGATCACCGTAACTGGCCCTCCCTGCGTCACGTCCTGTCGCGCGATATCTCATACTCCGCGCCCCTCAGAATAAGCTCGAGCCCCTCCTTGTACCGCCGGTCATATCGGTCGAACAGTATCGACGACGCCTGCCGATGATGCGGAAAGATTGCCGGATCCAGCCGCGCGTTTCTCGCCTCGATCGAATACAACGGTGACCGTTCTCCCGGCGTAGGAAACACGGCCTGCTCCTCCATCACGAAGCTCAGCGTGTAGTTATAGATCGTGCTCAGCACAACCACCGCCCCCCGAACCGTGAAGCCCGATGCAACCATCCGAGCGCAAATCGTCTCCGTCGCCTTCAGCGGCTCAGTCGTTGTCAACCGCGTCCCACTTACCATGCGAGCACCGTCGCGATAAGCCATCAACGTCTTCCGCAGGCCATCCCCATAGGTCGACGCCCACACCTTCCAGTCGGCGGAATTGCGCCGTGGCAGCAGATTCGCCGCCCCTTCCGCGAGCACAGTGGTCGCCATCTCATCCAGCAGCTCCTCCTTGCTCTTGAAGTGCCAGTAGATGGTCGCAGCCTGAACATTCAACTCCACTCCCAGCCGGCGAAGCGTCAGTTGCTCCAGCCCGATCTCGTTCAGCAGCTTCAATCCCGCCCGCGTCACCATGTCGCGATTGATCTTCATGAATCCAGCATAGCGCGTTTGACATCTTTTTATTGAACGCTGTTAGATAATGTCTAACGTCGTTCAATAGAGTCTGCGGCCCGCACCCCGCCGGACGGCAGCCACAAGGAGATTAGCCATGAAAGCAGCCATCGTCACCGCCGCAGGCAAGACGCCCATCTACGCGGACTTCGACAACCCCATCGCCAAAGATGGCGAAGAGATCATCTCAGTCCGCGCCGCCGCGCTCAGCAACCTCACCAGGTCACGCGCCTCGGGCGCTCACTACAGCTCCACCGGCGTCTTTCCCGCCATCGCCGGAACCGACGGCGTAGGGCTCACGCAGGATGGCCGCCGCGTCTACTTCGCCATGCCCGAAGCGCCCTTCGGCTCGCTCGCCGAGTTCTGCCCCATCAATGCGAGGCGCTGCGTCGACATCCCCGACTCGCTCGACGACATCACCGCCGCAGCCATCGCCAACCCCGGCATGTCCGCCTGGGCAGGACTCGTAGAACGCGGACGTCTCGCCGCCGGAGAAACCGTGCTCGTCAACGGCGCCACAGGCACAGCCGGCAGGGTCGCCGTGCAGTTGGCGAAGTACCTCGGCGCGGCAAAGGTTATCGCAACCGGCCGCAACGAGACAGAGCTCGAAGAGCTGAAGCAACTCGGTGCGGACGAAGTAATCAAGTTCGCCCTAGACGCAGAACACCCGTCCGGAGCAAGGGAGTACGAAGAGGCCCTCAAGCAAACCTTCTCCAAAGGCATCGACGTCGTCCTCGATTACCTCTGGGGCGAGAGCGCGAAGACCGCAATCCTCGCCCTCG
This sequence comes from Granulicella sibirica, assembly GCF_004115155.1. NCBI lineage: Bacteria > Pseudomonadati > Acidobacteriota > Terriglobia > Terriglobales > Acidobacteriaceae > Granulicella > Granulicella sibirica. The sequence continues at coordinate 461,766 of NZ_RDSM01000001.1, forward strand.
CGAAAACAGTGGAAGACAATCCCGTCCGCTTCGTTCATGTTGGCGGTGCCAGCGGAGAGCCGAACATCGAACTCCCCGGAGCAGTCCTGCGCTCAGCGGCACTCGAGTTGATCGGAAGCGGGGTCGGAAGCGTAAGCCGTAAAGGCCTCGTGCAGTCCATCAAGAACATTTTCGAAGCCGTCGAACCTGCGGGCCTCAAGATCGCAACCCAGGCCGTGCCGCTCTCGCAGGTCGAGTCTGTCTGGGATAAGGCCACCGGCAAGCCGCGCATCGTCTTCACACTCATCGAACCGGATCCTGCATAGAGTGCCCATGCCTGAAGCGGGCAGTCGTTGAATACGTCGCGGTGTACACTGATGCCATTCAGTGGCGCCTTCGACATCGGTCAACCGGCTGGATCGCCGCGAAACACAGGAGTGGTCCATGTCCCGCACCAAGACTGCCGATAGCCTGAGAGCGAAGCCCCAGGCGCTCTCCGCGAGCACCCTTTCCCTCTGTGCTCTTCTCGCGCTAGCCGCCGCGGCTCCTCGCGCCCTGCTCTCCCAGTCAGGAAGCGCGGCGCAACTCGATATCGATGCCACCAGGGTCGTCTCCCCGGTAAGCCCGACCCTGTACGGCCTCATGACCGAGGAGATCAACCACTCGTACGACGGCGGCCTCTACGCCGAGATGATCCAGAACCGCTCCTTCCACGAAACCTGGGAAGGCACGCCGCCGTGGGACCTCATCCGTCGCGGAACCGCTGCCGCTACCCGGTCCTACGATAAGACAGACGGCCCAAGCAAGGCCCTCCCCTACAGCCTGAAGCTGGCCGTCACCTCCGCTTCCTCCGGCAACGAGGCCGGCCTCACCAACCCCGGCTACTGGGGCTACGGCCTGCGTCCCAACACCACCTACTCCGGCTCCCTCTACGCCCACGCCGACTCCGCCGACATCGGCCCCATCACCATTCGCCTCGTCAGCAACGCCACCGGAACCACCCAGGCTCAGGCGCAGGTCGCCATCAAGCCCGGACCATGGGCCCGCTACGAATACAAGCTCACCACCGCAGCCATTGCCCCCTCTATCGCCAACCATATCGAGTTCACCGTCAGCCACCCCGGCACCGTCTGGCTCCAGATGATCTCGCTCATGCCGCCGACGTTCCACGACCGGCCCAACGGCACCCGCCCGGATCTGATGGAGCGCATGGCGGCCATGCACCCGAAGTTCCTCCGTCTCCCCGGCGGCAACTATCTCGAGGGCAACAAGGTCGAAGATCGCTTCGACTGGAAGAAGACCCTCGGCCCTCTCGTCGATCGTCCCGGCCACGAAGGCCCCTGGGGCTACTGGTCAACCGACGGCCTCGGCCTCCTCGAGTTCCTCGAGTGGTGTGAAGACCTCAACGTAGAGCCCGTCCTAGCCGTCTACGCCGGATACTCCCTCCACGGCACCCACATCGCCACCGGCAAGGACATGGAGCCCTACATCCAGGACGCCCTCGACGAAGTCGAATATGTAACCGGCGACGTATCAACCCACTGGGGAGCCGAGCGCGCCCGCGATGGCCATCCCGCTCCCTTCCCCCTCCATTACATCGAGGTCGGCAACGAGGACTACCTCGACCGGTCCGGCAGCTACACCGCCCGCTACGCGCAGTTCGCCGAAGCCCTCCACGCCCGTTACCCTCAGTACAAACTCATCTCCACCGACGGCAATAGCGACTACGAAACAAAGGTCCATTCCGATATATCCGACGAGCACTACTACAAGTCGCCCGCCGACATGATGGATATGTCTCAGCACTACGACAAGGTCTCTCGCACCGGCCCCAAAATCTTCGTCGGCGAGTGGGCCACGCGCTCTGGTTCGCCCACGCCCAACTTCGGCGACGCCCTCGGCGATGCCGCCTGGATGACCTCCATGGAGCGCAACAGCGATCTCATCATCATGGCAAGCTACGCTCCTCTCCTGGTCAACGTAAGCCCGGGCGGAATGCAGTGGCCCACCGACCTCATCGGATTCGACGCGGGAACCACGTACGCCTCCCCCAGCTACTGGGCCCAGTCTCTCTTCGCCGCGCACCTCGGCGACGGCACCGCGGCAAGCTCGATCTCCGGCGCGAACCCACGCTTCTTCTACTCCGCCACGGTAAGCACGAAGGAAAAGCAACTGCACCTGAAGCTGGTAAACGCTTCAAGCGTCAGTCAGCCGATCTCTTTAAAATTAGCCGGGGTTCAGAGCGCGGCGAAAGCCACAATAATCTCGCTCCATGGCGCAACGTTTGAAGCAACCAACACCATCAACACCCCCGACGCCATCCACCCGGTAAAGTCCGCCGCTGCTATCTCGGGCGGCCACTGGGATCACACCGTACCGCCGCTCACGATCGAGATTATCGACGTACCCTTGAGATAAGACCGTCACATCCCATCCCGCGTGGCCCCTGTGAGGGTGTTGGCAGTGATCTCGTGGACGCAGTAGTGGTCGCCGGGCTGCACGACAAAATCGAACTCGAGCTGCTTCTCATTGCCCTGGTACAGAAGAAGATCCACACCCGGGTCGACCCTCGCGTACTCCACCTTCCCGAAGCTCGGCACGTCCGTATGCCACTTCGAGGGATCGTTGCCTACAAGGGAATTGCTCGTGCTCGGAAGAGGCTCCAGCCCGGAGGCGTTCTTGACCCCTTCGGCTGCCCCGAGCAGGCTCATGTGGAGGATCGCCTCCGGCGTCCTCTCCGTAGCAGGGGCTCTCTTGGAACCGTCCCGGCGCCCATGGTGAAGCCCCGCGCCGACAAGGGTCAATTCAGCCTTGTCCCGGGCGAAGAAGATCGAATGGATCCCAGGCTGTTAAATCAATCGGGCAACGCGGAGGCATCGGCCAGATAGTTCGGCACGTCACTGCGACGAGCGGCCCCCCCGGCCTCCGGACCACCTTCCGGCCCAAAGGGCAAAGTAAGGAGAGGCTTCGGCACGCAAAGGCTTCCTGGGAGTTCGCGGCTACAAGGCAAAGAGTCGACGCGGTCGTAAAAGCTGTCTTCTTTTGTCGCCATCACTCCTCTATCGCCCGACGCACTTTCTTTCTTCGTTTCTTAGGTTGACACCGCTCTGAGGATGCGTAAACTTGCGCACGTTATCAGCACAGGAAACCTGCTGGTCTGGCACGCTTACCAGGACTGGCGTGTCTCTCTATCTTTCGCTGATTGGGGCGGCCTCATGAAATTTTCTCTACCATCGACCTTGGCTTTGACTTCGGTGCTCATGTCTACAGCGCTGGCGCTTGCTGCAGACAACCCGGCCACAACGGCCGCGACACGGCAACGCTTGATGCGATCATACGGCGACCTGGCTATGGGCTTTACCGCCAACCAGGGACAAGCAGATCCGCGATTCGCCTTCACGGCGAAAGGTCGCGGATATTCCATCCAATTGGGTCGCAAGGGTGCTGAGCTCAGCATTGCGGGATCGCCAAAGACCGAGACAAACGGTGAGAATGCCGGTAAGAAGACACTTTTGCAACTGAGCTTTCCGGGAGCGAACGAAGCTTCGACGATATCCGGCCTCGAGAGGCTGCCGGGGGACAGTAATTACCTGACGGGTCCCGATCCTTCGGCTTGGCATACCAGCGTCCCGAACTACGCGCGAGTGAAGTATGCAGGGCTGTACCCGGGTGTCGACCTGGTGTACTACGGGAACCATCGCCAGCTTGAATTTGATTTCTTGGTGGCACCGCAGGTTGATGTCGATACCGTGCGGATGGAATTCAAGGGATTGTCGGAAGGTAAAGTCGAAGAACTCACTGTAAATGCGAAGGGAGACCTGGTCCTCGGTGCCGACGCAGGCACGGTTTTGCTCCACAAGCCCGTTCTCTACCAGGTCGTCACAGCCGATGGGGAGCAAAGACACCAGGCGGTGGAGGGTGGGTTCGTGGTGGACGGGCCGGGGACCGTGAAGTTTCATGTCGGTTCGTACGACCACACGCGAGAGCTTGTGATCGACCCCACACTCGAATATTCGACCTATGTTGGCGGAGGCGGATTCATCGGCTTCAGCGCGATGACAGTGGACGCGAAGGGTGACGCCTACATCACCGGATCCGCGACGTCCGTCGACGAGACGAGTACGGTTTTTTTCATCGATAAATTCAACCCATCCGGTTCGGCGCTCTTGTACTCCACGGAAGTTGGTGCCGAAGGCGTAGCGGAAGGCAACGCCCTCGCTGTGGACGCGGCGGAAAATCTATATATCGCGGGCTCAGCTGGGCCTGGTCTGCCCACAACCCCGGGAGCCTTCCAGCGCACATACGCTGGGCAAGGGGCAGCATTCGTTGCGAAGCTCAACCAGGCGGGAACGGCGCTTCTCTACGCGACGTATCTCAACGGCCCGACGGATCCCTCCGGACAAACGAGTGTTCACGTCATGGCAATAGACGGGCAAGGCAATGCTTACCTGGCAGGGGACACAACTTCGAACGATTTCCCCGTGACGCACGGTGTCTTTCAGCCTCTGCCGCCCGCCGACAATCCACACATCATTGGATCGCGGGACAGTACGTTCGTCGCCAGGCTGAACCCTACTGGCTCCGCGCTCACCTACTCTACTTATCTTGGAAATGATGGAGCGAGCGTCAATGCCATCGCTCTCGATTCCGCCAATAATGCTTACGTCCTTGGCGTAACAACAGGGGCGACGGACCTGAATCCCTATCCCACAACGGCGGGAGCGTTTTCGAACACGGGTCAGTATTTCCTCGCGAAGGTAAACGCGACAGCCTCGAAACTGGTCTACTACACGCTGCTTCGCGAGTTCCAGGTCTTCGGGTTAGCCGTCAATGGAGCAGGGAACGCCTACATGGTGGGCCAGGTTGCCGCCAAGGGCGCGCCATCCTATCCCGGACTTCCCGAAATGCTATGTGACACGGGAACCTGTGAGAACGCCGTTGTCATCAAGCTGAATCCCGCGGGTTCGGCGCTGAACTACGCCGCATTCCTAGGACAATCCGCATACGATGACGTTTTCGGGGAATTATCCACCTTCTCCACGGGGTACGCTATTGCCATCGATGCGGCAGGAGATGCATATGTCACTGGCGAGACGGATGACGCACTCTTCCCGGCAACGCCTGATGCCTACCAGACATCGTTTTTGGACCCGAATCCGGAGGAAGACTCCTTCGTCTTTCTGACGAAGCTCGACCCGTCAGGAACCAAGGTGCTGTACTCAACGTTTATCGGTAACGGCGAAGGAGCACAAGACTCCTATGCTGTTGGCTACTCCGTTGCGCTCGATAAGGTAGGCGGCGTGACGATTGCCGGTATTGCGATTGGCATCGACTACCCGATCACGCCTCAGGCTGTCCAGCCCTCCGGTCAGGAAACGGGCTATGAAGCCTTTATTACAAAGTTCAGCTTTGGAGAGCCGTTTTGCAGCTTTACCCCCAGGCTGCAGCTTGTGACGAGCCCTGACAAGACTCAGGGGTTTGCACTCGAGGCAGGGTTCACCTTGGGCTCTGCAAGTCCACTCCAGCCAGAGACGGAGCCCCTCATCCTTACGATCGGTACTCAAACCATGACCGTACCGGCCGGGGCCCTGGTGAAGAACCCCTTGGGGTATCTCTTCTCGGGCACCGTGAATGGAGTCCGGCTCCTGCTATTCCTTGGACCAGTGGCTCCCCAACCCGGGGTGCAGACGACATGTGGGACTCCTGCCTACAAGCTGACCGCGGTTGGAACGGGTGGTGTATTCGGGAGTGCGGCGAGTCCTGTTGACGTTGTAGTCTCAATCGGAGATGACAGCGGCAGCGTGGAAGTGAAGGCAACCGGTTTGCAATAGAGAGCCTCTCACGGACGCTTTTTCCTCTTGAGCCCCGGCTGAAAATAAATTCCGCGAAAAAGGTGCGAAAACAAAGGCAAAAACGCATGTCAAGTGCCGGAAGCACCTAACCCACACAAAATGAACAAGATAACGATATCCGATGAGTTATGGTGAACACCCTACAATTAAGTCATCAGTAAAAAAGCAGAGCTTCAGGGCTCTGCGTGTTCATATCCTTGACATCTCGGCCCTAAGTCCTTTATTTGCTAATTTTTAGCCGTAACCCCTTGCGTATGAATCATTTACAGGCGGATCATCCCTGTAAGGCGCTCAAAGCAAAAGACTTACACCCGGGCTATGGGGAGGGGGGGGTACCCCCTTTACTTCACCCCATCCGCCTGCGCCTGGTAAGCGATCATCTTCTTCAGCGTCTCGTATGGGATCTCCGTCATCGGCAGCAGATGCCCATTCACCGCAAGCATCGGAGTCTGATCCACACCAGCATCCTCCGCCAGCTTCACCGAAGCATCGACAGCAGCCTTCGTCGCCGGAGTCGTCGAACAAGCCGCAATCGCCGCCGGATCGAGTCCAGCCTTCGTCACCGCGCCTTTGAGAATCTCGTCCGTCCGCTCAGGAGTCAGCGCCTCCTGGTGCTCGAAGACGTCGTCGACAAACGGAAAGAACGCATCGTTCTTCTGCTTCTGCACACAGACGCCGTAAGCTGCCGCCTCGAACGCCGAAGGATGAATATTCACCAGCGGAAAGCTCTGGTAAACGATCCGCGCATTCGGAAAGTCCTGTGCAATCTGTTTCATCGTTCCCTGCGCCGTCTTGCAATGCGGACACTGCATGTCGGCAAACTCGACCAGCAACAGATCCTTGCTCGCCGCGCCATGGGAAGCTCCACTCGCCCTCTGCTCCAGCATCGCGCGCGTCTCGGCGAACGGCTTCGCACCGAACGGGATAATTCCCGATCCATCCGCGATAGCATGCTTTCCATCCGGCATCGTGAAGAACGAGAACGACTGCACCTTCGCATTCGGCCCCGCATCCGTCAGGAACACCGTCACCTTGCTCACACCCGCAACTGCTGTCGACTGAACAGCCATCACCTTGAACAACCGATTGGAGTCGAATCCCCAAAGCGACTTCAGGAACGAGTTGACCGTCTCGACGGTCGGCGAGGTAGCCGTAAAGAACTTCTGATCGATCGGAGGAAACGGATCAGCAGGAGCAGCCGCAGCCTGGCCAAACCCGGCCACCGTCAACACCATCATCGAAACAAAACCAAGAACCTTCTTCAATCCATCCTCCGAAAACCTAAGCCTAAACCTCAACCTTAACCGCAATCGGAAACCGCCGCCCATTGCCAAACGACTTCTTGGTTACCTTCAACACCGGCGCCGCCTGCTGTCTCTTGTACTCTGCCCGCTCCACCATCTTCAGAATCTGCTTCACTAAACCAACATCCACGCCCTGATCAGCCGCAATCTTCTCCGCCGAGCAGTACTCCTCGACGTAAGCGACAAGAATCGGATCAAGCACCTCGTAAGGCGGCAGAGAATCCGTATCCTTCTGATCCGGTCGCAGCTCGGCTGAAGGAGGCTTTTCGATCGTATTCAACGGAATGACCACGCGATCGCGATTCGCCCATCGACTCAACGCATACACCCGCGTCTTCATCACATCGCCAATCACCGCCAAACCACCAACCATATCGCCATAAAGCGTGCAGTAACCGGTCGACATCTCGCTCTTGTTTCCAGTCGTGAGCACAAGGGAGCCAAACTTGTTCGACAACGCCATCAGCAAGGTGCCACGAATCCTCGCCTGCATATTCTCTTCCGCAAGCCCGAACGAAGTTCCTGCGAACAACGGCTCGAGTACTCCATCAAAGCGCTCAACGACATCCCGAATCGCCAGCACCTCGAACCGAATCCCAAGATTCTCCGCCAGCTCCCGAGCATCGTCGACCGAACCCGAGGAAGAATACTCACTCGGCATTCCAACTCCAAGCACGTTCTCCGCGCCCAAAGCCTCGACCGCAATCGCCGCTACCAGAGCCGAATCGATACCACCACTCAAGCCGATCAGCACCTTCAAGAACCCGCACTTTCGCACGTAGTCGCGAACCCCAAGCACAAGAGCTCGCCACGTCGAGGCGATATCATCCACATCCTCGGCAGGCACTTCCAGTGGCTGTGAAGTCACCGTATCGAAGACGACCAGATCCTCCGCAAACGCAGCCGCTCGCGCGATCACGCGCCCTTCCGCATCAAGCGCAAACGACGACCCATCGAAGATCAGGCTGTCGTTTCCACCAACCTGATTGACCATCGCAACGCAAGCCCCATCCCGCCGCGCGACCGCTCCCAACATCCTCTCGCGCAACCGCGCCTTTCCGCACCAGTAAGGCGAAGCCGAGATGTTGACCATGATCTTCTGCGTCGCATCCGCAGGCCATTGCCCCATCAACTCCTCCACCGGATCAGTGGAGTAAAGTCTCTTCGGCCAGAAACCCTTATCGTTCCAGGCATCCTCACAGATCGTGATCGCCACCGTCTGTCCGCGCACTGTCACCAGCGACTGCCGCACCGCCGGCTCAAAGTACCTCTGTTCATCGAACACGTCGTAGAAAGGCAGGAGCATCTTCTGCTGGACGAACTGCACCGCCCCATCCGCCAGCAGGACAGCCACATTCCGCACATGCTTGCCGGTGCCGCTTTCGGCAGGCATCACCGTCCCGCACAGCACCGCCGGCTTTCCACCTCCAGCAGTCCACGCTGCGATCTCTGCAATAGCACGCTGCGCCCGCGCAATGAAGTCAGCCTTCTCCAGCAGATCCGCCGGAGGATACCCACACACCGAAAGCTCGGGAAAGACCACCAACTCGGCCCCAAGGTCAGCCGCGCGTTCCGCTCCGTCCAGGATCTTTCGCGTGTTCCCCGCGAAGTCTCCCACTGTTGGGTTGATCTGACCAAGTGCAATCTTCACACTTCCAAGTCTACCGCCAACCTGCGCTCATAGCTAAGAACCTGTCCCGCTGAACACAACGCCCACCGTCCGCGCCAGGATCTTAAGATCCAGCCATAAGCTCCAGTTTTCGACGTAAGCCGTGTCGAGCGAGATATAGCTATCGAACGACGGATCCTGCCGCGCCTCAACTTGCCACAACCCGGTGATGCCCGGAAGCACATCCAGCCGGCGCAGATGCGAAAGATCGTACTTCTCCACCTCGGCCGCAATCGGAGGCCTAGGTCCAACCAGGCTCATATCCCCGCGCAGAACGTTATAGAGCTGTGGCAGCTCATCGAGCGAGTACTTCCGCAACAGCGGACCAACCCTAGTGATGCGTGGGTCCTTAGCAATCTTGAACAGGATGCCGTCCCGTTCGTTCATGTGGGACATCTGGTCTTTCAACTTGTCCGCATCTACGACCATCGTGCGGAACTTGAAGCAGGTAAACGTCCTGCCCTTTCGCCCAATGCGCTGTGCCTTATAGAAGATCGGTGATCCGGAACTGAAGTAGATGGTGAGCGCGATCCCGAGCATGATCGGCGATGTCAGTACCAGCCCAACGACCGAAACCGTGATATCGAGCATCCGCTTCATCAGCATCGCGCCGATGGCGAAGTCGCGGCGATGCAGCGGAATCGTCGGGAACTGTCCGATGTATTCAACCGGAGCGTTCCATGCCAGACCGTCATAAAGATCCGGAACAACGCGGACATCGATACCGGCGGCTCGCGCCTCTTCCACAAGCGAGATCACAAGCTTCTTATCCGCAGGCGCGGAGATAAAAATCTCGTCCACAAACAGGGACCGCGCCAGCGGCAGGCAGTTCCGGACATCTCCAATCACGTCTACGTCGCCCGACTCCGCCTCGCGCTCCGTCAAAGCCACAAATCCCTTGAACCGGAATCCCATGTGTCGGAGCGACTCGAGATGGTTCCGCAGTGCATGCGCCACCCGGCCCGCGCCGATGATCATGACGTTTCGGGTCTCAAGCCCCTCACGATACCGGCTATAAACCACTCGTCGCCACGCCGCGCGACGCGCGCACATCAGGATTGCGGTGAAAAGAATCGTTAGAATGACGACAATGCGCGAGATCACCTCAGCCTTTGCGAGGTAAAGGGCTCCACAGAGGAGAAGTCCGGCGGTCAGCGTCGCCTGCACCGTCATCCGCTGTTCGTGCAGGCCGCTCCTGCCCTGAATAGGCTGATAGAGCCCATAGGACCGCGCGAAGAAGATTAGGCAGAGTACAAACCATCCCATGTAGAACACACTGGTCGAGATCGAAGGATGGCTCAGATGATGAAACGCTGACCCGGACGGTCCGTCCGCAGTGAGAAATTCAAGTGGGACCGCCGTCCTAAAGCGCATTGCGGCGAGACCAGCCACACCTGCCGTCAGTATATCCAGGGAAGCCCATACGAGACTTGTCACCGAAGGGCGCTGAAAGAGCCCCACGTGCTCCCGGCCAGAAGGACTGCTCCTCCTTCGCCCCGAGATGATCGCCTGTTGCAGGTAATCCGGTGTGGACATGCTTCCTGAGCCTCAAAAGTCCCGCAAAAACGTGCGCTTGCTCGTCGTACAGCTCCTCGCGGGCAATACGAGTGGGATCTCGCGCCGCGATGCGGCTGCCAGTACCTGTGGGGGTAGTCTAACGAAACATCCTACGAACGCAAAGGTTTGATTCGGGGAGTGGTTGTAGGAGTTTAAGGCCCAGGTCTTACCCCGCTACTTTACCCTCCGTCAAGGGGAATGGCAAGTAGCGATTCAGGGATCTGTACCAAGTAAACCCAACCGCTACTCAAACTCTCCTGCATTTTGTTACGAAAGCAACCGCGCTTTTGGATGTCACACCGCGTGCTAACCAGGCAGAACCAGGCTGTCGAGCGACAAAAACTCACTCAAGATTGGGTCATCGCTGCGCTCCATCTCCTCCATCGTCCCGAAGAACCTCGCCTTTCCCTCATGTAGGAATACAACACGGTCGGCGAGTTTTTTGGCGAACCGCATATCGTGCGTGACGACGATACTCGTCAGATGCAGTTGCTGCTTCAGGCGCTGAATAAGATCCCCAAGGAGATGTGCCATCAAAGGGTCGACCATCGTCGTTGGCTCGTCGTACAACACCGCCTCCGGTTGCGAGGCAAGCGCCCTCGCAATCGCCACCGAACGCTTCATTCCGGTCGACAGGTCCGACGGCAGAAGGCCCTCCATCCCCGCCACGCCCACCATTTCCAAGAGCCCCTTCACCACCTGGAAGATCTGCTCCTCCGCAAGATCCTTGCGCTCGCGAAGCGGAAACGCCACGTTCTCCCCCACCGTGATCGAGTCGAACAAGGCCCCGTTCTGAAAAACCATCGTCACTTTCCGGCGAATGTCCTGCAGCTTCTTCTCGTCGAAGCGAGTAATATCCTCGCCCGCGACCAGCACCTTGCCCTGGTCGGGCTTTAGAAACCCCATCAGCATCTGTAGGGACACCGACTTGCCCACGCCGCTTCGCCCCAGAATACAAAGCGTCTCCCCGGGATTCACGAAGAAGCTCACATCGTTCAACACGACAAAATCTCCAAATGCCTTGCAGACATGATCGAACGAGATGTAAGGCCCCTGGTGATGATTGACATCCTGCACGGCTTCGTTAGCCGCCTCGTTTTGAGCCGCTGCCTGCTCCATGAACTCTTCAACCGCGGGAGCGACATCCGCCGATACCTCGGCCGTCAGGGGTGTATGCTCATCCGTCTCGTGACTCGTGTGACTGTCGGCTTGCTTCTGCTCGTACTGTTCATCCGGAACGCTCATCCGCTCTACCCCATTTCATTATCCAGTAAGCCTTTGCGAGGAGCCCTGACGCATCCGCTATTCCTTCCCTGTGCGCTCCAGCGACTTCTTCGCCTCCGCGAACTCATGTTCTACCCGCGCAAACTCCTCCGGAGTATTGACATTCGCGAACCAAAGAGGCTCCGTCGCCCGCTCGAGCTCCGATGGCCTCCAGAAACCGCGCCAGAACGTCTCCTTAGGCTCATCCACGCGTAACCCGCTCCTTCTCGTACCAAGCCCATCTGCCGCGGTTTGTGCTGCTGCTGCCTCTAGCACTGCAAGCACCTTCCGCTCGCCCGCATCCACAGCCGCCGCTACATATGGCAAAAGTTCCCGGTGCAACATGCTTACCAAGGGCTGTACGCGTCCCTCCACCCGGAAGCAGCCCGCAGCAGGAGCAGTCGGATCCCGCGCCACCTGCCACGCCCAGGCCATCAAGAACGTCCCCGGCACCGCCGGAACGTCGACCGGCATAAGCATCACCCAGTCCCGCGCCGTCTCTTCCTCGTTGACCCGCCGCAGCGCTGTCGCGATCCCTGCCAAGGGACCAGCCTCCGTCAGTCCGTCCGGCAAAACCATCCCAAAGTCGCCAAGCTCCGGACGATTCCCGAGGATCGCCACTCTCCGGCACCCGAACCGCAGCTTATCGAGCGCGATCTGCACCAGCGGCGTCCCGTCAAAGCGCAACATCGCCTTGTCCGCGCCCATACGCGAGCTTCGCCCCCCCGCGAGCACAAACCCGCTTGCCGGCAGCTCCATCTCCATCCGGCTCAGGCTCCCACCGCCTGAAGCCATCGAATAATCGACTCGATCCCACGGTGAAAGTTTGGCAGATGGAACTTCTCATTCGGCGCATGCAGATTGTCGTCCGGTAGACCGAACCCCATCATGACCGTCGGAATTTTCAAGTGCCGCACGAAGTCTCCGACGATCGGGATCGACCCACCCCCGCGCACGAACACTGTCTCCTTGCCGAACACAGTGCGCATGGCCTCGGTCGCCGCCCGCACAAACTCATTGTCCGTACTCACCACGATCGGATCCCCCGAGTGCAGCATCCGCACCTCGATCACAATTCCCTTTGGGCGGATCGACTCGACAAAACCCTTCAGCTGCGCGAACGTCTCCGCCGGAGTCATATTCGGCACAAGCCGTAGACTCACCTTCGCCGTCGCCTTTGCCGGGATCACCGTCTTTGCGCCGGCCCCGATGAACCCACCCGGCATCCCATGCACCTCAAGAGTTGGCCGCGCCCACGTTCTCTCCATCACCGAGAACCCCGGCTCTCCGGTCAGCACCGTCGACCCGACTTCCGTCTCCCGGTAGTGCTCCTCATCGAACGGCAGCGCCTTCCATGCCTTCAACTCATCGTCCGTAGGCTTCTGCACCTTCTCGTACAAGCCCGGAACCAAAATCTTCCCATCCTCATCCTTCAGCTTCGCAATGATCTGGGCCAAAGCCACGAATGGATTCGGAGCCGCTCCGCCATACATCCCCGAGTGCAGATCCGTCCGCGGCCCCCGCGCCTCGATCTCCGTATAGATCATCCCCCGCAGCCCAACGCACAGCGTCGGCAGCCCATCGGCAAACAGCTCCGTATCCGACACCAGCGCAACATCCGCCTTAAGTTGCTCCCCATGCTCCCGCACGAAGGCGGCGATCCCCTCGCCGCCAACCTCTTCCTCACCCTCAAGGATCACCCGCACGTTCACCGGCAGTGTCCCCCCACCCGCCACCATCAGCGCCTCGAGCGCCTTCACGTGCATCCACATCTGCCCTTTGTCATCGACGGCACCGCGCGCATAGATGTTCTCCCCTCTGATCTCCGGCTCGAACGGCGGCGACTTCCACTCATCGAGCGGCTCCGCCGGCTGCACATCGTAGTGCCCATAGCAAAGCACCGTAGGCTTCCCCGGTATATGCAGCCAGTCCGCGTACACCAGCGGATACCCGGCTCGGTCCGCAGTCGACGTCTCAATCAACCGAACATGCTCCAGTCCGATCCGCGTCAACTCCGCCGCACAGAACTCCGCGGCCCGCCTTACATCCCCCACATGCTCCGGAGCCGTAGAAACGGAAGGAATCCGCAGCAAGGCCTTCAACTCGTCAACGAACCGGTCCCCATTGTCTTTCGCAAACGCCACAGCCGCCGTCAAAGCCATCGTCTCTCCCATCAAACTTCCTACTTACTCCCTGCAACCGGCTGCCCGCCCTCGTTCCACTTCGGCCGGAAGTCACTCTGCGCCAGCCACCGTACCGGCTCAACCAGGCTCTGGATCGCTCCCGTCATAAACGCGATATCCAAGTGCGCCAGATCATCACTCGGCTGATGATACGTCGGCGGGGTTCCCCATCCCGCTGCCGTATGCGCCACCACCCCCTTCAGCGCCAGCGCATAATTATCCGACCGCTGAAAGAAGTGCTGCTCCGGGTAAGGATCCGGCCCAAGCAGCGCTCCGTGCTCCTTCAACGTCGGCCCCAGGTTCGACCTCTCCCACCCGGTCAGCAGAAGTACGCCCTTAGGCATCTTCGGATCCTGCGTACCGATCATTTCAAATTCCAGATTCGCCACCAGGCTCTTCAAAGGTACCGGCGAATGCTGTCCAAAGTAAGTCGACCCCAGCGTCCCAGCCTCCTCGCTCCCATAGCAGACGAAAAGTACATTCCGCCTCAGCTTCGGCCCTGCCCCCAGCGCATGAGCCAACTCCAGCACAGCCGCCGTTCCCGCCGCGTCATCATTCGCGCCATTGAAGATCGAATCCCCATTTACCGGCCTGCCCACACCTAGGTGGTCAAGGTGCGCCGTAAGCAAAATCGTCCCATCTGAAGGATCGCTCCCCTCCAGATAGCCAATCGCATTGAAGGTCCGTCGCACGTTTCCCTCAGGCAGGACATGCACCGCCAGCTCAGCTTTCGCATTACCCTCCTCCGCGAGGCGGTTCACTGCTTCCGCCGTCAGCGCCACCAGCGTCCGCCCCGGCGTCGGCTTCGACTCCGCCAATCTCATGCGCACCTGCGTCTTCCCCCCGAACATCGACGCCAACTCATCGCTCGCTCCGCTCTGAACCACCAGAACCGCCGTCGCCCCTCGCCGCACCAACCCGTTCGCCGCGTCAAGAGCAGTCTTCGGATCCCCGGTTAACAGCACCACTGCCCCCTTCACCTCGGCCTGCCCCGCATCGACCGCCGCAACCTTCTTCAAGGTCCCGCGCGTCGCCTCAGCCGAAGACGTGAGCAACTGAAAATCCTGACCCTCTCGAAGCATTACGCTCCCCACCGTCAGCGTGGCCTTGCCATCCAGTTGAGGAGCCACCACCTCCGCGCTTTGGATGTACCCCGACATGCCCGGTGCCGGCTTCAGCCCGTACGCCATGAACTCCGACGCTACATACGTCGCTGTGATCTCCTCATCCCGTGTCGCGCTTCCCCGCCCTGCCATCACATCGCTCGCCAGGAACTCCTCATGGGCTCGCACCCACTCCTGCTTCACCACCCACCCGCCGCCCTGCTGCGCCATGCAACTCACAACCATCCCCAGCCCAAGCACAATCCCAGCTATCTTCCCTGACATCACGTCCGCCCTTATCCGCCCTTCGAATCTGCGAATACTCCTCGCAAACCCCTTCGGACACGCAAACAATGAGTATATGAAAGTCCAAACGATCGAGCCCGCCGCCCCTACCACCGGACAGACCTGGAACACCTCAGCCTATGCCGCCAACGGCCGCTTCGTCGCCAACCTCGCCGCACCCGTCGTCGACCTTCTCGCCTCTCAACCCGGAGAGCACATCCTCGACATCGGCTGCGGCGACGGAGCCCTCACTGAGCAATTAGCCGCCACCGGCGCCCACCTCATCGGCATCGACGCCTCCGAATCCATGATCGTCGCCGCCCGCACCCGCGCCGCCGCCGCACCGACCCCGTTCGCGGTCGAGCACCACACCGCCCAGTCACTCCCCTATCAAGAAGCCTTCGACGCCGCCTTCTCGAACGCCGCCCTCCACTGGATCCATCGCGAATCTCAGCCCGCCGCGCTAGCAGCCATCCACCGCGCTCTCCGCCCCGGAGCCCGCTTCGTCGCCGAGATGGGCGGCCAGGGCAACATCGCCGCGATCCGCACAGCGCTATCCTCTGTTCTCTCCCCCTACGGACTCGATTCCGAAGCCATCGCCTCCAGCTTCTTCGCCTCACCCGCCGAATACCGCGCCCTCCTCGAGTCCGCCGGCTTCTCCGTACAGTCGATCGAACTCCACCCCCGCCCGACGCCCCTCCCCAACGGCGCGGACGGCATGACCCACTGGCTCAACACCTTCCGCAATGGTGTCCTCGATCACCTCACCCCCACGGATCGCACCGAAGCTCTCGCCACCACCGTCGCCCTCCTCCGCCCCATCCTCTCCGACTCCGGCGGCCACTGGACCGCCGACTACGTCCGCCTCCGCTTTCACGCCACCCGATCCTGAAAATAATTGCCGATGCGACTGAACAGCGGGCTAAACTCTGCCGATAGATAAGCAACTCTCTGCCGAAGGTGCCTGTTGTCGCTCTCCGTCATCTCGTCGTACGCGATCTTTGAGCCGACTCTCCTCACCGGGCCGGTCAGCCCGTCTGCGCCCACATCCTCCACCGAGGCCACCGGCGAGAACGACGACATCGCCACTGCGGACTCGACTAACGACAGCGTAACCCTCACCGCCGTCATCAAGGACCTCGTCAGTCTCCTCAAGGGTCTCGTCTCCGGAGACGTCTCCGCCTCGAAATCCGACCTCTCCCGCATCCGGGCGGAAGCAAAGTCCCGCGAGAGTTCTGCCTCCGACCCACCCACCCCATCTCCTCTTCAGCGCCTCCTCGGGAAGATCGCCGATTCTATCTCCTCCGGCGACACCCCCACCGCCCTCGGCGTCGTCGCAGGCTTCCTCGTCCACGCCGGCCAGCCATCTGGAAACCTCATCGACACCCACGCCTGAAGCCTCTCAGACCGTCCTCAAGCCGGTGCTACCCTCTCCACATGAGCCGCTTCGTCCTCCTCCTCACGCTCCTGCTCACCCTCCACGCCCCCGCCCAAACTCCCGACGCCCCACCCCAGACCGACGTCCCCGTCGACGTCCCCCTCAACCCCACTCTCCCGACCGTCTTCATCGTGGGCGACTCCACCGCTCGCAACAAGCTCGACCTCGGCTGGGGCGACCACTTCGCCCCCTTCTTCGACACCATCCGCATCAACGTCGCCAACCGCGCCCGTGCCGGCCGCTCCGCCCGCACCTATATCAACGAAGGCCTCTGGGCGGCCACCCTCAAAGAGATCAAGCCCGGCGACTTCCTCCTCCTGCAGATGGGCCACAACGACGGTGGCGACCTCGGCGGAGCCAAGCCCCGCGGCACCCTCAAGGGCATCGGCGAGGATACCCAGCAGGTCCCGCAAACCACCGGCCCGTTAGCCGGAACCACCGAAACCGTCCACACCTTCGGCTGGTACCTGAGAAAGATCATCGAAGAGGCCCGCGCCAAGAGCGCCATCCCTATCCTCCTCGACACCACCGTCCGTAACATCTGGAAAGAAGGCCACATCGAACGCGACATGGGCTACAACGTCTTCGTCCGCCAGGTCGCCGCCCAGGAGCACATCACCTTTATTGACATGTCCGCTATCGCCGCCAACCAGTTCGAAGCTCTCGGCCAGGAAAAGACCGCCACCCTCTTCCCCATCGACCACACCCACACCAGCCCCGAAGGTGCCCGACTCAACGCCCAGGCCGTCGCCCTCGCCCTCCGCGCCGGCCACTCACCCCTCGTGGCGTACATGAAGCCCGAATAAGACGGCTCAATCGTGCAATACCACATTCAGCAGCGACTTATGCACCTTGATCCGCCCGTTGTACTCAATGAACCCCATCTTCCGAAACCGGTTCATGAAGAAGTTCACCCTTGACCGCGTCGTCCCGATCATCTCTGCCAGCGTGTCCTGCGTAATCTCCGGGATCAGGCTCTCCGGCTCACCCGGCTTGCCGAATTCCGCCATCAGCAGAAGGATGCGGGCCAGCCTCTTCTCGCTATTGTTGAAGAGCTGATCCACCAAGTCCGACTGCGTCCGCATGCTCCGCTGCAGCAGAAACGCCATGAACAACCCGGAGAACTTTGGCTGCTCCGCCATGACCCGCATCATGGAATCCCGTTCGATCCGCAGTACGGAAGACACCGTAACTGCGCTAGCCGTCGCCAACCGCAGTCCCGGAACCGCCGCGATCGCGTCTTCCCCGACGAAATCCCCAGGTGCGAGCAGCGTGATCGTCGCCTCTTTCCCCGTCGGCGAAAGCACCGTGAGCTTACCTCGCCCACTCTGGATGTAGAAGATCGCGTCCGACGGCTCACCCTGCGAGAAGATGGGCTGCTTCGGCCTGAGCTTCAGGACACTCCGGCCCTCTCCATTCCCAGCAGGCCCATTCCCCGCAAGGAAGACCTCCGGATCGAATGGCGGTTTCCGCTCTGGCACCAAAGTATCGGCCCTCTCCAGCCGCGTTGGCCATCATAGCACCCATGTGTTACATAGACGACATATAGCTGGCAAGCAAAGTCACCCTGAAAAATGCGGAAAGATGGAGATCTTTCACAAATGAGCAAAGAAAGATACCGTTTCTGTTCAAAACAGAACAGCGAAACGAAAACGACCGGTCAGAAGATGACGGAAGAACGATCGAACGAGATCCATCGCCGTTGGTCGATCGACCGGTACCCAAAAATACGATTCCGCGCATGCAACCCTCGCTAACCAAGGTGGTGTATATGGAAGCAAAGACACCGGCCACAAGCCCCCCAGATCGCCCACCACCCCTGAACATCATCGAAGCCGAGAGGTTCTATCGCGGTCTGCTCATCACCTTCGAGAGCGGGGAGATCGCGTTCTACTCGGCTGACCTGCTCTATCGAAACTTGCCGAACGCCACTGCATTCGACCCCACCAAGAGCTTTTCCCGCCCTACCTGATCCTCATTTGAAGGCCGGCGCAAGTCGGAATCCAAATCTTTCCTCAGGAGCTCGAACTATGCCTCAAGCCGCCGCATCCCGCCAACAGACGAAGTCACTTTCTGAAGCTGAGCGGCGTCAGGTCTTGCTTGAAGCAAGGACTCTGATCCTCTACATCGCAGACCACGTTCTTCAACAGCCGACGGATCTAACCCTGACCACCGTCGAGACACCAAACGAACTCATGGTGCAGTTGAAGATCGCACCGGACGAGGTCTCCCGGGTCGTGGGAAAGCACGGCAGGCTCATCCGCGCCATACGAACCATCCTGGCCGCGATGAGTGCAAAAACCGGTGCCAGGATCACCCTCGACCTGATCGGCTACCTGGAGGAACCGGCCTCCGTCACCCCACCCCACGCCCGGGCCACCCTTTGACGCAGAGTTGGTACCGCCCCGGCCGAGTTGCATGTCGCGCGACGCATGTTCTGTGCCCGACGCAGCGCCGCTTCAGGCCTCAATCCCATCGACGTCTTTATCGAAGAGCTCCTTGGCCTCAAGAAAAACGCGAGAGAGAAGCTCCGCCGAGTACAACCCGATCCTTCCATCGTCGAATGCGATGATCACTCCGCCGTCGAGTGGCTCCGCAGACGCGATGTGCGGTTTGGAATCAGGATTCATGGGGAAATCTTAGGAAAAAGCTTCCTCGCGTGTCTGTCCCCCACCCGACCCAATTCCGATTTTCACCGTGCCATCTCCATCCTTTCAACCAGCCGCAGATGGTATCCTGTCGAAATGTATGCTGTGTTCGTCATCACCGCGATTCTCCTGTCTGTCGCGCCGATGCACGCCCACGCTCTTCTCGCTGCAGTCTCGCCCTCGGGCGTCCCGGCAAGGCATCTGGACACCACCAGCCCAACGGCCCGACGCACCCTCGCCCCATCCACCCGCCTCGCGCCCCGTCGCGCTCCGGTTCCGTCGCATCTGGCGTCCCGCCCGATAGCCGTCGCCGCGGCCCATCCGTCGCCCACGCCGGTCATGCTCGCCGAAGCCGCCCCGTTAGCGCACGCCCCTAACGCTCCCTGACCCAGCCCTCTTCTGATTCCCCTGGCCAGCCCAGCCCCTCAGCGCCCGCACTCCGTTCGCGCCCCGCGCCGAAATCATCCAAAAATCTTAATCGCTCCCGATCCCCGCACCCCGTGTAGCGGGTCTCTTGGAAGGAAGTCCCTCGTGCTCAACTCCGTACTCGCCAAAGTTTTCGGCACAAGTAATGAACGAACCGTGAAAAAGATGCTTCCGGTCGTGCAGGAAGTCAACGCTCTCGAATCCTCCCTCACCGGTCTCACCGATGAGCAGCTCCGCAACAAGACGCAGGAGTTCCGCGCCCGCATCGCCGACGCCATCAAGGACATCCCCGCCGACCGTGAGCACGAGGACGAGATCTACCAGGCCGAAAAAAGTGCACTCGACGCCCTCCTGCCCGAAGCCTTCGCTGTCGTCCGCGAAGCCGGCAAGCGCGCCGTCGGGATGCGTCACTTCGACGTCCAGCTCATCGGCGGCATGGCCCTTCACTCGGGCCGGATCGCCGAGATGAAGACCGGCGAAGGCAAGACCCTCGTCGCCACGCTTCCCTGCTACCTCAACGCTCTTGCCGGTCGCGGCGTCCACGTCGTCACCGTCAACGACTACCTGGCCAAGCGCGACGCCGAGTGGATGGGCAAAATCTACGGCTTCCTCGGCCTCACCGTCGGCGTCATCGTCCACGACCTCGACGACCGCGCCCGCCGCGAAGCTTACGCCTCTGACATCACCTACGGCACCAACAATGAGTTCGGCTTCGACTACCTGCGCGACAACATGAAGTTCGAGCTAGCCGACATGACACAGCGCGGCCACTACTACTGCATCGTTGACGAAGTCGATTCCATCCTCATCGACGAAGCCCGCACGCCGCTCATCATCTCCGGCCCCACCGACCAGACCACCGACAAGTACGCCCGCGTCAACCTGATCATCCCCAAGCTCGAAATGGGCGAACTTACCGAGACCATCGAGACCCGCGTCTACACCGGCGACTTCGTCATCGACGAGAAGGCCCGCTCCATCACCGTTACGGACGACGGCTGGGAAAAGATCGAGGAACTCCTCGGCATTGGCAATATCGCCGACCCGGAAAACTGGGACCTCAAGCACCACGTCGAAGTCGCCATCAAGGCCCACAACCTCTACAAGCGCGACGTCGAGTACGTGGTCAAGGATGGCGAGGTCATCATCGTTGACGAGTTCACAGGCCGCCTCATGCCCGGCCGACGCTGGTCCGACGGACTTCATCAGGCCGTCGAAGCCAAGGAAGGCGTGGCGATCCGTAAGGAAGACCAGACGCTCGCCACCATCACCTTCCAGAACTACTTCCGCATGTACAAGAAGCTTTCCGGCATGACCGGAACCGCCGAGACCGAGGCCGCCGAGTTCGACAAGATCTACAAGCTCGACATCGTCGTCACCCCCACCAACCGCATCATGCAGCGCATCGAGAATGCCGACGTTGTCTACCGCACCGCGAAGGAAAAGTACTTCGCCGTCGCCGACGAGATCGCCCGTCTGCACGCCGAGAAGCAGCCCGTCCTCGTCGGAACCACGAGCATCGAAAAGTCCGAGCTCCTCTCTGAGATCCTCAAGCGCAAGGGCGTCCGCCACGTCGTCCTCAACGCCAAGTTCCACGAGAAGGAAGCCGAGATCGTCGCCCAGGCCGGACGTCTTGGCATGGTCACGATTGCCACCAATATGGCCGGTCGCGGAACCGATATTCTCCTCGGCGGAAACTCCGACTTCATGGCCCGCCAGGACCTCGTCCGCAAGCAGCAGGCCCGCGCCGTCTCCGCAGCCGAAGGCGCCATCCAGCCCGTCGCCGGACCCGGCATGTTCCGCTTCTACTACTCCGGGCAGGAGTTCGAGACCACCCAGGAGAACTGGGATCGCGCCGTAGCCTCCCATGCCGAAGCCGCCAAGCTGGAGCATGACCAGGTGATCGCCGCTGGGGGTCTTCATATCCTCGGCACCGAGCGGCACGAGTCCCGGCGCGTCGACAACCAGCTTCGCGGACGCGCCGGACGCCAGGGCGATCCCGGTGCTTCGCGCTTCTATCTCTCCCTCGAAGATGACCTCATGCGCATCTTCGCCCGCGAGTGGGTCTCCACACTCCTCCAGCGCCTCGGCATGGAAGAGGGCGTGCCGATCGAATCCGGCATGATCTCCCGTCGTATCGAGGCCGCACAGAAGGCCGTTGAAACGCAGAACTTCGAGTCGCGCAAGCACGTCCTCGAGTACGACGACGTCATGAACAAGCAGCGCGAAGCCGTCTACGGCCTGCGCAAGCAGCTTATGGAAGGTGTAGACCAGAAGCAGCTCATCACCGAGGACTACGTCTCGACCATCATGTCGAACCTGCTCGACGAGACCGTCCCCGAGAAGGCTACTCCCGCCGAATGGAAGACGGACGCCCTCTTCGAGCAGATCTACGACCTATTCGGGGCCCGGCTCAAGGAAGAGATCGACGTCGACGCCCTCAGCCGCCACGAACTCGGCGAAACCATCTTCGAGAAACTTCGCGCCCGCTACGACATCAAGGAGCAGATCCTCGGAGCCCCCGCGATGCGCTACCACGAGCGCATCGTCATGCTCTCCGTCCTCGATGGCCTATGGAAGGACCACCTCCTCGCCATGGACCACCTGAAGGAAGGCATCGGCCTCCGCGGCTACGCCCAGCAAGACCCCCTCGTCGCCTACAAGAAGGAGTCCTTCGAGATGTTCGAAGCGATGATGCTCCGCTTCCAGGAAGACACCAGCCGTCACCTCTTCCGCATGCAGATCATCGGGCCCGACGGCACGCCAATCGAGACCGCTGCTCAACTCGAAGCCGCCCAGATGGCGAACGCCCAGCAGGGCACGCTCATCGAAGGCAACGACGGCCCGCAGGCCATCTCGGAGTCCGACGCGAACCTCATCGCCGGGCTCGCCGCGCCTCAGCCTCCGCAGCAGCTACCTCCGCCTAACCGCATTCCGACCAGCACGAACGACATCGCCGCGTCGCGCCCACCGGCTCGCCCGATCGCTCAGACCAAGGCCCCGTCCACGACCATCGACGCTTTGGAGAGGGAGTTCCAGCGGAAGAAAGAGCGTGAACTAGCTCAGGCCCGCGCCGCCGGCTCTCCCAACACCGAGTCCAACGGCTCCGGCCCCCGCACAACCGGCCAGAAGGTAGGCCGGAATGAACCCTGCCCCTGCGGTTCCGGCAAGAAGTACAAGAACTGCCACGGAGCCAATGCCTAACAAGACAATGGTGGATCCTGCATCTCGCCCCTGAGATTCAGGATCCACCATCGTTCTGGACTAAAGCTTCACAAAGCCCTGATCCGCGATTTCCCGCTCACCGCTGCGAACATCGCCGATTACAGGGATGGCGGACGGTCGGAGTCCATAGGCGCCCGCAAAGCGCACCCGAATGAGCCAGAAGATCATCAGCGGAAGCGGAAGCAGGGCCGGAACGATGAGATAAATGGATCCGCGGAGCCAAACCGGGAAGACCTGCGGCTGCCCAAGAAAGAAGGAACCGCTCGCGATGAACAATCCAATGCACATCCGCCAAAGATGCCGGACGATGCGTGGACGGCCGGTGATGCCACCATGCGCGAGCATGCGAATGTCTCCAACAGCGGCAAGCAGAAGGATGCCGCCGAAGATAAAACTCATCGCCGCGGGTGCGCCATTGTCCGTGCCGGCGGCGGAGGAGACAGCGCGAACGCCAAGCGTCAGAACGCCCGCTGCCGAAGTCAGGCAAAGCACCAGGCCGGACCAGTCGAGGACTCCGGTTTCATTGCGACGCCGTCCAGCGAGCCACGCGCTTCCAATCAGATAAAAGGTAAGCACCGAGGCGATCACATTGCTTACCTGGGACTTGAGGATGGCGAGCCAGAAACCGCTCGTGGCAAGGGTCAACATGCCGAGCGTGAAGACATTCCCCGACACTCGATGCACTCGATCGCCTTTGCGAGCGATCATGGCGACGGTGCCGGCAAGAAGGCTCACGGAGCCGCCGAGGATATGAAGGATCAGGAGCGGGAGTCGCATGCCTGTACGACCTTTCGAACCTCACCGATTACACGGGATGCACGGGATACGCGAACCCTGGAAAATAAGTTCCACGAACCGCCAAGAGCTCAGCCCTGTATCCTGAACCTGTATGCT
Source organism: Granulicella sibirica (assembly GCF_004115155.1). Classification (NCBI taxonomy): domain Bacteria; kingdom Pseudomonadati; phylum Acidobacteriota; class Terriglobia; order Terriglobales; family Acidobacteriaceae; genus Granulicella; species Granulicella sibirica. Next base: position 485,592 of record NZ_RDSM01000001.1, read on the forward strand.
CAACCCCGAAATCACCGCTCAGGCCGCCGCAGAACTCCTCAAGCAACCCAACGCGCCCGTACTCGTCGACGTCCGCGAAAAGTGGGAGTTCGACACAGCCCATATCGAAAACTCCCTTCTCATGCCCATGGGCGAGGTCCCAGCCCGTGCCAACAACGAACTCGATCCTGACGAGCCCATCCTCGTCGTCTGCCACCACGGAGCCCGCTCCCTGAACGTCACCATGTGGCTTCGCCAGCAAGGCTTTGAGAACGCCCAATCACTGGCCGGCGGCATAGACGCCTGGTCCCGTACCATCGACCCAACCGTCCCTCGCTACTAACCACCAAATTGCGATCCCATTCACTACCTTCCTGACGGCTTATGGGCGGGTACCCCCCTCCCCATTGCCCGCGTCCAAGTCTTTCGCTTTCATAGACTTAAGGGAAGGTTGTCCATGTAAATATAAGATAATACATGACTTGCCCGCAAATATCAGATACCAAATAACTTAGCTCACGTCTTCCACGAAAAAGAGGTCCAAGGCACCTGAGCCTGGACCTCTTTTCTTCTTTGCTTCCAGTGTATCAAGCTGACCGAAACTAAATGGACAGCGACTTTTCGCTTTGGAATGTGTGAGATGCGTTGCCCGGGGGCTTGACATGCGTTTTTGCTGAGGAAAATGACGAAAGAAAGTTTGGGGACACGTTGTCGGAAGGCAGTGTGAGGATGCGGGGCCTTAATGCAGAAAAGCCCGGCACGAAGCCGGGCTCTCTTCTGGTTGGCGTTGATGTTTAGAACACGTACTTCGCCGAGAGCTGCAGCTGACGAGCCTGCGAGCGCGAAGAGGTGATCTGTCCGAAGGTTGAGGACTGGGTGTTGTTGGTCGGGTTGCCGAGCGAGGTGATGTTGAAGACGTTCGCCGCATCCGCCCGGAAGCTGACATGCTGGCCTTCGGTGATGGCAAAGTCCTTGAAGACCGAGGCGTTGGCAGCCTGGTAACCAGGAGCGCGCTCCGAATCCACACCGGCGTTGCCGAACGTACCAGCAGCCGGCTGGGAGTAGGCGCACGAGCCGTTGTCCACGGCGCCGCAAGGCTGAGCCGATGGGTCGGTACCGAACCACCGGTTCGCCGTGCGATTCGTGATCTTCATCGCGCGAAGGTGATTCGCGCGCTCCGAGTTGTTCTTCGAATCGCTCACGTTGGTAGCGCTCATGTTGACCGGGAAGCCCGAGTACACAAGAGCCGTCATCGCGACATGCCATCCGCCGACCACTTCATCGAGAACACGATTCATGTTTCCGAAGTACATCTGTCCACGCCCAACTGGAAGCGTGTAGTTCATGTGCCCGTTCAGGTTGTGGCGGATGTCCTGCGCCGTTGGGCCGTATTCGGAGTGGTTGTCGTAGAAGTTCTGTGCATAAGCAGACTGACCATTGATGCCCTGTGCTCCGAAGAAGCCGGTGCTGTTGGTCAGAGCCTTGGCGTAGGTGTAGTTGGCGGTGAGTTCCAGACCTTTGCTGAGTCGCTGGCGATAGGTGGTCTGGAGGCTGTTGTAGTTCTCCATGGCGTTCGAGTTCGTGAAGACAACCGAACCGCCCTGTCCTACGAGGTTGGCGTAAGGGGTGGGGCAGGCAGCCGTACCGGCAGCGGTCGTCGGATCGGTCGCCACGCCATTGACGAAGCATCCAGTCGGCAGCGAGTTTCCGGCGCCGGCTGTGACGAGGTGAGCACCGGTCTGGCCAAGGTATCCAAACACAATGGATGCCGAGTTGCTGACCTGATACTCAGCCGTGAGGTTGAACTCCTGCAGGAACATGGGCTTGATGTTCACGTCCCATGCGCGGATAGTCGTGGTGCAAGGCGTGGTGCTGGTTGTGATGTCGCAGCTGGTGTTGGTCGTTCCGAAGGCCTGGCTGGTGTTGAACGGAGCACCGGCGCTGGTTGCGGAAGGAATCGCGGCGGTCGCGGTGAAGGCGTTCTGGAAGGGATAGTTGAAGTTCAGGCGAAGATTGGCGCCGGTGCCTTCAAAGTAGGTGGTGACGCCGTAGCCGCCGCGCAGCACGGTCTTGGGCGAGGGGTTCCAAGCGAATCCAACACGTGGCATGAAGTTCGTCCACACGCCATTGAAGAGAGCGCGGCTGTTGCCGTTCTGACCGGCAAGCACAACCTTCTTCGTCGTGACGTTGATGTTGGCCTGCTTGTTGTTGACCTCATAGATGGGCTCGTCGTACTCCCAGCGCAGACCGAGGTTGAGGGTGAAAGACGGAGTCACCTTGTAGTCGTCCTGAGCAAAGGCCGAGGTACGATACTGCCGCTGACCGGCCGGTCCAGTGACGCCACCGATGGCGCGCGTGTAGATCCGGTTGAGGTTGAAGTCGGCCAGGGAGAAGCCGCCGGTCGTGCCGTTCAGGGCGGAGAACTGCCCGCTGTAGTCGTAGTGCCCCTCAGCGCCGTCATTACCGGGATAGAACGTGTTCTGCTGGTACCGAAGGCTCTGGAAGCCAGCCTTGATGGTGTGGCGATCCAACTGGTAGGTCACCGTGTCCGTGTAGCTGAAGGTATTGTCAATGTAGTTGGTGCCGGTGGAGGAGTTGCCCAGCGTGGACAGGCCCCCGGTGTTGCTGCCGGTGAAGCTCTGTGCGATGAACCCGGGCTGCGCCTGCGTGATGCCAGGAACGCCGATGATCGAGTCTCCGTTCAGACCGAAGTTGCCCGTCGAGTCGGTGGTGTTGGCACCAAGCTGGACAACGCGCGAGAACCCGAGGTTCAGGTCGTTGGTGAGCCGCGGTGTGAATACGCGGACGTAGTCAAACGAGAAGCTCTGGAAGGGATCGCTGGTGACGCCCGGGAAGCTGATCGCAAGCACGGGGGTTGAGAAGTCTCCCGCCAGGCCGTGCGAGTAGCTTCCGGAGAAGGTGTCCTTCGGAGACAAGGTGTAGTTCACCTTCACGTCGAACTGGTTGTTGTACCGGTTCTCCTTGTTGGGTCCCTGGAAGTTGTTCTGGGTCGCTGTGCCGGGCAAAGGCGCGTGGTTCGGCAGCGGGTAGTACTGCGGATGCGAATACAGGTACTGCGCCACGGGGTTGGTTGGAGCGCCGAGCTGGTTATTTACGTAAGCCGGTTGGCCTGCGGCCTGGGTGTTGTAAAGCTGGATCGCCTTATTCGCTCCGTAGACGTTCGGATCGAGCAACGCGCTGAAGTCGCCATTGCGCATCGCCTGGGTGGCGACTGACGCGGTTCCGATACCGGCCGAGTGGAAACGGATGCCTTCGTAGTCCATAAAGAAGAAGAGCTTGTCCTTGATGATGGGGCCGCCAAGGGTGCCACCAAAAGAGGACTGGGTGTAGGGCGTGATCGGTGTGAAAGCCGAGCCAGCTGCCACGTGCTTATTGGAGTACGTGTTGGCATCCATGTTGTAGTTCGACAGGTAGAAGAATGCGCTGCCGTGGAACTTATTGGTGCCGCTCTTGAGGAGCGTGATCACCTGGCCGCCGCCGACGTTGCCGAATTCGGCGTTCGCGTTCGAAGAGATGACGCGCATCTGGCCGATCGCATCCGGGCTGGGGTTATAGCCGAGCTGGTTGTTGATGGTCTCGTTGATGTCGATGCCTTCGAGCAGGAAGTTGTTCGCTTCCTGCCGGTTCCCGTTCTGGGAGGCAAGCGTTCCGTTTCCGTTGCGTTCGACGGTTGCCGAGCTGCTGGTAAATCCTGCAGGGTTGCCGGTGACCGCACCCGGGACGAAGAGGGTGAGTTCGGTGAAGTTGCGGCCGACGAGGGGGATGGCGGCGATGGCGGTAGCATCGAGCGTCGTGCCGAGGGTCGGGTTCTCGGTGTTCAGGAGGGGAGCGACTTCGCTGCTGACCGATACCTGGCTGGTGGAACCTTCAACACCGAGCTTGGCGTCGAGCTTCGCTTCCTGGCCGGTCTCGAGGGTGAAGGGTCCAAGCGTCTGGGTGGCGAAGCCGGGAGCCTCGATCATCAGCTTATACTGTCCGATCTGCAGGTTCCGCAGAACGTACACGCCCTCCTTGGTGGTGGGCGTGGATGCCGCGACGTTGGTCGCGACGTTGATGGCCGTCACCTTTGCATTGGGCAGGACTGCGCCCGAAGAATCGGTCACCGTGCCGTTCACACCGGCGGTGATCGTTTGAGCGCCTGCAGCCAGGGTACAAGCCACACTCAGCGCTAACGGTACTGTGAGGTAATTTCTTCTGAACACGTTGCCTCCAAAAAGTTCTCGACCAAACCAATAAATAGACTCAGGAGCCTGACCTGGATTCTCTGAGCAAGTTGTGCGGGGTACGCTTGAAAGTAAATTTAGCTCACATCGAGCGTCAAATAAGAACTTTCTGCAAACAAATTTGACAGGACGTGAGATTCTTAAGCAGACTTAGGTCAATAGTCCTAAATTGGTGGTGTGCAAGGGGCTGAACGCGAAATTCCGCCGTTCGTGGAGCGGTGAAAGCGGCAGATTCGCTGTCCGCGCACACCGTGCTCGCGGCCACAGTAGAAGCGACCTACCCGAAACGCACATGCCTCCCAAGCGCTCCTTCGACGCCGAACTGGCCACCCTCGAAACCCTCCGCGACGCCACCCCCGAAGCCGCCGAGGCTGGGTTAGTCAAAGCCCTCACCAATCGCAACAACTTCATCGTCGCCAAAGCCGCCACCCTCGCTCAGAACCACCACCTCGCAAGCCTCACCCCGGCGCTCGCCGAAGCGTTCCACCGCTTCCTCGATTCCAAGTCCGACCCTCAATGCTGGGCGAAGATCGCCATCGCCAAAGCCCTCGCCGCCTTCGAGTACCAATCTCCAGAGATCTTCCTCACCGGGATGCGTCACGTCCAGCTAGAACCCGTTTGGGGAGGAGTCGAAGACACCGCCGGCCCACTGCGCGGGACGTGTGCCCTGGCCCTTGTCCAATGCCGAACGCTCAACAATCACACCCTGCTCACTCATCTCACCCCCCTCTTCGCCGACAAGGAGCTCTCCGTCCGCGTCAACGCCGCGCGCGCCGTCGAGCAGGTTGGCACCGACTCCGCCTCGCTCCTCCTCCGTTTCCACGCCGAACTTATCTCCCTCGTTCCTTCCCTGCGAGCCCACCTCGGTTCTGAAACACCCGAACTTTTCGGGGCCTGCTACTCGGGCGTCCTCTCGCTTGACGGGCCGGCCGCCCTGCCCTGGGCGGCGCAGTTCCTTCTCCCCGAAGACGATGCTTCCGCCGAGGCCGCGATGGCCATAGCCCAGACCCAGACCCCCGAATGCTTTCCCATCCTGAAAGCCGCCGCACAGCGAGCCCGTGACCCATGGTTCCGGCAGTGCGTCCTCTCCGCCATCGCGCTCAGCCGCCAGCAGGAGGGTACCGCCTATCTCCTGCACCTCATCGCCGAAGACACCCACGCCGCCGAAGCGCAGGAAGCCCTGTGCCGCTCCGCCCCGAGTGCGGAAACCCGCGCCCGTCTCGGGGAACTCGGACGTCCCTGCTCCTGACCGCGTGCTATCGTCGGAAAACACCAGCCCTGGAGCCGAACCGATGACTTTTAAGACTCCCCTAGCAGCCGCGGCTCTATTTCTCGGAACTCTCTCTGTCGCCGCTCAGGGTGTTCCCGTTACTCCCGCAGACGAGGCCTCGGGCCAGGCCTGGTTCGCCCATATCAAGGTTCTCGCTTCCGACGACATGCACGGTCGCCTCACGGGCTCGGAAGACTACCTCCGGGCTGCGAAGTACGTGGTCGACCAGTTCAAAGCGGACGGCCTCTCTCCTGCCGGAACCGAAGGCTTCTACCAACCTGTCCAATTCGACGTGACCAAGGTCCTCGCCGACAAGTCCTCCGTCTCGCTCATCGTCGACGGCAAGCCGACGCCGCTCGTCCTCGGCCACGATGCCATCCTCGGAGCCCGTGGCACCCAACCCAGGGCCATCTCCGCGCCGCTCGTCTTCCTCGGCTACGGCCTCCACCTTCCCGACGCGAACTATGACGACTTCGCCGGCCAGGATCTGAGGGGCAAGATCGTCGTCACCATCAACGGCGGCCCCGCCGACCTTCCCGGAGCGCTCAAGTCCTACGCTCGCACCGCTCCTTTCGCCAAGGCCCTCGCTGACTCGGGGGCCGTAGGCGCCATCTCCATTCCCACCCCGAAATCCATGGACTTCGGCTGGGACCGCATCGCCAGCGGAGCCTCGCAACCTGGCATGCGTCTCGCCGCCACTCCTTCCGACGCCGCGATCGCCGCGAAGCACCCTTCTCTCGCCGACTATCACCAGACACTTTTCTCCGCCACCTTCAACCCCGCGGAGGCCGAGAAGCTCTTCGCGAACTCCGGGCATACCTTCGCCGAGATCCTCGCCCTCGCTGACGCCCAGAAGCCTCTCCCGCGCTTCGCACTCAACAAGTCCATCACCGCCACCGTCACAACCGATAACACCCATGTCGAATCTCCGAACATCGTCGCCAAACTCGAAGGGTCCGATCCCACCCTCAAGAACGAGTACGTCCTCGTCTCCGCGCATCTCGACCACCTCGGCATCGGAGCTCCCATCAACGGAAGTACGATTTATGCCGGCGCCATGGACGACGCCTCAGGCGTAGCCTCCGTCCTGGAGATAGCCAAGAGCCTCTCCCAATCGAAAGATCGCCCAAAGCGCTCCGTACTCTTCCTCGTCTTCACCGCCGAGGAGAAAGGCCTCTTAGGCTCACGCTACTTTGCCGGCCACCCGTCCGTCCCCGCGAACAGCATAGTCGCCGACCTGAACATGGACATGTTCATGCCCTTGTTCCCGTTGAAGAAGCTCCACATCCAGGGCCTCGTCGAGTCGACCCTCCAGGACGACGCCCGCACTGTAGGCGCCGCGCACCACATCGAGATCGCTCCCGATCCCGAACCCGACCGTAACTCCTTCATCCGCACCGATCAGTACAGCTTCGTGCAAGCTGGTGTTCCCGCGTTGGCGATGAAGTTCGGCTGGACCATGGGCTCGCCAGAGTACAAGCGGTGGCGCCAGTGGCTTGCGCAGCGATACCACTCCACGCAGGACAACCTCGCCCAGCCGATGGATTATCCTGCGGCCGCCCAGTTCAACAGCTTCCTCGCGGATCTTGCTCGCCATGTCGCCGACGACCCGACTCGGCCTCACTACCTCGAAAGCAGCTTCTTTCATCGATTTGAAACCCAAACCGGCCAGTAGCGGCTTCGGCACTCATCGTCTTTTCAAGGCATCTTCACGCTCTAGATACCTTGCACGAACCAAGCGGCCCCACACTCATCTCGTAGCTAACCCCAGTACGGAGTGAGCCAATGCCCGTTGCAGACCAGTCGACTGATCTTGTTCTCGAGGCGCAGGCAACTGCGGGATGCGTTTCCACCCAGGCCCCTTACTACTTAGAAGCCGCACCATACCGGGTACGTCTAGCCAGCTCCACTCTCGAAATCGAAGCTGCCCTTCGGCTTCGCTTTATCGTCTTCAACCTCGAAATGAACGAGGGCCTCGAATCCGCGTACACCGACGGGTTCGACCGCGACCGCTTCGACGCGGTCTGCGATCACCTTATCGTCGAGCATCAAGGCACAGGCCAGATCATCGGAACCTATCGCCTGCAGCGCGGGAGTGTTGCCGCTCGCAACTTCGGGTACTACAGTGAGCAGGAGTTCGACTTCACGCCTTACGAACACATACGCTCCGAGATCGTCGAACTCGGGCGCGCCTGCATCCACCGCGATCATCGGTCGAGCGAAGTCCTTCATCTCCTCTGGCGCGGAATCGCACGCTATGTTCTCGCGAACGGTGCGCGCTACATGATGGGCTGCTGCTCCCTGCCCTCGCAGGACAGCGTCCTCGGTCACAGTGTGTATCGCTCGCTCGCTGGCTATCTGGCGGCGCCGGAGTTGATCACGGTTCCGACCGCAGCTTATGCGCTTGAGCGCTCGATCGAGACGCTCGAGGAGGCGCGACCGCCGAAGCTGCTTCGTGCGTATCTCACGATCGGCGCGAAGATCTGCAGTTCGCCTGCAATCGATCGCGAGTTCAAGACCATCGACTTTCTCACGCTGCTGGATCTGCAGACACTTCATCCGCGCGTCGCCGCAAGGTTTCTTGCCCATGAGTGAGCAGATAGCCAGCAGGCTTGTTCGCTCGATCACTCGAACTACATTGCTCGTCTTCCTGCTGACGCTTGCTTGCATCGATGGGCAGATCCGGCGTCTGTTTTTCGGGCTGAGGAAGGGACGAGCAGGAGCTGTCTGGGTTCATGGATGGTCAAAGCGCATCGTTCGCGCGCTCGGCATCGCATGCACTGTTTGTGGTCCGCTTCCGGAGTGCGAAGCGGGCCGAAGTATGGCTGTCGTCTCGAACCATCTCAGCTATCTCGATATCCTCATTTCCTCTGCCGCAAGGCCTTTTGTGATGGTGGCCAAGTCGGAGGTGCGCGGTTGGCCCCTGCTTGGGTGGATCACCGCGCAGGCTGGAACGGTTTATGTTCAGCGCGCTGATGTGAAGGGCGGAAGGACTCAGACGCATGCCGAGGTGAATGGCTTGATGGCTGAGGCTTTTGGAAGTGGTCTTCCGGTGCTCTTTTATCCGGAGGGGACGACTACCGATGGAGAGAGCGTGCTTCCCTTTCGTCGCGGACTTTTTCACTCGGTTCTGTTCGCGAACGCTCAGGTTCGTAGCGCCGCGGTTGCTTACAAGCTGAGCGAGCCGAATGCCGGAGCGTCCGTTGCGAACGATGTCTGCTTCTGGAGAGACATGGAGTTCGTTCCTCACCTCTTCACCTGCCTCGGGCTGAAGGGCCTTGAGGGTCATCTTCAGTTCGGCGATCGAGCTGTTGAGGGCGGCGATCGTTTTGCTCTCGCCGTGAACGCGCGGGCCGAGGTGACTGCGCTCTATGAGGGGCTTTGTTCCGCAAGCGTTGAGATGCTGCCAGAGGGGGTACTCACGCCCCATAGCCCGCGTGTTAGTCGAATGACTGCGACGACTTAGAGCAAACATACCGCTGCAAGTTGTTGCAATCAAGTTAGTTACGGCAAAGGCATAAATATACTTGGCTAACCCAAGGGGGCCAAGTGCTAAAAAATCATTTGTTCCGGCTGTTCAAACGCTAAAAAATTACGGTTTGGATCTTCCAAAGAGTCCACGTATGCCCCCTTTGTTGTCGTCCACATTGCTGTAGTTTGTGCAGTTTTGGGTTGGATAACTCTGATTGGCACCTCCGAGAAAGCTCCAAAATCGGGACCAATGCTCAACGCCAAAAACGTCTCTGTATATGATCTCCCCAAAGATGGCAAAATAGATTTTACCTTCTTTGAAGGCGTCGAGATCAGATTGGGTAATAGTGGTTACCTGCGTTCCACCACCCGAGAGTTTTTGCCAGAAGGCTGGAAACGTGGCGGGCTTTCCAGGATAGAGTATACCGAACGTCACTCCGGTACCGGGCTGTTCATAGTTAAGACTCGGAGACTCGCTTATCGTGCGTCTCTCTATAACGATCGATCCACGAATATCCTTGGCTACCGTTTTCCCGACATTTTCCATACTTATGGATTGGGACATGGGGCGACTGGTATCTATGTCCGCCGTGGTGTTTTCAGTGGCTACCAGTTTTATAAGAGCTCGTTCGTCAACTTGGAAATTATCACCCGCGTCCAGCCACTGAGCGAATGTAATCATGGCGTATCCAATAGCAAAGAAAATTGCCCAGAACTCCAGTCTGTGCTTCCACCAACTGATCGTTCTGCCAGTGTAATTATCAAACTGATACCACTTATACTTGGCCTCTTTGAAGGTCTTTGGTCTTGGCCGCGTATGCGCGAGGGGGAAGAAGGCGACGCTAGTGTTGTCATTCCCGTCTTCTTCGGGAGCATCGCCCTCGTTATCGTGGGGTGGATCTTGGCATTGGGTTGGATCGGTGGTTATGCGTAAGAGCCTATTATTTTCCTTGATTGCATTCAGGAGTCTCTCGCCAAGTTCTTTCGTGTTTTTATCCATAGGAGTATGCTGCGAAGAAGAAACACGAACACCAAAACGATCTTGATAAGAAACTGTCAGATTCCAGCCAGCATACCGACGCTTTCGCCCGAGCGCTATCGAAAATAGCTAAGGCAGGCGCGGCTTCCTCCCGCGCCGCAATTGAGGCGGCCCAATCAACAAAGCCTTCACGGTATACGCGATTCGTCCATGCCCCCGTAAAGGAACCGGCTTAGGCTACGAGCCGGGTCGCCTCCTTACCTGTCAGTTCGGAATAGGTGGGACGTCGACCTACCACTTGCGACAGCGTTTTATTGAAACGGCTTGAATCGTGGTGTCCCGATCCGGTTCTTGGAGCGGAACATCTGCTTATTGCTGCTGGAAGTATTGCCCAGACGGCTTACGGCTAAACATCAGCAAGAAAACGATTTAGTTGTAAGTTTGCGTGCGGACAATCATTTCCGTTTTCGGCGGATGGTGTTGTCGACTCCTGAATTTTCCCGTACGCGGCTGACCATGGGGCTTGACGAGACTTCCATAGGTCCTGCGGGGGCCAGAAAGGTCTATGGTTCGTCTGCCGTCGGGTTTGGAAGGAGGATGCGGCGTGTGCCAACGTCAGGAGTCTTCTCCGGATCGGGCGGGGGCGCGGCCGGATTGGTGAAGGTTTCGGGATCCGGCAAGGGGACGCTGATTCCGCCGGGACGGATGAGGGCATTGCTCTTCGCGATAAAGACGAGTATCTGGTGGGCTCCCGCAGTTACTGTTCGCGGGCGCGGGAACTCGACAATGTATCGCTCGCGAATCATCTGGATGACGTGCTTGAGGGTGTCGGGCATGTCGTCGTTTTTGGAGTTCAGGACGATTCCGCCGCTGAGCTCGGACAAGGAGCGGAAGAAACCGGGTTCGCCTACGGCGGAGGCTGGGTCGAGGAAGCGACCGAAGCTGTCGGTGGGTTGGTATCGGATCCCGAACACGCTGACTGCGGAGGCGGTCGCATGGGTTCTAGCTTCATTCCAAGTGAGGCGGCTGCCGTGGTCGATGCCACTGGAGATAGCGATGATGACGCGACGGCCGGAGGTGGAACCGAGTTGCTCACTGAGGTACGAGATGGTATCCCAGAGTCCGATGGGGTGAGGACAGCCGGAACCTTTCTGCTGATGATCGCGTGATCTCCAGGATTGCAGCGCGGCATCGACCGTGTGGCCGAGGAGCGCGGGGTCTTCAGGAGAGAGGCTATGAGTGTGGATGAGGGAACAATCGAGCGTGTAGATGGTGACCTGATCGCGGGGATGGAGCGAGAGGGGCGCGAGCCTTGCGATCGCCTTATCGATCTCGGGAAAGGCATCCCTGCTGAAGTCTCGGACATCGAGGAGGATCGCAAGGTTGATGGGGTCATCGCCCTCGGTGCGGATATAGGTAGGGCGGAAGGGGCGGCCGGCGTCGAGCGTGATGGTGAAGCGTCTGGGATCGAACTTTGGGGTGGAGCGGCGATCATGGTCGAGAACGAGGACCGGGATCTGGATGAGGTCGGCGTAGGCGTGGAGGGTGGCGATGGGGGCTTCGCCTGGGGTTGGCTCCTGGGCGCGCAGGAATGGGGCCAGCAGGAGGATGAGCAAGGCAAGGGACAGGCCTGGTGAATGCGAGGGGAGGGACGGTCTGCGTGGAGGGCAGAAGGTCATGTGGGAAGTATCGCAGATTCTTTTGGGCTTAGCCGAGCCGAGGCGGGGTCTATGAGAGGCTTTTAGAAGGGACGTGATTCTGCCTTGGAGCAACCTGGCTGAGTGCTTCCCTCTCGAAAGGAAACGAATGACTCTCGCTGAACGCCTTCTCCCTGAGCTTGAACAGCAACTCGCGAACACCCGCAAGGTGCTCCACGAGGTGCCGGATGGACGCAACGACTTTGCTCCGCATGAGAAGTCGATGCCGCTGACACGACTGGCCGGACACACCGCCGAACTGGTCGGGTTTGCAACCCTGCACCTGACCGTGCCGAGCATCAACATGGGCACGCCGGAGGATCCGCGCAAGATTCTGCGGATGGGTCTCAAAGCGGATCTCTTGACCGAGTTTGAAGGCATGGCGGCGCGGCTGGTGGAGACGCTGAAGGCAACGAGCGATGCGGCGTTCGACGAGGAGTACACCCTGTTGAGGCAGGGGAATGTGGTGATTCGGACGACTCGGTATGGGGCTTACCGGACGCTGTTTCTGGACCACATGATTCATCACCGGGCGCAGCTTGGGGTGTACTTGCGGCTGATGGGGGAGAAGGTGCCGGCTACGTTTGGGCCTAGTGCGGATGAGAAGTAGGTGCTGACAGCGTCAGTCAGGCTATCTCCGAGGGGGTTGAACGCGCTGCGGTCTCCGTGCCGGATGTGAAGAACGAGAACGTTCTTCGCTTGCTGGTCGATCGAGTGGATGATGCGGTAGAAATGAGGCTTGTTGCTGTGGAGGAGTTGGCGCAGACGCCGATCTTCCGCAGTCGTCGTGCCGCGTTCTGGATTGTGATCGAGACTCAGGATTAGAGCTTCGCCCGGAACTCATCGAAGACCTCCATAGCTGGTCGGGTGCGTCCGGCGGCTGCGTCTTCAAGGTCCTGGCGGATTCCTTCGTGGGCGTGCCGAAGGCGGGGCACCCGGCGTCGGCGGGAGCGTTCGAAGAGGTTTCTGGAGGCGGGGGTGGAGAGGCAGGGCTTGCGGGCGTGGCAGGAGAAGGTGATGAAGTGGAGATGGTGGGCGCGTTGGTATCAGAACAGATCGCGGGGTATGGGTGGGATTTTACTTTGTGGGTTCGGGGTGGGTTGGGGTTCCGTGGGTCCCACATCTCAGAAGCGAGATGTGGGGCACCCGTCATTTACGTCCGCCACACCTGGGCCACCCGCCAAATATCTCTAACGGCTTGGTGGGCGAAAAAAACCCGCCATAGCATCAAGCGGAAGCACGTAATTTTCTGGTTCTATATCTTTATACATTTCAGACAGCCGGATAGCCTCTTCGATCGCTGGCGAGAAATGCATCTGTGCGACGTGTTCTTCGGCCAAGCGGTTCTTGATCTCAATTTCCAGATTCGGAGCTGTCATTATGTAACCTCTTTGAAGCAGCTATGAAGATGAAACTGTCTGCCCATGCGGTCGGTGTAGGCCGAAAGCATGTCGTTGTATCCCCTAATGGCATCTCTGAGCTTCTGATCAGAGGAGTAGTCGTCAATTTCCAATCGGAGTTCCTTCAATTTCGAAATGTTCAGCGCGCGACCATGTGAAAACCACTTCTTGTGGTTGGAGAGAGCTGCAGCAATCTCCTCGGCGCGCTGAGACTTCTCTTCGGCCGTTACCGGACTACCGACCCCGTGGGTCCGATGCACATTCCAATCTTTAAACTTGTACTGAACGAGCCAGTTCTTCAGGAGATCGATGGAAAGATCTCGCGCCTGTTCATAGAGAGCCAGTTTCGCAAGATCTAAACTCTTCAGAAACACGACGTCGGCTGGGCTGAGGTTCGCCTTTTTGGTAATCTCGTCAACCTTGTCCAAGTATCCGAGTGCCGGAATATAGCCGCTACCGTCCGGAACCATAACCTGCGGATCGATCGGTCCCAAAGCGGACGAATAATCCATATATATCTTGTCACCGGACATGCAGAAAATTGTCCCAGCGGACATAGCAGCGTCAGGAACAATGAAGTTCACAGTTCTATAGTGTTGACGCACGACAGTCACAAAGCGATCTGCGGTTTCCGCAGAACCCCCTGGCGTTCGCAAAACTATCGTGAGTGAACTTTCCGTTCGCTTTGAGGATGCCTTAACACTTTCGATGAAATCGCGAAATTTCTGGAAGTAGAAAGGGTGAATCTGGCCGTGGTAGTAGATAACATCGGACTTCAGCAGATCTTCTAATTTCTTGGCGGATTTGCGGATTTGCTCTGATATCGCATCGTCAAGATCTACAGCGCTCATTCCGAATCTCACCCCGTATTCATCGTCTCATCTTTCGCTGAGGATCATACACAAGTTTAGGTGTGAAGATCTCGGGTACCTAAAAGGGGTCACACCTCGGCTAGCGTCCGAACTTCTGCTTTCCTTGCATCTGGCTCATCATTCTTTGCTGGGCTTTCATGCCGCCTCCGCCGCCCATGCTCTTGAACATCTTCGACATTTGGCCGTATTGGCGGAGGAGGTTGTTGACCTCTTGTACGCTTGTGCCGGAGCCGGCGGCTATGCGCTTGCGGCGGCTGCCGTTGATGAGGTCGGCGTTGTGGCGCTCCTTGTTCGTCATCGAGTTGATGATGGATTCGATGCGGGTGAACTGGCCTTCGTCGACGTTTTCGGCGGCCTGGGCCATGCCGGCGAAGGGGCCTACCGAGGGGAGCATCTTGAGGATGGATTTCATGCTGCCCATCTTCTTGATCTGACGGAGCTGCTCGCGGAAGTCTTCGAGGGTGAAGCCTTCGCCGGAGAGGGCCTTCTTGGCGAAGGTTTCGGCTTTGCCGCGGTCGAGTTTTTCTTCGGCGCGCTCGAGGAGGGTGGCGATGTCGCCCATGCCCATGATGCGGCTGACGATACGGTCGGGGTGGAAGGCTTCGAAGGCGTCGGGCTTTTCGCCGGTTCCGAGGAACTTGATGGGGGCGCCGGTGACCTGGCGGATGGAGAGGGCGGCACCGCCTCGGGCGTCGCCGTCCATCTTGGTGAGGACGGCTCCGGTGATGGCGAGGAGGTCGTTGAAGGCCTTGGCGGAGTTGACGGCGTCCTGGCCGGTCATGGCGTCGGCGACGAAGAGGATCTCGGAGGGGTTGAGGAGCTTTTTGAGCTCGGACATCTCGTCCATGAGGGCGGTGTCGATGCCGAGGCGGCCGGCGGTGTCGACGATGAGGATGTCGCAGCCGAAGTTGGCGGCGTCGCGCCTGGCTTCCTTGGCGAGACGCAGGACTTCGGGGGTGCCGGGGGTGGTGCCGGGGTCGAGCTTGCCTTCGTAGAGGTTGGCTCCGGTGGCGCGGGCGACGATGGCGAGCTGCTCGCGGGCGGCGGGACGGTAGACGTCGACCGAGACGAGCATGGGGCGGTGGCCGCCCTTTTTGAGCCACTGGGCTAGTTTGCCGGAGGTGGTCGTCTTGCCGGAGCCCTGGAGGCCGGCCATGAGGATGACGGTCGGGGGCTGCGAGGCGAATTTGAAGCGGGCAGTGTCCTTTCCGAGGACGTTGGTGAGCTCGTCGGCGACGATCTTGACGATCTGCTCGGATGGGCTGAGCGCGGTGGCGACGCGGGCTCCCATGGCCTGCTCGCGGATGCGCTCCATGAGGCTCTTGACGACTTCGAGGTTGACGTCGGACTCGAGGAGGGCTAGGCGGATCTCGCGGAGGGCGTCGGAGACGTTCTCGTCGGTGATGGTGCCCTGGCCGCGGAGTGTCTTGAAGGAGCGCTGGAGCTTATCGGAAAGGTTCTCAAACATGGCCTTTTGAGTTTACCAGTGTGAGGGTAAGGCAAAGACAGGATGGAGATTGGGCGGCTTAGGTTCCCACCTAGCCGACGATAAAGCTGCCGGCGAAGATGGGGCACCCGGTCCCGTGGTGGTTCGACAAGAGGATTAGTCGACCATCTGGTCGTCGACGAAGCAGAAGCGCCAGTGTTCGCCGGGTTCGTGGGACTGCATGACGGGGTGGTGGGTGGCGTGGAAGTGCCTGGTTGCGTGCTTGTTGGGGGAGGAATCGCAACAGCCGACGTGGCCGCAGGTGAGGCAGGTGCGGAGGTGGACCCACCAGGAGTTCGTCTTCATGCACTCTTCGCAGCCGGTGGTGTTGGGGTGGTGGGGCTTGGCGGCGGCGAGGTGTTCGCAGAGTTTCATGGGGCTCCTGGACTGGGGTAGGGACCGAGGTCTGGACTGCGGTTTGGATGCGGGGGGTGCTGAGTTCGATGCTGACGATGTTGGTGCGGCAGTGAGGCGGGAGCGGCGGGGGAGGCTGGTGGGCGGGATAATCGGGAAATGCAAGATCGAACAGGGTTGAGTGACGTGCGTCTCGTGCGCGAGTACGACACGTATCTTCGAGTGGAGAAGGGGCTGCGGCCGAACTCGTGCGAGGCGTACCGGACTGACCTGGAACAGTTTGCGGAGATGACGGAGCAGCGCGGGGCGGGGCTGGTGACGGCGAAGCAGGAGGACGTGAGCTCGTTCATGGAGGGCCTGCGGGGGTACGGGGTGGACGCGCGATCAGTGGCGCGGAAGCTTAGCTGTTTGAAGGGATTTTACCGCTGGATGCTGATGGATAAGCGGATTGCCTCTGACCCGACACTGAATATCGAGTCGCCAGCTGCCTGGAAGGTGCTGCCGAAGTCGCTGGCAGAGGATGAGGTGGCGGAGATGCTCGAGCGGACGGGATCGGCGGCGCGGGCGGACGATGCTTCGGGGCTGGCGCTCAGGGACCATGCAATTTTGGAATTGTTGTATGCGGGCGGGCTGCGGGTGGGAGAGATCTGCGCGCTGCGGCAGGAGGACCTGGCGCTCGATATGGCACGGGTGCAGGTAAGGGGCAAAGGGGACAAGGAACGGATTGTACCGCTGGGGCGGTCGGCGGTGGAGGCTTTGGAGGTCTATATCCAGCGGGGCCGGCCTGGGCTTGTGCGGGCGGGGGTGCAACGGGCCTTGTTTCTGAGTGCTCGGGGGAAGGCGCTGACGCGGCAGTGGGTTTGGGAGATGGTGCGGGCGGTGGCCCCGGTGGGCAGGACGGCCAGCCCGCATAAGCTACGGCATAGCTGCGCCACGCACATGGTGGAGCATGGGGCGGATTTGCGGAGCGTTCAGACGCTGCTTGGGCATGCGGATATCGCGACGACGCAGGTGTACACGCACGTGGCGATGGAACACCTGAAACAGGTGCATCGGATGCATCATCCGCGTGGCTTGCGGCGGGCCGGGGTGGCGAGTTGAGCGTCATTCGGGAGAGTGAGCTAGCGCGGCTATCGGATGGGTTTCTCGGAATGCTTGGGCATGAGCGGGGGGCGTCCGAGCATACGGTGCGGGCCTATGCGCGGGAGGTGACAAACTTCGTTGTGTATCTCGAGAAGAAGGAGCTTGTCGATATCGGGACGGTGGAGCACCTGGATATTCGTGGATACCTTGGCGAGCTTTATGCACGGGGGTTGACGAAAGCGAGTGCGGCGCGGGCGCTGGCGGCTGTGCGTAGCTGGTTCAAGTGGCTGGCGAAGGAAGGGCATGTGAAGCAGAATCCTGCGCTCCTGGTGTCGACGCCGAAGCTGCCGAAACATCTGCCGAGAGTGCCTAGCGCCGAGGAAGTCAACCGGGTGCTGAACTCGCTCGAGGAGCGGGAGAAGGCGGCAGGTCCGGCGAAGCTGCGGAAGGCGGGAGATGTCGACCAGGAAGAGGTTGCGGCCTGGCCGGAGAGGGATCGGGTGATCTTCGAGTTGTTATACGGATGTGGGATCCGGAACTCGGAGCTGGTGGGGATCAACATGGCGGATATTCAGTGGGCCAATGAAGCCATTCTGGTGAAGGGCAAGGGGAAGAAAGAACGGTATGTTCCGCTTGGCGGGGAGGCTGCGGAGGCGGTGAGAATGCTTCTACCGGTACGAGAGGCGAAGCTTCGGGCTGCGGGCAAGGGTGGGATGGTGGATACGGGACCGCTGGTGACGAACCTGCGCATGCGTGGGAACTGCCGCTTGACGACGCGGAGTGTGGGGAGGATCGTGAAGGCGATTGCGCAGTCTCGGGGGCTTCCGGCGGATGTCCATCCGCATACGCTGCGGCATGCGTTTGGGACGCACATGCTTGAAGAAGGGGCGGACCTGCGGGCGATCCAGGAGATGCTTGGGCATGAGCGTCTGTCGACTACGCAGAGGTATACGCAGTTGACCGTTGGGCAGGTGCAGCGGGTTTATGACGAGACCCATCCTCGGGCATAAATCGACTGGCGAGCTCCGTCGGGAAAGAGGGCTCGCCGCATGGAGGATTCCTGGCTTTCGCGGAGTTCCGGACAACGTTGGCCTTGGGGCTGATGACGCCGAATCCCTGTCAATCGCGTTCGACAATCTAAAGCTCACACGGCAGCAGCCAGTCGAAGTCTCTTGGTATTTCGTATAAAGAACGCCTTCGTTGTGGACTCCCTCGAGGAACCAACGCCGATTCACACGAGAGGCCGGCCGAACAGATTCCGCGCCACGCTGGGCGGAAATGCTCAGAGACTTCGGACCGGCAGGGCTTCGGACCGGATCGCAACTCCAACCGCAAGCACTCCTTAGGTTGGTCCGGCTGACAGCTTTTGCTTATCAGGTTCGGATGTTTGTATCCCCGAGCGCTTGCCTGAGAGCTGCTGTGTCTGCATGGGCCTGTTCCTGCGCGAACCAATCGAGTTGCGGCATACCCACCCTCGTGGCGTGCCCCGTTGGTTGTATCAGGCAAAAATCCTGGGGTTGGAATCGGATAACAGGCAAGCCGATAGGTGAGCCACGGCCGTGCAGATTTGACCAATTGCCACACTATTTCCCAGAGATTCCACTGATGCCCTCGCTACGCGCTATAAGAGCTTTGTCGCTCGCTGCACTTCTTGTCATCTCGGTCGACCTCGGGCGTGCACAGGAGGAGTCGGATACGGTGGGCTGCTTCTCCCGGAACGTGACCGTGAGCACGGATCGTCCAACTTACTCGAACGCAACGCAGACGGCACAGTGCGGCGTGATGGAAGTGATGGGCGGAATGGACCGGGTCTGGGTTGGCCGCGGGCTACACCAAGACGACGTTGTCCAGGCGCTGCAGTTCGGCCTTACACCCTCGATGGATCTGCACTATTCCGGGAATCTGTACTTTGGAGACGGTACACATTCGGGCTCTCTTTCCGGCGTAAGCGACAGCTACGCGGGTGTACGGTATCGCTTGACACAACAGACCCATAGTGTTCCGAGCTTCGGCTTGTTCTATACCGTAAAGGTTCCCACGGCGAGCCCGCTGTTTGGCATGAGCACCGGGCGATATGATCACTTTCTCTCATTCCTGGTGAGCAAAGACCTGCCCAAGGTGCACCTCGATTTTAATGTGACCGAGCAGATGGAAGGCCGTCCGGGAGCCGCAGGGCATGACTACAACGATGCCTACGTTTTGTTCGCGACAGTGCCTCTTTCCAAGAGGCTCTCTCTGCTTGGCGGCGGGTATGGCTTTCGTGCATTGAATGCCGCCGCACCAGCGTATGCGGTGACGTCCGTGGGATTCGATTACCAAGTGAATCAACGCCTGATCCTGGACGTTTCAATAGACGAGGGAGTTACCAGCGGAGCGCCGCGAAAGCGTCTGGGGTTTGGTTTTACCTATGCCTACGCGAATGCGTATCGCATCTTCAGTCATCCGCAGGAGCGCACCTGGTAGGGACTGCACGAGAGCACGGACGGGCGACTCCCTGCGAATACAAGGGACCAGGGCCAAAGCATTGATGGATAGGAGATTGGAACGATGAAAAGCGAGATGACAGTTGGCAAGCGCTTCATGATTGCATCGGGCGTCTGCATGGTGTTACTGGTACTTCTGGCGGGCGTGGCAGTCAACGGCTTTCGCACGGTAAGCCAAGGGATCGATACGCTTGCAAAGAATGCGCTTCCCACGACCCATGTATCGCTGACGATTCTTGCCGATGTGAAACAACTGCGCGGAGACTACTGGAGCCATATGGCCAGCAACGTCCCCGCCGAGATGGACCAGATCGAGTCGGACATCCGCTCCGACAGGGCGAAGCTGCAACAGGACTACGATCGCTATAAGCTCACGATCGATGACAATGACGAGGATCGCGGTAACTATGCGACGCTAGGCAAAGCAATCGAGGAATACTACGCCGCGTGGGAGAAGGTCTATCCGATAAGCAAGGCGGGCAAGACGGATGCCGCTGTCGCGTTGTTCCATCAAGAGGCCAACCCCAAGTTCAAGGACATCGAAGACACGACAAACAAGATCGTCTCGTATAACGACAGGGTAACGGACTCGGTTGCGAATAGCGTCGTGGACGCGGCGGGGCACTCGTTGTGGATGGCCATCGTGATCAGCTTGATTGCGTTGGCGGCGGGGGTGCTGGTTTCCTGGTACATGATCAACAGCACCAACCAAGTGCTACGCGAGTCCACGCAGATGTTGAGCGAGGGGGCGGACCAGGTGGTGAGCGCGGCGTCGCAGGTGAGCGCGGCGAGCCAGTCATTGGCACAGGGCTCATCGGAGCAGGCGGCGTCGATTGAGGAGACAACGGCGGCCATGCACGAGATCAACTCGATGGCTCAGCGAAATACGAGCAATTCCAAAGACACGGCAGAGATGGTGGAAAAGACACAGGACAATTTCACATCCACAAACGTGTCGCTTGACCAACTGTTGGTCGCGATGAACGAGATCGGCGAATCGAGCGCGAAGATTTCAAAGATCATTAAAGTCATCGACGAGATTGCCTTCCAGACAAATATCCTTGCGCTGAACGCAGCAGTCGAAGCGGCGCGCGCAGGTGAGGCAGGCATGGGGTTCGCGGTAGTGGCCGATGAGGTTCGTGGGCTGGCGCAGCGGGCGGCACAGGCGGCAAAGGATACGGCAAGCCTGATCGAGGAGTCGATTCTGAAGTCCGACGGTGGCAAGGTGAATGTGGATCGGGTGGCGAGCTCGATACGGTCACTGACGTCGGAGTCGCAGCAGATGAAGATCCTGGTCGATGAGATCAACCTGGGCAGCCAGGAGCAGGCGCGGGGTATCGATCAAATCAGCGGCTCGATCTCTCAGATGGAGCAGGTGACGCAGACGACAGCGGCGAACTCGGAGGAGAGCGCTGCCGCCGCGGAGCAGTTGACCGCGCAGGCGGAGTCGATGCAGGATGTTGTCCACCGGCTACAGGCGCTGGTCGATGGCGGAAGCGCTCCCGCAATGCTTTCGGGGAAGACATCGTCCGCGATGCGCGTGTCCCGTCCCAAGACGTACCCACCGGTAAAGCGGAGGCCTGCCACCACTGGAAAGCTCTCCAGTAAGCTGCACGCGACCAGGCCAACTCCAGGAATCTCGTCTTCTGATCCCCTTCCGTTGGAAGAAAGCTTCAGTAGCTTCTGAGGTCGTCATTGCGGCTTGAGCTGCTCGTGTGCTCATGCTGGCGGTGCCAACTTGCAATCCGTGCGGCTCATTTGCTGCCGATTCCAAGGTTCCGGGTCGTTGTGTGGACGTCCGAGGTATGGGAGGACGCTTCTTCCCTATCCTCTCGACCTGGGAATCACGAAGCTGCCTTCGTCGTGGGAAAGGCTGTGGGACTGATCAACGGCAACTCATCGATAGATGCGCACGACCTCAATGCTTTCCAGATGCAAATGCTTGCGGCGGACGCTGCGGCCATCCTCCGGCGAGGGACTTGTACAGGCCGACAGCATCGGCTGCGCTGGCGAGATGGCTGGTTGCATAAGCGTCTTCATCCTGAAGCTGAACACGTTCAGCTTCCAATAGATCGAGGAGTCCGGTCGCACCTTCCCTAAAACGAACGTTCGCCAGATCAGCGGCTCGCTTGCTGTCGACAGCAGCCTGCCGGAGGGCAGCATCTTCCTCACGCGAACGCGCGTACCTTACGAGCGCGTTATCGACGTCCTCAAGTGCCAATAGGACCGTTTGCTGATACTGCGTGAGTTGGGCGTTTCCATCTGCGCGGCTCGCTGCAATGCGTGCCTTCACTCTCCCACGGTCCAGGAAGGACCAGTCGATGTTGAGTGCGGCCAGGTTTGCGGGGCTGACACCATCAAAGGGCGAGTCCGCGTGGTACTCCATCAATCCAAGAAGACCGCTGAAGTTGACCCTCGGGAAGAGATCGGCGGTGTTGATGCCTATCTGTTCGGTTGCTGCATGGAGACGCTGCTCTGACGCGCTGATATCGGGGCGACGGCGAACGAGGTCCGCTGGTGTTCCGGGATTGATGTTTTCGGGAAGATCCGGAAGAGCCTTCTGAATGGCTAGTTCCTCAACGAGCGCATCAGGTAGCTGGCCGCACAGCACTGCGAGCCGATGTGCATCCAAGGTGATCGCGGATTGAAGTGCGGGAATTCGCGCAGTGGTGCTTTCATACAGAGCACGCGCTCGAGCCGTGTCGAACTGAGTGCCTCGACCGGCAGTGTAGGTTGCCTCGACCAACCTCACGGTTCGCTGCTCGTTATCCGCATTCTGCCGCGCGACCCGAAGACGTTCCTGCTGCCCGCGAAGGTCGATGTACGTCGATGCCACCTCGCCCACGATGGCTACCTGCATGGCCGCGAGATCATTGCCCGTCGCGAGAAGCTGTTGATGCTGCGCCTCCACGTTGTGGCGAACCCGCCCATAGAAATCGAGTTCCCAACTCGCATTGATCGTCGAGGTGGAGTAGCGATTGTTGCGCGGATATCCGAACGCCTGGTTGGCGGCAAGCTTCTGCCGTCCCGTGTCTTCGCTCGCAGTCACCGTTGGATACTTGTCGAATTTGCTCAGGCGCCATAGAACTGCAGCTGCGTCGTAATGCGCCAGGGCGGTACGTAGATCGTTGTTGGCGGACAGCGACCGCTCCACGAGGCCCGTGAGTTCGGGGTCGTGAAAACTATGCCAGAACTCCGGGTCAACTGGTTCCGCCTTCGCATCGGTCGCGTCGTTCGTTGCCGGGGCCGCGAATTGAGTTGGTAGAGGGACGTCTGGCCGCTTGTAGCGAGGACCGACTGAGCAGCCAACGGTACCTAAGACCACGATGGTTGCAAACAGGACGTTAGATTTCCGCATGGCTGATCTCCATCTCTTCCTCGAAGCTTTCTGTGTTGTGGCCATGGAGTGTTGCTCCGCTCAACTTCCGCAGCACGACGTAGAAGACCGGTGTCAGAAAGAGTCCGAACAGCGTGACGCCAAGCATCCCGGAGAACACCGTGATCCCCGTCACCTTTCGGACCTCACTGCCGGCACCATGGCTGAAGAGCAGAGGCACAGATCCTGCGATGAAGGCAATGGAAGTCATGATGATGGGACGGAGACGCAGGTGGCACGCCTCCAGAGCCGCATCAACCGTGCTCTTGCCATGCATCTCAAGCTCGCGTGCAAATTCCACGATCAGGATTGCGTTCTTGCATGCAAGTCCCATCAGGACGACGAGGCCGGCCTGTACGAAGATGTTGTTATCTCCGCCAGTAAGCCACACGCCGAAGAGTGCCGCGAAGATGCAGACGGGGACGATGAGGATTACTGCGAGAGGAAGAGACCAGCTCTCGTAGAGTGAGGCAAGAACAAGAAACACCAATAGGATCGCCAAGGGAAACACAATCGCCGCAGAGTGGTTCTGTGTGGCTTGTTGATAGGTCAGGTCCGTGTATTCCAGGACCATGCCTGGCGGAAGTGTCTTCTTCGCTATCTCATTGAGCTTTTCGATAACCTGGCCAGAGGACAGGACACGGGGGTCTGCGTCGCCAATCAAGTCGGCAGCGGGATAGCCGTTGTAGCGCATGACCGGATCGGGGCCGAATGTTTGCGTAATGGTTGCGATCGATCCAATCGGCACCATCTCCCCGGCGCTATTCCGAACCCGAAGATTCGTGATGTCTTCGGGGTGTTGGCGGTATTGAGCATCCGCCTGCACCATCACTCGATAGACGCGACCGAAGCTATTGAAGTCGTTGACATAGACAGAGCCGAGATAGGTCTGAAGCGCGTCGAAGAGGTCGGTCAGTGAAATGCCCTGCGCCTTCGCTTTCTCGCGATCCACCTCGACTTCGAGCTGAGGAATATTGGATTGATAGGAAGACACCGGATAGGTCATGCCGGGAGTCTGCGCAACGGTAGCCTGGAATGCCGCCAGACCATTCTGCAGGGCACCGTATCCGAGTCCTGCGCGATCCTCGATATAGAGCGAATACCCTGAGCCGTTGCCAAGCCCCTGGATCGGTGGGGGCATCAGTGCGTAGGCAATCGCGCCATGAATGTGCGAGAACTTCTGGTTCAGCTCGGCAAGGATCTGCTCGGCTGTCTTGTGGCGCTCCTTGAAACCATCCAGGATGATGTAGGAGGTCGCGAGGTTTGGAGTATTCGCGAGTTGCAGAGCGTTGTAACCGGATAAGGCGGGCAACATCTTGACGCCATCAATTTCATGCGCTGTTCGCACCATCTGCCGCACCACGTCATCCGTGCGAGCCAGCGATGCGCCCTCCGGAAGTTTTGCTCCTCCGAATAGATAGAGTTCGTCCTGGGTTGGGATGAAGCCCCCGGGTACATGGTTGAAGAGGACATAGATCGATCCGATCAGCACGAAGTAGAGAAGAAAGACGCCGCCGCGAAAACGGAAGCTCTGTCCCACAGCACCCTGGTAAGCCTCGGAGCTTCTCTTGAAAAGACGGTTGAACGGACGAAAGAACCAGCCAAGCGCCCCATCGATCCCGCGTGCGAGCCAATCCTTCTTTGCACCGGGCGCATGCAATAGCTTCGCTGCAAGAGCAGGCGAGAGAGTAAGTGAATTGATCGCGGAGATGATCGTTGAGATAGCAATAGTTACGGCGAACTGTTTGTAGAACTGTCCCGTAATGCCGGTAAGGAAAGCCATCGGAACGAAGACGGCGCAGAGCACGAGAGCGATGGCAACGATGGGCCCTGAGACCTCCTTCATAGCCGCATGCGCAGCCGCGCGGGGGCTGAGACCATGCTCGATAAATCTCTCGACATTTTCGACCACGACGATCGCATCGTCCACCACAATGCCGATCGCCAGGACCATGCCAAAGAGGGTCAACGTGTTGATCGAATATCCGAGGACGTAGAGCCATGCGAAGGTTCCGACGATAGAAACCGGCACGGCGATCAACGGAATGACTGAGGCTCTCCAGGTCTGCAGGAAGATGATGACCACGATCACGACGAGGACGACCGCTTCGATCAACGTATGCTGCACTGCATCGATGGAGTCCCGAATGAACTCCGTCGGATCCCAAACGGCTTTGTAGGCAACATCGTCCGGGAATGCCTTCGACAACTCCTCGAGCCGGGCATGGACCTCTTTCGCGACACCAAGCGCGTTTGCACCGGGAGTTAGAAAGATGCCGACGATGGCGGTGTCCTGCGTGTCGATGTAAGTGTGGAGCGTGTAATCGCTGGCTCCAAGCTCTACGCGCGCGACATCGGACAGGTGAACAACCTGACCGTTCGCACCCGACTTCAGCACGATGTTGCTGAACTCCTGGGGGGTTGTGAGACGCCCGCGGACATTGATCGAAGTAAGGAAGTCTGGTTTGTTCGGTGATGGCTCCGCACCAAGTTGTCCGGCGGATACCTGCACGTTCTGTTCGCGAATCGCGTTGACGACATCGGTCGATGTGATGTTGCGGGATGCCAGCCGGTTTGGATCGAGCCACACTCGCATCGAGTAATCGCCGGAGCCGGTCAACTGCACGTCGCCAATACCGGTCAGCCGCGACAGTTCGTCCTTCACATGCAGGACACCATAGTTGCGGAGATAAAGGGCATCGTGTTGCCCGTGCTTCGAGTACAACCCGATATACATCAGCGGCGTTGGAGATTGCTTCTGTGTGGTCACACCGTATTGGCGCACCTCGTCCGGCAGACGAGACAAGGCCTGGCTGACACGGTTCTGTACACGGACAGCCGCAGTGTCGGGATCGACACCTGGACGGAAGGTAACTACTACTTGAATGCTGCCATCCGAACCGGCGACAGACTTCATGTACATGATGCCTTCCACACCATTGATCGCCTCTTCAAGCGGCTCCGCTACGGTCTCGGCAATGGCTTTGGGGTTCGCGCCTGGGTAGTTCGTGCGAACCACTACGCTGGGCGGAACAACTTCGGGGTACTGCCCTGAAGGAAGGATTGGAATCGCGATGAGCCCAAGGCAGAAGATGATGATCGAAAGGACGATGGCGAAGATTGGGCGTTCGATGAAGAACTTAGAGATGTTCATGGACGTCCCCCTATTTCTTTCCCGATGAGGCGATCGTGTTGAGATCGCCGGTCGAGGCTTGCATGCTGGCCTCTTTCGGAGTGATCGGAGCTCCGGGGAAATAGATCAACTGGAGTCCTCCCACCACGACGCGATCCTGAGGTGTGAGGCCCGCTTTCACGATGCGAAGTCCATCGCTTAGACCGCCCAGGGCGATGTCTTTCCGTTGCGCTACATTCCCCGGCCCGACGACATAGACATACTTGCGATCCTGATCCGTGAGGACAGCCTTGTCGTCGATCAGAATTGCCTGTGCGGGAGCCGCGCTTTGCAACTGAACACGTGCAAAGAGACCGGGCGTGAGCGTCTGGTCCGGATTCGGGAGCACGACGCGCAACCGAATCGTGCCGGTGGCCGGATTCAGCTGGTTATCGACGAAATCGATATGGCCCGCGTGCGGGAAGTTCTGCTCATTAGCCAGGGAGACGCGAACCGGATTCTCTGATCCGACGCCGCTCCCATGATGCGAACTCTGCTGAAAGCGCAGATAACTCTGTTCATCACAGTCGAAGTAAACCCATACCGGGTTCACCGAGACGATCGTCGTTAGAACCGTCTGGTCCGCTTGCGCAAGGTTCCCCAGCGTCAGCATCGTTCGGCTGATTCGCCCATCGATCGGTGATCGAACCTGGGTATAGGAAAGATTCAGCTCAGCAGATGCCAGCGCCGCCTCCGCACCTTTGACGCGCGCTCCGCTCTGGAGCAGATCCGAGCCCCTATTTTGTAGCTCTTCCTGGGAGACCGCATCCGACTGCTTCAGCCGTTGTGTGCGTTCTTCCTGGATCTTTGCGAAGTCCGCAGCAGCGTGTTCGCGATCAAGCCCGGCTTTGGCGTTGTCTGCGGCATCCTGGTAGGGACGCGGGTCGATGACGTAGAGCAGATCGCCTTTGTGGACCATCTGACCTTCGCGAAAGGCAATACGGTCGATGTAACCTGTGACGCGCGGGCGGATGTCTACTGAATTCGTGGGCCACACACGGCCATTGAATTCATCGGAGACGCGAATGTCTCTTGTGATCACCGTGGCTGCATCGACGGGAGCAGCAGCCATTTTGGGCTTCGCTTCAGGAGCTTGCCTGCAGCCGGTAATAGCGGTGGAAAGTGCTACCAGCAAAATCAGCCACCAACCCGCGCGTGAGAGAGACACCCCTCGCCTAAGAACGACACCCATGTTTCCCTCCAGATCGTGCCTCATCTATCCCGTTCGGACAGACGCGTCTCTTATTTTTAGAACGATCGTGCCAAATAGATGGCTGAGGAGATGCTCGGGATTCGAGAAGGCGCAACTTTTTTTGGAACGTATGCTCCAATAGGAGAAGGGACACGATGATGACTCCACGGGGACGTCCAAAAGCTTTCGACAGAGACACCGCATTAGAAGCGGCCATGATGTTGTTTTGGAACCGGGGTTTCGAGCAGACGTCGGTCGACGATCTCGCGTCAGCGATGGATATTCGGACCTCAAGCCTGTATTCGTCCTTTGGTGATAAAGAGACGCTATTCCTCGAAGCCGTCGAGTACTACCAGAACGGTCGAGGCAGCGTTTATGACGCTGCCGTCCTCGCCGGCAAGACAGCGAGAGAGGGTGTCGAAAATCTGTTTCGGGTGACTGCCATTGAGCGAACACGCAAGGACCAGCCCAGCGGATGCATGCTATGCCTCGCTCTTCCTACCTGTTCGCCAAAATACGAACATCTGCAAAAGGAACTGGATCGCCTAAGAGATCTTTCCGACACGGTTTTGCTAAAGCGACTGGAGGAGGGCGTTCAGAGTGGGGAGATCGCACCCGCGACTGATCTTGCATTGCTTGTCGACTTCTTCAGAACCACTCTGTGGGGGATGTCGCTGAAGGCTCGTGCAGGCGCCAGCAGAGAAACACTGATGGACATTGGCAAGATGGCGCTTCAAGCGTGGCCCAGCCCGCCACTCCACAAGCGCACAAAAAAGCGGCCTCTCCCTTCGACCGTTTGAGTTTGACAGAAATGGCGGAGCGAGGAGTTCCCCTCGCTCCCTGATGCGTTAGCTCTGAATAAAGGCCAGCAGGTCAGCGTTGATCTGTTCGGGGTGCGTCGTGGCCATGCCGTGTGGATAGCCCGGATAAAAGTTGGTGGTGGGGTGCTTTAGCAGCTTTGCGGCGAGAGGCGCAGCATCATTGAATGGCACGATCTGGTCATCTTCCCCATGCATCAGTAGCGTAGGCACATCGATCTTTTTCAGATCCTCGGTGAAGTCCGTCTCCGAGAAGACCCTGATGCAGTCGTATTGAGCCTTGATTCCGCCCATCATGCCTTGACGCCACCAATCGTCGCGTACCCCTTGCGATACAACGGCACCAGGGCGGTTGAATCCGTAGAACGCCATCGGGAGGTCCTGATAAAACTGGGATCGATGGTTGGCCGTTCCCTCGCGGATCTGATCGAACACTTCAATCGGGAGGCCGCCGGGGTTCTTCTCCGACTTCAGCATTACTGGCGTCACCGAACCGATCAACACCGCCTTGGCGACACGCCCTTTTCCGAACTTCGCAACGTAACGTGCCACCTCGCCACCGCCGGTCGAGTGTCCGATATGAACGACGTTACGCAGATCGAGCTTTTCAACCAGGGCCGCAACATCCGCGGCGTACGTGTCCATGTCGTTGCCAGTGACCGTCTGGGTTGAGCGGCCATGACCGCGCCGGTCATGTGCGATCACTCGAAACCCGTGCTGGAGGAAAAACAACATCTGTGCATCCCAGGCGTCTGCCGAAAGAGGCCATCCATGGTGAAACATAAGTGGCTGGCCAGTACCCCAATCTTTGTAATAGATCGTCGTTCCGTCTTGCACCGTAATCGTATTTGTCACCGCTCCCGGCTTGCCCTCTTTTACGAATGCGGAAGGTGAACTTGCGACGGCCGTTCTAGTGAGAAGGGCTGCAGCACCGGTCGTCGTGGCCGTCGCGACGAAGCCGCGCCGAGAGATATTCTTCGGTTCTTTCATTATGTTGACTCCTTGGTTATTGAGGCAGATTGAGTGTCTACCACGATGCCGCATACTGCCCGGCAAAGGTGAAGCGCGATCCTCGATACAAGCTCGGCCGCTTGCAAGCCTTCGCCGGACGTCTGTGCCGTGTTGCATCGAGCTGACCCTCGACATGCAGGTCCCACATAACCGCAGACGAGGTAGTGCAGAATGGAGCACAGCTAAGTCTTTCCCTAGGGCTTTGGTTTACTCGGATCATGTGGTGTGTTCAGGATGATCGGAGTGCCCTTCTCGCCGAAGAACACCGCCAGGAAGCGCATCTCACCCGGACCTGTATTGATGCCGCGATGCCACTTCGTCCTGGCTTGCATGAATGCCTGACCAGCTTTGAAGACAAGGTGTTTTCCATCCGCGAACTCTACGGTCAGTTCACCTTGCAGGATGTACAGATAACCGGGAACCGGGTGGGTCATCCAATCCGTCTTTCCGCCCGGAGGTAAGGCTACGATGACCGAGCTCACTTCAGGAGTCGGTGTCGAAAGATAGGTAATGGGCTCACCGGCATCCGTCGTTGTGTCCCTAGACACAGGAGTGATGGTCGCTTGCACGGCCTGCGGCGGTGGCGGGTTGGGTGTTTGCATCTGAAACATACTTACTCCTTGGCCCAACGACGATCTAGAACACGGCCACACATTTAGATTCTGCTCATACTCCATTAGAACCGAAGTAATTTCCGAGTTAGCAAGTTCCAAGTGCGAGGAATCATTTGGACTGCATAGATACGATCTTCTTTGGACGAGAGGTCGACTGCATCTCGAGTACAAAGGAAGACGCAACCGCATCCACAAACTCTTCTGGATTGGCACCCAGGAGATTTGTCAGGATGACGACTCCAAGTCCATATTTTGGATAAAGCGAGAATGCGGATCTCATTCCCCCCACTCCTCCGACTGACCTGTATCGCGGACGATCTTCACGGTCCCAGCCAAGAGCAAATGAACTCGACGATCCATCATTCAAGGGAACGAGCTTCCACATGATCTCGCGAGACCCTTCAAGCATCTGCTTGCCACCAAGGATTGAGAGCATCCAGAGTCCCATGTCGTTCGCCGTAGTGTTCAAGCCCGAATTCGCATACATCATCGGTCCAAATCGTTCGAAGCGATGATGGATCACACCATCTTTCCCGAACTGGTACGGCTGGGACTTGTTCTTGATGACATCTCTGGAGTCGCCATAGGAGGTAGCGACCATATGGGCCTTCTTGAGTTGCTCATCGATCAGCGATGCGTCGGCGTGACGTCCTTCCAGCTTGTTGATAATCAGCTGCACCAATCGCAGGTTCGTCTGGCAGTATTTCTCTTTTTCACCTGGGATCGAGACCGGCTGAGACAACGACCATGCCCAGGCTGCTTTCTCGTCTTCGATGCCGCCCCTGGACTCGCTATCGTTGTATGCCCAAATGTCAGGCAATCCAGATATCTGACCGAATAGCTGGAACGTGGTCACTCTTCCCCAATCGGCTGGGAGGTCGGGCAGGTAAGTAGAGATTGGAAGTGAAAGATTCAGCCGGCCCTTTTCTACTTCCTCGATGGCCGCAACTCCGGTGAACGCCTTGGTAATGGAGTTGATGGAGAACAGCGTCTTCGAAGTGACCGGCACAGGGGTCTGTAGATTCGCCACACCATAGGAACGGGAGAAGATCACTTTTCCTTTGAGGACAACGACCACCTGCATCCCCGGTATATTTCGTTCCTTCATCTCCCGCCGCAAGATGGAATCCGCACGTTGGCCTTGAGTCTCGGCAATGGCTTTGTCTGCAAAGAGGGAGCATGACGCGGCTAGCAAGACGGCCAGCATATGAGTTCTCGCGGACAGCGGCCTTCGTATACATCGGAAGCAACTCGATTTTCTTGGATCCATTCCGGACCTCCCAATAGCGCTTGCAAGCAAGCGCTCGCGTTATCACTCCTGAGTCTTTTTCTTATCTAAGCTGAGTACGCTTCGTCACTTGTTTTACGTGTGCCCTGACCGAGCATCGACACGTCGGTCAGACGATTCTGAATCTCCGGGTGGCGAACGGAGTAAAGCTGAAACTCCATCAGAAGGATGACCAAGTCGGAGTTGTCGACGATGTGACCGATGCATTTGGTGCAAGGACGGCGAAACGCCCTCGCCCCTATTCATCTCGGCCACTAACTCGCGAATATGGGGTTCATGCAAAGTGGCACACTCCGCGATTAGGCTCAGGAAGAGGTCTTCCTTGTCCTTGAAGTGAGAGTAGATGGCACCTCTGCTCTTGCCAGCCACCCTCGCGATTTCCTCTAGGGCGGCCTTCTCGTAACCATCCCGGACAAAGACCCTCTCTGCGGCTCGCAATAGTTGATCTCGAGTCCGTGCACTACGCTGTTGCTGCCTTTTGCGGCTCCCCGGACCATTCCGCTCGCCAGGCAGCGATGGAACGATTGAACCCTCGAGGACATTGAGCGGTCGCGATCTCACTTTAGACACCTCGGTAGATAGTCATTAGCTTTTTCTCTGAGCATCCAGGTGAAAGGGGCGGTTATACGGTTCCACGGGAAATCCCTTTTGTTTCCACGCCTCGATTCCGCCTGTCAACATCTTCACTTTGTAGAACCCCATCCTCAGTGCCGCGGATAGGACTGCCTCACTGCTCGCTTCTCCAGGACACGTGCAGTAGAGAACGTATTCGATCTTTTTCGAAATCATCTTCGGGTTAGCGATCATCTCGTTTGGAGCGATCCTGGTCGCACCCGGGATCATTTCCGTGTGGGCCAGGAAGTCGAGCGGCACCCGGATATCGAGGACGGTAGGCTTGTCAGACATCGAAAGGAGCTGGTGAAGAGCTTCCGCGCTGATGAAATGCTGCATCATTTCCCTGCGCCGATCTGCTCGCCGTCTCCCACGCAGCGCTGCAAACACGACGAACAAAGCGGCAAACGCAATAAGCAATGGCACGAGCATATTTATCCTTCCCGAATCCGCGAGTACCGAACTCGGCCACCACTTTCCGACGTGCGATGCCTCGGCAAACCACTCCATCATGGTTGCCAGCCACCGCCAAGAGCACGGAACGACCCAACTGCGGCACGCGCGGCGTCCTCTCGGCTTACCGCCAGGTCATCCTTGGCAACCAGTAGTTGCCGGTCAGCGTCCAGCACATCTGTAAGCCCGATGACACCGGCGTTGTACGATTCCTGGGATCGATCACGAACCCGTTGCAACTGCGCGATCTCTCGAAGTAGCTCCGTTCTGCGCCTTTCCGATTGGACAAGCAAGCTAAACGCATCTTCCACATCTTCCGCTGCGTGTAGGACAGAGCTTCGGTAACGCACCAATGCTTCTGCATTCACCCCTCGTGCCTGCTTTACTTCAGCGTCAACTCTCCCGAAATCAAACAGCCTCCAACGCAGGCCGGCGACTCCGATTGGCTGAAAACCCTGCTGCTCAAAAAGGTGCGCGGGAGCTAACGCCTGCGAGCCAACAATGCCGGAGAGCGACAACTTCGGGTAGTACTCGGCGAGCGCCTGACCGATGCGTGCATTGGACGCAGCCACTTCTCGCTCCGCGGCGATGATGTCCGGACGCCGGCGGAGCAGATCCATCGGTGCCCCCGCGTTAGGGATATTCGGAATGACCGGGATGTCCGCCTGGATTTTCAGTTCCGCGGCATACGTGCCGGGTTGTGCCCCCATGAGGACGTCAAGACGGTTGAGTTGTGCCTCCAGCACCGTCTCGAGTAGCGGGATGGTAGCCGTCGCACCAGAGAGCAGAGCCTCAGCCTGCGCGAGCTCCCGATCGGAAGCAACGCCCGCTTCTCGCCGCTGCCGAACAAGATCAACGAGGTGTCGGTCAGTGTCGATTTGCTCATGAGAGAAGCTCAACCGAGCCTGGGCACCTCTAATTTGGAGATAGGCGTCCGCCGCTTCCGCAGCCACCGAAATACGCGTGCCGGTGCGAAGGGCCTCGGCTGCCTGGGCCTCGGCGGTCGCAGCCTCGGATCCCCTCCGCAGACTGCCGAAGATATCTGTCTCCCAGCTGGCGGAAACGCCAAGGTCATAGTAATTTTGGTCGCGGTCGTAACCCGGAATGATCGGCGAAAGACGACCGACCTGGCTTTCCGTGGATTGCGAAAGAGAGGTTGTCGAGCCGTACGCGGTGCCAGCGGGGAGACGCCGTGCGCCCGCTTCTTTCGCGACCGCGCGCGCTTGTTGAACCCTTGTCATCGCCGCAGCCAGGTCGAGGTTTTCGCGCAGCGCCCTCTCGACGACTTCGGTCAGCTTTGGATCTTGAAATCCATCCCACCACCGGTCAAGCGCAGGAGCAGGCAGCGCGTCCGTCCGTGCCTCAATCGCAGGGGCGTTATGGAACGGCTGCAACTGTACCGACGGCTTCTGGTAGTTCGGTCCGACTCGGCAGCCACTTATCCCCGCAAGAGAGAGGACTACTCCTAGCCGGAAAACAACATTCCACTTTGCCAGGTTCGACGGATCGATGGCATTGCCGTAGCGTAACTGGATTTCGAGTTGCCGAGAAGGATTGCACCGGGTCATAGTTAGTGAATAATATTTTATTTCGTTACTTGTTGTCAACGAAACTCGGGTAAGTCGTGAATTCAGAATGCAGGTGGCGTGACAAGATATGGCAAAAAGGTCACTAATTCACGGTACTCCCTCCTTCGAGCCATCCTATAGGAATGAATGACGATTTGACAATTTTGTCACACGTATATAAATTCACCGGGAGAGGCATCAGGAGAGCAACCAGTGAGGATTTCACAGAACAGTCTTTTAGCCTTGGCAACTGCCGCTGCCGCGCTCGGCCTCGCCGGATGTCATCGCAAGGTGGAAGCCGATCCGAGAACTGAACCGCAGCTGGTTCGTGCTGCCGAAGTCGGACTTTCATCCGACGCCGCTCGCGTTTTTACTGGCGTGGTCACTGCCAGGGTAGAAAGCAATTTGGGCTTTCGGGTGCCGGGAAAAATTACAAAGCGTCTCGTCGACACCGGCCAGGTTGTCCATGCGGGGCAACTGCTGATGACGATCGACCCGACGGACTACGCCCATGCTGTGACCGCCAGGATGGAAACGGTCGAAGCCGCCAAAGCGCGAGCGGTGCAGGCAATCGCTGATGAGGCTCGCTACCGGGGCCTGGTTAAAACGGGTGCAATCTCGGCATCCACGTATGACCAGATCAAGGCGGCGGCAGATGCAGCGGAAGCCGAGTTGCGAGCCGCTGAAGCACAGCAGAAGGTAGCGATGGACGAGGGCGATTATTCAAAGCTCATCGCAGATTCAGACGGAGTCGTCGTCGAGACGACAGCCGAGCCGGGTCAGGTAGTCTCTGCCGGTCAAACCGTGGTGAAGCTTGCGCATGCGGGGCCACGGGAAGCGGCAGTCAACCTTCCGGAGACCATCCGTCCAAAGCTGGGCTCGACCGCCTTCGCCGCGGTCTACGGTCAAACAGACCGGGTGCCGGCAAGACTGCGGCAGCTCTCGGATGCAGCCGATCCACTCACCCGTACCTACGAGGCACGCTATGTCCTCGGCGGCAAAGATGCGAATGCTCCCATCGGAGCCACGGTAACCATTCATCTGGAGAGCGAAAGTCAGGCCCTGTCCACAATTCCTGTCGCCTCCATTATTGATCTTGGTAAGGGGACAGGAGTTTGGGTTGTAAACAGTTCGACGAACACAGTTTCGTTTCATCCGGTTCAGATTCGCAGCATGACCGAAGAAGAGGCGATCGTGAGCCAGGGCCTGCGTCCCGAAGACAAGATCGTTGCGCTTGGCGCTCATCTTCTCCATGAGGGCGATAAAGTCCGCGTGGAAGAGCAGCAAGCTGAGGTCTCTCGATGAATCCGCACGATACCGATCACAATCAATACCAGTTACACGAAATTACGGGTCCGGAAGTACGCGAGAAGGCAACCTCAACCTTTCTCAACCTTTCTTCCCTTGCCGTCCGGGAAAGAGCAGTCACCCTCTTCCTTCTTATCGCCGTGCTGGGAGCCGGTATTGTTGCCTTCTTCGGGCTTGGGCGCGCGGAAGACCCGACCTTTACGGTGAAAGTCTTCACGGTCGCGGCGGTCTGGCCAGGAGCCACGGCACAGGAGATGCAAGACCTCGTTGCGGAGCCGCTTGAAAAACGCATGCAGGAACTCCGCGATTACGATCGCGTCGAGACGTTCACTCGCCCCGGTCTCGCGCTGATGAAGGTGTCCCTCAAAGACAGCATGAATCCGAAAGACGTGCCCGAGGAGTTTTACCAGGCACGTAAGAAGCTCGGCGACGAGGCGCACAAGCTCCCTCAGGGAGCCTATGGGCCATTCATCAATGACGAATACTCCGACGTCACGTTCGCCCTGTATTCGGTCGAAGCGCACGGCCTGCCGCTGCGCATCCTGACCCGCGAGGCTGAGGCGCTCCGTCAAAGGCTCCTCCACGTTCCGGGCGTGAAAAAGATCGACATCGTCGGCGAGCAACCGGAAAGGATCTTCGTCGAATTCTCTTACTCTCGCCTTGCGAATCTTGGAGTAAGTCCCCAGCAGATCTTCGACGCCCTCACCCGCGAAAACGCTGTTACTCCTTCCGGATCGATCGACACCCATGACCAGCAGGTGTTCATCCGCCTGGACGGCGCCCTGAACGATCTACAAAAGATCCGGGATACACCGATCGTTGCTGGCGGACGTACGTTGTCGCTATCGGACGTCGCCGAGGTCAAGCGAGGCTATGAAGATCCGGCTACGTTCATGATCCGCCATAACGGCGAAAATGCCTTGTTGCTTAGCATCGTGATGCGTGAAGGATGGAATGGTCTGGATCTTGGCAAGGCTCTCGAAGCGGAGCAGAAGAGCATCGCAAACGCTCTTCCGGCGGGATTTGCTTTCAGCAAAGTCACCGATCAGGCGGTAAATATCACCGAAGCGTATGACGAGTTCATGCTGAAGTTTTGCGTAGCGCTCGCGGTCGTCATGATCGTGAGCTTGATCAGCCTCGGCTGGCGTGTTGGTATCGTCGTCGCCGCTGCTGTCCCCGTTACGCTTGCGATCACATTCGTCATCATGCTGGCGACGGGGCGCGTCTTCGATCGTATTACTCTCGGCGCTCTGATCCTGGGCCTTGGCCTTCTTGTAGATGATGCCATCATCTCGATCGAGATCATGGTCGTAAAAATGGAAGAAGGCTGGGATAGAATCCGCGCAGCCGGATATGCCTGGAGCCACACGGCTGCTCCAATGCTCTCAGGAACAATTGTCACGGTGGTTGGACTCATGCCGGTCGGCTTCGCGAAGTCCACGGCTGGCGAATATGCCGGCAATATCTTCTGGGTGGTCGCGTTTGCTTTGCTGACATCCTGGGTCGTTGCGGTCACGTTTACGCCGTACCTTGGCGTCAAGCTTCTCCCGAGTCTTGAACCCATTCCCGGCGGTCACGCGGCGATCTACGCGACGCCCGGTTATCAAAAGCTGCGGCGCATGGTGAAGTGGGCTGTGCATCGGAAGTTCCTTGTGGCAGGTTCAGTTGTCGTCATCTTCCTGATGGCATTCGTGGGTATGGGTTCGGTTCGTCAGCAGTTCTTTCCAGCTTCCGATCGGCCTGAGCTATTGGTAGAAGTCACCCTGCCCCAGGGAAGCAGCATTGAGACGACAAACCAAGCCAGTGCGAAGGTAGAGACCTGGCTTCGTCGTCAACCCGAAGCCAAGATCGTTACCGCGTATATCGGAGCAGGCGCTCCCCGCTTCTTCCTCTCCTACAATCCTGAACTCCCGAATCCAAACTTCGCAAAGATCATTATTCTGACACCGAGCGAAAAAGACCGCGAGACGCTGAAGATGCGGTTACGACAGCAGGTTGCCGCCGGCATCGCACCAGAGGCGCGTGTTCGTGTCACTCAACTTGTCTTCGGCCCATATACACCGTGGCCGGTTGAGTTTCGCATCATGGGACCGGACATCGGGAAGGTGCGCGGGATTGCGGAACAGGCTCGCCAGATCATGGTGGCCAATCCGCATACGCGTCTGGTGAACGCAGACTGGGGAGAGAAGGCGCCGACCGTCCATTTCGTTCTGGACCAGGACAGGCTCCACTTGCTTGGTCTCACGCCGTCAGAAGCTGGCGTTCAGATTCAGTTCCTCCTGACAGGCGTACCAGTGACGCAAGTGCGTGAGGATATCAGAACGGTCGATCTCGTCGCCCGCAGTGCTGGCGGAGACCGATTCGATCCGAGCCGGTTGCAGGACATGACCATTATCAGCCATGACGGGAAGCTCGTCCCGATCAGTCAGATCGGCCATGTCGAAGTTCGGCAAGAAGAGCCGATCTTGAAACGGCGCGACCGCACGCCAACGATAACCCTGTCTTCCGATATCGACGAAGCGTTCCAGCCGCCACAGGTTTCAGCTGAGATCATGCAATCTCTTCAACCCCTGATTAAGAGTCTTCCCGCGGGCTACAAGATTGAAGTAGGTGGCAATGTCGAGGAAGCAACCAAGGCCAATGTAGCGCTGCAGGTCGTCTTTCCCATGATGATCATCCTCATGTTGATCGTCATCATGCTTCAGGTCCGGTCGTTCTCGGCGATGTTCATGGTGGTGCTTACTGCCCCATTGGGACTCGCAGGGACTGTACCGATCCTGCTGCTCTTCCATCAGCCGTTTGGCTTCAATGCGATCCTTGGATTGATCGCCTTGGCCGGAATCATCATGCGCAACACCCTCATCCTGATCGGACAGATCAAGACCAACCAGGAAGAGGGCTTGGACAACTATGATGCCGTGATCGAAGCCACCGTCCAGCGGGCACGTCCCGTGCTGCTCACAGCGCTTGCTGCCGTTCTTGCCTTCATCCCGCTAACCTACTCTGTGTTCTGGGGATCAATGGCATATACGCTCATAGGCGGCACAATGATCGGCACCGTGCTTACCTTGCTATTCCTTCCTGCTCTCTATGCGATCTGGTACGGCGTAAAGCCGGCGCCTGTGCCAGCAGGTAAAGGAGAGGTTGTATTGGCGGAAGCATAACGCTAAGGCTGGCGACGGGATTTCCGTATCGCGCCGCCAGCCTCGTGCTCGGGCCACATACCCGTCCCACCTGAAGGCCGATTCGTGGCTTTCCTTCATAGCGAAAGGACCTTGTGGGAGCATCGATGGCGAGCGAGAGCACTGCAAACGCAAATTTCGTCTACGGTAGTTCGGCTAAACTTCAGCCGACTTCTTTGAATGGCAAGGTTGCCCTGGTAGTTGGTGGTACGCGCGGAGTAGGCGCTGCGATCTCCCTTGCGCTTGCGCGTGCGGGAGGGGAGGTTGCTGTAACTTACTCGGCTTCCGAGACGAGAGCCAGAGAGCATGTCCAGGCTTTAGTGAGCGCACGTGGCAATCGTGCAACGCTATTCAGGCACGATCCCGGTGACTCCAAACAAGCCCTACCATTGGTACAGGAGGTCACGAGAGAATTTCGACATCTCGATATTTTGATTCACACATCTTCGTTCGCACTTCACGGCAAGACGATCGATGATCCCACGATCAACAATCAGGCACTCGACCTGCAGTGGCAGGTGAATGTTCACGGATATATCGCCGTGGTACGCGCCGCGGTCCTGCGGATGCGTGCGGGCGGCCGCATCATCGCTCTCAGTTCGTCGCTGGCTCAGAGAGTTGGCATCGCTGGAGCAGCAGACTATGCAGGCACTAAAGCTGCTGTGCTTGGCTACACAAAGGGTGTGGCAAGAGACCTTACATCGCGCGGTATTACCGCGAATGTGGTTTTGGCAGGCACCTTAAAGTTCGAAACGCCGAAGACACGGCGCGGTCCGGTGAACGGCCCATACTCTCAGGAAGATGTCGGGGACGAGACCGTTACAAATGAAGATGTGGTGAGGGCTGTTATGTTCCTGGCATCTCCTCTTGCCGGAGCGATTACGGGTACAGCACTCGATATCACGGGAGGGGATCTTGCTTAGAGGTTGTATAGCCCTGATCGAACTCCCGAGGTATATTGCGCTTTCA
Source organism: Granulicella sibirica (assembly GCF_004115155.1). Lineage (NCBI taxonomy): Bacteria > Pseudomonadati > Acidobacteriota > Terriglobia > Terriglobales > Acidobacteriaceae > Granulicella > Granulicella sibirica. The sequence continues at coordinate 524,473 of NZ_RDSM01000001.1, forward strand.
GCTTGAATCTTGGCCTTTGAATCGATTGGCGTATCGCTATACTCTAGAACTCATCGGTTCGCTGCGAGTCGGGCGAAGCTGGAAGGGTCCTATGAGGCGGTCCAAGGCAGATAAGGCGATTACCCATTCAAAGATTCTTACCGTGGCCGCAAAGCGCTTTCGTGAGCGGGGTCTGGAAGGAATCGGAGTTGCGGATGTGATGAAGGAGGCCGGTTGCAGCGTCGGGGGCTTCTATAAGCATTTCGGATCTCGAGATGAACTCGTTGTGGAAGCAATGGCCGAGGCGTTCAAGGATGTCGACCGCTGGGAAGAACAAGCTGCAGACCTTCCGGCGTTCCTGGAGGCGTTCCTCTCAGATGCCGACAGCAAACGTGCCGCGCTTAACTGCGCCGTGACCGCCTTCGCTGGAGATGTTCGTCACGCCAGCACAAGCGTGAAGACGGTTTACACCCAGCGCGTGAAGCACACGATTGGCTACTACAACCACGGTCTAAAGGGTGGCGACGCGCAATCGAGACGCACACGAGCAATCCTTCTTCTAAGTGCAGCGGTCGGTGCGGCATCCCTGGCGCGTGCCGTGAACGACAAAACCCTGTCTCAAGAAATCCTCAAAGCTGTCCGAGACGAGTTCATCGATCTCGCACAACGGCCTTTGCCTCGACCCAGCAGACTCTCAGGAGCGCCCAATGACGATAGAAAACCGGGGCCTCTGGCTGGAAGAAATTGACCATGCCACTATCTGGCTACTGGCACTGAAACGCCCCGATAGCCAGAGGGCACTCGCATGCTTCAGGGCGCAAGAGACCGCAATACCAAATTGGCGACGGCCGTCGCATCTTCTTCGAGATGATCCAGATTCTGTTCGAGCAAGATCGGGTGAAAGAAGGACTGCATCGTATGTTGAATCGCTCGGCAAGCCTCCTCCAATGAAGTCTTCCGCTCGAATTCCCCAAGTTCGCGTCCGCGAATCAACACCCGCCGGATAATACCGATGAGGTCGTGGTTGTAGGCCTCGAGATTGCCCCAACGTTCCTCGAAAGAGGCCGTCACAATGTCGTGCATCTTCCGGTCCTCAAAGAAGAGCCGGGCTCCGCTCAGCGCTAAACTTTTGTAGATCTTTCGGATACTCTCAACCGGAGAAGCGGTCTCTTCCACAATTTTTCGCAAAGCCCCGGTTCGTTCCCCAAGACACAATGCACAGACAGCCTCGCCGATCGCCTGCTTAGAGACGAAAAACTTGTAGATGTAGGCGGGTGATAGGCCAATCGCCTTGGCCAGATCAGCAACGGTGGTCTTTCGATAACCGTAGTGACGGAAGTGCTCTCCAGCGGCCCGAAGAATTTGCTCCCGCCGCTGATGTTCCGCGGGGCCCCGCTGCCCTGGATTCGTTGCCGTTTGATCGAACTCGTTTACCGTGGCCACCATCTCATAACAATAGTCTCTTTAGCGTTTTTTGGCTACGGATGATGAAGCTCCACATCCGTCACACTTGACACAAAACTAGCAAGAGGAACTGTGCAAGCTCGTCTAGCCACGCTGGTGTATCGCCTGAAAGATGGGATTCTCGACAGCTAGTTGCCTCTGTCGCTCCGCGGGCTGGAGCTAATCGGCAAAGAAGAAGTTCCGGAGTTCAATTTGTCCTAAGCTTGCTGCGTCGGTTCTTCTCCCCTTGGAATCGCACGTGAACAGTTCTCTCGAGGAGGCGACCTGGAGGCCGTTCATGCTTTCATAGCGCGTCACGTCCTCAATCAATTCCACCCCACCTAATACATCCGGCTTGCTTTGAACTCGCCGTAAGAGGCCATCTGGGCCGAAATATGCGATGTGGGACTGAAAGGGAGTTTCGACATTTCCTGGAAAATCTACCCTAAGCACCCGCCAGACTTCGCCTCGTTCGTCCCATGGTGCAAGCTCCTCAGTACGGAACCCAGGCAGGGTGTACAAGAAAGGACCAATGGCGGCATGCCGGATCACATGAGCCATGAAAAAGGCACTTCGAAGGTTGTCCCAGTCCGACATCGAAGGCTCCTGCAGCAACGCTTGTCCTGGATGCGCGAGCGACGCCAGCTTAGTCCTGTGCAGATGGAAACTAGAAATTCGGCTCGGCTCTATGATCAGCTTTCCTCCGTTATCGGGCAAGATGATGATCATCCGTTGACTGCGGAGGGAGAGGAGTAGCCGAGACCGAGGTACGATCGTGTGCCATCTGTCTGGCTCACGCAGCCTTCCCTGCGCGTCGACATCCGTGAAGAAGTCGGAGAACCGATTCCATTCCGCTAAACCGCCATGTGCGTCTACGACGAAACTTAGTAGATTTTTCAATGATGTCTTCCTTGATAGAGTCGCACTCCGAAGCAGTAGCGAACGCACTCATCCTTCTGTTTGGCCAAGACAGAAGGATGAGTGTGTAGAGCGCCTTCAGGGATCCGCGATTCGGGATAAGCGTCAACATGCTTCTCAGCTCGCTCAAGATAGCCGGCTTGCCTGTCAAAACGATCAAGCGCCATCGCACCTTCAAGGCATTGTCAGATCAGACCCGGTGTCCAGGTCGAAGACGTTGTCTCAGTGACCATGTCGTTGCATACATGATCCCTAAGCTGATGTGGCGCAAGCTCTACCAAGGCAATTCTTTTCCATCATGGATGAATTTGCCGTTTGGCCCGTCTTCACCAGTGAGGGCGAGCTCAACGCTCGTCTTTGCTCCATCAGCGATTTCAAGTTGGGCATGCAGCGTGCCCAGATCTGTCTTCACCCATCCCGGATGCGCCGAATTCACTTTGATCTTGGTGTCTTTCAGCTCCGCAGCAAGATGAACGGTGAATTGGTTCAGAGCCGTTTTAGAGGCGTTATAAGCGAACGCCTTCATGGGAGCGATGGGACTGTTCGGCATCGCTTGAAGAGTCAGCGATCCGAGGATGCTCGAGACATTCACAACGCGCCCAGCGGCGCTCTTCTTGAGGAGCGGCAATAATTCTCTGGTCACAGAAATGACCGACAAAACGTTGGTACGGAACACGTTCTCAAACTCGGCGTCCGTCGTCGCGATGGTGTGGGGATGCAGAATCCCACCTTCGCCACCGACACCCGCATTGTTCACCAGGATATCCAGGTGCCCGAACTTGTCGGCGACAAACTTTGCGGCTGCTTTACGATCTTCCTCTTTGTTGACATCCAGGGCGACGGGGTACGCCTCGATGTTCTCTGATGTCAGCGTCTGAGCTGCCTGTTGAGCCGCATCGAAGGTTCTGGCAGCGACGATCACGATTACATTCTGCTGTCCAAGCTGACGAGCCGTTTCAAGTCCAATTCCGCGGTTCGCTCCGGTAATAAGTGCTACTTTTCTTTCGCCAGGCATGTCATTGCCCTCCTGATCAGATTGGATACTGAAAGGCTGAACCGGATTCGACAAAAACGACCATTCGTTCGCTTTTATTGTTCTGCATTTTGGATTACGTTTAGACTCTTATAGGACGGGCTAACGTATACGATATTTCTTATATTCTTCGAATATCCATTCTCCTCAGCTATTTTTACTCCTTAGTAAAATTCTCTCCTCCAAGAATAGGTAGATATTTAGGGTATGAGTATAATCTATAAAGTTACCGCTCGGCACGGTACACCGGCTTTCGTTTGCTGCTCCAACATTTGCGAGCTGTCCGCATTACCGAGGACGCCGATGCAGATCAATATCGGAATCCGTCTTCAGGCTGCCGTACTTACGCTTGCAGAAGCGTTCAACGTCACTCGCGCCGCGGAGCGTTTAAGAATCACACAGCCTGCCTTGAGCAGACCGGTTGTCGAGCTCGAATCCCGGCTGGGGTTTCCCGTCTTTATCCGAGGCCAGAAACGCGTCCACGCTGCCCCGAATCCCCGATTGCGGATCCTCTCTTGACCGCCGTGGACCTAGGACAGTGCCTCAACTTCAGCAAGGACTGGGTGTGGGATCACTGCTGGAGAAAGACTCCCAGGCTTTCCGTCATACCAAGAGCTTGGGCAAGATGCATCTTCCGGATGACCTTGTCACCGAACTCAACGCGTGGAAGTTGGAGTGTAAAGAAGCATCCTGCCGGGGTAGTCTCTGCAGGAGCGAGGCCCACCGGAGATGCTCTCCAGATGACGCGATGTTTCCGACCGCGGAAGGAGGGTTCATCGACACCTCCAACTACCGCGAAAGGGTCTTGAAGCCTCTCGGGGAAACAGTAGGTATTGAGAAGCTGAACTTCCAGATCATCCGCCGCACGATCGCAACTCACCATGATGGCCGGTGACACCGCACGACTATCATGGCCCTGTGGTAAAGGTAGCGATCGCTTCGTATGTGTTGAGATGGTTGCCCGCAATATCCGTGAGGTACCAGTTGGGATTTACTACCTCGAAATCGTAAATCGTACCTGCTGCGAGCGGAGAAACGGGTGTGAGCGAGACCGTCGTGTTATCGGTCGATATGCTCAGCGTAGTGGGGATGACAGCCTGCGTGTTGTGGTTGAGCAGAACAACGTGATTGCTGTCGATCAGCACTGGGTTCATTGGCTCGCTGAAAGTCACTTTCAGCGGTGTTCCCATGGATACGCCGGTGGTCGCGTCCGCTGGAATAAAGCCTGCGACGGTTGGGCTCACGAAGTCTACTCCCGAGCCGGTGGTAAAGGTACTTGTGACTAGAGCGATCGGATTGCCCGAATAATCCGTAACGCCAGTAATGCTGTAGGTGTATTGGGTATTCGGTTGCAGAGTGTTAGCCAGAAACACGCTGACCTCTGTGTCCCCGATGTTCTGCCCAGTCGCGATGTACAAAGGATTTCCGCCCTGTGGCTTAAGGGTGACGTTGCTCAACGAATTCTCCGAGAGCGGCTTATCGAAGAGCAGGCCAAGGCTGGTTGCGTTGAACGGCCCCTCGCCAGTGTTCAATGGGACATTTGTTGCTCCGCTTGGGGGATTCGTGCGAAGTAGCGTTGGACCAGTGCTGCTCGGCCCGCTGCCCGTGGTGAACTGAACGTACCCCGTATAGGTATTGTTGCCCGTAAGATCAAGAGCTCCGACACACTGATAGCCATAGCTGGTGTCTGCGGTCAAGGCTGAGACCGGCTTTATGGTCACCGATTCCATGTCCGAGGAGAAGAGGAATGTGGATGGCACGCGTGCGTTGGTACCCGTGAGGCTGACATAAGTCTGGTCAGCGCTGACACTGCTGGGGTCGACCGGCTTCGAATACCGGCAGGAGAAGGTCGCATTGGTTCCGATATCCGTGGTTCCGTAGCCAAAATCAAGCGTCACGTTCGCGGCGCTGAAGTCCGGTGCAGGCGCTGTGGTGAACTGGGATGAGGCTTTCGCAAGCGCGTTGCCCGCGTAATCCTCTACCCCGTCGACACTTACCTGGAGAGTCGTCGAAGGGGGCAGAGGATTCACCGGGGTAAACGTCGCCCCGATGAAGTCGTATCCGCTTGTCCCGTAGTCGGAGCTCAGCGTAAGTGTGCCCGGTATGCTTACGCTTCCATGCATCACTTTTACAGTATCCGTGGTCACTGTAGTCGCGTCGACGGGTTTGGAGAACACCAGCCGAACCATGCCATTCGTGCCGACATTCTTTGATCCATTCGGCGGCCCAATCTTCACCGCACCTTGCGAGGTATCCGGACCCGCCGTCGTGGTGAAATTGATGCAGGTTCCCTGCGCGGTCACCCCATTGGTGCCCTTGATCGATCCGCTCTGGCATACATAGTAGGCGGTCGAGGGCAACAACGGCGTGGCTGGTGCAATGCGCACCACGGCCGGCGATAGAAGGGTCACGTTCAGCGCAGGAATGGCCCCATAGTAGCTGTAAAAGGACGCCGAGCTCAGTGTGGACGCATCGATGGGCAGGCTGTACTGCTCATCGAATACGGCGTTCGTCGGGACATTCGTCGAAGAGGAAGCCGGGCTCCCCGCAACGATGATCGGCGCACCCATCGGATCGGGTACCGCCTGCACATAGAAATAGCCGGACCTCGCCTGGATAGCGTTGCCGTTCGTATCGTAGACATTCGAGAAGAACCACTGGACGACTGCCCCCGCCGGGAAGGGTACCTGCGGCGTATATTGCACCTCGTATCCGCTGGCGACTGCCTGTACCGTTCCCGGATATACCTCTCCGTTCACCGTGACAACCAGGTTTCCCTGAACGGTGGAGGGGTCGACCATCTCGTTGACAAAGAGCGTAAGCAACGAATCAGACGGAACGTTACCCACTGAAGACGGAGCCGTCGTCGTGACGTATCCGGTGGCGTTTGAAGTGGCGCTCATCGTCTGGAATGTACTATCGAAGGTTGTGGCTAGACCGTTGCCCGACATATCGGTAATACCCCCGGCAGGCAGAGTCACGGTGTACTTCGTACTGCCGTAGAGTGCCCCGGTGTTGAAGGTCACGGTAAGGTTATCCGGCGAGAAGCTCACGCTCCCATAGTTCTGAATACTCTGTCCCGCTGAGAGCAACGCGCTGCTGCCGCCATAGCTTACGCTCGATGGGTTGATCGACTTGTTGAAGGTGACGGAGACCTGCGTCGTGAGAGGAACGCCGGTTGCATTCGCCGCCGGATTGATCGAGACGACCTTCAAAGGAGTGGTGTCGGGTGACGCCGAGCTCACCGTGAACGAGAGAAGCTGCGAGTAGCAACTGCCGTTGAGGAAGACATCACCCTGCACATCCGAGGGGCCGCCGCAGGAGACAACATAGATCTGCGCTCCAGCCGGATAGGGGGCGACCGGGGTAAACGTGACCTGGTTACCACTGACCAAATAGGTGCCGGCCAGACCGAGGCTCCCGTTATAGGTATTCAGGACGCGCAACGTACTATCGTTGACCGAGGCCGGGTTCAGTATCTGGCTGAACGTCAGGATGATCGCCTGCGTGTTCGCTACGTTCGCCGCACCTGACGGGATGTTCGTGCTGGCGAGCGTCAGCCCATCGGTACCGGCGGACGTCCCGGTTCTGAAGTTTGTGTTCGAAAGTGTCGCGGGATTTCCATTGGCATCGTTGAAACCGCCTGCCTTTACGGTGTAGGTGACGTTCTGGCTCAGCGGGTTCGTTGGGACGAAGGTGAGTGTCTGCGTGTCCGTCAAGCCGATGGTGCCCGCGACGGCTTGACTCAGGTTGTCGAGCACCTGGATGGAGCTCTGCGTCCAGCTTGTGGGATCGATCGGGGCGCTCGAAGTTGCCACGACGTGCGTGTCGAGCGGGATACCCGTTGCTCCCGCGCCCGGGCTGACCGTAATCGAGGGCCCGGTCGTGTTCGTTCCCGCGCCGGTGGAGAAATAGATAGTGAGCCCATTGCCATTGTTGCCGTTTGCATCCTGGAATCCATAGCCGGCTGCAAACTCGTACTGTCCATTCGGAGCGATCGCGTGCAGCGGTTCCAAGGTCACGCTCAATCCATTCGTGGCAGGAATCACGCTGATCGGAATGTTTTGACCGGTGTCGTCCCGGTACATCCGGAAGCTACTGGTCGTCACCGTGATCGGATTCAGCGGCTTATTGAAGTAAAACTTCGGCGAGATGTTCGTCCCGACCTCAGCGCCGTTCGGCGGATCATAGGCGACGACCTGTGGCCCGGCCAGATCGAACGTGGCTCCCGTTGTAAAGCTGTTGGTCACGGTCGAGAGCGTGTTTCCGGCAGGATCCTTCACCCCTGCGATCCGCACCTGATAGGTGGTATTCGGCGTCAACGGGGTCTGCGGCGTCAACTGAAGGATGGTGTTCCCATTGCTGGTCGTGGTAGTGATCGGGACGGAATTGACTCCCGCCAGAAGCTCCACACCACTAAGAGTGTTCGGGTCGATTCCACCCGTGAACTGCGCTTCAATCAGCACGTTCACTCCGACTCCTGTCGCTCCACGCAGCGGGTTCAGATACTGCAGCGTGGGTGCCGAGGATGCCGCCGCAAGCCCTGCGGTGAATGAGAAAGAGTTGCCCTGGAGCTGGTTGCCGGCAAGATCCATCCCGGAGTAGACCTGCAGCACGTACTGTCGTCCCGCAGCCAGCGGGGCGTTCGGAACGAGATACGCCACGGACTGGTCTGCGCTGAAGGTAAGTGTCGCCGGGACATAGGTGCCAAGGAGGTAGTCGTAGATATCAATATTTCGGGTATTCAGGGTGGTGATATCCATTGACTCGCTGAACTGCACGGTAACCGTCGCGTTGACCGGAACCGTCTCTCCATCACCGACGCTGCTGTAAACAATCGTGGGCGGCGTGAAGTCCGGACCCGAGGCGGTCTTGAAGTGCGAGGAGAACGACGCCGCGTGGCCCTCGCCGTCGAGCACACCCTCGAGCGTCATGGTCAGGTCCGCGTTCACCGGCAGAGGCGAACTTGGGACAAACTGCACGCGCGTGTTATCCGTGCTGATCATGTAGCCGCCAGGGAGTGACGCGCCTCCATTCGCGACCTTGAAGGTATTGTTGTTAATGCTTGCCGGATCGATAGCCTTGCTGAAGACGATCCCCGGCGTTGCGTTCACACCGATGTTGATCGCCCCGTTATACGGTACGGCGCTCACGATCGTCGGGACCGTTGTATCGTCCGCACCAGTCGGGAAGAAGTAATATTCCGTCTGCTGCGCAGGAACGCTTGTCGTGCTGCGCAGCCCGCTCTCGATTACCAAATATACCGGAGACCCTGTTAGATCGCTCTGCGGAATAATCCGAATCGTGTTTGGCTGCGGCTGCGAGAGGGTGGCAGCCAGATTGGATCCGCCGTTCCCCTGGTAGGTGAGGTATATGTTCGTCGCGTTGACTGTGCCCGGATCGATCGGAGCACTGAACTGAAGTTCGAAGATCGAGTTTGGTACGGTGCCTCCCCCTGCAGCGGGATACGCGGCCTGGAGTGTAGGAATGGTCATACTGGTATCAGCTGCCACCGTGAAGTAGCCCCCCGTCGCCGTGAAGCTACTGCCGTAGGTGGCATCCACGAGATCGGCTGTCACGGTCCACTGGATGAGCGCCCCCGCGACGTAAGGCGAGCTTGGAGTGAACTGCAGGGTATAACCGCTATCGAGAACCTGGATAGCGCCAGGGATCAACACGCCGTTCTGCGAGACTTTCAGGGCGGCATTGGCGCTTGACGTGCTGATTGGCAGACTGGTGAAGAGAACGAGCGGAGAGTTGGCCGGCACGGACGTAGCGCCGCTGCCCGGCCGTGCCGTCACGATCGTGCCGTGGGTATTCGAGTCGACCGGTGCCGTTGTGAACTTGCTGCTGAAATTTGCGACTCCCTGCCCCGACATATCCTGCAGATTGCTTTTGATCAAAGCCGTCATCGCCGTACTCGCGGGCAATGGGTAGCAGTTGAACTGCAGCGTCGTGTTGTCCTGCGACTTCATGTAATTCGTACAGTTCAGGTTGTCGCCGGCGTAGAGCGCAAAGTCCGTTCCACTGCTGGTGGGATTGATCGTCTGCGGATTGAAGGAGCGGTTGAAGGTCGCAACGACGGGAGCGTGCAGACCGATGTTCGTACTATCGGGTGCGGGAGAGAAGGCCGTCACCGCGAACGGTGCGCTCGGCGCGATCGACGTTGCGTTCGTGGTGAAGTAGAGGAGTGTGTTGACGTTCCCGAGCGACTCTCCGGCCGTATCCACGGGACCGCCATAGCTGTTGACGTTGATCTGCGTATTCGCCGGGAACGGGCTATCCGGGGTGTAGATCACCTGGCTTCCGTTCACCTTGTAGCTCCCGGCAATCTGGCTATAGCTCGCGCCGGTGTTTAGGACCTGAATGGTATTCGCGTTGACCGTAGCTGGATCGAGCGGATGGTTGAAGGTCAACGTGATGCTTGTACTCGTGGCCACCCCCGTCGCCTGTATCGCGGGCGTGCTCCTGACAAGTTGCAGACCGCTCGTAAAGCTGACGCCACATGTCTGAACGGTGGCTTCCAGGCGGAAGGCGTCAATGTTGTCGTTCGTCGTGGAGTAGACCATCGAGAGCGTGTTCACCCCCGCGTTGAGTGAGGCGACAGGGAGGGCGACGTTCAACGGCACGAGGGAATACGTGTCGATGGGCTGCGTAATGGGAGTGCCGTTCAATTGCAGGCCCCCGGTGATATCAACGGCCATCGAGCCAACAAGGCAAAGATTCGAGAGGTTATAGCCTGTAAGGTTGAACGTCCTTGAGAAGACACCAGCCGTATTCCCCGCAGGACTGTCCGGATTCAGCGTAATCCAGGAGGAGTTAGGCCCATTCGATGCGTAGCTTGTAGACCAGTCTCCATCTCCCGGCCCATCGATCTTCGCCGCGACCGGAGCGTTCGATCCTACCGTCACCACCCAGTTCGCGTCGCTTGTGTTGTCGGTCGTGCTGAGCATGCCCGAAGCAAGGAAGCCCGTGGAAAGAGAGATCGGCGTAACGGTGGTGGTCGTGGTGAACTGGCTATTGAAATTCACCCCAACGTTGCCTGCGAAGTCCTGATACCCGGTGAGCGCTACCGTGTACTTCGTCATGCCTTTCAGAGAGTTCGTTGGAAGGAAGGTAAGGGTAAGCTGGTCGCTCGACAAAGTCGCAGTGCCGGGTATTGGGACGCCACCATCGGGCGTCACCGTCATGGTCCCGGGGAAGTCCGGATCGACCGGTTCGTTGAAGTGAATGGCCACCTGTGCGTTCAACGGTACCGTGCTCGTTCCATCCGAGGGACTGACGCTGGCTACCTGGGGTGGAGTCGAGTCCGACGAGGCGCCTGTGATGAAATACGCGTAGTTGCCATAGAGGGTGTTGCCATCCATGTCGAACGTGCCGCCGCTGAAGGCGAAGGCGTAAGCCGTGTCGGGGAGCAACGGCATTGCCGGCACGAAGGTCGCGCTCAGCCCGTCCGCCGCTACGTTCACCGTGCCGCGCAGGTATTTGCCGCTGTCGTAGTCATACAGGAAGAGGTTGCTGGCATTGACGTCGATCCGGTTGACCGGCTTCGAGAAGTTCACCTGGGGAGTGAAGTTCGTACTCATGTCCGGCTGGAAGTACCCGAAGCTCACGCCCGAACTTCCGTTCGTCGTGTCCGGTCCAGCGCCCGTAGTGTACGCGAAGGAGCCGGTGCCAAGGACGTTGCCCGCCGCGTCGGCCAGTGGCGCGCCATAGTTCACCGTATAAGCCTGGTTCGGTGCGAGCGGCTGAGAGGGAGTGAACGTGACGATCGTGCCTGCTGTGCACTGATACGAGTAGTAGAACGAATACCCGTAGAAGCAGTTCGTGTTGGTGTTCCAACTGTATGAACCCGGGATGCTATTTACCCCGTCGCTTACTGTCAGACCGGTCTGCGTCGACTGATCCATCGGCGTGTTGAACTCGACCTGGATCGTAGCGTTTGTTCCCACGTTTTTGATATCGGCGATTGGGTTCACCGCGACCACCTGGGGCGCGGTCGTGCTCGCCGTGAAGCCAGTGGAGAAGAGAGTGGCGTAAGCATCGAGTGCATTTCCTGAAGCGTCGGTGATGGCGCTCGTCAGGTACAGTTCATAACTGGACCCGACGGCGAGGGGCACCGTCGGGATGAACGTAAGCACACGGCCCGAGGCATCCAGGCTGATGGAGCCAGAAACGCTGATCTGTCCTTGGACGCTGCTCTCGAGGTACACGTTCACGTCGGTGGCGGTAAAGCTCGTCCGGTCCATAGGCTGGCTAAAGACCGCGGTGATCTTGGTATTGATCGGCACTCCGCCTTCGTAGTAAGCGGGGCTGGAGAAGAGCACCGTCGGTGGAGACACCGTCGTTGGTTGGACGGTGAAGCCCGCAGGGACTGTCTCTACCTCACCACCGGTCGTCACGGTAACGTCTCGCGGTCCGAGGTCCGCATCCGCGTCGATATTCAGGGTGGCTGTCAGGGTGGAGGGACCATTGACCGTCACCGGGCCCGCCATCCCGTCCACGCCGGTGCCCACCGTAATGCCCGGTCCGAAGCTCACCTTGGTGGACGCGCCCCAGTTGGTGTACTGCCCCGTGATCACTACCGTGACCGTCTGGTTTGGCGTGCCGATGTTCGGGTTGATCACGGTGATGACGGCAGTGCCTGGTAGCACAGTGAACCCGCCGGAGAGCGTTTCCGTCTCGCTCGCGGTCGTCACGGTTATGTCGCGCTCGCCCGCGTAGGTGTTTGCATCGATCGTGATGTTGGCCGTCAATTGGGTAGCGTTGGCTACCGTTACGGAGTTCACCGTGACTCCAGAGCCTAAGCTGATCGTGGAGACACCCTGCTTGAACGTCGTGAACTGGCCCGTAACGACAACGTTGGCCGTGTCGCCGACCTTGAGCGATGCGGGTGTAGCGGAGATCAAGCCAGGCTGGCCTGCGAGCACGGAGAAGCCGCCGGTGATCGACGCCGTCTCACTGCCCGTGGTCACCGTCACCGTCCTCGATCCTAGGGTCGCTGACGGACTGATGGTTATATTCGCCGTCGCGGACGTGGGGCTATTCACGGTTAACGAGTTTGTTGTGATTCCGGCGCCAAAGCTCGCCGTACTGGTGCCATTCAGGAAGTTGGTCAGCACGCCCACGAGGCTTACGCTCAGGTTGGTTGCGCCTTGAGGACCCGTCGACGGAGACACGTTTCCGAGCTTCGCGCTGCCAAGCGTGACGCCGAAGCCACCAAGGATGGTGCTCACTTCTCCCCCGGTGGTGAGGGTTACATCGTAGCTGCCGATCGGGGTACTGGTCGGGACGGAGACCGTCACATTGGCGTGGAGGGCATCGACCACGCTGACGCTGGTCACTGTGATCCCTCCGCCAAAGCTGGCCGACGTCACGCCGCTCATGTAGTTGGTCTGGCTCCCGGTGACGAGCACGGTCACCGATCGCCCCTGTCCGCCGCTTGCGGGGCTCAGGCTGAGGATGGCCGCGGGACCGTGGACCACCTGGAAGAGCGTGCTGCTTGAGACCACCTCGGTGCCGGTCGTAATCACGACGCTGCGCGATCCGAGAGCCGTCGTCGGCTGCACGGTGATGTTGACCGAAAGCGAGGTCGGACTGAGAGCGTTTACGGAGTTCACTTTGATTCCCGGGCCGAAGCTGGCTGTCGAGCCGGATCCAAAGTTAGTGTTGATCGTCGTGATCGTGACGGTCTCGGTCTGTCCAAGCGCTCCGGTGGCGGAGTTGATAAACAACATCTCCGGCTCAGTCTGCGTGATCTCGAACGCGTTCACCTCGGTTGCGACCTCGCCGAGTGTGGTCGTCGTGATATTGACCAAGCCAGGCGTGGCGTAGCTCGAAACCGTGATGGTAGCGGTTGCCAGCGTCGTGGAGTTCACATTGAAACTGTTGATGGTAACGCCCGGGAACGCAAGTTGGGTCAGCCCCTGCTGCCAGTGCGTGTTTGTCCCATGAAGCGCGACCGTGTAACTCGAGCCCTGTCCTCCACTCGATGGAGAGACGCTGCCGACCGCCGCCGGACCGGGGCTGATGGAAACCGCGTTAGGAAGCGTAAGCGTCTGCGTGCCATTGCTCACGGTCAGCGTTCGCCCACCGGGGCTGGTCAGCGGATCGACATAGGCATCTACGGTCAACGACGTATCGCTGGTCACAATCGTGTTGGAGAGCGTGATGCCCGCACCGTAGTCGACTGCCGGAGGATTCGAGGTCCACTGCGTCGCCTGGCTCAGAATGGTGAAGGTCACTCGACTCTGCTGCTGTATCGAACCAGGTCCCGAAGAAAGAAGAAGCGGGGTGCCTGCCTGGACGACGAATCCATTGTTGATCGTGGCGACCTCACCTAGCGTCGTCGCGGTAACGTACGTGGGCCCAATCGGCGCAAGTGCAGGCAGGGACAATACAAGCGTGGCGTCCGTCGGGCTGTTGACCACAACGCTCGCAGTCACGATGCCTGCTCCGAACTGGAATCGAGTCGCAGGTCCCCAGTGCGTATTCTGCCCTGTCACTTCTATCGTCAACGTGCTTCCCTGTAACGCCGTGTTCGGCATCAGCGCCGAGATCAAGGCAAGGCTGGGCGTTACGGAGAAGCCGACGCCGCTGGCCACGACTGTTCCCATGGTCGCCGTAATAGTTCTTCCTCCGAGCGGCGCCAGTTGGTCGATGCTGATATTCGCCGTTGCAATGGTCGGGCCAAGCACGGTAATCCCGTTGACCGTTATGCCAGACCCGAAATCGAACAGGGTGTTGGCGTCGAAGGTCGTGTATTGACCGATGATGTTGATCAGTACGTTTGCTGAGCCCTGCATCGCCTGTCCGGGGTCGATGACGCTCAGCATCGGGGTTACGCCGCCCGGACCGGAGGTGGATGAGACGACCGTGAAAGTGGCGGTCTCCGTCTCCGACCCCGTGGTGAAGACGATCAAGCGGGTGCCTGAAGCCGCCGACGGAAGAATCGTGATATTCGCAAGCGCGCTTGTCGGGCCGGTCACCTGGAAGGTGTTTACCGCTATGCCATCGCCGAACGTCGCCGTCGTGGCGGCATTGATCGGGCCTGGATCCCAGTGTGTATTGGAACCTGTGAAGCTGATCGTGAAGGTCTGACCAGTCAGCCCCTGCGAAGGCACGTAATACGTGATAGCAGGAACCGGCGGTGGCGGAACGTAAATCTGGAAGTTACCCGTAAGGACCTGCGTTCCGGTACGCACGAAAACAGTCCGATAGCCGATCGGCGCGTTCGGATCGATAGAGATGACCGCATTGAGCGTCGTGGAGTCCTCTACCTGCTTCGTCACCAATGTGATACCCGGTCCAAAGTCGGGCGTCGTGGTCGAGTCCCAGTTCGTGTAAGCCCCGTGGATCGTGACCTCGAGTCCATTCGTGCCGGGCTGCCCATAATTCGGGTCAAGCGCCGTCACGACCGGGATGCCACCCGTAAGCACGAAGCCTCCGGTATCCACCAGCGCCTCGCCTGCGGTAATCATGTAAATGGAGCGTGCCCCCGGGAGTGCTGTCGGAGAGATGGTCAGGTCGACCGTCGCGCTCGTCGGGCTGTTGATGATGACCGCATTGATCTTGATGTCGGTGCCATAGCCCGGAATGCTGAACTGCGTAATGTTCTGTGCCCAGTGAGTTGCCGAGCCGGTGATCTGGACACGACCTGCTGACCCTGGTTTCCACCGGCCGGCGCAACCTTCGTGATGGTCGCCGGTCCTGTGGCAACGCTGAACACCCCGGCGGACACGATTTCGCTTCCCGTCGAAGCTCCAGGCGCGCAGACCGAGCCCGCGCCCGGAGTAAGAAGTGCGCAAGGAACTCCCGGAGTTGTCACCGTGACTGTCCGAGTCCCGGTGTAGGAGAGCGGATCGATGCTGAGATTCACGGTGAGGTCCGTCGCGTCGAGATAACTCACGCTGTTGACCGTGATACCCTCGCCGAACGTTACCATGCTGGCAGAGTTGAAGTGGGAGTATTGCCCGACCAGTTGAACCGTGACGTTCTGCATACCCTGCTGGGCGTGATCCGGAAGCGCTTCGTTCAACGTCGCCACGCCTGCGCCGACCTGGAAGGCAAATTGCTGCGAGGCGCTCTCGCCAAGCGTCGACAGCGTCACGGTGTGATAGCCCGTTGGTGCGGCAGTGGTCACTGCAATTGAAACCGTGGCGCTTGTAGCACTATTCACCATGACGTTGCTCACGTTGATGCCGGCACCGAAGCTAGCCGTCGTTTCCCCCGGACTGAAGTGCGTCGCGGAGCCCGTGATCGTTACCGATGCAGTTGAACCCTGGACACCGCTTGCCGGCGAAACCGCATTGATCTGGGCCGCGCCCTGGGTCACGCAGAAGGATCCCGGCAGACTTACCTGCTCGCCTCCCGTCGTCACGGTGATCGTGTGCCCGCTCGGCGTGCAGATCGCATCGATGTAGGCGAGGGGACTGATCGTGATATTTGCGATCGCACTCTCGGAGTCAAGCACGGTGAACGAATTCACCTGGATATCCTGGTTGAACGCCGCCGTCGTCACTCCCTGTACCCAGTGCGTGAATCGCCCAAGAAGCTGGAGATTTATTGTCGCTCCCTGCTCCCCACTCAAGGGTGTTGTACTCAACAGCGACGGAAAGCCTGCTTCGATGTCGATGGCCTGGTCCAGTGTCACCGACTCTCCATCGGTCGTCATCGTCAACGAGGTAAACCCGAGCTGCGCCCCCGACAGCACGGTGACCTGCACCGTAGCGGTGGTTGGGCTGTTGATCGTAAGCGCGTCGATGACAATTCCCTGTCCGAACGCCGCCATCGTCTCGCCCTGGAGCCAATGCGTTCCAACGCCGATAAAGTTCAGACGCACGGTCTGGAGCTGCGCGACCACCGGTGGGCCCGAAGGCACTCCGGTGAGATCCTGTACCGCCGGTTGCACCTTCACGATCTCGGCCCCACCTGGTGTAACGCTGAACCCGGCGCCGCTCACGACATCATCGCCCGTAATGAGGATGACTGTGTTCTGCCCGACAGGAGCGCTCGGCGAAATCGCGATGGTCGCCGTTGCTGTCGTCGGACTCGTCACC
Source organism: Granulicella sibirica (assembly GCF_004115155.1). Taxonomy (NCBI): domain Bacteria; kingdom Pseudomonadati; phylum Acidobacteriota; class Terriglobia; order Terriglobales; family Acidobacteriaceae; genus Granulicella; species Granulicella sibirica. The sequence continues at coordinate 540,904 of NZ_RDSM01000001.1, forward strand.
TTGAAGTCCGAAACCGTCACACCTGCCCCGACGATCGCCTCGGTCTCCCCGTCGACGAAGTCCGTGAGAGACCCCGTGATCATGATGTCCTCTGTCGCCCCCTGTGCTCCGCTCGGCGGCGTCACGCCCACAAGCGTCTCGCTCGCCGGTGCATCCACGCTGAAGCCGATCAGCAGTTGCTCCGCGCCGGTGTTCACATAAGCTACGTGGTACCCCGGCATCGCATTCGGCGAGACTGTGATCTGCGCAGTGAGGTCGGTGATGCTATGCACGATAACCGTATTGACAGTAATGAACGGATCGAACAGCACCGCCGTCACAGCCTGCGTGAAGTGGGTGTTGACTCCCGTGATCTCCACGTCAAGCGTGGTGTTCTGCGCCGCGTGATAGGGCGCGATTCCGAGCAGTCCCGCAGAGCTTACATTGAACGAAGTAGAGACGATCTCGCCGCCGGTGGTAAACGTAATGGTGCGTGCTCCGGGCGTAGCGGATGGATCGATGATCAGTTTTGCGGTGGCGCTGTAGCGGCTTGTGAAGTTCAGGTTCACGAGCCTGACACCCTGCCCACTCACAACCGGAAGCGTCGCGGTGTTGAAGTGCGTGAACTGCCCTGTGAAGCTGACGCTGACCGTGCTGCCTGGCTGACCGTTCGCAGGGCTCACCGTCAGGCTGGGGGTCTGCGCATAGACCGAGACGGACGCGGAGACCACCTCGCCGCCAGTCGCCATGTAGAACTGATGCGAGCCCACTGGGTTATCAGAGGGAACGGTGATTCTTAGCATGGCCTGCGTCCCATTGACGATCGTCACCTCGTTGATCTGGATCGGGTCGAAGGGATCCGGATAGAACGCCGCCGTCGTCGTGCCCTGCACCCAGTGCGTATTCGAACCGGTGACGGAGAGAGTGACCTGCGCACCCTGCGCTACGCTGCCTGGGCTCACGCTCGCGATCGCGGCGCTGGAAGCGGTCACTGTAAAGGTGAATGGATAGATTGTGGCATTGCCCGCAGGACCGCTCGTCAGTCTCGCTGTGCGCCCCCCCACCGAAGCGTTCTGGCTGATCGTTAGACCTAAGACCACGTCTGTCGTCGAGATCAGCTGGTAAGAGTTGACAGTAATGTCGCCGCCAAAATCTGCAAGCAGAGCACTCGCGTTGAAGTTCGTAAAGACGCCCTTGATCTCCACGTTAAGGTTCTGACCCTGCTGCCCCGAAGAGGGCGAGACCGACGCAAGATAAGGAGTCGCTCCCGTAACGGTGAACGCGTTCGGCAGCGTCGCGAGCTCCCCGCCCGTGGCGACCTGCACATCGCGCAGGCCTGGCGTAGCTCCCGGGCTTATGGCGATATTCACCGTTCCCGTGTTGGCGCCGACCTGCACATCGCCGACATTAATACCATCGCCAAAGCTAGCCGTCGTCGCACCCTGTACAAAGTGCGTTCCCGAAGCCTGGAGCGTGATCACCTGGTTGCCGCCCTGCGGTGCCGTGTTGGGGCTTATGCTGATGAGCGCGGCGTGGTTGGCCATGACGGTGAAGGCGCCACTCCTTGACGTTGCGACCTCGCCACCGGTTACGAGCGTGATCGTGCGTGGCCCAATCGGAGTCGTGTTGCTGATCGTAAGGTTAGCGATCTCTTCCGTCGTGCTCTTCCAGGTCAGCGAGTTCACCGTGATCCCGTCGCCGAAGTTGGCGTAGGTCACCCCCTGCACGAAGTGAGTTCCGTCTGAGATCAGGTCGACATTGAGTGTCTGACCCTGTGCTCCAGAGTTCGGGTTTACCGTCAGGATAGTGTGGGAATTCGCGGTGTCGGCAATGATGAACGCGGCGGCCAGCAGCGCTGTCTGCGTACCGGTGACGACGCGGATCCTCCGCGCTCCCGGGATCGCGTCCGGGGCAATCTTGAGCACGGCATGAATCGTGTTGGCCGTCGCATCTGTAGTGGTGGCAATGATCCCGCTCGGAATCGTGCTACTCGGCGCGTCGAAGGTCACGATGGACCCTGGCCCGAAGCTCGTGTACCCATTGCCGGTAATCGTCACCGCTACTGTCTGTCCCGGGACGCCTGCGCCCGGCGAAACCTCGGCGACCGAGGCCGGGGGATCCTGCGTCGTCCCCGATCCAAGCAGCCCGACCGATAGCGGCAATCCACCTGCCGCCGTGCCCGTGATCGTCAGCGTCCCCGAACGGACCCCGGTCGAGGCCGGGGTGAACGCGACCGAAATCGCACACGACGACTTAGCTGCAATTCCACCCGCCGGACAATTGCTGGCAGTGGAAAAGTCCCCCGACGCCGCCATGGTGAAGATCTCCGCCTGGCTCTCATGGTTAGTCAGCAGGATCGTCTTTGGTGCGCTCGTCGTGCCGATCTTCTGTGCGGTGTAGTTCAGCGAAGCTCCACTTACCGTCAGTGGGAGGCTGCCTGTCCCGGAGAGATTGACGACCTGTGGACTTGTATATGCATCGTCATAGATCTGCAGTTGCCCGTCGCGCACTCCACCTACACTCGGCAGGAAACTCACAGTAACAAAGCAGGATGCTGATCCCGCCAGGGTGGCCGGGGCCATTGGGCAGGTCGTCCCAGTCTGGACAAAATCGCCGTTGAACTGCATCCCTGTGATGGTCAAGGGCACACTTGGATTCGCGTTACGCACCGTCACGGTTCGGTACGGGCTTGTGGTTCCGACAGGCGCGGCAAAGTTCGTGATGGAGGCCGGCGACATCAGCACCGGCGCGCTTCCCGGTCCGCTGAGTGCGACAGTCCGTGGACTGCCCATCGCGTCATCGACGATCGTCAGCGTGGCCGTCCTCGTCCCCGTCTCCCTCGGCGTGAAGGTAACCCCAAGCGTGCAGCGCGCCGTCTCCGGAACGGCTGACGGAGCAACGGGACAGTTGCTCGTCACGGCGAAGTCGCCCCCGTTCGGCCCACTGATCGTCGCGGACGCGATGTGCAGCGGCACGCTCTGTTGGTTGTAGACCGTCTCGAGCAGTGGAGCACTCGTCGTTCCTAGAAACTGGGCACGGAAGTTGAGCGCGCTGGGCTGCAGCTCCACCGGCATCACGCTGGTAGCTCTGAGGGAGAACGTCAGGCTGCCTGCGCCAGGTGCGTCGTCCTGGATCGTAATCGTGCCCGGGTTCGCTCCCGCCGTGGTGGCATTCAGGCTGACGGCGATGGTGCAGCTTGCACCGGATGGAAGCGTGTTCGGAGCCGCGGGACACGTGCTGCCGGCGTCGAGCGTATACCCGCCGGCGAACCCGCTGATCGAGGCGATGGTCAGCGGAATCGCCTGGTTATTCTTGAGCGTAACGCTCGCGATCTTCGGCACGTTCACTACCACGGTGCCAAAGTTGAGCGCAGTCGTACTTAGACTCGCGGGCGGAATCCCGCTCCCCGTTAGCGTCGCGGTCTGCGGGCTTGTCACCGCATCGTCGGTAATCGTCAAGTGGCCCGCGGGGATGGCTCCCACCACGGTTGGCGTAAAGATGAGGTTCACCACGCAACTGCTGGCCGGTGCGACCGGGGTGCCGGCGACGCACGTCGTTCCCGCAGGAACGATGGCATACGGTCCGGAAACGGCAAGGCCGCTGATGTTCAGCGGGGTCACCTGGTAGTTGATGAGCTTGAGGCTCTTTGCCGCGCTCGACGTATTGACGACTACTGCGCCGAATCCAGCACCGGACGGCGAGAGTACGGTCGCAGCCACGCCTGTCCCGGAGAGCGACGTAGCCAGTGGGCTGTTATTTGCCACGACCGTAGCCTGTCCTGTCGTCGGCGCAGACGCCGTCGGCTTAAAGACGATCCCAAAGACGCAGGTAGCCCCCGCGTTCAGTGTCGCGCCCGGCCCAGTCGAGCAGGTCGTCGTGCCTGGGTCGAGTGAAAAAGGACCGCCGAACAGGATGGATTCGATCGAAGCCACGCTCGTCTGGTTGTTCCTCAGCGTGATCAGCTTCGGCGCACTTGCTGTGTTTACCGCGACGGCACCGAAGCCAAGCCGCGACGGGCTGAGCGTGAGCGGAAGGATGCCGTTTGCGCTCAGCGTGACGGCCTGGGGGGTATTTGCCGCATCATCGTTGACGGTCAACGTGCCTGGCTGTTCGCCCACGCTCGCGGGTAGAACCTTGAGGGCAATCGTGCAGCTCGCACCAGCCGCCAGCGAGCCGTGTGTTGCGCAGGACGTGGTGGAATCGAGGGAATAGACACCTGGAGATACACTGATAGAGCCAATCTGCAGCGGCACGGCCTGGTAGTTAGTCAGCGTGACAGTCCGAGTTATGCTCGTCGCGCCTATGACCACGTTGCCGAAACCAAAGGCAGCGGGCGACAGCATTGCCGGATTCACGCCCGCGCCGCTTAACGCAAGGGTTATCGGCGAAGCGCTTGCGCTATCCGCAATGCTCAACGTCCCCGTCTGCGTCCCAACGCTCGCCGGCGCAAAGCTTACCGAAACCTTGCAGCTCTTCCCTGTCGCCAGGTTGATCGGCATTGGGCCGCATGCGGAGGGATCGGCAATGAAGATGCCGCTCGTCGAGCTAATTGCGCCAATCGTCAACAGGCTCGCCTGGTTGTTCGTCACCGTAACGAGTTGAGGAGCGCTGTACGTCCCGATCACCGTCGGCCGAAACGCGAGGGCGGTGGCAGAGACCGAAACCGGCGGCAGTCCAGTTCCGGCCAGATTGACCACCAGCGGACTTAGGTCTGCAGAATCCATCACAGTGAGGGCCCCGGCACGCGCGCCGGGGGTGGTCGGCATAAAGCTTACTGAGATCGTGCAACTTGCACCCGATGCGACGGACGCCCCACACGTCGTGATGCTGACCGCGAAGTCACCGCTCGCCTGAACAGACCCGAGCGTGACGGTCTGCGGTTGGTTATTGGTAAACGTGACGAGTTTGCTCGAGGAGGTTTGCCCTACAAGGAGTGAGCCGAAGTTGATAGCTCCGGGAGATACCGTAGTTGCCCCGCCCGTGGTGCCCGTGCCGTTCAACCGGACCGTTGCAGGGGAACTGCTTGCATCACTGCTGATCGTCAACGTTCCTGTCGCTGCGCCACTCTCGACCGGCGAAAACACGAGCGAGACAGAACAGGAGAGATGCGCGGCAAGCGTATTCGGCGAAAGAGGACAGTCAGTCGCGGTAACATTGAAGTTCGCGGAAGGCCCAATTCCCGAGATCGTCAGCCCCGTCCCCTGCTGGTTCGTCACGTTCAACGTCACTGCCGGAGATACCGTGTTCACCGGCGTCGATGGAAAGGTGACGCTACCCGGACTCAACGAAACTTGTGCAAAGGCGACGCCGGAGAACAACCAGCAGAACGACGCAAAGATCAGCTTGACCAGTTTCCCGGCGGAAAGTGCACTACGGCTCGACATCTCAACTCCTCCACGAGCGCATCACTGCCGCCGGGCGGGGAGACATCTACCGGCTGCTTCGGATGTTGCTACCTGGCCCGTTCGCGCCCAATCTCCGCGCAGTGGTCAAATTCGGGAAACCGATACAGCGGGGCCAGGTTCTGGAAAGCCAACAACCTTGCAGCACAGGTGACGAAAGCTCCATTCGCAAAAGGAGCTTTCTTTGATACAACCGAATTATTCCTAAACGCAAAGGAAGTCAACGATGATCTGCGTTCGCATCGAGGAATTGTTCAAAGCGGACGAATTGGACGAAATCGAAACGAGGCGAAGGACTTGCTAGAACGGCGTCCTCTAGCCGCTTGTCGACCCTTTTATACAGACAGGTCCCAATCGCATTCTGCGACCTGATTCCGGTGCAGACGCAAAGGACGGCAGGGGCTGTTCTTTAAAACACCGCTGCACTGCGTCAACCGTACGCCGGGTATCACGGCACATGTTCGAAGAGGCCCTTACCAGAATGAATGAGCGGGCGACCGCAGCTGCGATGCGGCTGCGAAGATCTGTCGTCGAACGTCCCTTCTCAACCATCAAATACCGCATCTTCGGTCATCCACGTCTCCTCATGCGCGGACGGGCAGGCGCTCACATCGAGCTCAGCCTCGCAGTCATGGCCTACAACCTCGAACGGATGGCAAATGTCCTCGGAAACGCCAGGCTGACGCAGGCGCTCCAGATAAAGTGATCGAAGCTGAGCTCTGTCCGCTCTAAGCGGCGCGAAGACCAGGTGTTGGGGCGTTGAACCTGTCGAGTTCGTAATAGACTCGTTCCTCCTCCTGCACCTTTCCCCTTCTTCTCCGTCAATTAGGGTTGATGGCCGAGAGAACCATGAGCTCGAACTCTTCCGCAGCACGAGTTGAACGCTCAACCTTAGCTCGCAGAGCAGAGCCCTGAAATAGATTGACGATGAAGCGAGCCATTGTGCCGGGAGAGAGACTGGTATCGAGGGTACCGTCTTGCTGCCCCTCGACAATTGCACGTTCGAAGGAATCGCTCCACACATCAAAAATCTTTACCAGTTGCAGGCGCAAGGCCTCGCTCTGGTGAGCAAGCTCGAGCGCCATATTTCCGACGAAGCAGCCTTCGTAATTTCCGGCGGCCTTCGATGTCGCGATCGCGAGCAGAGCGATCAACTTCTCTTTCCCGGTGGTATCGGTCCGATTAATAACTGCTTCGCACTCCACAATCCACTGATGAAAATAGGCGCTCAGAGCCTCGCCTGCAAACTCTTCTTTAGAACGAAAGTGGTTGAAGAAGGAACCCTTGGGCACTCCTGCAGCCTCGACGATGCTATCGACCGACGACACCGCGTAACCGCGCTTGTGAAGCTGTCGAACACCAGCCTGCAAAATGTCTGCTCGCTTCGAAAGACGTGCCAAGAAAGAATCCTCTCGTTGCAGGATACATCAAACTGACCGGTCAACTTAGCAACCAGGAAAGGACGGAAAACGAGTGAAAGCAGCTGTCTATTACGAAAATGGGGGACCTGAGGTCTTCCGCGTCGAGGATGTTCCGCTTCCGACCTGTGCGCCAGATGGCGTACTCATCAAGGTATCTTCCATTTCCATTGAAGGCGGGGATCAGATCAGTCGCGAGACTGTACCACCCGTAAATACACCCCACATCGTGGGTTATCAGTGTGCAGGAGAAATTCTGGAAGTCGGTTCTGAGGTTCGAGATCGGCTGGTCGGGCAACGAGTCGTTTGCATCGTGAGTTGGGGCTCTCACGCTGAGTATGTCGCGGCACCCGCCGCGATGACATGGCCGCTTCCCCCAAGTCTCAATATAGACATTGCTTCCGCCGTTCCCGTGGCTTTCGCGACGGCCAACGAGTGCTTGTTTACTGTGGGCAACTTACAAAAAGGACAATCGGTACTCATCCATGGCGGCTCGGGCGCGCTAGGCCTTGCAGCAATTCAGATGGCAGTCCATGCCGGCGCGTCCGTTTTCACCACTTCCTCGGACGATGCAAAGTTAGAAAGGCTGAAATCTTATGGGCCGGTTGTCACCATCAACAATGTTCGCGAGAACTTCGTGGAAGCGATCCGGGCTCAGACCGGAGGTGTGGGTATCGACCTGGTAGTTGACAGCATCGCGGGCAAGACTCTCCCACTCAGTGTCGCTACCTTGAAATTCGGAGGCCGGGCAATCTTCGTTGGCGTGTCAGGACGCGATCTTGAGGGATTCGATCCCTTTGCGCTGTGGCCGAACTGCACCAGCCTTCACGGGGTCTACATGCCCCGAGCCTTTGAAGCGGACTACGTACGCAATCACGCGGTGGTCGCCGACTGCTTGGACAAAGTTGCACGAGGAGAACTAAAAGTTGATATCGATCGCGTTTTTTCGCTTTCAGATGTCGTCCCCGCATACGAATATCTTCAGAGTCGTAAGGGCTTCGGCCGAGTTCTTCTGCGGCCCTAAACGGCCGCGCCATAGAGCATCTCTAAGAACTGCGATTGCGGAGCCTCACGGGAACTACCAAGCGGTGCTCGTGAGGCTCCGCGATCTCAAGCAGTCAACGCTGCGCGATTCCTCTCGATAAACTCGCGGAACGTTGTTGGTTTCTCTCCGCCAATCTTTTCCACTAGATCATTGGTGCCAGCGAATACGCCGTTATGGTGATCGATTGAAATCTCTCGAAGATGCTGCCAAAAGAAGTCATCGTCAAATTTCCGGCCCTTGCCTTGAAGCATTGCTCTGAGTGCGGTCGGTTCAGTACGTTCGTATCTCACGGCCTTCCCTAAGATCTGCGCCACCATCTCCGTCATCTCGGGGAAAGACATCTCCTCCGCTCCATAGAGGGGATACACCTGTCCGCTGTGGGCCTCAGGAGCTACGAGGATGTTCGCGATAACACGCGCCTGATCTCCAGTGGTGATGGGAGCGTGAACTCCAGTGCCCATAGGCAGCGGCAAAAGCCCCGCTTTGATGAAACCGGCAAAATACAGGATCCATTCCGCGAACAATGTCGGCCGAAGATGAGTGACAGGAACCCCTGAACGACCAAAGAGTCGTTCAGCGATCCAATGGTTTTGAGCTGCATGGCTCTTCGCGACTCGGCGCGCCGAAGCCTGGGACATGTTTACGATCGCTTGGAGTTTCGCTTCCTGCGCCGCCTGTGCGAAGTAGGCGGTGGCTTCGAGGATACCCGGAGCAATCGGGTAGATAAAGTACGCGCTGTGAATACCCTCCACAGCCGCGCGAACCGAATCGAAATCGAGTAAATCGCCTACACAAATCTCGACACCTTGCCGTTTAAGGTTCTTCGACCGCTCATCTTCTTTATGCACCAGAGCCCTTACGGATTTTCCGCGTTCTGCCAGCAGTTTGATCGTTGCTGATCCAGTTGCACCCGTCGCTCCAGTGACCAAAATCGTTTTGTCGCTCATTTCTCTCCTTGTGGACTGAAGCTCGAGTTCGATGCTTCACGCCTACAATGATTTAGATACCTAACGACATCTAAGCGATGCGAGATCGTGTGAAGTGATTTGGACTTCCTGGGGCGGTTGCGATTTCAGACATCCCTCAAAGAAAAGTCTGGGTTCGCTTTGTTGGTAGTGCTGATGGGGTGATCCTCGCACACAGGCGAATCGCACATGCTCAGACGAGTTGCCGATGATCGCGAGGCTTGGAATTGATAAGATTCCGTCTAGCATCTAAAAATTGTTGATTCGTCCGATAGAGAGGAATAGATGATGCGAAAGTCCCGTCACGAGACCGAGGCGACGCGCAAACGCATCGTCCAAACGGCCTCAGAAGCTTTTCGAAAAGACGGCATTGCCGAGACAGGGTTGAAAGACCTCATGTTGGGCGCAGGGCTAAACACCAAAGGCGGGTTCTATAAACACTTTGAGTCGAAAGACCAATTAGTAGCGGAAGCCATACGTTTTAGCTTTGGACAAGTAACGAACCGGATGCAGGCTTCCACTGCCGGCCCAACCCCGGAAAAGCTCTAGCGGCGCTGGTGAAAGGCTATCTCGCCCCAAGGCATCGCGATCGAATCTCCGACGCGTGCCCTCTTTCGGCTTTGGGGACCGAACTCCGCCGTTCTGATGATTCAACCAGCGAGGTGACCCGCGAGGGCTTAAAGAGCTATGTCGCTCTGATCGCTCAACGGATCGACGGCGTGCCGGCCGAGCTTGCAATGAAGAGAGCAACAGCTATCCTCTCGGCGATGGTAGGTGCCCTTGTTTTGTCCCGCATCGCCAATAATGCAACTTGGTCAAATGCCATCTTGAAGGACACGTCTGATTTCATACTGCAGGAATAAGCCAAACTGCGCCGTCGGCGGCAGGTAGTCACTTCGATCTTCACCACACTTTATCCAATTCCGTCGCTTCCGTGGGCCGGGCGGCAGTGCTGATGATGATCCAGCCATTGCCTGCTCGTCTAAGTTCGAACGATACCGCAGCGCGATCGACTTCCGCTCCATCACTCCCGCGACGCGACATGATCGTCTCCACTCGACTGGCATTTTCGTTATAGGTGGTGATCGTCTTGTCGAGCGCTTCCGTGTGCGTGTAGCCGATCTTTTTCAGTACTTCTTGCATTTCATTCAAGACTGCGACGACTTCCTGTGGGGTATTCAGCCACTTCGCATGTTTAGGGCTTGAGGTGTGGAGAGGAATCCCCCAATAGAGAAGAATCCTCTCCGGATTCATCTTGCCCGCACCAATGGCGATAAACGCATTGAAATACTCCGTGAACCATTGATCAATTTCGTCGCGAATTGAGGTGAGTGTAGTCATTGTTATGCGCTCTCTTATTAAGCCGTTAGCTGGGCAAGTGTTTCGGAGGGGTTCTCTGGATTGAGCAGACCAGCAAGAAGCTCATAGGAATGGCGACGGGCAGCCCAATCAGTGGTCATGTCCTGTACCACGAATTCATCGATCTGAAAATCTTGTTCTATCCAATGCAACTGCTCCGCTACCTGCTCAAAGGTGCCTGTGACGTAGCGCGGAGGGACATAGCTTCTACGCTTGTATCTTTCGATAACGGGGACGCCACCTAACAGGGCTATTGCTTCTTCAGGAGATGGTTCGAGAAACTGCAACTTGCCCTGGCCGAGATAGTTATATGCCACCTGCACGGGACCGATCTGTCGACGTGCCTCAAACTCGGTATCGCTACAGACCACATGGAGTCCAAGACGAACTTCCGGCGATTGGACACCCGCCGATCCGGTAGCTGGTTTGAAATGCTCTCTATAGGCGTCCACGCATTCTCGGGTTGAGAATTGATTAAAGAAGCTAGCAAAGACATAGCGTAGCCCCCGCGAACCGGACGCTCGCGCACTCCAAGAGCTAGTGCCAGTAACGTGGAGCTGCGGACGGCTCTTGATGCTGTGAATGGGAATAGCTCCCAGAATGGAGTCCGCCTCAAAAGAGTTCTGGAGCCAATTTACGAGTTCATTCAACTGAACATCCGAATCAGGATGGAACGGTTTCGAGCGGTCCTGCTGTAAAGCGAGATCGATGATCGGCCCCGCAGTAGCGCGACCAATCCCGAGATCAATGCGGCCGGGATACAGCTCGTTTAGGGTGCAGAACACTTCTGCAATCCGATAAGCACTGTAGTGATTGAGCAGCACCGCACCAGACCCGATACGGATTCTCTTCGTACGAGCCGCCGCGGCCGTAATTAGCACCTCAGGCGACCTACCGACCAAAGATTTTGCGTGGTGCTCTGCGAACCAGATTCTTTGATAACCGAGATTCTCCGCCAGCACCGCGAGATCCAAGCTATGCTGTAACGCTTGAGATGGTGTCTCTCCTGGCTGCACGACTGAAAGATCCACGATTGAAAGTTTCACGCCTCCACCTCTTCCGACATGCTTCTATCGAACTCTTGAGACCACCGTGAGATGTTGCCTTCGGCCCTCGCTACGAAGTAGGTATCGCCTGCTGTTTTCGCACCATCAACGGAAGTCTTGGCGTACTGCAACGCCGCATCTGTGTTACCCAGCTTGGCTTCGATTTCAGCCTTGAGTGCCCAGTAGAAGTAGGGCTGTCGCTTGTTGATACCTAGCCCCATATCGATTCGCAGCAACGCGCCTTGGAGATCACCTATCTCATAGCAGAACTTAGCCGCCATGTAGTAGTCATCAAACGACGGTCCGCCGGATTCCGGAGCGGCATCTTCCAGTGCATTTCTCTGAGTCGGAATCTCGAATGGCACCGAAACTCTTGTCCGATCCCATGCAATTTCAAGGTTCGCTTCGAAATGACTCTGTTGCTCGATTGAAATGCTCAGCATCTCCGTGACCGATTTCGACCCGCCCGATGGCACTTCGACCGAGAGAGCGAGTGCTCTATCATCCCAGCACCTCGGAAGGCCGTAGCTACTCGTATCGGTGTAAAACATCACCTTCCAACCTTCTGGCCAGGGAACGACGTACAAGGCATATTTTCCGCGGGGCAAGATGCCGCTTTCAAAATTAAGATCTTGACTCGTGAATATCGTCGTGCATCCATTAGCACCGACGCGCCAAAGCTGTCCATAAGGCACAACTGCGCCAAAAATTTCGCGGCCTCTCTTGAGAGGCTGCGAGTATTCAATCTTTACGTCGATAAGACTCGAGTGGCTAATGATCGTCGTTGTGTAGGTTGATCTGTTCATCAATTCCTCCTGCGTTATGCCGCGATCTGATGTTCCAGAGCATCGGGGCTCAGGGCTTGCTAGACGCGAATGATTGCGGCTGATGCTGGGGCCAACAGCCAGCCAGTGATCTGTAGAGGCTGACGGCATCGGCCGCGCTTCCGAGGTGACTAGTTGGCTACGGCGCCGGTCGTCGTGGCCGTAGCCACAAAGCCGAGCCGAGATATATAGTCTGGTGCTTTCATTAAGTTGACTCCTGATTGTTGAGACAGATTAAGTGTGTTCAACGATGTCAGATCGTGGCTGCACCTCGCCCCTTTGTCCTTCTTGGCCCGTGGGCTGCGAAAAGTGAAACCTCCAACTGGGCCCGGCTGCTACAAGCCCGCGTCGAACGCTTAAGTTGTGCTGCGACTAACGATCTTCTCGGCGGAAGTTTCACGCTTTGCCCTTAGAAAGGTAGTGCAGGATAGGCTCAACGAGGCCTTTCGTCAGGGCTTTGGTTCACTCTGAGCATGCGGCGGGTTCAGAATAATCGGAGTGCCCTTCTCGCCGAAGAACACCGCAAGGAAGCGCATCTCGCCCGAACCCGTGTTGATGCCACGATGCCACTTCGTCCGCGCTTGCATGAACGCTTGGCCGGTTTTGAAGACGAGGTGTTTTCCATCCGCGAACTCTACGGTCAGTTCCCCCTGAAGAATGTACAGATAACCGGGAACCGGGTGTGTCATCCAATCCGTCTTTCCCCCCCGAGGTAACGCTACGATGACGGAAATCACTTCAGGAGTCGGTGTCGAAAGATAAGTAATGGGCTCGCCGGCGTCCGTCGTTGTGTCCCTGGACACAGGAGTAATGGTGGTCTGTACGGCCTGGGGCGGTGGCAGGCTGGGTGTTTGCATCTGAAACATATTTGCTCCTTCGGATCAACGATGGTTTCTGGTGCAGCTCACTTTAGATTCTTATCATACTCCAAATGGATCGAACTCATCTCGAAGCCAACGAGCGTCAAACTCACCGATGCCGGACAGGTATTCATTCGAGGCTGCAGGGATGCGCATGCCATCTCGAAAGAGCGATTCGACTTGCTAAATCAGCGCAAGATGAGGTGCACCCAGTCGTCACGATCGGTCACGGCCCTTACGCGGATCCTTCACTTCTGGCCTCTGTATGGGCGATCCATCTACCGCTTTATCCCAATCTCAGGCTACGGATTGAAAGTATGTTCGCGTCGGGTGTTCGCTAGGAAATCGCATCCTGGCATTTGCGATCGGCTCATGGAACAGGCGCGCGTGACTGCCGTTTCCCCAATCGAGTTGCATCACTACGTCAGCCCACAAGAGACGGTCCAGCTCATTTCAGAAACTTCGGTGTGGCGTTTGCGGCAAAGGGCATCGCTGAGCAGTTGAGCAGCCACGACATTGGGGTCAGACCGCTCTCCCATGCAGCCCTTCAGGTCACTTCCTAGCTTGTTCTGCGCTCTGACCAGGCGTCTCGGCTCATAAACGAATTTGGACGTGCTCTGATACGCAAAGCGGTTCCTATGCCGAAGCTCGACGCGGGCTCGGGTCAACTGCTTCCGGGCCTCTAGGCTGCATTCCGCGTGACGTCCGAACTCGATTCACGCCGAACAGCCGACGTTTCTTTCTGATCAGGAATTCCTCACAGGAATACCTCCAATACGAGAAGGGATTGGACTCAGAACCCCTCGACAGTCAATCCTCTTTCGCACAGCGATATCTAGGACGACACCCCGCTGCAGGAGAGGACATGCCACTAATTGGACCCGCCCCCGAGCCAATGCCAAACGACGGGTCCGAGCTGCCAAGCGGCATGCTGACACTCGTTCCCCCCAATCGCCGTAAAGGCCCCCAGCGGGCTCTGACGCCTAATCCTGCGATGGCGGACCCTCTCTTGACGGTCGAGGACGTAGGACGGCGCCTCAACGTGAATAAGGACTGGGTTTGGATCACTGCGGGAGAAAGACTCCCAAGCTTCCGGTCAATCGGATGGGAGACGGGGCGCTGCGCTTCCGCGCGAGCGCTATTGAGGACTTCATCAACGAGCGTGAGCGCTCCTCGGCAACGCGGGCTCGCAGAGGGTGAATTAAGCATTTGCTACCAAATGCTACCAATCACCGATCCGTACAGCCTGTAAGTTGTTGATTACATGGTGGGCACAGCAGGATTCGAACCTACGACTTCCACCGTGTGAAGGTGGCACTCTACCGCTGAGTTATGCGCCCAATCATTGTGGGTTCCTAAATAAAAGTTCGCTACAGAGCGAATCCTCAAAACTCAGGACCGACCGCTCCGGCCAACATTTTTATGATAGCACCCACGTGCACGCGCGGCTGTCCTCCGGCGCGGACAAATCGCCCGCGGAGACATTGCTTTCTGCTTCTCCCCTTCCTAAGTAGAATCATTCGAGTACGATGCCTTTCCCTCCTCACATTCCGGCGCCTCCCCAGCCAGACCGCGAATCGGTCCCACCCGCATCTCCGCTCCCTCCTCAGGATCAAGCCACGGATGGAATCGGTGACCAGCAGCGTGCTTTACCGGAAACCGCCCTGGAAACGGAGAATCCCGCGCAACCTGGGGACGAAGGCCGGGTTACTAAGGATATGGCTACCCTCGCGGTCCATTCCGGTCTCTTCGAAAACGTTCCCGACGCGCCCATGCAGCACACGCCGGGTGATTTTGCGACGATGGAAGACTCCGCCATCATGCTCGAGCTTAGCGCGGGCAACATGGCCGGATTCGATTACCTGATCCGCAAGTACCGAAAGCCGATCATCAATTTCATGTACCGGATGACGCACAACCAGGCCGTCGCCGAGGAACTGGCGCAGGAGGTCTTCCTCCGTGTCTACCGGTCCCGCGAGACCTACCGCGCCGAGGCCCGGTTCAGCACCTGGCTCTACCGCATCGCGACCAACCTGGGCGTCAACCACGCACGCGACAACCGCCACGAGCGCACCGCGTCGACTGTTTACCTCGACGAACCAGATTCCGAGACGGGGAGCACCCCGGACGTCGCCGACACAACACCAAGCGCGGAGGCGAATCTCCTGCGGGATGAGCGCATGAGCGCCATTCGCGAGTTCGTCATGGGCCTGCCGGAGCGCCAGCGCATGGCTGTCCTGATGCACAAGTACGAGGGAATGGACTATCGCCAGATCGGCGACGTCCTTAAACTCTCTGAATCAGCTACCAAGTCACTCCTTTTCCGCGCATATCAGACTTTGCGCGACAAACTGAAAGGCTTTGTCTAACCGACATGTTGCTCTCGCCTACGCCGGTTGATCTGGATAGCCCGACAGAAGCAAGGATAGAAGGACACAGACGACAGGCGCGCACCACTCCCCACGACGCGCCGACAGAAAGGAAACATCATGAACTGCAAGACGTTTCAAACTGAACTACCGGAGCTGATCCTGAATCCCGCCGCCGCGTCGAACGTGGCCGCGCGGGCTCACATGCTCACCTGTGCGCCTTGCGAGAACGAGTACATCTCACTGGTCGAAACCATGTCCATGATGGATGCCTGGGAGGCTCCCGAGCCATCCCCCTACTTCGACCAGAAGCTAGGCGTCCTGCTGCGCGAGGAGCAGAACGCCCCTCGTCTTGGCTTCTTCGCCCGCCTGCGTGACCATGTGCTGTTCAACACCGGCCGCCAGTTTCGGCCTGCGGTTGCCGGTGCGCTCGCCCTCGTGCTGATGCTTGGAGGGGGAGGATACGCCGGTTTCCAGAACCTCAACAACCATCCGGCCGCTCCGCAAGTGTCGGCTACCGTGCAGGATCTTCAGATTCTCGACAATAATCAGCAGGTGATCCAGCAAATGGACCAGCTGCTCCAGGACGAGGATTCGGGCGACGATGCGAATGCGCCGAGCTGATGGGCGACTCCTGGAAACGTTTTACGGATACAGCGTCTGTCTGCTCAAATTCCTGCCTGAGAGGTGCGGGTAGCGTTTACACTCGCCGTGGGGCGGCTTCCAAGGCCTTCTGAATGCATTCAAGGTCCACCCTCGCACGAACGTTTCGAAGATTGCCACCATGCGATTCCCTCTCCCAACTCGCTCGAATCAGGTAGATGCTGCGGACGCCGGGTCAGCCCCGAGCGTTTTCCTTCCTGCGAGCGTGGCGAGAACCCTGCTTCGGAGAAGCGTCACCGCTCTTATCCTGTGTGGATTGTATTTTTCGGTATCGACGACCCTCCCCGGTCAGCAGCGCGGAGGTTTTCGACCGCCTCCTCCACAGGCACATCAGGCCAGCCGGCCGCAGGCGAACGGCGGCGGAACCGGTCAGGCGCCACGGAATCAGGAGCATCTCTCCGAGTGGATGAACCGCCACAGGGATCTCCCCGTCCAGCAGCAGCAGCGCGCGCTGGAGAGCGAACCCGGCTTCCGCGAACTCCCGCAACAAACCCAGCAGCGCATGCGCGACCACCTAGCCCAGCTCAACAACATGCGGCCTGACCAGCGCAACCGAATCCTCGAGCAGAACGAGCGGATCGAGCGTCTTTCCGTGCCTCAACGGCAGCAGGTGCGTGGCGCCATGACGCAACTTGGCGGCCTTCCCGAAGACCGCCGGCGCGCCGTCGCGCGTGCCTTTCGCGATCTGCGCTCCATGCCGGACAATCAGCGCCAGCAGTACCTCAACTCTCCGGCCTACCGCAGCCAGTTCAGCGATCAGGAGCGCGGGACGATCAACAACCTGATGTCGGTCGAGCCTTACCTCCCCGGCCGGCCCTAGTAGGCTGCCGCCGAGAGTTCCTGAGGTTGACCCCGGCCCGGCAAAGTCCTAACCTGCTAATAGCAATGAAGCAGATACACCAAGCTCGCTGTTGTCGCGGCCTCTCCCCCCAGGCCCACGCAGACGCGCGTCTCGCCAGCTAGCTCCGCGAATCGCGCCCGAGCAGTCCTTCATCTAAATCCCAGAATCGAGTTGTGTCATGAAGCTTTTTGCAAGCCTTCTCCTGCTTTCCGTAACTTCGCTCGCCCAAACCTCTCCTCGCCCCATCACCGGCGATTGGGAAGGTACCGCTACCTCGCACGGCCAGCAGGTTCCCGTTCACCTTCGTCTCTCAGGTTCGCCCAGCGCTTTGACTGCGGCCCTCGTCAACGGGCCCGAGAGTTCGCCGGCCTCGAGCGCGACGTTCTCGGGTGATCATCTCCTTGTCACGTTCAACTACTATGCGAAGACGCTCGACGCCACCCTTTCCCCCGACGGCAAGCTCACCGGAAGCTTCGGCACGGCAAGCACACGCTATCCGTTGACCCTTGCCGCAGGTCACGCGAGTGCCGGCAAGAGCAGCGTCCCGCCCGACATCCACGGCGACTGGGAGGTGCTCGTCAAGAGTTCCAAGGGTGAAGCCGCCTGGCAACTCATCGTCGCGCAGGATCACCGCAACGTGAAAGCCGTCATCCAGCGCATCGACGGCGACACTGGCAGCCTATTCGGCACATGGAACTCCGATCCCTCCGCGCCGAATACCTATCGCATCTCCCACTTCACTGCCGCCGGCCCCGCGCTGTACAGCCTCGCTCCGCAGCCCGACGGGACGCTCCTCGTATCTAACCTCCTGCGTGCCGATCAGAAGACCGACACCCAGCAAGACCTGCCAGCGCGCCGCCCCGCCGACGCGCGCGCAGCCAATCTGAAAGCGCCGACCGATCCCACCCAGCAAACGACCATGAAGGATCCCAACGCACGCTTCGCCTTCAGCGCTCCGGACCTCAATGGCAAGACCGTCTCAAACACTGATCCGCAGTTCGATGGCAAGGTCGTCATCGTGTCCATTGGAGGCTCCTGGTGCCCCAACTGCCACGACGAAGCTCCGTTCCTCGAGAGCCTCTATAAGCAGTTCCACAGCCGCGGGCTTGAGATCGTAAACCTCTCTTTTGAAGAGGAGGACCAGCTCAAGGATCCCACCCGCCTCCGCGCCTTCATCGCTCGCTACCACCTCGACTACACCGTTCTTCTTGCCGGGACCACCGACCAACTCAACGAGAAGATCACGCAGGCTGACAACCTGAACTGCTGGCCCACGAGCTTCATCATCGGTCGCGATGGACGCGTCCGGCAGATCCACGCAGGCTTCGCAGGCCCCGCCAATCCAGCCGCTCACGAAGTCTTGGTGAAGGAACTGACCGCGTTCATCGGCGAGTTGGTCGAGCAACCGGTTCCGGCGCAGTCGGCTATGCTGACCCACACGGACGATCAGTAACGTTCGTGGCGTAGACGCGGACCTTGGTCGTCGATCACCGTTCATGGTTCTTCCGCGCCGTCCGCGCAGTAAGGCAGTTGGGTGGGGTCTTCGGTGAGTTGGGAGCGGATGGGGTTCTGGTGGATGTAGGCGAGGCGGGTCTGGTAGTCGGCCTGGTCGCGGATGCGGTGGTCGGGGAAGCTGCGTTGCCAGACGGGGAGGTTGGAGGCGAGGCGACGGGAGAAGCCTCCCTTGATGAGGCCCATGGCTCGTTCGAGGGTGATGGCTTGTGGGGTGAGGAGGAGGTGGACGTGGTCGGGCATGACGACGAAGGCGTGGAGTTTGTAGTGGCCTTCGTGGCGGTAAGTGCTGGAGGGTGGCTAGGAAGAGGTCGGCGTTGGTGGGGATTTGGAAGAGGCGGCGGCGGTTGTAGGTTGCGGTGGTGATGAAGGAGGTGCCGGGTTGGACGGTGCGGGCGCGGATCGCCATGGATGCGATTGTAGGGTGGGTTGGTGGGTGGGGATTGTGCTTCGGGAGTTATTTGTTGGGTTTTTCGGGTGGGGGTGGGTGGAGTGGGAATTTGGGGCTTGTGGCTGGTTGGAGTAAAGCGTACTTCAGGGGCTAAAGCCCTCGGTGCTTTTATGGCGTTTGCGGCACGGTTGAAGCCGTGCCCTTAAGCAAGGCAAGCTGGAGCGGTATCGCCACCGTCAGATTACATCCCCTATGGATGAACACGGCACGGACTCAAAAGCGGGCGTTTCCCGTCATCGCTCCCCCCTGAGAAAACATTCCTGAAATATCGGCGCTCTTTTGTCCGTTGGAGCAGTTATAGGAGATCAGAGGCTTCTCGAGAGCTCCTCTGTTCTGATTAATGAAGGAACTCATGAATTTGGGAAGCTCGGCCTTATCAAGGCTCCTTGCATTGAGAAAACCCGACATAACGGTTGTCAAATCGGGGCCATACTCATTTGGTAAGGGTTTGAATTCCGCGTCCTCACCTCCAAAGTATTTCCAAATAGTGAGCTTTGTTTCCTTGAAGTAGTTTACTGGCCCGCTCAGAACAGAAAAGTTAGCATTTGTCATCGGAGAATATTGCGCGGGCAGCAACGGGGCAAGTTGTGCCTGAGAGATACCATCTAACGGAACTGCTATGGTAAAAGCCGCTTCGCGAAACTTAGTACCGACGAGGAGCGCCTTGTTAAACTCATCTCTCATATTTCCGCCGTACACGCCATTTCTGTAAATCAGAGTAAACACTGTTCTCCCGCCGAAATCGGCATACGATAGATCTGAGCAAGCGAAGATCGTTCCCCAAGATGAAGCCAGCTCTCCACTATTCGCAGCAGCGCTAATACTCCACGGCTCGAAAACCGAGTCAGCTGTGAACTTAGCTCTTACGAGCTTGGCGCCGATGAAATCGGCAAGAATAAGGTCCGCGTTGTGGAAGGAGGCCAGTTCTAGATCAGCAGCGGTGAAAACCGCTCTTCGTAAGATCGCATTTTCAAAGCTGACCCCGACGAGTCTTGCCGGCCGCTCACGAGAGGAGAACGAACAGTTTGGGCAATAGATCTTCGATAGGTCTTCGATGCTCGCTCCAGCCCGAACCAGAGCGGCAATCATCCGTGAGCTGATCTCCAATGGCGAAATCTCTTCTGGTGGCGGGTTACCAATCAAGACTTCCGTAAACTTTTCGTCAACTAGTCGCTTCTTCGCGTCCGTCTGTTGCTTAATAAATGCATTTGTCGCGCGTATGTATACCGCACGATTTCGATCCCTGGCGGCAGTGAGGCCTTCATTCAGCACAGCCGCATCTAGATTTAGATTAGATATCGAATCAAAGAGATTTTCTATTGCACTTCTCACCGTTGGATCGGGTTCAATCACGCCAGCATTTACTAAATAATTCAGTGCGCTGATCTGACGGCTCCGATCGGGACTTTGAAGGAAGGGTCTAAGGCCGGCTAGTCCCGTGAGACGTTCAGCGATCTGTTGGCTACCAAGTCGGGTGACTGAGCGTTCAAATCTTTCATCATCACGCGAAATACGGGTTTGTCTTTGCTGAGACAAACCAAGGAGTAGGGTGCCGATTATCCCCAAACTGGTGAGAAACGTCCCGACGGCTTTGACGACCTCAAACTTGTTACCGCTTACGACATCTGACTTCAGCTTAGCGATCTCAAGTTCCAACTTCTGTGTTTCCAAGGAGTGGTTGGGGTCAGTGATCGCGTCTTTAGGAGGGACCACCATTCCGAGCGAAGCGCCGCCAGCTCCTTCTGAAGCAGGTTTCGAACCTTTGATCTTACCCGGTGGCCTTGCCATTGATTTATCCGCTTTCTGGACCTCAGAGGAAGCTTTCTGGACTTCAAAGGAAGCGAACTGATGCTGCGAAAAGAAGCAAAGACAAGCTGCTATTAGAAGTACGGCGGGTAAAGTTCTCATCTCCGAACCTACTGATAAGAATTGAATGACGACGAGAAAGACAACAGCCCCGAGTGTAGGGGCTGCTATCTATCAAGTTGCTAAAAGTTCGGGGCCTAAACCTAGCTGCAGCCGCTTGTGCTTCCGCATTCGTTGCAGCGGTAGCAGGATCCGGATCTTGTCATGATGGCTCCGCAGGTGGCGCAGCTTGGGCTGTCGCCCATGTCGTAGAGATCCTTCATGGCGTTGGCGGTGTGGAAGATGCCCCGGTCTTCGGGGGTGCGGTAGTCGGCTTCGGTCGATTGCAGGCCTTCGCGGGCCTGGAGGTCGGGGGCTATGCCGCCCTTCGGGGCCGTGCGGTCGGAGTACTCTTCCGGGGAATAGGTAGGATAGCTTGCGGTGGACGCGGGTGCTTCGGCCGCGCTGGCGTGGAGGCTGATGGTGTTGGATGGGGCGTTGATGGTGCCCTGGACGGGGATGCTGGTGGGGGGCTTGAGGCCGGCGAAGAGATCCATCTGGGTTCCGGAGAGGAAGCGGAGCTGGATCCAGCGGAAGATGTAATCCATCACCGACTTGGCGTAGCCGATTTCGGGGTTACCGGTCCAGCCGCTGGGCTCGAAGCGGGTGTGGGCGAACTTCTCGCAGAGGACCTTGAGCGGGACGCCGTGCTGGAGGGAGAGCGAGATGGCGGTCGCGAAGGAGTCCATGAGGCCGGAGATGGTGGAACCCTCCTTGGCCATGCGGATGAAGATCTCGCCGGGGGTGCCGTTGGGGTAGAGGCCGACGGTGAGGTATCCCTCGTGGCCGGAGAGCGCGAACTTGTGGGTGACGGAGGCGCGCTCGGCGGGGAGGCGGTGGCGGACGGCGCGTGGCGGCTCTTTGGCCGATGCGGTCTCGGAGTTCTGGGTGATGGAGTGGATGAGCTGGGAGAGCTGCTTCTCGAGCGAGACGATGCGGGTGTTGGCCTCGTCGAGGGCAGCGGCGGTCTGCTTGTGGATGACGATCTCTTCGGACGTCGGGGTGGCGGTGTTCTGCTTCTCGGCGGCGACGACTTCGGCGATCTGCATGGTGCCGGCGGCGGCGGGCGGGACATTTCCGCCGACCTTGGTCCCCTTCTTGTTGTCGTCGGTCTGGGCGGAAACGTTGAGGGGCTGGGTTCCCTTGGAGCCGTCGCGGTAGATGGCTACGGCCTTGACGCCGAGACGCCAGGATTCCATGTAGGCGTCGGCGACATCCTGGACGGAGCAGTCGTTCGGAAGGTTGACGGTCTTGGAGATGGCTCCGGAGAGGAAGGGCTGGGCGGCGGCCATCATCTTGATGTGGCCCATGTACTGGATGGAGCGGGTTCCCTTGGCGGGCTTGAAGGAGCAGTCGAAGACGGGGAGGTGCTCGTTTTTGATGCCGGGCGCGCCTTCGATAGTGCCGGTAGCGTCGATGTAGCTGACGATGGCGTTGACGTCGGACTCGGAGTAGCCGAGCTTGATGAGGGCGGACGGGACCGTCGAGTTGACGATCTTGATCATGCCGCCGCCGACGAGCTTCTTGTACTTGACGAGGGCGAGGTCGGGCTCGACGCCGGTGGTGTCGCAGTCCATCATGAAGCCGATGGTTCCGGTGGGGGCGAGGACGGTGACCTGGGAGTTGCGGTAGCCGTGCTTTTCACCGTGGGCGAGGGCTCCGTCCCAGGCATGCTTGGCGGCTCCGATGAGGTCGGAGAGCTGGGGTGCGGTGAAGGGCTCTTTCGAGGTCTTCGACGCGCCGATCTTGTTGACCTCGGAGCGGTGCATGCGGATGACGTCGAGGAAGGGCTCACGGTTGACGTAGAAGCCGGGGCAGGCGCCTCCGGTGATTTCGGCGCGCTGGGTGGTGGGGGTGGCGGCTCCGAGGGGGGCACAGGTCTCGGCGATGCGCGAGGACTGCCAGTAGGCGTCGCCGCAGAGGATGGCGGTGAGAGTTCCGGCGAAGTCGCGTCCGGCGTCGGAGTCGTAGGGGAGGCCGAAGGCCATGAGGAGAGCGCCGAGATTGGCGTAGCCGAGGCCGAGCGGGCGGTAGTCGTGGGAGTTTTTCGCGATCATCTCGGTGGGGTAGCCAGCCGAGTCGACGATGATCTCCATGGCGGTGGTGACGACGGCGATGGCGTGGCGGTAGGCGGGGATGTCGAACTGGCCGCCGGGGGTGAGGAACTTCAGGAGGTTGAAGGACGCAAGGTTGCAGGCGGAGTCATCGAGGAACATGTACTCGGAGCAGGGGTTCGAGGCGTTGATGCGGGCGGTGTTCTTGCTGGTGTGCCAGCGGTTGATAGTGGTGTCGTACTGCATGCCGGGGTCGCCGCACTGCCAGGTGGCTTCGGCGATCTTGTGCATGAGGTCGCGGGCCTTGTACTCCTTGACGACTTCCTTGCCCTTGACGGTGCGGGTAGCGAAGGTGGAGTCCTTCTCGACGGCCTGCATGAACTCGTCGGTGACCCGGACAGAGTTGTTGGCGTTCTGGAAGAAGATGCTGGAGTAGGCCTCGGAGTCGGGACCGGAGCCGTCGTAGCCGGCCTGGACGAGATGCCACGCCTTCTCTTCTTCCTTGACCTTGCACTCGATGAAGTCTTCGATGTCCGGGTGGTCGATGTTGAGGACGACCATCTTGGCGGCGCGGCGGGTCTTGCCGCCGGACTTGATGACGCCGGCGAAGGCATCGAAGCCGCGCATGAAGGAGAGCGGGCCGGAGGCGGTTCCGCCGCCGGAGAGGGTCTCCATCGAGCCACGGATCGAGGAGAGGTTCGAACCGGCTCCGGAGCCCCACTTGAAGAGCATGCCCTCGGTCTTGGCGAGGGTGAGGATGCTATCGAGGGAGTCCTGGACAGAGTTGATGAAGCAGGCCGAGCACTGGGGCTTGGAGTAGCCGGTGACGGAGAACTCGATGGCGCAGGAGTGGGGGTTCCAGTGCCAGTTCTGGGCGTCGGAGTTGGGCTCGAGGCGGTCGCAGCCTACGTTGAACCAGACGGGGGAGTTGAAGGCGACCTTCTGGTTGAGGAGAAGGTGGGCGAGTTCGGCGTAGAAGATCTCGGCGTCTTCGGGGGTCTTGAAGAAGCCGTCACGGATGCCCCAGTCGCGGATGGACTCGGCGACGCGGGTGATGAGGGCGCGGACGCCGGACTCGCGTTCCTGGGAGCCGTTGAGGCCGTGGAGGTACTTGGAGGCGACGATGTTGGTCGCGGTCATGGACCAGTCGGCGGGGACTTCGACGGCCTTCTGCTCGAAGATGAGCTTGCCCTTCCAGTCCTGGATGACGGCGTCACGCTTTTCCCAGGTGACCTGGTCGTAGGGGGAGACGCCGGGGGTTGTGAAGTGGCGGGTGAAGGCGAGGCCGGGGGCCGATTTGGACTTCTTCGTCTCAGGCTTGATAGCTGCGGGGGCGGCGGTGAGGTTTTGGATCGGGGCCATGAGGGTGGATCTCTCTTTCCTGGTACGGGGGTCGGCTACGGATGTCTGGTGCTAAGGTCTGGGCTGCGGGGTCAGGGATCGGCCCGGTGAAATGCCCCAAAGTTGCTGCTCCGGCGTCTGCCAGGCGTGGGGAGTTGCGCCTGGCCCGGTGGGCGGCTGGGTGAAAGTAAAAGGTCCTCGATTGGCAGGCCGGGGTTTCTCCGCATGCCTTGTAAACGTGACGTTACTGCCCCTAATGGGGGATGTCAACAGGTTTAAGTCTACATCTTGTGTTGTCGTTGCAGATACGGTAGAACGCGGGTTTTCCTTATGCTTGCGGGGAAATTCCCTGGAAATGTTCTGTGGAACGTGCTTTTGGGTGCGTCCCCGTTCGAGGAATAGACACGCTTCGCGGCGCATGTTTGAGGCTAGGCTTGCGGGCGGGAGAGCGCAAGGGGTTGGGGGTGTGGGAATGTGGGTATCCGAGCCGAGTTGCGCACTGCGTGTATCACGTGTCATAGTACGGCCATGATTCCCTTCCGGGTTCAGTTTCGGGCTGGTGCTTCGATCTTCGAGCAGACCGTGTACGCGGCGCGGAAGGCGATGATCTCGGGACAACTGAAGCCAGGGGATCCGTTTCCTTCGGTACGGGCGCTGTCGCGGGAGCTGAAGATCAACCCGAATACGGCGCACAAGATCGTGTCGCAACTGGTGACGGAGGGGTTGCTGGAGACGCGACCGGGGATCGGGAACGTGGTGGCGGTGATGCCGGATTCGACGCGGCGGGAGCGGGCTCGTCTGCTGGATGAAGAGATTGAGGTGCTTGTGGTGGGAGCGAAGAAGCTGGGGATTTCGCTGGGCGAGGTGGTGGAGGCGGTGGAAGGGCATTGGGAGAGGTTGAAGGTGAAGGAGTGATGGGCGGGGCGACGGAACACAGGGGTCCTTCACTGCGTTCAGGATGACGTCGAGGACAGGCAACGGCAGGGGCGAGGACTGCGGACGTTTACGTTCCCACCCTCACCGAGGTGAAGCTGTCGGTGAGGATGGGGTGCCCGGACGGTTTTGGCGGTAACGGCAAAGGAGGGGTGATGGCTGGATTTGCGATTGAGACCGTCGGGTTGGCGAAGGGGTACGGGCGGACGCAGGCTTTGCAGCCTACTTCCCTTTCGGTGCCGATGGGTGCGGTGTTTGCGCTGGTGGGGCATAACGGCGCGGGGAAGACGACGCTCATCAAGCTGCTGATGAATATTCTTCAACCTTCGGCGGGGTCGGCGACGGTGCTGGGGGAAAATTCGACAGGGCTTACCGGGGAGGCGTTCACGCGGATCGGGTATGTGTCGGAGAACCAGGAGCTGCCGGAGTGGATGACGGTGCGGCAATACCTCGATTATCTGCAACCGTTTTATCCGGAGTGGGACGATGCGGACCTGGTCCGGGTGCTGGATTTGCCGCTCGACCGGAAGCTGAAGCATCTTTCGCGGGGGATGCTGATGAAGGCGGCGCTGGCGAGCGTGCTTGCGTTCCGGCCCTCGCTGATCGTGCTGGATGAGCCGTTCTCGGGGTTGGATCCGCTGGTGCGGGACGAGTTGATCGAGGCGCTGCTGGAGGAAGTCGAGGTGGATACGGCGGCGGAGCGGACAGCGCCGACGACGATCCTGATCTCTTCGCATGACCTGGCGGAGATCGAGTCCTTCGCGACACATGTTGGGTATCTGCACCAAGGGAAACTTGTGTTCGCGGAAGAGATGGCTACGCTGATCGCGCGATTCCGCGAGGTTACGGTGACGCTTGGGGATGGGGCGGCTTCTGACGCGGCGGCTCCGGCTTCGTGGGTTCTGCTGGAGACGGCTCCGTCGGTGGCGCGCTTTGTCCATAGCCAGGCCGATACGGAGCCGGTGGAGGAGCAGATCGCGGCGGTTTTCCCGCAGGCGGTTGGGGTGGAGATGGAGCCAATGACGCTGCGGACGATCTTCCTGGCGCTGGCACGGTCTGGGCGCGGGCCGGTGGATATGGCGGCTCTCGAAGAGCGGCGGAACAAGCGGACGCAGAAAACAGACAAGAGCGACAAGGCAGACAGGAGCCGCGCATGACCGCACCCGCACAGATTCTGCACATCCTGAAGAAGGATGCGTGGCACCTTTATCCGGAGATCGCGAACCATCTGGCGATGCTGATCGCGTTCGGCTGGGTGATGCCGAAGACCTGGACGGGAGGTCCAGGGAGCATGGATCAGACCACGCAGTTGATTGGGATGGCGCTGCATGTGCTCCTGCCGACGGCATGGGTGATTCTCGTGTCTCGGTTGGTGCATGACGAGTCGCTGGTGGGGGACCGGCAGTTCTGGCTGACGCGACCGTATAGGTGGGAGACGCTGCTGGGGGCGAAGGTGCTGTTCCTTGCGGTGTTTGTATGGCTGCCGCTCTTGGTGATGCAGATGTACCTGCTGCACCATGCGGGGCTTGCAGTGGTTGCCGGAATTCCGGGTCTGCTGAAGAGCCTGGGCTTGACGGTGGGGATCGTGTTTCTTCCGCTGATGGCGAACGCGGCAGTGACCTCCGGATTTGGGAAGATGGCTCTGACGCTTCTGGGGAGCTTTCTTTACTTGCTGCTACTCGGGACGGGTACGGCGCAGTTGAGCGCGTTCCAGGAAACGCCGCCGTACGTTTCAAAGTTTGTCGCCGGACTGGCGGCTGTCTTGATCAGCGGAATTATTGCATTCCAGTACAGGAGACGGCGCACGGTGGAGTCGAGATGGATGCTGGCGGGAACCGCTCTCATGGCGTGTGTGCTCGTGCTCCTGGGGCCGGCAGGGTTGTTGTTCCGGCACGCTTATCCCGAGATAACGGCCGCGGCAGATGTCCATCCGCAGATGAGCTTCAATATGGATCCTGCGCATGGACAGCCGGGTGTGGGTGCGCCGTTCCTGATGCGGGGAAATGTGTTTCTTCTTCTGCCGGTGACGGTATCCGGAGTTCCTGCGGAGATGGAGCTGGAGGGCAAGGCGATCCAGATGCGGCTGGAGGGAGCAGATGGTTTTCGCTGGGATTCGACGTGGCAGATCTTTCCAGGGATGGTCGAGAACGGCCCTGCCTATTTCGGCGTGGTGATGCCGCATTCGGCGTTCGCGAAGGTTGGTGTGGCTCCGATGACGGTGACGCTGACGATGGCTGTGTCAGAGTTACGGAAGGGGATGCCGGAGGCGGTGGTTTCAAGAATGGATGGATACCGCACGCCGGGCGGTGGGGTGTGCTCGTTCTTGCCGGAGCAGTTTATGCTGCCGGTCTGCCGGTATCCTATGCCGGGGCCGGAGCTGACGCTGATCTCTGCTCCAGTGATACAGACACCGTGTGGGCTCGATTCGCCAGCGACGACAGAGCAGACAGGGACCCCGGGGTTGGCGGCGCTTGCGGGTGTGCAGCATCTGCCGATCGTGCTGGACCCGGTTTTGCCGATGGGACTTAGGTTTCAGACGAGAGGTGCAGGGCCGAACCAGGCTCCGAGGGTGAATGCGCTTTGTCCGGGGACGACGGTGACGTTTGCGCCCTTCGGGCGGGTAAGTGACTTTCGGATGGAGTTGTCGCAGGTCGGGGTGAAGTTGGGAGACTATGTGAGGCATGGACGGGTAGGGCCGGTGGAGTAGCGGCGCATCCCCGGGGGTAGAGGCCGTTCGTGGCGGGTCTTTAGGCACTGCTGAAGCTGTGCCCTTGAGCAGGGTGGGTTCGCAGGCGCGGGGACGGGGTTGGATGCGAGGTACAACCGTGGGGGCGGGTTGGGACTCTAACGACAGAACCCGTAATTTCAGGTGAGCGCGACGGCTTAGGCCGGGGGCTCGACCTGACGCACTTTTGCGATCCGCCTGGGCAGGGAGACCTGTCCCCCAAAACGGAAGCGAGCTCGATGACCCGTGTCCCTTTTTCTACCTACAGGCTGCAGCTCCACAAGGGCTTCACCTTCGATGATGCTGCTGCTATCGCGGAATATCTGAGCGCGCTCGGGATCTCTCATGCTTACTGCTCGCCATACCTGCAGGCTGCTCCGGGGAGTATGCATGGGTACGATGTTGTCGATCATCGTCATGTGAATGAAGAACTTGGCGGCGCCGCTGGGCATACGCGGCTGTGCAAGGCGCTGGGCGACAACGGCCTGGGGCAGGTACTGGACATCGTGCCAAACCACATGTCGCTTGGGCAGGAGAACCACCTTTGGTGGGATGTCATCGAGAACGGGTCGACGAGTCGTTACGCCTCATTCTTTGATATCGACTGGAATCCGCAGGAAGAACGGCTTCGGGATAAGGTGCTGGTGCCGATCCTGGGGGACCAGTATGGCGTGGTGTTGAGCGCAGGGGAAATTCGGGTGACGCGGCGGGGGAACTGCTTTTTTGTGGAGTGCGCGGGCCAGAGGCTGCCGGTGGCTCCGAATTCCCTGCCAGCGTTCCTGACGAAGGCGGCGGAGTACGCGAAGTCGGACGAGTTGAACTTTATCTCGGCCTCTTATGGGCGGCTTCCGGTGCCTGCATTCGCGGATCGCCGGAGGATTCTGGACCGGAACCGGGACAAGGTCGTGCTGAACGATCTGCTGAAGAGGCTGTGCGCGGAGCAGCCGGGGGTGTGCGAGGGTATTGACCGGTCGATGAACGAGCTGAACCAGAATCTGGATGGGCTCGACGATTTCTTGAACCAGCAGAACTACCGGCTGGCGTACTGGAAGACGGCGGATCAGCAGTTGGGGTACCGGCGGTTCTTCGATGTGAATACGCTGATCGGGCTGCGGGTGGAGCTCGACTATGTGTTCGACGAGACACATGAGCTGCTGGTGAAGTGGTTGCGGCAAGGAGTGCTGGACGGGATCCGGGTGGATCATCCGGATGGGCTAAGGGACCCGCTGGAGTATTTCAAGAGACTGCGGAACGCGGCTCCGAACGCCTGGATTATCGGGGAGAAGATTCTTGAGCCGGGTGAATTTCTGCGGGAGAACTGGCCCATTCAAGGGACCAGCGGGTACGACTTCCTGAACGTGGCGGCGGGCGTGCTGCTCGATCCGGTGGGGATGGCGAAGCTGAACGACATCTATGCCCGCTTTACGGGTGAGCCGACGGACTTTCCTACCATCGCTCATGATAAGAAGATTGCCGTGACGCAGGAGGCGCTGGGATCGGATGTGAATCGACTGACAAGCCTCTTTGTGGATGTGTGTGAACAGAATCGGGATCATCGAGACTCAACACGGACGGAGATACGGCGGGCGCTCCGTGAGGTGGCGTCGTGCTTCTCGGTTTATCGAACGTATGTCGTGCCAGAGCGCGGCGAGATGACGGACGAGGACTGTGAAGTCGTGGAACTGGCCGTCAAGTGTGCGAAGGACAACAAGCCGGAGATCGGCGGAGGGCTGTTCGACTTCATCGGCGATGTGCTGACGCTGAAGGTAACGGGGAAGCTGGAGAGCGAGTTTGTACTGCGGTTTCAGCAGTTCACGAGCCCGGTGATGGCGAAGGGTGTTGAAGATACGGCGTTCTATTGTTACAACCGGCTGACTGGGATGTGCGAGGTTGGTGGAGATCCGGGGCGCAATGGTTACAGCGTCGCGGAGTTTCATGCGTACTCTGAGAAGATGCAGGCGACGCATCCGGCGACGATGGTGACACTTTCGACGCATGATACGAAGCGGGCCGACGATGTGCGGGCGCGGCTGGCCGTTCTGTCGGAGATTCCGGAGGAGTTCGGAGCCACAGTCGAGCGGTGGACGATTGCGAATGACAAGTACAAGACAAATGGGCTACCGGATCGGAACTCGGAGTACTTCTTCTACCAAACGCTGATTGGGGCGTGGCCTCTGTCGCTGGAACGGGCGAAGCAGTACATGCAAAAGGCGATGCGGGAGGCGAAGCAGAAGACCTCATGGGTGGCGAACAACCAGGAGTTCGAGGACGCGCTCAACAAATTCATGGAGAGCGTGCTGGACGACATGGTGTTTATGCGGGCGATGGAGAGCTTCGTCACAGGGATCAACCGGGCGGGACGGATGAACTCGCTGACGCAGACGCTGCTGAAGTACACGTCGCCTGGGGTTCCGGACCTGTATCAGGGATCGGAGATCTGGGATCACAGCCTCGTGGATCCGGATAACCGGAGACCGGTGGATTATGACCTGAGGCGGAAGCTGTTGAAGGAGATTCCCTTGCTCACGCCAAGGGAGATCATGGACCGGATGGAGGATGGGCTGCCGAAGATGGCGCTAATCCGGGGTGCGCTGCACCTGCGACGTGAGAAGCCGGAGTGGTTTGGACCGGAAGCGGAATATGTCGCGCTGACGGCGACCGGGCCGAAGGCAGATCATGCGATTGCGTATCGGCGTGGCGGGAGGGTGGTGACGGTGGCTCCGAGGTTGACGGTGAGTCTTGGGAACTGGGATGGGACGACCGTAACGCTGCCGAAGGGCGATTGGCGGAACCGGGTTACAGGGGAGATTCTTGCCGGGGGTGAGGTTCCGATCGAGCAGCTCCTGCATCAGTTTCCTGTAGCTTTACTTACTTTGGAGGGCCTGGACGTGGCAGGCGGACAGGAGCAGAAGAAGCATGCATGAGTTCAAAGTGTGGGCACCCAAGCCGAAGAAGATCGCGGTAAAGATGGCCGATCAGACGGTGGAGATGGTTGGACCGGACGCGAAAGGGTGGTGGAAGGCGAAGGTGCAGATGGCGGGTAACGGGACCGACTACGGGTTCCTGCTCGACGACGACACGACGCCGTACCCGGATCCGCGGAGCCTGTGGCAGCCGCATGGGGTGCATGGGACCTCGCGAGTCTATGACCAGCATGCCTTTGCGTGGAAGGATAGGGACTGGTACGGGCCCCCATTCGGGGGCGCAATTTTGTACGAGTTGCATATCGGGACGTTTACCGAGGGCGGGACGTTCGATGCGGCGATTGAAAGGCTCGGATACCTGAGGGACCTCGGGGTGACGCACATCGAGATCATGCCGGTGAACTCGTTTCCCGGGGCGCAGGGTTGGGGCTACGACGGGGTTGCGCTATACGCGGTGCAGGATAATTATGGCGGGCCGGATGGGCTGAAGCGGTTTGTCGACGCGGCACATGCGACGGGGTTGGCGGTGATCCTGGACGTGGTCTACAACCACTTTGGGCCTACGGGGAATTACACCGGGAAGTTTGGCCCATACGTGACGGATCGGCACCGGACGCCATGGGGCGACGCGGTCAATTTCGAAGAGGCGGGCAGCGACGAGGTGCGGCGCTTCTTCTGCGATAACGCTCTGATGTGGATGCGGGATTACCACATCGACGGTCTGCGGCTGGATGCAATTCACGAGTTCATGGACCGGTCGGCGGTGCACTTCCTGGAACAGCTTTCGGCAGAGGTCGAGACGCTTGGGGCGACACTGCAGCGGAAGCTGATCCTGATCGCGGAAAGCGATTTGAACGATCCGAAGATCGTGAAGCCGATCGAGGCTGGCGGCTTCGGAATCGATGCGCAATGGAGCGATGACTTTCACCATGCGCTGTTCACGCTGATGCATATGGAGCCGGAGGGTGCCGGGTACTACAGCGACTTCGGATCGTTCGAGAAGCTGGTGAAGGCGCTTACGCGGATCTTCGTATTCGATGGCGGGTACTCACGGTATCGGAACCGTTCCCACGGGCGACCAGTGGACGGGCTTTCGGCGCATCACTTCATCAGCTTTATTCAGAATCACGATCAGATTGGGAACCGTGCGAAGGGCGAACGGCTTGAGCATCTCGTCGGAATGAAGCGGGCGAAGATGGCGGCGGGGCTTTTACTGACGGCTCCATTTATCCCGATGCTGTTCCAGGGGGAAGAGTTTGCGGCTTCGACACCGTATCTCTACTTTGCCGATCATGAAGACGAGGTGATGGCGAAGGCGGTCTCCGAAGGGCGCAAGAAGGAGTTCGCAGCGTTCGGGTTCGCCAATGAGGAGATCGCGGATCCGGAGAAGGTGGAGACGTTCCAGAGGTCGAAGCTGGACTGGAGCGAGGTGCATGAGGGCAAGCACGCGGAGATGCTGGAGTGGTTCTGCGCGCTGATCAAGCTGCGGAGGCATTCTCAGTCTCTGAACGATGGTGACAAGAACCATGTCGAAATCCGGTACAGCGAGGAGAAGCGCTGGCTGGAGATGCGACGCGGGCTGATCGCGGTGATCTGCAACCTGGGGAACGAGCCGGCAACGTTTGGCGCGATGGAAGACGCGCGCGTGGTGCTGAGCACGATCGAGGGCCTTTGTACGGTGGATGGGAAGGTAGAAGTCGCTGCCGATGGATTCGCCATCCTCTCGGCTGAGTACGAGTCGATCGACTAGGGCGGAAGGCCTAAGCGCCTGAATTTCAAGATTGGGACGGGTGGTTTTCCGTCCGAATTTTGCTTGGGCGAGAAACTTTTAGGTGTCTGGTTCGTATCACTTGCAGGCTCGGCAGAGTATGACCGCCGCGAGTTGCCTGCATCTTGAACGGTTTATCCGTCGTCTGTACGTTCCGAGGAATACAACATGTTGCCCGTGTGCCACGACACTCTCCCTGCGCCTGCTCTCTATGCCTCTACGGAACGGGTTAGCTGCTTTTCCTTCCTTCCTTCTCTCCTGCTGGGTGCGGCACTTCTATCGCCGGGAGCGTTTCTGGCCTCGGCTCGAGCGCAGACCCCTGCCGCTGCACCGGCGGCCACAGCGAGCTCTCAGCGTGGGACGGTAAAGGCTGTTACGGGAAGCAGCCTGACGCTTTCGACCGACGCAGGCAAAGATGTTGCAGTGACGCTATCCGATAAGGTGCGGGTTCTGCAGGTTGCGCCCGGAAGCAAAGATCTTAAGGATGCGACCACGATTCAGGTGACGGATGTCGCGGTTGGGGACAAGGTTCTGGTGACGGGTAAGGCCGGCGACACTCCGGATACAATGACGGTGTCGCGTGTGATCGTCATGAAGTCGACCGATATCGCGGAGAAGCATGCGGCGGAACAGGCGGACTGGCAGAAGCGCGGGTCGGGTGGATTGGTGAGCGCGGTGGATGCGGGGACCGGGACGATCACCGTTTCGAACGGCGCGAAGAAGACGCAGGTGATGACGAGCGGCACCACGGTATTTCGCCGGTACGCCGGCGACTCGGTGAAGTTTGAAGACGCGCAGCTTGGCACCATGGCGCAAGTCCAGCCGGGCGACCAGGTGAGAGTGCGGGGCGCAAAATCCGAAGATGGGACGTCGATCCAGGCAGAAGAGGTTGTAAGCGGAAGCTTCCGCAACATTGCAGGGACGGTAGCGTCGATCGACGGTGCGGCTGGGACCGTGACGATCAAGGACCTGGCGACGAAGAGGACGGTCGTCGTGAAGGTCACGGCCAACTCCGAGGTGAAGAAGCTTCCGCCGGAGGCCGCCGCTCGGTTTGCAGCACGGGCGAAGGCCGCAGGCGCCGGTGGCGATGCCAAGCCCGGCGGTGCAGCTCCAGCTTCGGCTTCGGCGGGTGCACCGTCGGGTGCGGGCGGAGAGGGCGGGCGGCGTCCGGGCGGCGAGGACGGACCGGGCAGCTCTGGCGGTGGACGCTCCGCCGGGATGGATCTTTCGCAGATGCTGGCGCGTCTTCCTGATGGGAAGCTGGCGGACCTGAAAGCGGGCGATGCCGTGATGATCGTCGCCTCGCAGACACAGCCGGGAGCCGGTTCGGTGACGGCGGTGACAATGTTGTCTGGGGTTGAGCCGATTCTTGCGGCGACTCCGAGCGGAAGCCCGGCGATGACACTCTCGCCTTGGAGCATGGGCGGTGCGCCGGAAGGCGGCGGCGGTGGTGGTGGCGGGCGGTAACGGCGGTTCAGCCGCACTTAACCGGCGGCATGCAGACTTTTAGACACTTTGACGATTTTTCAGGAGATTGGATGTCCTTTCGATTGCGCGCGACCCTTATGCTTTGCCTTCTAATGATCCTGGCGCCGTTTCTCGCGCCTCCCGGCGCGAACGCCCAACAGACTGGCGCGACCGTACACGGGAACGTGGTCGATCCAGACGATGCGTTGATTCCGGGAGCGGTCGTGACCCTGACGCCGACCAGCGGCAAAGCGCTGACGTCGACGTCACAGAGCGACGGCACCTATACGTTCAAGGCGGTTCCGGCGGGGACGTATTCGCTGACGGTGACGGCGACGGGTTTCGGCACCTTTGCCAAGCTCGGGCTACGGATTTCGGCAGGCCAAGCATTGACGCAGGACATCAAGATGACCCTGCAGGAACAGTCGCAGGTAGTGCAGGTGACGGCAAATACCGCGCAGGTGTCGGTCGATGCGGACTCGAATGCGAGTTCGACGACGATTAAGGGCAAGGATCTGGAAGCGCTGTCGGACGATCCGGATGAACTGTCTTCCGAGTTGACGGCGCTGGCTGGTCCCGCGGCGGGACCGAATGGCGGTCAGATTTACGTGGACGGATTCACGGGTGGGCAGCTTCCACCGAAGTCGTCAATTCGCGAGATTCGAGTGAACCAGAATCCGTTCTCGGCACAGTACGACAAGATCGGCTTCGGCAGGGTTGAGGTGTTCACCAAGCCGGGTACGGATAAGTTTCACGGGAACGCGAGCATCCAGGGCAACGACAACAATTTCAACACGTCGAACCCGTTCCTTGGAGCGACGAACGTGGCGAGTCCGTATCACACGATCTTCTTTCTTGGGTCGCTGACGGGACCGGTGAGTCATAAGGCTTCGTTCACGCTCTCGGGCTCGCGGCGTCAGATCCAGGACAACGCGATCGTGAATCCGACGAGCTTCTATGCCTCTTCCGCGACATCGACGACGCTTTGCAATCCGGGCGATCTGACCTGCTCAGCGATTCCAACTGGATATCCAACAACGGCGCGCGCGATCTTTCAACCGAAGACGCGTTGGGACATCAGCCCGCGTATCGACCTTGCGTTGAGCGAGAAGAACACGCTAACCGCCCGGTATCAGTACGAAGAGAACCAAACGATGAACGATGGGCTTGGCACGACTTCCCTACCGAGCACGGCGTATAACGACGGGAGTTCGGAGTCGACGCTGCAGATCAGCGACTCGCAGATCGTGAGCCCCAAGATCGTGAACGAGACGCGATTCGAGTATCAGCACACGACAACGAACCAGTCTCCGGTATCGACGCTGCCTAACCTCACGGTGCAGGGTAACTTTGCAGGCGGTGGCTCGAGCCTGGGAACGTCGAACTCGACGGGAAGCCATATCGAGGGGCAGAATTACACATCGATCGCGCTGGCGAAGAACTTCATCCGGTTCGGCGGTCGTGTGCGCTACAACAGCGAAACTCTGACCTCGAACGCGGGCTCGAATGGAACCTTCACTTATAGCTTCCTGCTCGACCCTTGCGTGACGCAGGGATCGACTGCGGCGACGAAGACGTGCGCGAACAGCACGGACATCTGCTCGTCCGCAAACCTGACGGCAAACGGCGGGAGCTACTACTCGTCGTATCAGTGCGGATTGGCCAGTCAGTACAACATTACGACGATCAACCAGCCGACCATCAATACGAATAGCACCGACGTGGGACTGTACCTCGAGGATGATTGGAAGCCGAGGTCGAACCTCTCGATCAGTTATGGGTTGCGATATGAAGCTCAGACGAAGATCAGCAGCGCGCATGACCTTGCGCCGCGCGTCTCGATCTCGTTCGGCATTCCACGCAAGAAGGGCAACCCGGTGACGGTACTGCGCGGCGGATTCGGTATCTTCTATGACCGATTTACGCTGGCAAATATCCTGTCTACGGTGCAGAACAACGGAACGAACCAGGTGACGGCTACGTTGCTGAACCCAGGGGCTAACTGCCAGCCGGGTGCGACGTCCAGCTGCGCGAGCGCGACGGTGGTCTCGAAGAACAACATCTATACATTGGCGCCGGATCTGCGCAGTTCGTACAACATGGAGTTTGGGGCTGGCGTAGATCAGCAGCTTGGACGGTCGGCGACGGTCTCGGTGAACTACCTGCACACAGAAGGCCAGCATCAGTTCTTCTCGCGCTCGCTGCCGACGGCGACAAACTACGATTACCAGTTCGCCTCAGGCGGCGTGTACAACCAGAATCAGTTGACGTCGAACATCAACCTGCGCGGAAAGAACTTCACGGTGTTTGGGTTCTATTCGCTAAGCTTTGCGAGCGCGGACACGGGCGGAGCGACCAGCTTCCTGAGCAATCCTGACAATCCGCGCCAGGACTATGGGCGTGCGTCGTTCAACCGCAGGAACTTCGCGGTGCTTGGCGGGAACGGCACACTGAAGTACAAGATCTCACTCTCTCCGTTCATGATCTTCCAGGGTGGAGCGCCTT
This sequence comes from Granulicella sibirica, assembly GCF_004115155.1. Classification (NCBI taxonomy): domain Bacteria; kingdom Pseudomonadati; phylum Acidobacteriota; class Terriglobia; order Terriglobales; family Acidobacteriaceae; genus Granulicella; species Granulicella sibirica. The sequence goes on from NZ_RDSM01000001.1 coordinate 577,260, forward strand.
ACAACATTCTGACAGGAACGGATATCAACGGGGACTCCGTCTATAACGATCGGCCGGCATTCAAGACCGGAGCGACGGCGAGCTGCACGAATGCCAACAGCTTCACGATTCCGACGACGGGCGCGTCGTATACCCCGATTCCGATCAACTACTGCACCGCTCCGAGCGTATTCACGTTCAACCTGAGAATCGCGAGGACGTTCGGATTCGGTCCGAAGACGGATGCGGCGAAGGCTGCTGAAGCGGCGGCTGCCCAGGGTGGCGGACCTGGCCCCGGTGGACGTGGCGGACCGGGCGGTGGCGGGCGTGGCGGGCCGGGTGGTGGTGGCGGAGGCGGTGGACGTGGCGGCGGTGGTGGCGGCGGACCGTTTGGTGGTGGTGGCGGCAACTCCGGCCGCAAGTACAACCTGACGTTCGGTGCGCAAGGCTCGAACATCTTCAACGTGATTCCGTATGGAACGCCAGTCGGGCAGTTGAGCAGCACGAAGTTCGGGCAGTCGATCAACATTGCGAGCGGACCGTTCGCTTCGGGGTCGGCGGTGCGACGAATTACGCTGCAGGCTACATTCAACTTCTAACTTAGCCGTGAGGGATGAAGAAGGCCGTGCCTCTGGGTGCGGCCTTCTTCTTTTTCAGTCAGGGTTTGCGAAGGAGAGTAATCGAGGGAAGAGCCCGGCTTGCCGTGGAGTGAGTGGTGCGGCGACGCAGGCGGAGGCTTGCGGTGACTTCGCGATGACAGGGCAGGCAGAGTGTCCGGAGGTTGTCGAGGTCGCATTGGCCACCGCCTTCGGCGACCGGGAGAATGTGGTCGGCATCCCACAGGGAGCGGCGAGCGTGGATGGTGGCGAGGCCGTAGAGGCAGAGGCCAGCTTTACGATTCGGCCCTCGGGCGCGCCTGAGCGCGTTATAGATGGCGATTGTGTCAGCCTGGCAGAGAGCGCAGACGCCTCTGTCCCGAGCGAACACCTGATCGCGGAGGTAGCCAGGGTCGGTGCGCAGGCGCCACTGGTGAACGCAGTAGTCCGAACAGAAGGTGCGGCGGCGTTTATTCAAGATCTCAAGGTCGCACCAGCGGCAGAGCGGGAGATTGTTCGGGCCGAGAGGAAGTGCGGCTCGGTGGAGACGGCCGCCTGGCATGGTGCGAGTGGGGGGCATCTACGGTTAAAGATACGAGCCGTGGGAGCGGATTGGGAGTGGTGGGGTAGGTTCGGGGTCTTCCTGGATCAATGCTGGGGTTTCCACTGATCGGCAATGGTGACGGCGGCGTGGACCAGGGCGATGTGGGATAAGGCCTGGGGAAAGTTTCCCAGCATGCGTTTGGCCTGCGGGTCGTACTCTTCGCTCAGCAGGCCCACGTCGTTGGCTAGAGCGATGAGGCGTTCGAAGAGAGCCTTGGCGTCGTCTTTACGACCGATCAGATGAAGGTTACTGACGAGCCAGAAGCTGCAGGCGAGGAAGGCTCCTTCGCCGGCGGGGAGACCGTCTTCGCCGGTTTCGGTGCGGTAGCGGAGCACGAAGCCGTCGCTGGTGAGGTTCTTCTCGATGGCCTCGACAGTGCCGATCATGCGTGGGTCTTCCGGCGGCAGGAAGCCGACCATGACGAGGCGCAGGCAGGAGGCGTCCAACTCTTCGGAGTCGTAGGACTGGGTAAAGCTGTTGAGCTTCTTGCTGAAAGCGCGCTCACAGACCTCGGCGTGGATCTCGTCGCGGAGACTGCGCCAGCGCGGAAGGTCGACGTCCGGATAGTCCCCGATATCGGCGTGTTCGGCGAGTTTGATGGCGCGATCGAGGGCTGCCCATGCGGAAACCTTGGAGTAGGTGAAGTGCTTGCGGCCTCCGCGTGTCTCCCAGATGCCATCGTCGGGCTCGCGCCAGATGTCGCAGACGTGGTCGGTGAGACGGGCGTGAAGAGCTCCGGCCGGAATACGGAGATCGTCTTCGGCCTGGGGCATACGCGATAGGGCTGCGGCGACCTCACCGAAGACGTCGAGCTGAAACTGGTCGACAGCCCCGTTTCCGATGTTCACTGGTCGGGAGTGCTCGTATCCCGGCAGCCAAGAAGCATTCCATTCGGGGATTTGGCGATCGCCATTAATGCCGTACATGGTCTGAATCTGCGAGGGCGAGCCGGCAATGGCGCGAAGGAGCCACAGGCGCCATGCGCGCGCCTCCTCCTGATAACCGGCGCCGAGGAGAACGAGAAGGGTGAAGGAGGTATCGCGCAGCCAGCAGAAGCGGTAATCCCAGTTGCGTTCGCCGCCGATCTTTTCGGGTAGCGAAGCGGTGGGAGCCGCGACAATACCACCGGAACGCGCGTAGGTGAGCGCTTTGAGAGTGAGGAGAGACCGTTCGACGATAGCGGTGTAGGCGCCGCGATAGGTGTTGACTGAGGACCAGTCTTTCCAGAAGGATTCGGTTCGCTGGAGCTCGCGCTCGACGTCGATGGGGGGCGGGGCGTCGGCGAATGCAGAAAGGTAGGTGAGAATAAACCAGGCCGTCTCGCCTTCAGGCAGACTGAACTCGGTGACGGTGGAGAGATCCTTTCCTTTATTTGGCAGAGTGACGCCGTTGGTGGCTCCGCTCCGGAGGATCACTGTGTCCGAGCCGGCGATAGCATGAAGGATGTCCGACTGGCCATGATGACCTGGCTCGCATGTGACCCAGGGAATGGTTCGGCCATAGTCGAAGCGGATCGTGAGATCGCTTTTGAGATCGACGGTGCCGCGGAGGGCGCGTACCACGCGAACGATGCTCGAGTAGGCCGGCCCCTTCCTCTTCGGGTCAACGGGCGGCATGAAGTCGATGAGCATGATGACGCCTTCGACGGTTGCGAAGGTGGTCTCGACGATCAGGGTGCCAAGCCGATACGACCGGGAACAGCTGGTGATCTCGGCTTTCGGGGCGATCTTCCAGTAGCCGTGGTCCTTGGTGCCGAGGAGGGCCGCGAAACAGGCCCCGGAGGCAAAGTTGGGCCAGCAAAGCCAGTCGATCGATCCGTCACGAGAGAGAACCGCGGCAGTCTCTCCGTCGGCCAAAAGGGAGTAGTCTTCAATCCGTGCAGCGTGCAAGGGTAGTTGCTGAGCTTCGTTTCTTTCGGGCACTGCGCCTCTGATCTTGTTTCCCTTTAGATTGCGGTGCCGTCTTCGGGGGTTGGATGCAAGTATCGCGATAGCGGTCAACCTTCGACAACCGAGGTCATCCGGCTTGCATCTGTTCATATGTAAGAGCACTCTCTGGAAGATTTCTCTTTCTCGTCCCTCGTGGGCTCCCTGCCTGTTGGATGCAGGACATGCCTTGTGTTGACCGAAATGCGCACGATGTCGCGAAGAAAGTTCGCAGGTAACTGGACGATATGAAACCGGTAGAGGGTCGTAAGAGGGTCGTCATTGAGCAGGTCGCGCCGCAGGTGGACTGCGGACGGTACCCGGCGTGCCGTATTGTTGGCGACGTAGTGACAGTTTCGGCTGCGGTGTTCGGTGACGGGCACGATCACGTGGCAGCGCGTTTGCTATACCGACATGAGTCGGAGCGGCGATGGCGTTCGGTGAAGATGGTCGACCTGGGAAATGACGTGTGGTCGGCGGGCTGGACGGTCGATCAACTCGGCAAGTGGTCGTTCACGGTGCAGGGGTGGGTGGATCACTTTGACACCTGGTGTTCGGATCTGAAGAAGAGGCTGGCGGCGCAGGCGGATCCCTATAAGCCAGATCCGAATGCGATCGTGCAGGATATTCCGTTGGCTTTGCAGACCGGTGCGCTTCTGCTGGAAGAAATCGCAGGTCGGGCGAAGGGCCCGGACGCACGACACCTAACCGAGGTGGTGCTGTCGCTGCGGTGGATGGCGGATCAGAAGGCTAGTTTCTACGAAAATCCAATTACGCCAGAGATCATGGAACTCGCGGCACGGTATCCGGACTTAACACTGGCGACGAAGTTCGAGCGGGAGCTGCCGCTGTGGGTCGATCGGGAGCGAGCACGTTACTCGACCTGGTACGAGTTGTTTCCTCGTTCGGCGTCGACCGACCCCGCACGCCGTGGCACGTTTGCGGATGTCGAGGCGCTGCTTCCGGAGATTGCGGCGATGGGTTTCGATGTGCTGTACATGCCTCCGGTTCATCCGATCGGGGTTGCTTACCGCAAGGGGCCGAACAATAACGTGGTGGCGCAGCCGGGAGACGCTGGAAGCCCGTGGGCGATCGGTGCGGCAAAGAGTCCGGGAGTCGAGGGGGGCCACAAATCGATTCATCCAGAGTTGGGGACGCTTGCGACCTTTGCTCACCTTGTGAAGGAGACGCGCAAGTACGGCATGGAAGTGGCGATGGATATTGCGTTCCAGGCCTCGCCGGATCATCCGTGGGTGATCGATCATCCGACGTGGTTCAAGCATCGTCCGGATGGGTCGATTCAGTATGCGGAGAATCCGCCGAAGAAGTACCAGGATATTTATCCGCTGGACTTCGAGTCGGTGGACTGGCGGGGGTTGTGGGAAGAGCTCTACCAGGTGTTCAAGTTCTGGGTGGATCGGGATGTGAAGATCTTCCGCGTGGATAATCCGCATACCAAGGCGCTTCCCTTCTGGGAGTGGTGCATTGCGGCGATCCACGAGGATCATCCGGACGTGCTTTTTCTGGCCGAGGCATTTACACGGCCCCATGTGATGTATTCGCTGGCGAAGGGTGGGTTCACGCAGTCGTACACCTACTTCACCTGGCGGAACACGAAGGCGGAGCTGCAGGCTTATCTCGAAGAGATTACCAAGCCTCCTGTTACCGACTTCTTTCAGCCGAATCTGTGGCCTAACACGCCCGATATCCTGCATGATTTTTTGCAGAAGGGTGGACGACCCGCATTTATGCAGAGGCTGATCCTCGCGGCGACGCTTGGCGCCAACTACGGTATCTACGGACCGGCGTACGAGCTTGGCGAGAACACACCGGCGAAGGCCGTCAGCGAAGAGTATCTGAATAGCGAGAAGTATGAGGCTCGGGTTTGGGACCGGAAGGCGAGCCACTCGATCGCCCCGTTGATTACGAAGGTGAACCAGATTCGGCGAACGAACCCCGCGCTGCAAAGCAACGATTCCCTGCAGTTCCACCCGGCCGATAACCCGAACATCCTGTGCTATAGCAAGACACATATGGGTGAGGATGGCCAGGAGAACGTCATTCTCGTCGCGATCAACCTCGACTACTCCCAAGAGCAAGCGGGATGGATCGACCTCGACCTGAAGGCGCTGCACATTCCGCATGGGCAGAGCTTCGACGTGGAAGATCTGCTGACGGGGAACCACTATCAGTGGGCGGACCGGAGCAACTACGTGGCGCTGCGGCCAGAGGTGCTTCCGGCTCATGTATTTCGCGTGACCAAGCAGGGTAGTCCGGCCTAGAAGTCTTGCATCAGACAGAGAGAAGTACCCTGGGGCGGATGTATACCTCAGGGTTTGAAGCCCGGTTTTGGTAAGGCTCTATCGCACGAATGAAGTTGTGCCCTTAGCAAGGCTACTTGCACCAAGCTGATTATTGGCGCCCGCGCAGGTGGCTGGAAGAACTCTGGAGTTGCGACGAGTGAAGAAAGCCGGAAGCGCTACCGATCCACTTTGGTTCAAGGACGCGGTCATCTACGAACTGCACGTGCGAGCCTTCATGGACTCGAACGGGGATGGCATCGGCGACTTTGGAGGGCTGCTTTCGAGGCTCGACTACCTGCAGGATCTTGGGGTAACTTGCATCTGGCTGCTGCCGTTCTTCCCTTCCCCGCTGCGCGACGATGGGTATGACATTGCCAATTATGTCGATGTGAATCCCTCGTATGGGACTCTGAACGATTTCAAGCTCTTTCTCGACGCGGCGCACCAGCGTGGAATGCAGGTCATGATCGAACTGGTCATCAACCACACCTCCGACGTGCACCCGTGGTTTCAAGCGGCTCGGCTTGCGCCACCTGGTTCGCCGGAGCGCGAAATGTACGTGTGGTCAGATACGGCGGAGAAGTATCCGGGCGTGCGCATCATCTTTACCGACACGGAGAAGTCGAACTGGACGTGGGATGAGACGGCGCAGCAGTTCTACTGGCACCGCTTCTTTTCGCATCAGCCGGACTTGAACTTCGACAATCCTCGCGTGATGGAAGAAGTTCTGACGGCGATGCGCTTCTGGCTGGATATGGGCGTGGACGCGCTACGGCTGGATGCAATTCCGTACCTTGTCGAGCGGGATGGGACGAACTGCGAGAACGTGCCGGATACGCACGTCAAGATCAAAGAGATTCGCGCCGTCATCGATGCCGAGTACGAAGGCAGGACGATTCTGGCCGAGGCAAACATGTGGCCGGCGGATGTACGGCCGTACTTTGGCGATGGCGACGAGTGCCACATGGCGTTCCACTTTCCCCTGATGCCGCGCATCTATATGGCGCTACGGCAGGAGGATCGCCTTCCGATTACGGACATCATGGCGCAGACGCCGGATATCCCGGCGAACTGCCAGTGGGGGCTGTTCCTTCGCAATCATGACGAGTTGACGCTCGAGATGGTGACGGACGACGAACGCGACTATATGTATCTTGCGTACTCGGCCGATCCGCGCATGAGGATCAATGTCGGAATCCGGCGGCGGCTGGCTCCGCTTGTCGACAATAACAGGCGACGGATCGAGCTGCTGAACTCGCTTCTGCTGAGCTTTCCCGGTACACCGATCATGTACTACGGCGACGAGATCGGGATGGGCGACAACATCTATCTCGGCGACCGGAACGGTGTGCGCACGCCCATGCAGTGGAACTCGGATCGGAACGCTGGGTTTTCGACGGCGGTTCCGGCGCGGCTCTACTTCCCCGTGATCATGGACCCCATTTGGGGATACCAGGCGATCAACGTGGAAGCGCAGCTGAGCGATCAGTCGTCGCTGCTGCACTGGACTCGCAATATGATCGCGCTGCGGAAGCTGTTCCAGGTGTTTGGACGGGGGACGCTCGAGTTCCTGCATCCGGAGAACCGGAAAATCCTGGCGTATATCCGGGACTATGACGGCGGGGTGGCGAGGGAGACGGTACTGTGTGTCGCTAACCTTTCGCGCTTCGCGCAACCGGTTTCGCTCGACCTTGGGCGGTTTGCCGGGATGCATCCGGTGGAGATGCTTGGATATGTGCCGTTCCCGACGATCACGAGCGGGCCGTATCCGCTGACGATTGCGCCCTATTCCTTCCTTTGGCTGGAGTTGCAGGCGGGCCCGGTGAAGATAGAAGAGCCTGTCGATCAGCCGCTGGATGCAATCGACGAGAACGAGGAGGCAGCGCTCGACCTGCTGACGAAAGGCTGGCCTGCGCTGATCGCGGGACACGGGCTCGAATTGCTGCAGAAGGCGCTTCCGGGATATCTCCCGAGGCAGAGATGGTTCGGGGCGAAGTCGCGGACGATCGAGTCGGTAACGGTGGTGGATTGGGCGGAGCTTCGAACTCCGGCAAGCCATTCGGAAGGCCATTTGCTTGATGTGTCGATGGTGAGCACGCCGACGAAAGGCACGCTTGGCGGGGCGCTGTTTTTCCTAAGAGTCTGCTACCAGGGATCGAAGCACCAGGATTCGGCCGTGAATGCCGGAGAGTGGGATCTGTACCAGGTTCCGCTTGCTTTTACGACCGGAGCTGAAGCTGAAGCAATCCGGACAAATTCGCCAGGGTCGATTCTGGCGAGTTTTTCAACGCCTGTCGGGCCAGCGCTTCTGCACGATGCGACGACGCGCGAGGATTTTCGTCAGGGCCTGCTGCGGCTGATTGAAACTAGCGGGAGCGAGCCTCTCACCACGGTTGGGCTGGCGGCTCTGGACGTCGCTGCGACGCTGAGTGCAGCAAGCACGGGTCATACGGCGACCGAGGCGCTCTCCTCCGGAGAAGCAGAGGCGCTGCTCGGACATCCAGAGGAGGCGACGACGGGACCGGCGACAAAGGGGGAGCCAGTTCATTTGCGACCCCATGAAGTCTTCCCGAAGACGAAGGCTTCGCTGGAGGTTGACGGCTCAATCAATGGGACTCATGGGTCCGCGTTCGAAAAAGCGCGGGGGAAAGGCGAGTTGGGCGCGCGGACAGGATCTGCGGAGCAGTCGAATACTTCTATTCTTTATGGAAAGTCTTTGATCCTTAAACTGTTCCGCAGGCTACAGCCGGGTGAGAACCCGGATACGGAGATTGGGCGTTTCCTTACGGAGGTGGCTCACTTCCCGCAGATCGCGCCCTTTCTAGGCGAGATTATTCTGAAGCGCCCGAACGGTGAGGCAACCACGATCGGCATGCTGCAGGGACTCGTTCAGAACGAGGGCGATGGTTGGGAGTTCACGCTTGAAGAGCTTGGCCGTTACTTTGAGGCGACGGCTACCGCCGCGCTTCCGGCAGAGGTTAAGGCAGCAACTCTGACGGAACCGGCTGAGATGTCACACCAAGCGCGAGAGCATGTCGGGATGTATCTCGGGATGGCAGCCCAGCTTGGGCGTCGGACGGCGGAGATGCATCTTGCACTTGCCACTCCTACCGATGACCCGGCGTTCGCGGCGGAGCCGTTCACTGCCAAAGATCTCGAACGGGATGCTTGGCGGGTTGATGCACAGATCAATCACACCCTGGATGCGCTGAAGCGGGGAATGTCAGGACTGATGGATCTGACGGCGGATGCGGCGGCACTTGTGCTGAGCCGCAGAATCGATCTGTTTGCCCGGGCGCATGCAATTACGGGTACATCTCCCGAGCTCTCGGGGCAGAGGATTCGCATTCATGGCGACTACCACCTTGGGCAGGTGCTTCGGGCCAAGGGCGATGTGGTCATCCTGGACTTTGAAGGGGAGCCGGCACGTTCCCTCGAAGAGCGGCGGGCGAAGCAGTCTCCGCTGCGGGATGTCGCGGGCATGCTGCGTTCCTTCAGCTACGCCGCTGCCGCAGGGCTTGAGGCCTACAGCCAGAGACATCCCGATTCCGGACGTGGAGGACGATCGCTCGAGCCGTGGGCACGGCTCTGGCAGAATGCGATCTCGACCGAGTTCCTGAAGGCGTGGCAGACTAGCATTTCCGCTAACTCAGCGCTTATGCCTGATGCGGTGCAGGCGCAGAAGCTGCTGGAGGCTTTCCTGCTCGAGAAGGCTTTGTATGAACTGCTGTATGAATTGAACAACCGCCCGGCTTGGGTTCGAATTCCGCTCGCGGGTATCCTTGCGCTGTCCCACTAGACCCGGGCTTCCGGGACGCTTCAACCAACTTCGTCGAAGATTAAGAAAGCTGCACACCGATGGCCACAGCCGATACCTTTACCACCCAATCCGCGACCTCCTCCGATGCTCCGGCGGGGAGTGCGTCTGCTGCCACGACCCAGGGCTCGCTCCTCGTTAGTCTTTCTCCACTCGATCATGACGGGTTGCAGGCCACTCTTGCGAACCTATCGGCCGCCTTCCCCCGGGAGACGTTGCTGGTTGCGACGCCGGATGCTTCTCCGGACAATCAGGCAGAGAAACCTGGCGCAACGGCTGAGAGCTACGGTGCGACCGGGAGGGAAAACGAGAACCTTCGCATCATTCCATACACCGCGACCGTGAACTCGCCGAGTTCCTGGGTCCTGACCGCTCCTGATTACTTCAATGCTTACAAAATCGCGAAGGACCATGGCGCCACTTCGGTGCTGATGCTTGGAGCGGAATCCGGAAAGATCACACCGGAGACCCTGCGGGCGATGGTCGACGTGGTGGACAATGGGGCGGACCTCGCCAGCCCCGGCTATGTTGTTGGCCCGCGCGATGCCTTGGTGAATGCAGCGATCCTGTACCCGGTAACGCGCTCGCTCTTTGGGACGAAGCCCCGGTTTCCGCTGGCGATTGACCTCGGGCTGTCGCTCCGGATGGCCGAGAGACTGGCGACTGCGGCGCAGCGTTTTACGGCGATCAATCAGACGGATGCTCTGCTCTGGCCGGTGGCCGAGGCAGCCGCGGCGGGATTCAACATCTCGGAGGTGCCTGGTGTTGTGCGGACTCTTCCTCAGCCAGGTGGAACGGATCTGAACACGGTGTTGGCGAGAGTGGCGGGATCGCTGTTCGCGGATGCGGATGCGAAAGCGGCCTTGTGGCAGAGAGTTCGCACGACTCAGGCGCGGGCGACGCTGCCGCAATCGCCGGAACACTCGGGCGACCAGCCGCCGGATATCACGCCTATGCTTGAGAGCTTCCGTATCGGGTATTCGAACCTGATGGAGATCTGGTCGCTTGTACTCCCGCCGAACTCGCTGCTCGGGCTCAAGAGACTCTCGGTGACGCCGGCTGCATCATTCCGCATGCCGGATGCGCTCTGGGCGCGGGTTATCTTTGATTTCATTTTGGCGTATCGGCTTCGGACGCTCAATCGCGGACATTTGCTGGGCGCGTTGACGCCACTATACCTAGCCTGGGTCGCATCCCATGTGCAGCAGGCGACGGATGCGGCGGCGGCCGAGAGGCATATCGAGTCGGTAGCCGCAGCATTCGAGGCGGACAAGCCGTATCTTGTGTCGCGGTGGCGGTGGCCGGATCGCTTCAATCCGTAGCTTCTGCGATAGCCTTCGCTCGCTCCACCTTTGAATTTTTGACTTAAGCAATGTCCCTGCATCAGTGGACAAGTAAGAGGAGAAACCCATGCGTCTACTCCAACCCGACCAGCCCCTTCAGAATTTCCAGCCCATGTATTCGGAGAGCCCGTCGATCTGGCACAACATGGGCGATGCCCTGCACCAGTCGGTCCTGCGTGTGTTGTCGTTGCTGATCAGTATTCTGCCGGGCTTCCTCGCGCTTCTGCTCGCTGTCATTGTGTTGACGCTGATCGGGTTAGCGCTGAGCGTGATCGTGAAGCGGATACTGACCTCCGTCCGATTCGACGACCGGCTGGCGTCGAACCAATCATCGGGGATTGCGGATTGGTCTCCCTCGCACTCGCCTACCCTCCTGGCCTCGCGAACCGTACTCTGGGGGTGCGTGCTGCTTGGGCTGGTGATCGGGATCTCGGCTTTCAGCGCCTCGTACTCATCGGACTCGCAGACGCCCTATGTATTTCTGCCTTACCTGACTCGTTCGGTCGGGGCGATTCTTCTGCTGGTCGTCGGGAACCTCATTGCGCGGTTCCTGGCGCGGTCCGTGCTCATTGGAGCCGTAAACCAGAAGCTTCAGTACGCGCGCTTCCTCTCGGGCGGTGTGAAGTGGCTTGTTCTCGTGCTTACCGGCGCGATGGTTCTTGATCATCTCCAAATCGGCGGAACGATCGTCGAACTGGCGTTCGGCATCCTGTTTGGCGGCATCGTGTTGACGCTGTCGCTCGCGATAGGGCTTGGGTCCAGGGACCTGGTATCGCGGTCGATCGAGAAGAGCATCGACCGGTCTGACCTGCTAACGCAGCGGGATCCGATGGAACCTCTGTCCGGGGTAGAGACCGGCGAGACACTGCGGCATTTCTGACCGCGGGCGTTACGATAGGTGGACCGTGGCGCCCTGCCTATGACGCTGTCCGAACGACGACTTGCGCTGGTTCCCGTTGCCTTTTATTTGGTCCTCGTAGTGGTGCTCGTGGCGGGGGTGCTGGCCACAACTCACGGGCACTTCGTCTATGCACTGGATGATCCCTATATTCATCTGGCGATGGCGGAGAACCTCGCGCACGGGCATTATGGGATCAATGCGGGCGAGTTTTCGTCGCCGTCTTCGAGCATCGTCTGGCCCTTTCTTCTAGTTCCCTTCGCCGAAACTCCCGTCCATGTGTTCGTTCCGCTGGCATTGAATCTCTTGTTCGGCTGCGTTGCTGCACTTTTGCTTGGGCGTGTCGTTTCTGGATGGCGGATGGCGTGGTGGCAGAGGGCGATCACAGGGGCGGCGCTCGTGCTGGCTGCGGATCTTCCGAGCCTGACCATCATTGGGATGGAACATACGCTACAGGTCATGCTGGCGATCGCCTGCGCATCGGGTCTGCTGGAGGTTCTGGATGGAGGGGAGCTTCCGGGTTGGAGCCTCGCGGCCGCGGTGGTGGCGCCGATAGTTCGGTATGAGGATGTGGCACTGACGCTCGCCGTGTGTGTTGGGCTTGTGGGGATGAAAAGGTGGAAGGCGTCGTTTGCTGTGGGCGGACTCGCGATGGCCCCACTGATAGCCTTTTCCGTTTTCCTAAAACAGCTTGGACTTCCTGCTCTGCCGCTTTCGGTTCTGGTCAAGGGAGATGTGTCGGAGGTCTCGGACCTTGGGGTTCGAATACGGATAGCCTTCGAAACGTGCGTTCTGCAGGCGGTGAAGGACCCGGAGCGATATCCGGTGCTCGTGCTCTTTCTGGTGCTGACCTACATGACGATCCGCTCGCGCGCGCGGGCGCAGCGGTTTGTGCTCGGCGGGTCGGCGATGCTGGCGGCACTGCAACTTCTGATCGGCAGATTCGGATGGCTCTACCGCTATGAGGTGTACGCGGTAATCTTCCTGACACTGATCTGCATGCACATGCTTGCGCGGTGTGAGGGGTTCCGCTTCTGGCATGTGTCGCTTGTGGTGGGTGCGGCGACGTTCAGCATGATCGGGACGGCGAGGACGGTCGGTGCTTCGAGCGGGATCTATCGGCAGCAGTACCAGATGCACCGGTTTGTCACCGGCTTCTATCGTGGAGACTATGCGGTCAACGATCTTGGGCTGGTGAGCTTCGAGCGGCGGCCGGGCTCATACGTGCTGGATATCTACGGGCTCGCCTCTCTCCAGGCGGCACAGCAAGACGATAAGACGACCGCGTGGTTAGACCGATTCGTGAAGCGGCGCGGGGTGGCACTTGTGATGATGTATCCGGAGTGGTTCGATGATGTACCCGACTCGTGGACGGAGCTCGGAAGAATGTGCGAAGCCGATCCTCCCGTGTCGATCGGCGAAGGATGCGTGAGCTTCTACAGCAGCACGACCGACGGGACACCGGTGCTGCGCGAAGAGGTGAGGGCTTTCGCGAAGACACTTCCTGCCGGAGTGACACTTACGCAGAAATAGTGCCCCCTCCCCTTCGCGCGGCTGGTCTCCCAGGTCAGTAGCAATCGCAGTTGTCCGAACCTCCCTTTCTGAAAATCACACTTAAGTTTGCCCTGTGAGCCAAAGTGGGATGGTCTGGAGCGTGGGATGAGGCGATGCTGGGCATGCACTCGAAAGAGAGTTTGGAATCATTTGTTGTTCGTACGCGACGCATTTCGGGTTCTGTCCGTGAGAACGGCTCGAGTCGGCGACGACTCGACCGATAAACCATGCAAGAGCAAGAAAGCGTTTCGCAGGTTAGTGACGAAGTGCGGATTGAACCGCTCTTGATAAGAATGTGCCGGACGTGATGTGTACCGCGTCATGGAGCAGGTGAATTCCTTTGCAGCCTTGTCCCTCGGTAAGACGTTGGGCGTGGCTTGTAGTGCTTGAGCAAGAGGTGCGTCGATCGCATGTGGATCAGGAAGCTTTCTCTTCGGAACTCCCCCGTAGCGCTGATCGTCGCGGCCGCGATTGGATCCATGCTGTTCACGCTTGGCGCGGGCGTGTTTCTCTATCGCAGCAGCAATAGTTTAATCGCCGCCGCCTCCATGGTCGAGCACACGCAGGATGTGCTGAGTTCGCTGCAGAGTGCCTCGTCGATGGCGGAGCGCGTAGGCACGGCCTCGCGACTGTATGTGCTCACGAAAGATGAAGAGCAGTTGAACACGGCGCGCGGAAGCCTGGCCTTTTTGCAAACCACCACGGTGCATATCAGGAGCCTGGTCTCCGATAACCCGAATCAGACCCCGAATGTGGAGCGCCTGGAAGGGTGCGAGGTGAACCTGACCCGTGCGCTGGAGAGACTCCAATCGAACAAGGAGCTACCGGCGAATCAGCTTCTGGAGTGCCGCAAGACGCTTGGGCTGATGACGGAGTTGGAGCGCCGGCTCCTCAAGATGCGGACCGAACTCTCCGCAAAGACCTCATTTGTCTCGATTGCCGGGGAGCTTGCCTTTGTAGGTTTGTCGTTGGCGGCGCTTGCAATTCTGTTTGGGCTTCTGCTGCGGGATGCGCTTAGGCGCAAGGAAATCGCGCGGGAGGCTGCGCTGGTCAACCAGGAGTTGGCGAAGAGCGTGACGACACTGAAGGACCGAGCGAGTGAGTCTCGACTTCTGACGAGCGCGCGCGATGAGTTGCAGCTTTGCGTGAATCTGGCGCAGGTGTACCGGGCGGCAGCGACGAGCCTGGCCCAGTTACTTCCAGGGTCCTCCGGTTCTCTGTGCATGATCAATCACTCGAGACACATTGTAGAAACAGTATCGGAATGGAATGAAGGAGGTACACGATGCGAGGTGCCGGAGATATTTTCCACGGAGGCTTGCTGTGGGCTGAGGTCCGGGAGGCTGAGATGGAGGAGGACGAAGGTCTCGGAGATACATTGCGACCACTTCCTGCATGGGGCTCCCGCGTGCTACTTGTGCATACCGATGGTGGCGCACGGCGAGACGATCGGGATACTGCATATCGAGTGCGGGACTGAGGACGCTGAGTTGCTGGTTGAGCAGAGGATCGACGGGGTAAGGCAGCTCGTTGAGCTGACGGGCATGGCGGTGGCGTCGCTGCAACTGCGGAATAAGCTCGAAAACCAGTCGGTTCGCGATGGTCTCACCGGGCTCTTCAATCGGCACTTCATGCAGATTGCGCTGGAGCGGGAGCTTGCGCTGGCACGTCGACGGCAGAATACGCTCGCAGTGCTGATGGTCGATGTCGACCACTTCAAGAAGTTCAATGACCTGTTTGGCCATGGAGCGGGTGACTCGGTGTTGAAGCAGGTCTCCGAGGTCTTTCGAGCCAGCGTACGGACCGAAGATATTGTCTGCCGGTATGGCGGCGAGGAGTTTGCCATCATCCTTCCAGACAGCAGCCCGCTTGGGTCGTACGAGCGCGCTGAGGTGATCCGGCAGAAGATCGCGGAGATGCGGAAGGCGTCGGACACGGCTTACGGTCAGGTGACTGTTTCGATCGGCGTGGCAGTGTTTCCGCAAGACGGACGGACTGCCGAGACACTCCTGAGAATGTCAGACGAGGCACTCTACCGCGCGAAGCGTGCAGGGCGGAACCAGGTGGTGCTGGCCGAGCCGTTCGCGATGGAAGCGATGCAGCTCGAGGAGATCAGCCAGGGCTCAGCCTAGCCTTCCTTCTGGGAAAAGGTGTGGATGCCGCACTCTAGCTTGTTGCCACCCCAGCGTCCGCTGCGTGGGTCGGCTCCGGCGGCGGGGATGGCGGTGCAGGGCTCGCAGCCGATGCTGGTGTAGCCACGATCGTAAAGTTCGAGGCGGGGGATGTTATTGGCCTCGGCGTAGGCGAGGACGTCGGCCCATTTCCAGTCGGCGAGGATCGAGACCTTCTTCATCTTCTTGCCGGTGGGGGTGGTGTGGTCTTCGACCTTCTTGAGGTTGGCGCGAGTGGGGCTCTGCTCGCGGCGGAGGCCGGTGAACCACCAGTCGAAGGGCTCGAGCGAGCGCATGAGCGGCTCAACCTTGCGCATGTTGCAGCAACTGGTCGGCTGGACGATGTGAAGCTTGCCGTACTGGCCTTCGTGCTCTTCGAGGGAGAGAAGAGGCATGGCGTTGATGAGATTCAGGTTCCACTCGCGGGCCATGCGATCGCGGTAAGCGATGAGTTCCGGGAAGTGGTAGCCGGTTTCGAGGAAGATGACGGGGACGTTCGGTACTTGCTTGCGGAGGAGGTCGAGGACCACCATGTCTTCGGTCTGGAAGCTGCTGGTGAAGCAGACTGGGGCTCCATCGGCGTCATTGAGTATCTGCTCGACGACCTGCTCGGCGGTGAGGGCCTCAAAGTCGATAGGGGCGAGCCACTCGGCTACGGATTCGACGAGACTCATGGTTTTCTCCTTCTCTATGACTCAGTTACTTGATTCGGTGGCGGAGGTGGCGGATTCATCGAGGCGCATGGCGTCGGTGCCGGCAATGGCGAGGGCGGCGGCTTCGATCTCGGGATCCAGAAGGCGGGCGGTGATTGCGATGACTCCGGCTAACTGCAGGGCGCGGACGACGGCCGGGATGGCGGAGTCCGGGATATCTGGATCGTCGATGAGGACGGCGTGCTCGCCTCCAGCAATGAAGGTGGCGAGGAGCCGTTCGGCATCAAGTGGCCGCCCGGGCAGGAGGCAGAGTGTCGGACGTGCGGTGATGGCGCTTGTGGCGACAACGGTGTCTGCTTCGACGACATCGAGGATCATGGCAGCGCCGACCGTGGCGTTGGTGACGGCGTCGATCAGGATAAGGGAGCCGGTCCATCGGCAGTCAGCGTAGGAATCGAAGAAGAGAGGAAGGCTGGTTTCGAATTCGACCTCCGCGACCTCGTTCATCGCGAGGCTCTCGGAGGGGACGTGGTCGAGAGTGCCGACGTCGACCTTGAAACGAAGGTCTTTGACAGTGGCTCTAACGGTGCGCGTCGTGTGCTTGGCGATGTAGGTGCGGCCCGGTACGAGTGGGTCTTCATGCATCCACACAACCATGGCGCGGAAGCGATTGCCGATGTGCGGAAGGGCTGATTCGGAGCCTGCCTGGACGAGCATCTCGCCTCGGCTGAGGTCGATCTCGTCTTCGAGTTCGACGGTAACACTCTGTGGATAGGAGGCTGCAGTCAGGTCGCCGTCGTAGGTGACGATGCGCTTGACGACGGATTCGCGGCGCGACGGAAGAGCCATGACACGCTCCCCCGCCCGAAGGACTCCACGGGCGACCTGTCCAGAGAACCCGCGAAAGTTCAGGTCAGGACGCAGGACTAACTGGACCGGAAAACGCAACGGAGCCGCATCTTCTTCCGCTTGGCTTGTCGTCGTGCCGAGTGGGACGTCTTCGAGGTACTGCAGCAGCGTCGGCCCTTTGTACCAGGGCATATTCGTGCTCGGGGCGACCACGTTGTCCCCTTCGAGAGCGCTCACTGGGATCATCGCCACCGAGGTCAAGCGGAGGCGCTCGGCTAGAGCGAGAAACTCGGCCTGGATCGCCTTGAAGGTCTCTTCCGAGTAGTCGACGATGTCCATCTTGTTGACGGCAGCTACAACGTGGGGAATACCGAGAAGACTTGCGATGGTTGTATGGCGGCGGGACTGCGGCAGCAACGTGCCAAGGCGGAGGAAGGCACGAGCGTCGATGAGCACAATGGCGACGTCAGCGGTCGAGGCTCCGGTGGCCATGTTGCGGGTGTACTGCTCATGCCCGGGGGTATCGGCAATGATGAACTTACGCTTGGCGGTCGAGAAGTAGCGGTAGGCGACATCGATCGTGATTCCCTGCTCGCGCTCGGCCTTGAGGCCATCGGTAAGGAGGGAGAAGTCGACGTGGCCGTTCGAGGCGCGGTTGACGCGGCTGCTCGCAACGGCGGCAAGCTGATCTTCGTAGACGCTCTTGGTGTCGTGGAGAAGACGGCCGATGAGGGTCGACTTACCGTCGTCGACGCTGCCAGCGGTGGTGAAACGGAGCATCTGCTGCCCGAGGTGAGCGGCGAGGAACTGCTCAAAGTGATCGTCGGATCGAAGCGCAGTTTCGGGTTGAGGTGTGACGACGTGCGTTGCCATTTAGAAATACCCTTCGCGCTTCTTGACTTCCATGCTGCCTTCTTCGTCGTGGTCGATGGCGCGGTTCTCGCGTTCACTGCGGCGGAAGGTCATGAGCTCTTCGATGATCTTGGGCAGGGTGTCGGCTTGGCTGCGCATGGCTCCCGTACAAGGCAAGCAGCCAAGGGAACGCATGCGGACCTTCTCCGTGAAGATCTTCTCGCCGGGGAAGAGCTTCATGCCGTCGTGATAAAGGGTCATGGCTCCGCCGCGCATGATGATGGGGCGGTCCTGAGCAAAATACAACGGCACGATCGGGATCTTCTCGGCGTAGAGGTAGAGCCAGATGTCGAGCTCGGTCCAGTTGGAGAGCGGAAAGACGCGGATGCTTTCGCCCTTGCGCAGGCGGGCGTTGTAGAGGCTCCAGAGTTCGGGGCGCTGGTTCTTGGGGTCCCATTGGCCGGCAGAATCGCGGAAGCTGTAGACGCGTTCCTTCGCGCGGGATTTTTCTTCGTCGCGGCGAGCGCCACCGAAGGCTGCATCGTATCCGCCGGCTTCTAGGCCGTCCAGAAGCGCGCGGGTCTTCAGCAGGCCGCAGCAGTTCTGCGTTCCGAGCTCGTATGGATTCGCCCCGCCCGCGATAGCGGCTTCGTTGCGATGCACGACGAGGTCGGCGCCGATCTCCTTCGTGTACGCGTCGCGGAAGGCGATCATCTCCGGGAACTTGTAGCTGGTGTCAATGTGGAGCAGCGGAAAGGGGATCTTGCCGGGAAAGAACGCCTTCTGTGCGAGCCGGAGCATCACGCTCGAATCCTTGCCGATGGAGTAGAGCATGACAGGCCGAGCAAATTCAGCGACGGCCTCGCGCATGATCGCGATGGATTCCGCTTCAAGAGCCTGCAGATGGTTGAGGCGCTCGGGAGCCTGAAGTACAGGCGCGAGAGTCTCGGTTAGAGGTTCGAATTCGGCGGTCTGGTAGGTCAACGTGCCCTCCGTCTCATCGATGCGCCAGGATGACGCCGGCGGAAATAAGACTCTTGGATTGGATGTCAGGGGAGTGCGGCGGATGCAGCAGGCGCTAGGAGCGTCGACACGGCCGATGCTGAGGTTGCGTGCAACAACAACCGAGCTCAGCGCAGAAGGTCATGACTCAAGTATAGCAATTCGGCCTTCCTGTCCCGGCAAAGGACCGCAATGGCACTCCCCTGCCCCCGCGAAGGAAGCATTTTCTGCTAGACTCATGGAGACGGTGCGGTGAGTGAGCGGGCTGAAATGCCTGCCGATTCCCGAAGATTCCACACGCACCATGCGCCGTCAAACTCCTGTGACAACATGAGTCGGTTCGGGGCGTAGCGCAGTCTGGTAGCGCACCTGGTTCGGGACCAGGGGGTCGGAGGTTCGAATCCTCTCGCCCCGACCATCTATGACAACAAAGACAATGACCCGCACGTTTTCGACGTGCGGGAGAACTGTTTGTCGGGTGAGCTAAACGGCGAAAATGTCGGATGACGCCGAACCGCTGAGCTCGGTGAGGTGCGCGACCATCTCCTTGATTGACTGCGACTGCGCAGTAAGCTGTTCGGCCGCGGCGGCAGTCTCTTCGGAGCTTGCCGCGCTGCTTTGGGTGATTTCTTCGATCTGATGAAGAGCGCGGGAGATCATGTCGACCCCCTTGGACTGCTCCTGGCTACCCAGATTGATGGCGTTGACGAGCCGCGTGATCTGAGAAGAGTCCGTAGTGATGGAACGGATCTCTGTGGCTACCTGGTTGACCTTATTGAGTCCGATGTTGGTGATCTGGATGGACTCTTCGATGAGGACCGCTGTGTCGCGAGCGGCCTGGGCACTGCGTTGGGCGAGGCTTCCCACCTCATCGGCAACGACCGCGAAACCGAGTCCCGATTCTCCCGCGCGGGCGGCTTCGACTGCGGCGTTGAGCGCGAGGATCTTGGTCTGGAAGGCGATCTGATCGATTACGCTAATGATCTTCGAGATTTGTTTGCTGGAGGTGTTGATGTCTCCCATGGCGGTGAGCATGTCGGCGAGTGACTGCTCGGTGGCGCCGTAGCGGGCATCGGCCTGCGAGACCATCTCGGCGGCCGAGGCGGAATTCACCGTATTCTGACCGGCCATGGTGTTGATCTGGAGCGCGGAGGACGAAGTCTCCTGAATGGACGCGGCCTGTTGAGTGGCTCCGCGAGCGAGCGACTGGCTGGACACGGAGACCTGGGCAGCCGCCCCCGCGATCTGCTCAGCCGCGGCTCCAAGATGCTCCATTACGATTCCCTGCGCCTCGATGGAACGGCCAAACTGACGTGCGATCCAACATGCCGGAATCACCTCGAGGCCGACGTAGACGGCGTGCAGGATCACGGTATCGAAACTGGCCTTGTAGTTGAACACACTCGTTGGCAGCCAGAGCCAGAAGACAAGGTGATGAAGGGCGATCGTTCCACCGGCGATGAGAGGTGGCGCGATGCGACCGAAGATCGCGAGCATCGAAAGCAGAACGAAGATTTCGAAGTGCGCCTCGATGAGGCCACCAGTAATGTGAATGGCGAGCGCGCTGACTCCCATCGCGGCGACCGCGAGGACGTTGCCACCGGTATCCGAGGTTGGGTCGTTGAGGAGGGCGAAGGCTGGCCCGGCCAGGAGAAGGAGCATCACTCCGCCCGTTACGAGCACGCTGCTATGAAGCACCATCGCCACAACGCACAGTACCGGGAGATGCAATGTGAGGAAGCAGAATCCGAGGATGTTTACTCGCTTCGTGTAAGCACGTTGGTACTGTGTGACGTCGCCGCTCATGTCGTTACCGTCGTTCCTTCGCCGCTTTCTGCAACCTGTTGGGTTCAGCTGTCTGCTGCGGAATCCGCTCAATACTTGAGATGAAGCGGATCGACCGCTCTCCGGAGCCTGCCTCCGACCGCACATCCGATGACTTGGAGTGACTTCTGCGGCTTGCCTTCGCTGATGTTTGCGTAGACTGCGGCATCCTGATCGCCGGCTGGTCCATAGCCGCCGACATAGGCTGCCCTGCCTTCGGGCGAGGCGAACACAAGGAGAGGAACTCCGCTGAACCCTGCTTCGTCTGGAATACGGTCCGCCGCGATGTGTCTTACCGGGAAACCTGCATCTTGTAGCTTGCCCAGAAGAGACTCGACGTCGGGCAGGTAAGGGACTTGATCGTCGACCATGAGCACCTGCTCCACAACATGGTCCATCTTCTTGCGCTCCAGAAGGTGCAGCATGACGCGTCGAGAGCAACCGCATCCTCCTGAGAGGACGTGCATCGCTCGCCATCCGCCGCGACCAGGACCAGCCATGAGAACGAGAAGCTTCTCATCCGGGGTGCGAAACGGCTGATGAAAGGACGTCAACGCGGCGCCGACAAGAATGACGAGCACCGCCCACGCGACGAGGAGCCGGGGAACGTGCTTTCCAGTCGGCCCTGCCGTCATTTCTTTCCTTTCAAGAAACGCACTCGAAATACTTATCGGCTGAAACTCGTCTTTGTTTCTGCTCTTCACGAAAAAATCTCTTCCGGAGATAAGCAGGGCTTCCCGCTCATGGGTGTATTGCCGTGCCTGGCGAAGGTGAGCGCCAGCTCCTGATGAACCTGCTCCAGAACCTGATCCCAGCATCCTGACTCTCCCTGGCGAAATAGGCGGGCGGTGGGGTACCACGGGCTGTCGGTGCGTTCCTTGAGCCATCGCCAATCGGCGGTGCGGGGTAGAAGGATCCAGACTGGCTTGCCCATCGCGCCGGCGAGATGAGCCACGGCTGTATCGACCGTAATGACGAGATTGAGATTCGCGATCACGGCGGCAGTGTCGGTGAAGTCGCGCAGATCATGCTCGAGATCGATCGGTCGGCGGTCCTGTGAAAGTTCGGCGAGCTCAGCGGCGGCGGGCCCTTTCTGCAGCGAGTAGAACGTAATGTCCGACAGGTGGAGGAGATCCTCAAAGCGGGAGAGTGAGATAGACCGTAGCCGGTCGCGGGAGTGTTTTGGATTGCCGCTCCAGACCAGGCCGACGCGCGGCTTATTGCCCTGCATGCGTCGGGACCACTGGTTTGCAGTCTCATGGTTTGCGGACACGTAAGGCGCGCCCGCCGGTGGATTGCCGCA
The DNA here is from genome assembly GCF_004115155.1 of Granulicella sibirica. Classification (NCBI taxonomy): domain Bacteria; kingdom Pseudomonadati; phylum Acidobacteriota; class Terriglobia; order Terriglobales; family Acidobacteriaceae; genus Granulicella; species Granulicella sibirica. The sequence goes on from NZ_RDSM01000001.1 coordinate 598,933, forward strand.
GTCCGGATGGAGAATGCTCGGAACACTCATGAGCGGGGAATGCAGGTCGAATTCCGGGAGAGGCATTCCCTGCTCTATAACCTGCGCGGCTCCGTCAAGCGTTCCCAGGGTGTCGAAGACGGCAGGCTGGACCTCGAGAATCACCTCGGCACCAAGATCCGCGAGCATCCGGGCGTAGCGAGCGAACTGGAGAGTGTCTCCGAGCCCCTGCTCGGCATAGAGGAAGAGGCGCAGGCCTGCGATGTCTTCTCCGCGCCATGGTGGCTGCTGGAACGGCCGACGCGACGCGGAAAATTGTTGTGTGAGCCACCGGGCTTCATAGGCACGCCATCCTGCCGTGAAGTCTCCCTCGGCAAGGAGATGCGTACTGAGGTTGAAGAGCCCGAGCGGTTCATCCGGCTGGGATGCGAGGGCCAGGCGGTAGCAGTTCACCGCAGCTGGGGCGTCACCAAGGTTATCGAGCATGAAGCCGAGGTTGCAAAGCGTGGGAACGTGCGTTGGATCAAGGGTAAGGGCGTTGCGAAAGCTCTGGGTGGCGCCGACGGTGTCGCCACGCTTTTCGAGCAGACGTCCCAGGTTACAGTGGGCTGCGACGAAATCCGGCTGTAGTTGAACGGCGTGCCGCAGAAGCACCTCGCTGGGCTGAAGTTCTCCCACATCCATATAGATCGAGGCGAGATTTGAGAGAGCCTCGGCAGAGCTTGGGTCGAGAGTGACGGCCCGCTCGAAGCATTGACGTGCCGCGGCAGGGTCCCCGAGTTCGTGCAGTGTGCGGCCAAGGCAGAGGTGCACCTCGGCTATCTCAGGATGCAGTGAAAGCACCTTTGCATAGGAGCGCGCTGCGTCGGCGAGGCGGTCAGCCTGGGAGAGAAGCTGGGCGAGTTGGAAATGACTTGCGCCGTCGTCCGAGGCGCTGGCGACGATCCGGCCATATAAGAAGATCGCCTGCTCAACTTCCCCCGCTGCCGCGAGTTCCAGGGCGCGAGTCTTCATCGAATCAAGATCGAAGAAGGCAACCGGGAGCTGTGAGCGCGTGATGGGAGTAGCGGTTGGCGGCTGGACCCGAAGGAAGACAGACTCACTTGAGCCCGTGCCTGCAGGTTTTCCGGCCGGACTGCTCGTCTTGTTTGTCTCTTGCGTCGTCTGTGTCATCGTTTGGTCAAATGGAATAGATGAAGCGGATATCCTTCTCAGGCACAGTGCACACTGAATGCCAATCGCGGGTGAAGACGCGCCGTAAACATCGAAGACTGTTTGGCAGTGAGTTTTTTTGATTTCCTGAATTTACCCGGTCATTCTGGAAGGAAGATCCTAAGCCGCCCGGCAAGATGAGCAGGACTCGTTCCTGAGCTGCGGAAAGGGAGAAGCAAAGATGAGGCAAGAATGAGAAAGAACTTGAACTTCGGAACTGCTCGATCCGGTTCAGTAAACCTTAAGGTTTTCCCATTAGTCTTTTGCTCTATGGGCCGGATGCACGTCAACCTGCTGCGCCTGGTTTCACGGGCCGCCACAGTTTTCTATCTCTCTGGCATCTGCGCTGGACTAAACGCGCAGACGCCCCCGGATCCGGGTCCGCAGCGTCTGTCGCTCGCACAGGCAATCCAACGCGCACAACAGAACGAGCCGGTTTTCGCGAATGCTCTCGCGGCGCAGAAGACAGCTTCGATCGACCACTACCTCGCGAAGGCCGCGCTTCTACCATCTGCGACCTATCACAACCAGGTGCTGTACACGCAGCCGAACGGCCAGACCAACCAGGGCGGCCAAGTCGGCGCACAGCCTTCTCCTGTCTTTATCGCGAATAACGCGGTACACGAGTACACGAGTCAAGCAGCTATCACCGAGACGCTCGGATTCAAGCAGCTTGCCGACGTGCACGTCGCCTCGGCAAACGCGGCGCGGGCTGCCGCCGAGTTGGAGATAGCGCGGCGCGGGCTGGTGGGCTCCGTGGTGAACCTTTACTATTCCGTGCAGGCCTCCGAGACCAAGCAGCGGCTGCTAAATGACGCCCTGCATGAGGCTCAGGCCTTCACCGATGTGACGCAGAAGCGCGAGGCGGCGCGGGAGGTCGCAAGGGCCGACGTGGTGAAGGCACAGTTGCAACAGCAGCAGCGCCAGCGGGAGTTGAGCGATGCAAAGCTGGCAGCGGATAAGGCCAGGCTCGAGCTTGCGGTGCTGCTCTTTCCCGACCCGCGGACGTCCTATATCACCGACGCTGCCGCCGCACCTGGGGCGCTGCCAACGCATGATGAGGTGAACCAACTCGCCTCTGCGAACAATCCAGAACTACGGAGCGCACTCGCGGATCTGCAGGCGGGAAACGCTGAGGTCATTTCCGCAAAGGCTGCTTACCTCCCGGATCTTGCGCTGAATTTCAACTATGGTATCGACGCACCGCAGTTCGCCAAGAGCGGGCCGGACGACGTACGCAACCTGGGTTATTCGATGAGTGCGACGGTCGACATTCCAGTATGGGACTGGTTCTCCACGCAGAAGCGGGTGAAGCAGAGCGAGATCCGGCGCGATGCCGCGAAGGTGACTCTGACAGCAACCCAGCGGAGACTTATCGCCACGCTGGAAGAAGCGTATGCCGAAGCGGCAGCGGCTCGCGACCAGGCTGACTTGCTCGACCTCACCGTGCGTACAGCAGCAGAGAGCCTTCGGCTAACCAAGCTGCGCTACACGGCAGGCGAGGCGACGGCGCTTGAAGTCGTCGATGCACAGGCGGCATTCCTCGCGGCCGAGAGCGCTCAGGCTGACGGGATCGTTCGATACCAGACCGCACAGGCCGAGTTACAAATTCTGACAGGAACTTTGTGAGCAAATACGTGACGCTATTTCGACATACAGCATGCGGCCGGCTTGCGACGCAGTCCGCGGCCATGTTTCTCCTTGGCTTATCGCTCGACGCCTGCAAGAAGGCGCCGGAGGCAGAGACCGCTGTTCTCGTCTCCGTGCAGGCGGAGCATCCCGAAGTTGGCGCGATCTCTGAAAAAATCATGGCCGATGCAACGCTCTCTCCGCTCGCGCAGGCAGCGATCTCTCCCAAGATCACCGCACCGGTTCGAACGTTCTACGTGCAACGCGGAGCGAAGGTCAAAGCTGGGCAGCTGTTGGCCGTGCTTGAGAATCAGGATCTTACCTCGCAGGCTCTCGACAACAAGGGCCAGTACTCAGCCGCGCAGGCTTCGTTCGAGATGCAGACGAAGGCTCAGCTTCCAGAGGACATGAAGAGGGCCGAACTGGATGTAGCCCAAGCCAGAGCGCAGATGGACCTGCAAGGCCAGATCGTGGCGGCTCGCCAGAAACTCTTCCAGGAAGGTGCAATCCCGGGCAGAGACTACGACACCGCCGCCGCCGCGCTTGTGCAGGCGAAGGCCGCGTACGACGTGGCGCAAAACCATCTGGATTCGCTCAGAGGCGTCAGCAACCAGGCGACGCTGCAGCAGGCACAGGGTCAGTTATCCTCCGCGAAGGGTAAGTATCTGGCTGCTGAAGCGCAGGTCTCTTACTCCGAGATTCGCAGTCCGATCACAGGTATTGTGACCGATCGCCCCCTCTTCCCTGGCGAGACCGTGACTTCGGGTAGCACGCTCATCACCGTCATGGATACATCGTCGCTGCTCGCGAAGGTACATCTTTCGCAGACAGTCGCACAGAGGCTGAAGGTCGGCGACGAAGCTTCGGTAATCGTCCCCGGAGCCGACGATCCAGTGCCCGCGAAGATCTCGCTGGTAAGCCCCGCGCTCGACCCCGGAAGCACGACGGTTGAGGTGTGGCTGCGCGTCGCAAATGGCTCCGGAACATACAAGGCCGGCACGCCGGTGAGGACGTCCATCGCCGGTCGCTCGGTCGAGAAAGCAGTCAAGATACCGCTCACAGCGATCCTCACCGGGCAGGACGGTACGAAGTCCGTGATGGTCATCGGACCCGACAGCGCAGCACACAAGAAGGCGGTGCAGCTTGGCATCAACGATGGCGACGATGTTGAGGTGACACAAGGATTGACGGTCGCGGACACCGTCATCACCACAGGCTCGTATGGACTCGATGAAGGCGCCAAAGTGAAGGTGGGCAAGGCAGAGGATGACGACAAAGACGCCAAGGATAAGGCCAAGGCCGGAGACGACAAGTGAGCGGCGTGCCCTTGGCTTCTTCGACCGATGAGTCTTTCTGGGTCGCGCGCTTTCGCGGGCCGATCTTCTTCTTCCTGATCGTGCTTTCGCTCGCAGGCGTTTACGCAGCCACCCAGACGCCCATCTCTGTCTTCCCCGATACAAACTTTCCGCGTGTAGTCATCGGTGTCGAGAATGGCGTGATGCCGGTCGAGCAGATGCAGGTCACCGTCACAAAGCCGATCGAGGACGCTGTCAATTCCGTCCCGGGCCTGAAAACCGTCCGCTCGACAACAAGCCGGGGGTCGGCTGAGGTGAGCCTCTTCTTCGACTGGAACGTGGACATGTTTCATACACTCCAGCTTGTGGACGCGGCCATCGGCAAGGCTCGGCAGACATTGCCGGTCGCCGCGAACATCACGACGAACCGGCTCACGTTTGCGACCTTTCCGATCCTCGGTTACAGCCTTACCTCAGACCACATGTCGCAATCGCTGCTCTGGGAGTTGGCGACTTATCAACTCAAGCCACCGTTGAACCGGATCCCTGGGGTGAGCACGGTTACGGTGCAGGGAGGCAAGGTTCCAGAGTTCCACATCGTGCCGAACATGGCTCGGATGCAGACCGCAGGGGTCACCATTCTCGACGTCGTGAACGGAGTGCAGGCCTCGAACATCATTGATTCACCGGGCCTGTACGAAGCCAATCATCAGCTCGTACTCGGCCTCGTGGGAGCGCAGGCGCATGATGCCGCGCAGCTTGGCAGCCTCGTTATCAAGACGACCCCGGGTGGAGCTCCAGTGCGTGTTTCGGACGTAGCCACAGTGCAGCCCGGGGTGCTGCCGGTCTATACCGAAGTGACTGCCGGGGATCGCGAGGCTGTGCTGTTGAACGTCTCCCGCCAACCGGCAAGTAACACGGTGGCCGTAGCCGATGCGGTCGCAGCGCAGGTAGAGCAGTTGCGCAAGACGCTGCCGCAGGGTGTCAACCTTGCCCCGTACTACGACCAGTCCGAGCTCGTGCGCGAGAGCATCAAAAGCGTGCGCGACGCCATCCTCATCGGGCTTCTGCTCGCCTGCATTATCCTGTTCCTCTTTCTCGGCGACTGGACCTCATCGCTGGTTGCGGGGCTAGTGATTCCTGTAACCGTGGCGATTACGATTCTCTTCCTCTGGACCATCGGCCAAAGCTTCAACCTCATGACGCTTGGTGGACTCGCGGCAGCCATCGGGCTCGTCATCGACGATGCCATCGTCGTCGTCGAGAACATCGTCTCGCATCGCGATCGCGGTGAAACACGCACGGAGGCCGCCCGCCTCGCACTGCATGAGATCGCTGTGCCGCTGGTCGGCTCGACGATCACGCCTGTCGTTGTCTTCCTGCCGCTGATCTCCGTGACGGGCGTGACGGGAAGCTTCTTCCGCGCGCTTGCCATTACCATGACGATCGCACTGCTCACGTCGCTTCTGCTGGCGGTCACTTGGACACCAGCACTGAGCTTAGTCATCCTCCGCGACCGGCGAGAAGCATCTGAGAAGCAACACGAGGAGCATGGCCGCTTCATGCGTGCGACCCTTCACTGGCATGAGCGAGGCCTTAGCTGGTCGCTCGGCCGCCCGTTTCTGCTGCTCGGACTATGTGGACTCCTCGTGGTGGGAAGCTTCCTGTCCTATCGCGCGCTTGGGTCGGATTTGCTTCCCGAGATGGACGAAGGCGGGTTCATCCTCGACTACATCATGCCCGCAGGCAGCTCGCTCACCGAGACAAACCGGGTGCTTGAGCATGTGAACCGCATTTTGCATGACATGCCCGAGGTCGAGAGTACCTCGCGGCGGACGGGCCTGCAGATGGGTCTCGCCGCGGTCACCGAGGCCAACACCGGCGACATCACCGTGAAGCTCAAGAGCAAGCGGGACCGAGGTATCGATGAGGTGATAGCCGACGCACGAGCCGAGATCAAGAAGACCGAACCCGAGCTCGACGTCGAGTTCACGCAGGTGCTGCAGGATATGATCGGCGACCTGTCGAACGCTCCCGAGCCGATCCAGATCAAAGTGTTCGCAAGCGATCCTACGCTTCTCGCGGATCTTGGTCCGCGAATCGGGGATGCCATCAGCAAGATAGGTGGAGTGGTCGATATTCAAAACGGTATCGACAACACGATCAGCGGCCCAGCGACAAACTTTCAAATCGATCCCAGCATCGCAGGCCGTATGGGCTTCACTCCGGCGGAGGTCGCGGAGGATGCGACTTCGATTCTCGATGGGGTCACGACCACCGACCCGCTGATCGCCAATGGCAGGCCTTACACCGTGCGTCTTCGGCTCGGTGACGAGACACGGCAGTCGCTCGATACGATTCAGAACACGGTCTTCAACAGTTCCACAGGAAAGCTCGCAACGCTCGGCTCGCTGGCACAAATCACCCAGTTACCTCCGCAGAACGAGATCAAACGCGAGAACCTGCAGCAACTCATTACGATCACGGCGAGGCTCGAGGGATCCGATCTCGGCACCGCGATTGGCAAGGTGCAGGCCACGGTCGCTGCGATGCATCTTCCGCCTACCGTCCGGATCGAGTACGGTGGCACCTACCAGGAGCAGCAGCAGTCCTTCCACGAACTTCTGCGCGTGCTCATGCTGTCGCTCGCTCTTGTCTTCGGTGTGCTCCTGGTCGAGTTTCGTAACTTTTCCGCGCCGACCGCGATCCTCACATCGTCCGTGCTTTCGATTGCCGGCGTGGTTTTCGCACTCCTCGTCACGGGAACCACTTTCAATGTCGCCTCATTCATGGGGCTCATCATGGTCATTGGGATCGTCGCCAAGAACGGCATCCTCCTACTCGATGCCGATGAACGCTATCGCGGCCAAGGCGTCTCGGCACGCGAGGCGATGATCGATGCCGCACAGCGACGCCTGCGTCCCATCCTGATGACAGCATCGGCCGCGATCTGCGGCATGCTTCCGCTTGCGTTCGCACTCGGAGCGGGTTCGCAGATGCTGCAGCCTCTGGCGATCGCGGTGATCGGCGGCCTGGTCATCTCGATGCTGCTCAGCCTGATCGTTACCCCGGTGATCTACTACCTGCTCACACGCTCCAAAACGCAGACAGCATAAGAAAGGCCTGCGACCCCGACTGGGAACCGCAGGCCAGAACGAACTCTTGCAGGAAGCACTAAGGGGCGACAACGAGGACGCTGAAGCTATCGGGCACCACACTCGGGCGCGGATGGGGGGCTGCTGCAGTGGCGGCGGCAGCCGGTCCGAACTCTGCCGTCACCAGATACACACGACCCGTTGAGGCGTCGAATGCCATCGTGCGCGCACCCTTGGCCGTCTTCACCGTTTGAATTGCGGGAAAGCCCGGCTTCTTCGTGTCGACGACCGTCAGCGTGCCATCGCCGTTCGAGGAGAAGGCGAGACCGTGCTTCGGGTCGAACCCTGCGGCGTCCGGCGAATCCCCGATGGCAGCAAGCCCAAGCAGCTTGCCCGTCGCGTAGTCGACTACTGCCATCTTGCTGCCATCGCAGACCGAGAAGAGACGCTGCTTGCCACGATCGATCGCCATGCCGGACGGCGACTCGCATCCCGTAAGAGGCCAGGCACCAACGACCTTCCGGCCTGCCGCATCGAGTTTCACGATCTCATTCTTATCTTCGATGTTGACGAACACAGACCCGTGCTCATCAACCTGCGGAAACTCCGGCTTCCCTGGAAGCGCAATGGTCGCGATGATGGTGTTCGAGCCTGTATCCATAACGGACACATTCTTGCTGCGGCCATTGAAGGCCCAGACCGTCTTCGTCGTTGGCTCGAAGGCAATGCCGTCAGGATTGGTACCGGCGGGAACGGTCGCTTTCACCGAGAAATCCGAACGGTCGAAGACAATAATGGCATTGCCTGCTCCGTCGCTCGCATAGCCGGTCTTGCCGTCGGGGTTGAAAGCGACGCCATGCGTGCTCTTCAGACCCGTAATCGCGCCAACGCTCTTGCCGGTCTTGCTGTCGATTACCTCGACCCGCGAGTTATGCGTAATATACAAACGCTGCGCTGCATCGTCGCTGATGAGATAGTCCCAGCCGCCCTGGCCACCCACTTTCCATGTATCGGTGACGTGGTAGCTCTGCGCGGTGGCTGCGACTGCAAAAGAGAGAAGGACCGTGGCGGCCGCTCCGGAATATAAGCGCATGAGAAACTCCTGAAAAAACTCGGCATGATGCCGGCATCCTGAGTGTGGCCCTTAAGCCTTAAGTGAAGATGAAAGCGCGCCTTCGCTTTCGATGGGCAGCGCGGGTAATCGAACCGTCACGATCGCTCCACCATTCGGGAGATTTGCGATCTCGATCGATCCATCGGCACGAACGCAGATGGCTTTACAGATCGATAGCCCCAAACCGGTGCCGCCGCTTTTCCGGCTTCGCGAGGGATCACCACGGTAGAAGGCCTCAAAGACATGAGGCTTATCCTCCTCCGCGATGCCCTCTCCTTCATCGGTCACCCTCAGTTCTGCCTTATGACCATGCATCGTCAGTTCCATGCGAACCATTGCTCCCTGCGGGCTATGTTGCACAGCATTGATGAGAATGTTCGAGCAGAGGAGAAGCGCATCGCGGCGATCGATCGGTACCCTAGCATTTGCGCTCCCATCCAGGCGTACGCCAACGGCCTTCAACTCGGCAAGCGGCGTGCCGAGTTCCACAGCATCTTCCATAACATCGAGAAGGGAGCAGTACGGGCGCGCGGCTTCGCCACTGAAGTCCTGGGTGGATTGTTCGAGACGGGCAAGCGTCAGCATGCTCTGCACCGTTGTCTCGAGGCGAGTGAAGTCTTCGAGGCTCAAAGCAAGGCCGTGGCTATACTCTTCCACCGTTCGTCTGCGCATCGAGAGCAGTTGCAGAGATGACTTCACGATGGCGACGTCTGTCTTAAGCTCATGCGCAGCGTCGTTCGTGAAGCGCCGCTGCTGTTCGAAGGAACGCTGCAGGCGGCCGAGCGCTGCTTCAAGCGCTGTCGCAAGAGGCTGTAGCTCCACTGTCTCTTTAGCACGTGTAGGCGCATTGAAGTGCCATGCGCTGGACGTGATGCGTCCTGCTTCGAAGGCAAGTTCATGCAGAGGAGCGAGGCCCTTGCGCACAAGCCACGCCATGATGATTGCCGTCAGACCCAGAAGAAGAGCAGTGGCAATCGTAAAGAAGCGTACCGCTTCCAGAACTTCGTGCCAGACATGGCCCATGGGGCTTCCGTATACGATCGTGATATTGTGACGAACGCCTCCGCCCTTCTCTCCGGGATCGATGATGCGTATGCCGTGCAGAACGACGAAGCGGTATCGGCGACCGGAAATCTCAGCGTTCTGAAACACCGTGGACAAGGAGCCCTCGAGGCGAGGGGCATCGCCTTTTGAACCGAGCAGATGCCCATTGTCTTCCTCTACGCGGAAGATCGGATCTCGTCCAAGACGCACGCCGCGGAGATCCAACAACACGTTGTCCCCTTCATCATCCGCCTCCTGCACCGCTCCCATGATCGACTCCGCTGTGCCCTCGAGCGTTGCATCAAAGGCGTGCAACTGCGTGTGGCGCTCGTTGACGACAATCGCTCCGATCAAGGTCACGGCCGACAGCAGTTCGAGGACAAGCACCGTGACGATAAGCCGCCGTGTAATGGAGATAGTTCGACTCACCGCGCAAGACTCTCTTCGCGAAGCCGGTACCCTCGGTGACGCAGCGTCTCGATCAAGGGTTCGGTCTCGGGAATGTTGAGCTTCCGCCGCAGGTTTGAGATATGCGCCTCAATGACGTTTGAGTGGTGCTCCCAGTCGAAGTCGTAGAGGTGCTCGAGTAACTCCTGCTTCGAGACAATGGCGCGCGGCCGATGGATCAGATACTCGAGGATGCGGTACTCAGTCGGAGAAAGATCGATCGGCTGACTTCTCCGATGTACCGTCTGCTGCACCGTGTTCAACTCGACATCCGACACCTTCAACACGGAGGTCGATACGCCTTTAGCGCGACGGATCAGGGCCTTCACGCGCGCCAGAAGCTCACCCAGGTCAAAGGGCTTACTAAGGTAGTCGTCAGCTCCTGCGTTCAATAGCTCGACAACGGACTCCTTGCCCTCCTGTGCTGTGAGGATCAGCACGGGGGTGTGATGCTTCGTGCGGCGCAGGTCACGCAGGATACGCTGCCCGCTCTTACCAGGAAGCATCAGGTCGAGCACGATGGCATCGTACATGCCCTGCTCTGCGAGGTAAGATCCAGCTTCGCCATCCGCCGCATGATCGACCGCTAATCCGACTTCGCGCAGCGCTGCGACGATGTTCTCCGCGAGTCGATGCTCATCTTCAACGACAAGTACGCGCATGTTGAAGGCCTCGCGTTTATTGTCTCAAGGCTTGCTTAAGCGTGCCTGAAAGATTGGCTTACCTGTTCATCGATGCAACTTCGGGCCGTAGGTTGATGAGTGAGTTGAGGAACCACGCTTCAAGCATGCCGCTGTTTGTTCCGCCGGAGGCAAGTAGAGTTGGCACACCGAAAAAGTGATTGCTCTTTGGCGTCGGGCTGCCCATCGCGGCGTTCGGTCCGATGATCGTCCATGTCCCGTTCACGGCGGTTGTGCCGATGGTGGAGAAGGCATTGGTGACGAAGCCGACGACAGGCATCGAATCAAACGCGTTGCGGGAATCGCTGCCTACCCGGACCGCCATCATGCGTAACGGGTCATGCTCCACTCTCGTAGAGAGAACGCCCGGCCCCGAGGCTTGCGGGAATCCGCCATAGAAGTAGATTGGCACCGAACCATTGTGCGAGACGACATACTGGCCGGCCTGCCAGTCGATCAGCGTGTTGTCTCCCTTGATAGCGCAGAGACAGCCACCCTGAAGATACAGGCCGGAGACCTTCGCGGCGAAAAGCTGTGCGCCTGTCTTCGGTGAGATCGTGTCGGGCGGGCTCTGCATAAGGTCCATGATTCCGCGGAATCCTCCCCCCACGAGAATAGCGACCTTGTCCGGAGAGTGAGCAAGGAGCGTCCGGTACATGGTCGCGGCGCGGCCGTACTGCGAGATCGCCGTAGGCGTACTTGGGTCGTAGGACTTGGCGTCCGCGGTAGGGCATGGTCCGGCTTCGCCCTCATTCTGGGTGAAGAGGCTAGGTACAGCCAACGGCACCTTGGTCATGCCAGCCGCATCCAGCATCTGGCGATACTTCGCCGCTCCCGGTCCCCAGCCATCGGTCGACACCGCGCCACGGAGGGCGATGTAGCCGAGCCGGTCGAGCGAAATAGCGAGCGCAAGCGCGTAGAGGTTGTCTGTGTCCTGGCATGTGTCGTTATCGAAGATCACGGGTTGCGGATGAGCTGGAACGCGAGGCAGGAAAGCCTGGTAGAACTTCGTATTCGTATAGAGCCCATAAATCGTGGACGGATCGGGTATTCCGGGAATCAGGGCGAACTCGTCGAAGAGCAGGGGCGAGGACAACCTGTTTCCATTGTTCCCAGTGCTGATGCCCCCCTTCGTCGCTCCCGCCAGAACGAGCGGACTGGTCAACGCCGTCGACATGGAGATGCGGTTGTTCACGACCGAGAACTCTGCTCCCGTTCCTGTGGGAGAAACCAGCGTCAGGGCAGGAACCTCGGTGCACCCGTAGTTACTGGTGAAGACGAGCGCACCCGTCGGGACACCCGCCGACGAAACCATGTGCCCAGCCACCACGCAGTTGCTTCCCCCGCCAACGCTGGTGAAGTCCGTCGTATCGGCATATCCCCCTCCCCCATGCACCGTAGCCGAGACCGAGCCGAAGAAGTTGCGATAGTAGCCTGTCACCGCTGTATGTGTATTTGCCGGCGGGATGCCGTTCACCACCATTCCAAGACTCGTCGGCGCACCCTTGCCATCGTTAGTCAAAACGATATGGTAGTTATACCCGTTGGGAAGATCGTTCGCGTATCCCCCGATCGTCTCGCACAACGTGTAGCGGGCGAAGCCGATCGCTCCTTTGCCCTGCATCTCAAAGCAGAGCTGCGAGGTGTTGCTGCTACTCAGGACATAGAGCATGTAGTAAGCGGTTTGCTGGTCGCCCTTCATGAAAAGGACAGTGCCCGTGCTCCGGGACGAAGCTCGAGGCAGGTCTAACCGATCGAGGTTGAGCGAGACCGTAAACGGCTGATCCCACTCGAAGTCGCCGATGGAGTTGTTAGGAGACGCAAGGTACGCATCATAGCTGAGCGAAGCCGAGGTGTTCTCGGGGTCGGTCTTATCGAACCCTTGCTGTCGCGGGAGGACTATTCCAGTCCCGCTGTTGACAAAGGCAGCGCCCGATACCTGGTCATGAAAGACCGGGATAGCCTCATTGAAGTTCAAATAGACGGATGGATGCGCCGCCAGCATCTGCGCCACAAAAGTTGGCTGAGACTGCCCCATGACGAGCGGGGCGCAGAGCAGCAGCCACATGGATCCGAGGAGTCGGAGCATTGGTCCTGTAGTGTACCAAGACACTATCGCAGGCGCGGCTTGCGTCATTGAATGATATTTACCCTCCAACGATCGCGAGACTTCTCACGCAGTTCTCATTTTGGGAAGCTCGCGATGAATCCGTCCTGCAGAATTCCCGTCCCAGAACAGTAAGGATGGAAGTCAACGTGCTTCTCATCTCTCCAGGCCAGGAAGGGCAATCCTTTCCGTACGATGGCCAAGTATTGAGGGTAATCGGGAATGGCAATGGACAAGACGGTCACGACGGATCTTCTCGAAAGAGCGCTTGCGCTTCATCAGGCTGGACATCTGGATCACGCAAAGGGCGCTTACCTTCAACTGCTCGCTCAGGATCCCGCCCATGCGGACGCGCTTCATCTTCTGGGCGTGCTCTTCGGCCAACTGGGCCAGGTCGCTGAAGCGGTTTCCCTGGTCGAACAAGCAATCACGAAAAATCCCCGCTACTCCCCGTACCACAACAATCTCGGCAATCTCCTCAAGCGCCAGGGCGAGCAGCAGAGGGCCCGCGCGTCCTACCATCGAGCCATACGCCTCGACCGCCGCAACGCCGACGCCTATCTGAATCTCGGCAAGCTCCAACACGAGATGGGAGATCTCATCTCCTCGCGCGACAGCCTCAATAGCGCCCTCTCGCTCGCACCCGCATCGATCGAGACACTGATGTCGCTGGGCCGGCTGGAGGAGGCTTGCGGCAATCTCCGCGCCGCCGCCGCACGTTTCGAAAACGTCATCGAACTCGCACCGGACTGCGCGTCCGCTCACCTTATGCTGGCCAGGTGCTGGGCCGCTGGAGGGCACTCCGCCAACGCGGAGGTCTGCCTCACGAAGGCCATTGCGCTCGATCCCGGATACGCCGACGCGTACTACAACCTTGGCAATCTGGAGCGCTCGCGCAACCGCCTGCAGAGCGCCGTCGCGGCCTACTGGAGGGCCATCGAACTCGCCCCGCTTGTCGCCGCCGATGCCTATAACAATCTCGGACTCACCTTCCTCGCCCTGGAGCGCCCCGAAGATGCGATGTCGGCTTACATGAAGGCCATCGCGCTCAAGCCCACCGACGACGCGGCGTTCATCAATCTCGGCAGGCTCTCCGTCACCAAGGGCAACGACGATGCTGCCGTTCAGCTCTTCCAGAAAGCCATCGCGCTCAACCCGAACAATGTGGGTGCCTATCAGGATATGGCTGCCATCTATGCACGGCATGGAGAACAGGATGAGGCGGTACGTCTCTGCCGCATCGCAATGGACCTCGCCCCGCCGTCGCTCTCCCTGCGTATCGCGCTCGGCACCCTTCTCGCCCAGATGGGAAACCCGGAAGGTTCGCAGATGATCGAGAGCCTCTTCGCGATCCAGCCCTTTACCGCCGAGACACACTTTCACGTGTACATGAATCTTGGCGTTGTGCGGAAAAACGAGGGACGTCTCGAAGAGGCGATCGAGTGTTACCGCGCCGCCGCCATGGTGCCCAGCAGCTCGAGCGCAGATCTCGAAAATAACCTGGGCATCGCGCTCGCGCTGCACGGCAATGCCGAGGGCATCGCAATGCTGGAAAAACTCGTCCGCAAGCACCCCCGGTCGGCCGTCTATCACTTCAATCTGGGCGTGGCCCTCTTAACCCATGACCGATATTCCAAGGGTTGGGCAGAATTCGAGTGGTGGCGCAAGGTCGAGCGTCTCCAGAAAGACTCTCGCCCGGTAGAAGTTCCCCGCTGGCTCGGTGATTCCCTCGATGGCAGGTCGATCCTGCTGTATGCCGAGCAGGGCTTTGGCGATACGCTTCAGTTCATCCGCTACATTCCTCAGGTCCTGGCGCGCGGCGGACGGGTGGTGCTGATGGTGCAGGATCCGCTCGTGCGCCTGCTCAAGGATCTCCCGGGCATCGTCGCATGCATTCCTGTTACCGGCCCAATCCCCGCGTGCGACGTGTCTGCGTCGCTGATGTCTCTTCCGCGCCTATGCAAGACCACGTTTGAGTCGATCCCGCCGCCTGCCTATCTCGGCGTGCCACCCCGGCGTCCGTCGCCAGCAAACCGGCCGTACCAGGTCGGCTTGGTCTGGGCAGGAAGCCCAAGACATAGCATGGACCGGATTCGCTCGATCTCGCTCGATCAATTCCGTCCATTAGCCGGGTTAGGCGAAGTCGCCTTCACCTCCCTCCAGATCGGGCCAGTCGCCTCGCAAATCGATGCTCCCGGACAGTCCATCTCGTTCGTTGCCGATTGTTCACACGTGAAGGACTTCGCCGATACCGCCGAGATCATCGCCGGACTCGACCTCGTCATCACGATCGACAGCGCCGTGGCACACCTCGCCGGAAGCATGGCGAAACCCGTCTGGATGCTTCACGCCGTTGTTCCGGACTGGCGCTGGGGCCTTACCTCGAACGAGACCGCCTGGTACCCAACCGCGAAGCTCTTCCGGCAGGCGGAGATTGGTGACTGGCAGCCTGTCATGCAGCAAATCTGCTCTGAACTCGCTGAAGAGGCACGCCGGCATACCGCGTCAACCTACAAAGAGCTGCTCTCTGCCTGAGCTCTTTATCCAGCCTCCCCACGCTCCAGAAGGCGGCGAGGCTGGATAAAGAGCCGCTTCCTTGCTACAGAAGGCGGCTACAGCAGGCGGGGAGGCCAGACGAAGAAGTCCTGCATCGCGCCGGGACGATGGGATAGCTGGTCGAGCTTCGCCATCGCCGCATAGTCGAGCATCTTCTCAAAGGAACGCTCTGGCGGATTCAGCCGCTTGAACGCTTCCGATACCTCAATACCCATTTCCACGGCGGCGGCTTTATTCGAAAGCAGGTCGTTGACTCGAGTCTGCAGGCACTCTTTCTCGAAGCAGAAGTTGAGCCGCTCGCGGTGAGGCAGATCCTGGAAGAACGTCTGACCGTGGTTGGTAAGGCATAGCGTCTTCGCACCAAAGGCCCGCATCACGCGGTCATGTGGCATCGATCCAGTATTCGCCGACATATCGATCGTGCCGAGCGAGTTGCGGATCAGGCCGATCGATTCGACATAGTCACAGTCGTCGATGTACTTGGCCTTCCCTTTGCTGAAATCGACATGATCCCAGTTGTTGCCGCGAATCTCGACCGGAAAGTCCATCAGGGCCTCGGCCATGCGTGTGCATTTCACCGCCCTGAGATAGTCGTCAAGTTGCGCAATGAAGAACAGACGCAGCCTGCGCAGGTTCTCGATGTCGAGACCATAACTTTCGAAGTACCGCATCACAACATCGTCGATCTGGTTGCTCGCCGGATCATCGAGATTGGCCTCAAGCTGATCGGCAATCTCCAGCAGGGCGCGCAACGGACGAGGCTCCATCACAGCCTCCCACATTCCGCGGATCAGGTTGGGATTCTTCCCGTTCTTCAGGAAAATCAGCGTGCCATTCTTCTTAGCCTCGATATCGATCTCGTCACGCGGTATCTCGTCGAGCACGATCGGAGGAAGCACGGCAATCGGGCCGTTGATGTTCGGGAGACGCCGTCTCAGTTCACACTGCTCGGCGAAGGCATAGAGCGAGATGAAATTACTGCTGCGAACGACGTGACGATCGAAAAAGTAAGCGGGCGAATCTCCATGCAGCGTGATGAAGGGAACACCGAGTTCCTGCCACAGGCTGACCTCCCTGCCCTCCTTCTGGATCGCGAGGTCCATCCCCATACCCACGCAGGAGAGCACGAACCGCACGCTTTGAAAGTTGATGCCTCTCAGCTGATCGAGCAGGTCGTTCATGTCGAGCAGGCTGACTTCGACAAGTTCGACACCAAGATCCTGGAGAACCGGCGCGAATGCTCTGCCAATGCCTTCCAGGGTGCCGCCGCGTGTCGTTCCGGAAAGAAAGATTACTTTGTCCAATGCATCCCTCATGTGACCTTGATCTTCTAGGGAAGGAATGCAATTTGATCGCCAACCGGGGGAGACCAGGGATTCGAATTCTCATAAGCCTAGCTAGAACTTCATTTAGAAAAGCCAGTCGAGAGGAATCACGCTAACGAATATGTCGTATATCCGACATAAGCTGTTACACTCACCCCGAGTCGACCCCGCGCTCAGAGTGCTTAGGAGGGAGTCCCATGTCCGTACCTCGTGTGCTTCTTGTCGATGACGACGAAGTCGTTCGTTTCAAGCTGGTGAAGGTCCTGGAAGAGCACGGCTTCGAGATCACCACAGCGAGCAACGTGCCGGAAGCCCTTCGCAGCATAGGTTCGGACGAGTATGACGTGCTCCTCAGCGACCTGCGTGCGCCCGGCCCTGGGGACGGACTGACCGTGGTGAGTGCTATGCGACAGGCCAATCCACGCGCTGTCACCCTCCTTCTACACGCCGAACCCGAAGTCGAGATGACGGATGCAATCTTCCTTCAGGCCGATGAGGTCATGATCCGGAAGACGGACGCGGCAACCCTGCTTGAGCTGATCAAGCAAAAGCTCGTAGCCGGGGCAGCTTCGCCGCGCGCCATCGAAACCGTTGCTTCCATTCTTGAGAGGACGATGGATGACACAATCCTGCATTGGCTTTCCATGGCACAGGCCTCCTCCATGTCGGCCGAAGTGCCTGTACCCCTTGAACGGCGCGCCGGCTATCTGAAGCGGATACTTCGCGATATCGTCGCGCGTCTTCGACTGCACGAGCCTCTCGGCACACATGGCATTCCCTCCCCGAATGCCGTCGCCCACGGGATTGCCCGAAGGATGCAGGGATACAGCGCGGCGATGGTCGTGGAGGAGTCACGCTTCCTTCAGGTCAGCATCTTTCAAACCTTGCAGAACAACCTCAACACGATTGATTTCAGCGTAGTGCTTCGCGACGTGATGACCATCGCCGACGAGGTCGACTTTCAGCTCGCCCAGATGCTTGAGAGCTTCGCCGACAAACAAAACGAAGCCATCTAAGACATACGGGCTGTCGCACCGCTCAGCGCGACCGCTCAGACGCCTCGATCGAAAACAATGGCTCGCGGGGAAGAAGAAGGCTGAACACCGTGCCGGTCCGCGGAAGCTGCGAGCTCGATTGCACCTGCATCCTTCCGCGATGCTTTTCGATGATGCCCTGCGAGATCCAGAGTCCAAGCCCCGTCCCGTTGATCCCCTTCGTCGTGTAGAACGGCTCGAAGATGCGGCATAGCACCTCCGCCGGCATCCCCCCGCCCGTGTCCGCAATGGTGATCCGCACGCCGGGAACGCCTGCCTTCCACATCCGGGCGTTACTTGTCCGGACTGTCAGCCTTCCTCCCGTGCGCATCGCGTCGACCGCGTTGCCGATGAGGTTGTTCAGCACTTGGCGAATGTCTCCCTCGTAGCACGTCACTGCATCAGCTCCCCGGTGATCGAGCCGCAACTCGATATTCGAGTTCCCCAGTCGTCCGTGATAGAGCGCAAGGGCGGTATCAATGAGCTCTTCCGGTTTCACCGCTCTCGGCCGGGTCGACTGCCTGTGAAAACGAAGTGTCTGGCTCGCGATCTGCGAGACCCGCCGAAGTTCCTGGTCCGCGAGGTCGAGCAGTGTGCGCACGGCCTCCGGAAGTTCGCCAGTATGCCGCGCCAGGTAGAGCAGATTCGTCACCGCCTCGAGCGGGTTGTTGATTTCATGTGAGATCGAAGCTGCCAGCCGCCCGACAGCCGCGAGCTTTTCACTCTGCACAAGCGCCGCCTCCGCCAGCTTCTGAGTGGTCATATCCGTCAGGAAGACAGCGACCTCGCTCAACCCCCTACTATCCTTTTGCGATGGAATCACCGTCGCCCCGAGCAGAAGAGGAATGAGCCGGCCATCCTTCGCTCGGAACTCCTTCTGGTACGGGTCGGCGACCCCGCGGGTGCGAAGCTGCTCAAGCGCGGTCTGGTCCACCTCGGCAAACTTTGGGGGTGTGATGTCATCCCAACGCACCTCGCCCCGCTCCACCTCTTCCGCCGTATACCCGAGCAGCTTCAGCAGGGTCGGGTTTGCGTAGGAGATCGTTCCCTGCTCCGTTCCGATCAGTACCCCAACGCTCGCATTCTCGATCAGCCGCCGGAACCGCTCTTCGCTCCGCCGCAGCTCCCCGTCTGCCCGCTTCTGGCGATCGATATCTGAGATCGCCACAACCCCGCCCGTCACCACGCCGTCATCATTGAAGATCGGTGCCGCCGCGATGCTGAGCCACGCCAGCGTCCCGTCGCCCCGCTCATATAGATAATCCTCCGGAGGAATCACGCGGCCTTGCATCATCGCACGTGGCAGCGGATACTCTTCTCCGCTCACCCTTCGTCCATCCGGGTGGAACGCCACCCATCGGCCATGGGACTCGATATCGGCTGTCTCCAGCAGCGGGTGCCGGACAATCGCCTCCAGGCTCCGATTGCCAAGCACGATCTCTCCCGAAGGTTTCGCCAGCAAAACTCCAACCGGGAGGTTATCGAGCATCACCTGCAGCGTCTCGCGCTCCTGTTTCAGCTCCGCCAGAGCCCCATCCCGCTCCCGCAGAGCATCGCGAATCTCGTACTGCCGCTTTCGCGATCGCACCGCCGCGCGCACCGTGCTCACCAGCGTCGCCGTTCGAATCGGCCTCTCCAACAGGATCGGCACACCAAGCGGAAGCCGCCCGTAATCCATACGCGGAGCCTCTTTGCCTCCGCTGGTCAGTAGGATGATCGGCAGATCCGACCACGCAGGCTGCTGGCCAATCACATTTCCCAACCGCCCGACGAACGCCGGGGTCAGCGCCTCTTCCGCGATAAACAGGGGCCCAATCGGATCCTCCTCGCCCCGTTCAAGAATCTCGTCGGCGGGCAGAACCGATTCCGCCTCAAGCCCATTCGCCCTCAGGACACCGGTAATCAACTCCCCATCGCGTCCCGTCGGAGCAATGACCCGCACAACAAGACTCATACCTTCGTTGCCTCTCCCGAGGTCTCAGTCATTCCGGCCGATCAGGTTCGGCACACCCGTTAAGACACCCCGGAAGGTTCTCAGCGGCTCTCCGATTGCGAGACCGCTATCGTCCTTCATGCTGAACTCTCGCAGCGTTCGCTCATGTCGGCCGACCCGTTGCTTGAGAACGGAAATCACCTGCCGGATCTCCCCCTCGTTTTCGAAGTATCGCAACAGGACAACGGTGTCAGCCAGATAGCTCACATCGATCTCGGTCTGCATCTCGCCCACGAGGCCATGCTGCGTCATGATGATGAACGTGACGACCCCCTTCTGGCTCAGATACGCCAGGAGCTCGTGCATCTGCAAAATCAGGTCGCGTTCGCCCGGCATCGAGTTCAAAAAGCCATTCAGGCTGTCGATGACGACGACCCGCGTATCCCGCTCCTCTACATCGGACCGGATCTGCCAGATGAACTCTCCAGGTGACAACTCCGCCGGATCCACCTGCGACATCGCCAAATTTCCATCCCGGATATGCCTTCTAACGTCCAATCCGAGCGCCGTGGCCCGATCCTGCGCGATCCGCAGCACCTCGTCGAACGCGTACACGATCGCGCGGTCGCCACGAGCTGTCGCGGCGCACGCGTACTGAAGCGCCACGGTTGATTTGCCCGCACCCGTCGGCCCGATCAAAAGCGTCGAAGACCCTCGGCAGATGCCGCCGCCGAACATCGTATCCAATTCCGGCAGACCGCTTTTAACCCGTTCCTCATAGAAATCATCGCCATGCTCGCCCGCGATCAGGCGCGGGTAGATACGGATCCCGCCTGTCTTGATGGTGTAGTCGTGAAAGCCCTCGCGATACGCCGTCCCCCGCAGCTTCACGATCTCGATCTGGCGACGCGTCACGCCGTAAGTCCTCTGCACCTTGTCCAACCGCAGCACGCCATGCGCGATGCTCTGTAACTGCATGTCGCTTCCTTCGGCGGTTTGGTCGTCGAGGAGCACCACAGTCGTGTCGCGCCCGGCGAAAAACTGCTTCAGTGCAAGCAGTTGCCGGCGATAGCGCATCGTGTCCGCAGCCAGAAGACGAAGCTCGGAGAGCGAATCGATCACAAGCCGATCCGGTTTCACCTGTTCAATAAGCTCGGTCAGCTTTTGAACCGTCGCCGCCAGTTCGACTTCGCTAGGGTGGAACACCGTATATTGCTGCTCCGGCGAGAGGCTCGCCTCCTCCGGGATAAATTCGGCGATCGGAAGGTTGTCCGCGTCCCAGCCGTGTGAGCGGGCCGAAGCCTGAAGCTCCAACTTTGACTCCGAAAGCGTCACGTAAAGCGACTTCTCCCCGCTCTTGACCCCCTGGATGATGAACTGCATCGCCAAGGTTGTCTTTCCAGTCCCCGGCGTCCCTTCCAGAAGATACATCTGCCCTGCCGGCAGGCCGCCCGAGAGAATGTCATTGAGTCCGGCGACGCCCGTGTCAACTCGTTGAGGTTGCTTGATGGTGTCCATACTCCTCCAGCATATCCGCTTGGATGCACCATGGACGGCACTCGTTTTTCCGTTCGTCATCCACCCTACTTACAGCGCAAAATGCCCCTTTAGTACAATCTTCGCAAATACCCTTACTATCGGCTCTCTATAGCCTCAGCCCAAGGGCGGGAAAGATGTTTCATCCGTATGCCACGTCCTTTATGAAGGATCTTCGACGCAAAGCACGCACTGGCCGCCGTCCTTGGGAGAGACAGAGGGACACTGCGCTGCGGGCATTGTTTGCGTACCTCCGGCGTCCGCAACCGTACGCTTACCCTCACCTGAAAGGCTTCATGCTCCTCCACCCGGGACCTAGGCTCAGCGTCACGCTTCTTCTAGCCGCCGTCTCTCTATGCCCCGCGCGAAGCGCACAAGCCCAATGCGACGGTGTGGCCTCGACGCCGGCTTCCGTCGCAGACTGCGCCGCCCGCGCCATCCCCGCCGACACTATCGCCAAGATCGATCCCAACCACACCTACAGCCTCGCCGAACTCATCGACCTCGCCGAGCGCAACAACCCACGCACCCGCATCGTCTGGGAACGCGCCCGGCAGAGCGCCGAACGCCTCGGCCTCGAGAAGAGCGAGTACTATCCCCTCCTTGCAGCCGCCGCCACCTTTGCTGACCAGCGCACCATCAGCCCGTTCCCCAAACCGCTCGCTCCCCGCGGGTACACCCTCGCCGAGATCCCGCTCACCGAGCCCGAAGTCACCCTGAACTATCTCCTCTTCGACTTCGGAGGACGCGCCGCCAGGGTCGACTCCGCCCGTGCCGAAAAGCTTGCCGCCGGGGCCAACTTCATCGCCGCCAACCAGCAGGTCGCCTTCTCCGTCGCCAGCAACTACTACAAGCTGCTCACCGCGCAGGAACGCCTCGTCGCCACCAAAGACACTCTCAAGACCGCGCAAACCACCCAGGACGCCGCCGAAAACCAGCTCGCCAACGGCCGTTCCACCATGCCCGACGTCTTGAACGCCCGCGCCGAGACTGCCCAGGCCGTGTTCGACATGGAATCGGCCGACGGTGACGAGAAGATCGCCCGCGTGCAGCTCTCAGAAGTCGTCGGTGCCGAGCCATCACCTTTCATCACCATCGACGCGCAGAAAGACTCGCCCCTGCCCGCAAGCCTCTCGCTCTCGATCGAAGAGTTGATCGACCGAGCCATCAAGGATCGCCCCGACCTCGCCGCCGAGGTCGCTGACATCCGCGCCGCCGAAGACGCCGTCCGCAACGCCAAAGCCGCCTATCGCCCAAAGATCGAGCTCTCCGGCTCTGCCGGATACCTCTCCATCTTCCCCAGCACGGACTACGGTCAGCTCGGGAATGCCAGCGCCGTCGTCTGGTCGGGAGCCCTTGGGATCGAGTGGCGCGTCTTCGATGGCGGCGCCCGCAAGAACAACCTCCTGATCGCCAAATCCAGGGAGCGCGAAGCCAAGGACAGCCTGAGGGAAACGAAAGACAAGGCCGTCCGCGAGGTCTGGACCGCCTACATCGCCTTCCACACCGCACAGCGCCAGCACGATGCCTCGATCGCCCTTCTTGACTCCGCCAACAGTTCGTACTCCGCCTCACTCGAGGCCTATCAATATGGAGTGAAGAACCTCGTCGATGTCGTCACCGCCGAGCGCCAGTTGGCACAGGCGCGGCTGTCCGGCGTCACGGCCCGCTCGCGCCTCCTGCTCGAAGCCGTCGACCTCGAATTCGTCACCGGAAATCTCCTGCGTAGCCTGCCGCCCGCAGCGAAGCTGCAATCCCTCGATACAGTAAAGCCAAAGGACGGTACTTTGAAGCAAGAGGATGGTCAGAAGCCATGAAGACGCGGCGTCAACCAGCACTACTCGCGGCGTGCTGCCTGCTCTGCACAGGCTGTGCAAGGAACGCGCCCAATGTCAGCATCATCGGCTCCTTCTTCCCCGTATGGATGGTGTGCCTCGCCATTGCCGTCGTGCTCACCTTCATGGTCCACACCGTTCTTGTCCGCCTTCGCCTCGACACCGAGGTCGGTCCCGTCGCGCTCTTCTACCCAAGCGTCGTCGTCCTCTTCACCAGCCTGCTCTGGCTGATTTTCTTTCGCTGATTTCGATAAGGAACATCCCATGGCAACCCCTGAACCAACGCCTGAAGATCTAAAACGCAAACGTACCGGCAGGATCATCGCGATCGTGGCCGTCTCAGCTGCGATCCTTTTCCTCGCGCTCGTCGTCATCCAGACCCAGGAGCATCCACGCACCGACGACGCCAGCGTCCGCGCCAACTTCATCGAAATCGCCCCGGAAGTCAGCGGCAAGCTCACGGAACTTCCCGTCAAAGACAACGCGTTCGTCAAGAAGGGTGGCTTGCTCTTCGCGATCGATCCGCGCCCCTATGAATACGCCCTCCAACAGGCCCTCTCTGATCAGGAAGCGCTCGAGCAGCAGATCATCGACGCCAAACGCAAGATCGCCGCCCAGAGCAGCGCCGCCCAAGCCGCCAAGGCCAACGTCCACACCTCCACCACGGGCATCAAGACAGCATCCAGCAGCATCGACCTCGCCAAGGCGACGGTCGTTCGCGCCCAGGCGGCGGCCGATGCCGCCAAGGCCAACCTCACACTCCAGACCAACAATCTCCACCGCATCGAACCCCTGCTGAAGAAGCAGTATGTCACCGTCGAACAGATCGACCAGGCCAACACCACCGTCCGCGTCGCCCAGGGAACCTACGACGAATCCGAGGCAGCTCTTCTCGAAGCGAAGGCGCAGCTCGACGAGGCCATTCTTCGCCACGAAGCCGCCGGTGCAGCGGCTGCGGAGTCCGAAGCCAAGTTCGGACAGGCCATCCACACCATCGACACTGTCGATACGTTGATGTCCGAGCGCCCCGCAAAAGCCGCCAAGGTCCTGAGCGCGCAACTCGACCTGGAACGCTGCAAGGTCGTGGCGCCCTTCGATGCCTACGTCACCAATCTGAACATCTCCGAAGGTGCCTATGCCCATCCCGGCGCCGCTATGTTCACCTTGATCGACACCCGCACTTGGTATGTCATCGCCAACTACCGCGAAGCCAAGCTCCGCCACATCCACATTGGCTCGCATGTCGACCTGTACCTCATGGGCCATCCCGAGCGGCGCTTCAGCGGCCTCGTCGAGAGCGTCGGCTTCGGCGTCTTCCCCGAGGACGGCAAGGTCTCCGACGGCCTCCCGAACATCGACCGTACCCTCAACTGGGTCCATCTCTCGAGCCGCTTCCCTGTCCGCATCCGAGTAGAGAATCCTGACCTCGATCTCTTCCGCATCGGGGCCACCGCCGTCACGGTTGTGAGATAGCCGTGCCGGCCCCGCCAAGTCCATCCTGGTTCGACCGTCTCCTCCAGGACCTGCAGCCCACCCCCGGCCGCATGAACGGCGCGCTGCGGGTCGTCCTCGCCTCCGTCATTGCACTTATCCTGCTGGAAACGCTGCAGATGCCGTTCATCTCGATCGGCCTCTACTTCATCTTTCTCGTCGGACGCGACAGCCCCGCCGTATCCCTGCGCTCGGCGTCCTTCTCTTTCGCGGTCGTAGCCCTCGCGGTCATCATCGAGTTCGCCGTTGTCATCCTCACCGACAATGACCCCATGGCGCGCATCCTGAGCGTCGCGCTCTGCACCTTCCTCGGAGCGATGCTCGTCGCCGCCAGCAGCGCCCCCGCGCTGGGCTCCGCGTTCGGCCTCATCTTCTGCACCGTTATCGGTCTCTGGGAGAACCATGCCACCGCCGACCGCCTGACCAAGACCTCGCTCTACCTCCTTGGCACCTTCTCTATCTCGCTCGGCTGCGCGGTCGGGGTCGAGTACATCTTCGGAGACCGCAATCCTGCCGACAAGCTGCAGCAGCAGCGCCTCATCCGTTACAAGGCGCTCGAAAACATGTTCAATCTCTATGCCCAGGGCGCTCCCAAGGAACAGCGCGCAGTCGCCGCGGCCGCGGTATCCCGCCTCGCCGTCGCTGGACAGTCCGGAATGATGTCCCTGTACAACACGATCGTCGAACGCAACCTCAAGACCGGGGTACTCCCCATCGCGCTCCGCGTGCGCATCACGTTGCTCGCGCAGTTGATGGACGTTGCCGCCGCCTTCGGCCTCCAGAACGAGACCCAGGACGACCCCGCCTTCCGCGCCCGCTGCGCCCGTATCGCCGTCGAATGCAGCCATCTCGCGCCCGGCTACTTCACCCGGGCAGATGAACTCGACGAGCGCGACCTCGACACCAATCCGACGCTACTCGACCGCGTCGAAGCCGTCCTCCACTCCATCCTCATCATGCCGCTCGACCTCGGCGACATTCGCAAGCAGGAACTCGTCGCCCTACCCGCAAACAAGGTTCCCTTCTTCATTCCGGGAGCCCTGCGAAGCGCAAGCTCCGTCGCCTTTGCCCTGAAGATCAGCCTCTGCGCCACACTTTGCTACATCATCTACCATGCCCTCGACTACCCCGGCATCTCCACCTGCGTCACCACCGTCATGGTCACTGGCCTCAGCAGCACCGGGGCCATCAAGCAGAAGTTCGTCTTCCGGCTGCTCGGAGCGATCATTGGCGGACTCATCCTCGGTCTCGGAGCCGTCTCCCTTTTTTTTCCATACATGGACTCCATTACCTCGCTCGTCGTCATGGTCATCTTCATTGCGTTTATCTCCGCGTGGACGGCCGAGGGCCCGCGCTTCAACTACATCGGCCTGCAGATCGCCTTTTCCTTCTACTCGGTAGCCTTCGACGGCTTCACCGCTCCCACCGAGCTTGCCCCCGCGCGTGATCGACTCATCGGCATCATGCTTGCCCTCGCCGTCATGTGGTTCGTCTTCGACCAGATATGGCCCGTACGCACCGTTGTCGTCATGCGCCAGGGCTTCGCCTCGGTGCTGCGCGCCGGTGCAAGCGTCTTCAACATCGTTCAGAATGACGAACCCTACGACCAGCTTGTTCGGAAGGCAGACTCTCTCCGCGACCGCGTCGGCAAGAACATCGCCGGCCTCCGCACCATGAGCGAGTCCGTCGAGTTCGACTTCGGTGCCGACCGCGACCTCCAGATGCACTCCAGCGAACTCATCCTCCGCGGAGCCATCACCGCCGGAGCACTCTTCTGGAACCAGCTCGCCGTTCTCCACAGCGAAGCCGATGCCGACTTCCTCACAGAACCAGGCCTCATCGCCATGCGCGAACGCCTCGCTGGCCATCTCAACAGGATGGCCGACTACGTGACCGAAAAGATACCCTTCCCTACCGAGGATCCAGCCGCTCTCGTCTCCCCAGAGCTCCTCGCCAGTGCCCGCTTCGGAGAGTATGCCCAGAACACCGTGGCCCGCTTCGACGAACTCCAGTCGAACGTCTGCTCCATGATCAGCCTGAAGGTCTAGCGATCAAAACCCGGTAAATACCCCCTGGCCGTCAGGATTGAATGCGTGGGGACCTTCGCTTTCTCTTTGTTTTTGGCGATAATAGAGATCTATGTCGAAGCGCGAATTTCAAACTGAAGTCTCCCAACTCCTCCAGCTCATCATTCATTCCCTCTACTCGCATCCTGAGATCTTCCTGCGCGAGCTCATCTCGAACTCGTCGGACGCTCTCGACAAACTCCGCTATCTCACCCTCACCGACGAAACCTTCAAGAGCTTCCCCTTTACCCCCCGGATCGACCTCGAACTCGACGAGGAGAACAAGACCCTCACCCTCGCCGACAACGGCATCGGCATGAACGAAGAGGATCTCGTCTCGCATCTCGGCACCATCGCACGCTCGGGAACAAAGAACTTCCTCTCCCAGCTCTCCGGAGATGCAAAGAAGGACTCGAACCTCATCGGCCAGTTCGGCGTCGGCTTCTACAGCGCCTTCATGGTCGCCGACAAGATCGAAGTCGTCTCCCGCAAAGCTGGCGAAGACAAGGCCTGGCGCTGGATCAGCGACGGCAAGACCGGCTTCGACATCTCTCCCGCCGAGCGCGATACCGCTGGCACCACGATCCTTCTTCACTTCAACGAAGAGGGCAAGGTGTACGCCAATAGCTGGCGCTTGCAGGAGGTCGTCAAGAAGTACTCCAACCACATCGCCTTCCCCATCTTCCTCACGTACGACAAGAGCGAATGGAACGCGGAGGAGAAGAAGTCCGAGAAGACTCGCACCACCGAGCAGGTCAACGCGGCCAGCGCACTCTGGCGTCGCTCCAAGAGCGAACTTACCGACGAGGACTACAAGGAGCTCTATAAGTCGATCACAGGCGAGTCGCAGGATCCGCTCTTCTGGTTCCACACCAAGGCCGAGGGAAGCCTCGAATACACCACGCTCTTCTACATTCCCGCGAAAGCCCCGCTCGATCTCTATCAGGCCGAGTACAAGGTTGGCGTCAAGCTCTACGTCAAGCGCGTCTTCATCATGGACGACGCCAAGGAGCTTCTGCCGCAGTATCTCCGCTTCGTCCGCGGCATCATCGACAGCGAAGATCTTCCGCTGAACGTCAGCCGCGAAATTCTCCAGCAGAACCGCATCCTCACCACAATCCGCACCGCCAGCGTCAAGAAGATCCTGACCGAGCTGAAGAACATCGCAAC
Organism: Granulicella sibirica; assembly: GCF_004115155.1. NCBI lineage: Bacteria > Pseudomonadati > Acidobacteriota > Terriglobia > Terriglobales > Acidobacteriaceae > Granulicella > Granulicella sibirica. The sequence continues at coordinate 626,481 of NZ_RDSM01000001.1, forward strand.
GAACCAGCCGGAGAAGTATCTCGAGTTCATCACCGAGTACAACCGTCCCCTCAAGGAAGGTCTGCACAACGACTACGCGAACCGCGAAACCCTCCTCGATCTCATCCGCTTCAAGTCGACCAAGGTCGAAGGCCTCACCAGCCTCGCTGACGTCAAGTCGCGCATGAAGGACGGGCAGAAGAGCATCTACTACATCACCGGAGGTAACGAGGGTCTTTTGCGAACTTCGCCTCTGCTCGAGATCTACAAGAAGAAGGACCTCGAAGTGCTAATCCTCGATGACGACATCGACGAGATCGTCTTCTCCGGCGTCGATAAGTATGAGGAAATCGACCTCAAGGCGGTCAACAAGGCCTCCACGAGCGAAGACCTCAAGGACGATGCCGAAGCCGAACAGACAGCCGACAAGACCAAGGAGCTACAGCCTCTGCTCGATAAGCTGAAGGCAACGCTCGGCGACCAGGTCAAAGATGTTCGCGCTTCGGTTCGCCTCGCCGACAGCCCATCCTGCATCGTCTCCGATGAAGAAGAGCCATCACTGCAAATGCTGCAAATGCTCCGCGCCATGGGCCAGAAGGACATCCCGGCGGTAAAGCCCACCCTCGAGATCAACCCCGATCACGAGATCGTCAAGAAGCTCCTCGCCCGTTCCGACGACTCCGTCGCCCAGGACGCCGCGTGGCTGCTCTTCGACCAGGCTTTGCTGATGGAAGGCGTGCCGCTCAAGGATCCTGGCACCTTCGTTCAACGCCTCAATCGCGTCCTCAACCTGTCGATCTAGCTCGCGAACCGTGTGGCTGCGAACTGTCGTAGCCACACGGTCCATCACTGCGAAGCCTTGCAACTGAAGTTGGCCGCATCGTCGATACTCCCTTGGCCGCTGTAGCGAGCCAACTGCGGATAGGGGCAGAGCGGACGCGTACGATCCACCTTCCCTGCCGTTGCATGCGAGGCAACGATCTTCTCCGGAGCCTGTCCCTTCTCCACCCATCGTTCCATCACATCGACCTTGTCGAATCGATCCGGCCCCTCGCCACCGGAGCAGTGCGCCATTCCCGGCACCATGAAGAGCCGAGCCCAGTCGGACGTGCGAGCACCCGTTCCGCTAGCCTCAATCATGGCTTTATAAAAGTCCGTGCTCGACCCAGGCGCCACTTGCTGGTCCGCCCACCCGTGATACAGAAGCAGCTTTCCGCCGCGCTTCGCGAAAGCACCGAGGTTCGGGTCGAGTTCGTCAACATCCTTATCCACTGCATTCGCTTTCATCGAATCGCGCTCAAGATCGAAGCTCTTCCAGTCCCAACTCGGGTTCTGGTACACGACATACCGGAACTGGTCCCAGAACAACTCCGCGGGCTCCGGCCCACCAGCTACCCGTCCCCAGCGAAGCTCCGTCCCGGGCTCAAGCCGGGGAAAGTAGACCGCGCCCTTCGCATCCATCGCCGGGCTCACGATCGTCTGCGCCGTCTTCACCTGCCGCGTGGTGAGGCAATCCGGCCCGTCGCTGGCCTTGCACGTAAGCCCGTTAAAGTCCACGTGACACCTCTCCGGGTCTTCGATCAGCCCGTCCTTCACCCCATCCTTTAGATCACATGTATTCAAAACGAACTGGTGAATCATGGAATACTTTTCCGGCGGTATATAACCCGCAGGATCCTTGAACGTCTCGTTCGCCAGCCAAAGCGCCCAGGCGTTACGCCGAACGTTCGCCGGATCCCCCGCAATCACCCCATCAAACTCCTCCGGATAGCGATAAGCCTGCAATAGCCCCTCGCGCCCGCCACCGGAGCATCCATTCCAATACGAGTAGCGCGCATCCCGGCCGTAGTACGCCTTGATGAGCCTCTTCGCTTCCATCGTCATCTCATGCTCCGCCCGGTAGGCGAAGTCGACGAACTTCTCCGGATGCCCAACCACAAAGCTGGCGCTTCCTCCCGTGTGTCCGTCATCGGTCGCGCTCGTGGCATATCCGCGCCGCAGCGCATCCGCCATCCCGTCGTAGGCAATCGACCCACCCCATCCGCCGCTCCCCACGGCCATGAACTTGCCGTTCCAACCCGACACAGGAAGCCATATCTCGGCATGAATCTCCGAGTCGGACGTGGGTCTCAGCGTCACCGCAACGCGACAAAAAGCAGAGAGCCCCGAGATCGCTTTCGCTCCGTCATCTGCCTTGAACGATCCGCCCGGTGACTTTGCTGCGGAAATTGAGGCGGCGGACGAATCCTGCTTCGAGAGCGCATCGCACGAGTCAGCCCAACTTGCACGCGTGATGAGCGCGATGGCCAGAAGTCCGGCGAGGCAAGCGAACCATTTCCTCATGACGGAACTATATCCGCTCTTGCAGGAGAGTGAAGCCATCCCGATACAACCGACGGAGAACAATTCCGTGACAATTCCGTGACACGAGCGAGGAAACTCGCTTCCTTGATTCTGCTATGAAGGTTTTCAGCAATGCCGTATTGGATCGAAATCGGCCTCATGCAGTCATTTCTTCTCTGGCAAATCCACGCGGGCGGGAGTACAGTTCTCGCGTCCTCTTAAGTAAGCGCCGGTCACTCCTTCGGGAGAACTCTCACGAACTTCGAGCAGAGGGATGTCTCCCCATCCTCTTTTCGATCCGGCGCCTGCAGGATTCAAGGCTGTAAGTACGTTGTGAAGGTAACCGTGCAATGGGCGAGCGCAGTGGCTCGCGCACTCTGTGAGGTATTCCGCAATGAAGTTGCGCCTTCTTCGATTCGCTGCGTCTCTCTGGATCCTTCTCGGCCTCTCCCTTGGGCTTGCGCCTCAGGCTGCCTGGGGCGCTCCGTCCTCCCCTGCGGACCGGGCGGATGCTAGCCCCCCCATCGCGCTACCAGACAACGTCACCATCCCCGGCCCGCTCGCCTCGTTTCTGCGCCTCGCCGGCATCAGCCAGAAGATCGCCCCCGCCGAAGTCCTTCCGTTGCTCACCCGAAACGTCTACCTCCAGGGCTTTCAAAACGGCCAGCCGACTGAGTTCCTCCGCCTCCTTGACCGTTATGTCGCCCAGGCGCGCGAGCTTCAGATTCTCGCCGGACAGACCAGCACCATCCGCGTCACCAACTGCGCCGACGCCGGAACTCTCATCCAGATCCTCGGCTATCGCCTGCGCAACGGTTGCGGCGACCACGCCTCGCTTGAAACCGCGAACCCCGAGCGCGCCTTCCTCACGATCGACTCTAACTTTCCCCTCACCGACCTCGAAGAGGCTCTCCAGAAGGGAACCCCCTTCGTCCTCCCCTATCAGTCCACCCACGTTCCCGCGCTCTTCCACGAGAGTGACTGGATCAGCCTCAGCGCGGGCCAGAGGCAGGGTTACAGCAACCTGATTGACATCCTCATCAATGACCCAGCCATCGCCCGCCTCTACTGGGCCTTTAGCAAGATGGACGTCGAAACCCGCAACGCTCTGCAGACCTCCCTTAGCCTCCGAAAACTCCTCCCGTTCAACCCCACTCTCGATTTCTACGGAAGCCAGATCAGCATCCGCTCCGGACGCGTCCTCGTCCCCGGCGGACCCACCGCCGAACCCGCCTGGAAGTCCCTCGCCGGCGCGAGCCCTGACTCCCCTTCAGACTTCACCATGAAGCTACTCGCCAGGGACAACGGATGGCTCGCCGCCTACTTCGACGTTCTCTCCCGCGTCAGCCCCGAGGAGCGCGAGCACCTCACCGCCGTCCCACGTCTCCAGCACCTGTACGAGGATTTTCACACCGCCGACACCAAGGGCAACGCCTCCATAGGAGTCTTCCGTCACGGCTCCGATCTCCTCATCCTCGACACGCGCGTCTCCTGGGACGCGAACGGCCAACCCCACGTTCCCGGCAACCTTGAGGCTTGGCGTCAGATCCTGAGCCAGCATTCCAATCTCAAGATCGTGCGCGAATACAGCAAGCGCAGCCGTTCCCTCGATCAACCGGAGCAGCTCCTTGAAGAGATGACGGCCTTCGCCCGCATTCGCACCGACACCGGCCCCCTTCAGCTCTATCTGACCCTCTGCGAGATCGACCGCGGCCGCGCACCCGGCCATCAGCTCTCACCTCAGACTGTCACCTTCCTCTCCAGCCACTTCACCCTGCTCAGCAATTGGCTCCTCACTTTCTCCGAGTTCCCTGCCCTCGACGATGAGTCCATCGTCCACTTCGTCAACGTCGCCGCGTCGATCAGTAAGATGCCCAATCAGGCGCTCCACAGCAATGTTCTCGGGGCGTTCCAGGCGAACATCGGCCTCTGGGAAATCCTCGCCCGCCAGGGCCAGATCCCCACGGCCGACCTCAACGCGTCGTGGCAGAAGACCATCCAGCCCTTCGCGAAGATCGCCTCTCCCATTCAGCTCTTCGACGCGACAACTGACTCCGTCAAAGAGCTTCTCGTTGCCTCCGGCGCCCCGCCGAACAGCCCGCCAAGCGAACTCATCGACCGCCTTGCCGGCCCCGTCCAGAACAGCCCCGACGGCCAGCGGATGCACGACGAGCTCGCCTCACGCATCCGTTCCGTGCTTGAAGATCAACGCCTCGTCTCCCTCGACACCCTCTTTGCCCTCTCCGATGGCCTCACCGAGATGCAGAAGGGCTCTCCGAAATCGACCGATGCCCTCCTCGCTCTCGCCGGTGAGTTGCGCGAGTTCGAGATGCCCCGGCAGATCTTCACCAACAGTGAAAAGATCAATTGGGCTCCCGCCGTCTACACCAGCCATCACGCCGAGCTTCAAGTCCAGACCGACCTCACCAAGGTCATCAAAGCCCCTGGAACCCGTGCCCAACTCGAAGCCGCTCGCGGCCAGCTCGCCCCGTTCCTCCGCGATACGCTGGTCGGCCTCAACTACGCCTACTACGAGCCGCCCGGCGCGCAGATCCTTCACATCAACCCGCTCTTCGTCCGCTCGCACGATTTCTTAGGCATCTCCGTCATCGGCAGCGATCTCATCTGGCAGCCGCCTGTCCTTCTCGGCGCTGGGATCTCGGCCGGCGGAGGAGCCTATCTCATGGGCTCGCTCGCCGACCTCCCCTACTCCCTCGCCACTGCTGAAGCTGACTTCATCGTGCCCGAAAACGTCCAGGCGCTCATCTGGCGGGAGCTCGTCCCCGACATGCTCGCTGACGCCTCCTTCGCTCGCTGGTGGAACGTCACGCCCGACGAACTCCACGCCGTTGGGCTCTACCAGCGCGCCGGCGAAGAGCTCCTTCGCGGCTCCGAGAAGGACCCTCAACTTCGCGCGCGCGTGGCCTCCATCCTCTCCGTGCGCATGGATCCCCGCCGCCTCGAGCGTATCTCCCAGGCTCTTCCTCACGAGAAGGAAACAGCCTCGCTCCTTCCCCTCCTCATGCCCGCTGACACCTTCTACCTCGCTGCCGAATACCGCAAGCTGTATCCCGGCGAAGCCGCCGCATCCGGCCCCGCAGGCAAGGAGCTTCAGGACCTCTGCCAACGCGCTCCGGCCGAAGCGAACTGGGAGCACCTCTCCCGCGACTTCGGCGTCGCCCACCCAACCCTCGCCCACACGAACGCCCGCGATCTCCTCAACCTCCAGCCCTTTCCCTACTCCGGCGGCTACACTAGCCGTCTCTTCGGCGAGTCGCTCGAATCGAACAACCTCTACTGGGCGCGCCTCGCTGACGAGATGGGTTATCCACCCGTCATGCTCAACCGGCTCGTTCCTGAGCTTACCCGCCACATGATCTCGAAGATCTTCGCGACCGACCTCGAGGATTGGCCCGCCATGGTGCGCGCCATGCATGAGACCGGCGACGATCTCCGCCGGGGCAAGATCGCTTCCCTTCGCAAGACCAGCACGCCATCCACCGAACAGGCAGAAAACATCGTACCCGCCCAATAGGAGCGTTATGTTCAGGAACAAATGCATCTCTCTCTGCGCGTTATCGCTTCTGTTCGGAGGCGTTACGGTCACGGCCCAGGAAGACGCCTCCAGACTCCGTGTCCAGGTCGTCCTCGTTCAGCTCAATATTGCGGTCACCGACTCGCACGGAAACTATGTCGCCGGCCTCAAGCCAGAAGACTTCGAAATCGTCGAAGACAACATCACCGAGAAGATGGCGACGTTCGAAGAGGGCAACGAACCCACACGTCGCATCCTGACATCTGCCCCACTGCAGGCTCCCTCACAGGACGTCGCGACGATGCCCGGCGCTGGCGCAACGCTCCCGGACGTAGCCGACCGGCAGCAGAAGATCCCCGGAGCCAACGTCTTCATTCTCTTCGACACCAGCAACTACATGTACCGTGGCTTCGTTTACGCGCAGGATTCGATCGCTGACTTCGTCCGCTCCCTCGATAGCGTGAGCAAGCTCGCCCTCTACTCCTACAGCCGCGATCTCTCACGCGTCACCCCGCTCACGCCAGATCGCTCACAGATCCTCCACGGCGTCCGCTACACCGTGGCCGGCGATAACGCCGCCCTCTACAACAGCCTTCTGCTCACGGTGAAGGACGCCGCCCCGCTCTCCGGACGCAAGGCCATCGTCGTCTTCTCAAACGGGCCAGATAATGCAAGCCTCGTCCCACCGGAGGACATCGCCGAGCTCGCCCAGTCGACCGGAACCATCATTTACATGATCAGTACACGCGCCGCGCAGGCCGAACCGATCTCCACTGCGGTCTTCGAGCGCATGAGCAAAGCCACTGGCGGCAAGGCCTACTTCTCAAAAGACTGGCGCGACGAAAAAGACGCCTTCGCGTCGATCCGCGACGACCTCGCCCACCTCTACACGCTCAGCTACTATCCGCAGTTCAACGCGAACCATGGCTGGCGCAAGATCACCGTGAAACTCGTCGGCAAGGATAAGCAGAAGTACCACATCCGCACCCGCGAGGGATACCGAGTCATTCAGCAGACACAAAAGCCATCTGAAGGTGCATCCTTCGCCAGCGCGGAATCGGCGACGAAATAGCCAAGACGGAGCGGCACTTACTCCGCCTTTTCATCCTTGCCTTTCGGTGTGATCACGACGAGGTCCACGCGACGATTCGTGCGCCGTCCTTCCGGCGTGCTGTTATCCGCCACCGGACGATAAGGCCCATACCCCGCGACCGATATCTTCTCCGGCGGGAAACCTGCGTGATCGACAAGCAGGAGAAGCACGCTCATCGCCCGCGCCGTCGATAACTCCCAGTTCGATTGAAACATCGCGTTGTGGATCGGCTGATCGTCCGAATGTCCTTCCACCCGAAGCTCCAGCCCATGATCCATGAGAATCTTTGCCGTTCCCTGTAGCTTCTCCTCCGCACCAGGCAACAGGTTCGAGGCACCCGAATTGAAGAAGCCAAGCTCCCGCAGGCTGATAATCAACCCATCCTGCGTCTGCTGCATCACGATCTCTTTCTTGCTGATCGAATCCCCAAGGACGCCTTCAAGCTGCTTGCTGAGTTCCGCGGTGTTGTAGTGCGGCGGCGGAGTCCCGACCATCGACCCATCCGTAGGGTCCACAGGATCCAACAGGACATTGGAGCTATTGGCTGGAGGACTCACCACCGGAGGATCGGCACTCAACGCGTCGAAGCCGGTGTGGATCGCATTCGATACCGTGCTCATCCTCTGCTTGCTGTGCCACGAGAATGCAAACAGCACAACGAATACCGCGAACAAAAGCGTCACCAGGTCGGCGTAGGAGACCAGCCAGCGATCACGCTGGTGCGCCTCTGCCTCAATCCGCGTTCTCATCCCACGCCCACGCCTCACGGTACCGCCATCTCCGGAGCAGCCTGTGCCGCCACTACGGCCCTCTGCTCCACAAGGTACGATTGCAGCCTCTGCCGCAATGCCCGAGAGCTGATGCCTTCCACGATCGAAATGACAGAGTCCAGCGTCATCTCGCGAACCACCTGTCTCTCCCTCATCCTGATCTTCAGCTTGCCCGCAAGCGGAATGAAAAAGAGATTGGCGACCCCGATCCCATAGAGGGTAGACACGAACGCAACCGCGATCCCTTTGCCGATCTCGCCGACGTTATCCATGCGTTGCATGACCTGGATCAACCCAAGCACCGCGCCGATGATCCCAAGCGTAGGTGCGAATCCACCGGCCGCCTCGAGCACCTTGGTCACGCTCTCTTCTCGCTCCTCATGAATGGTGAGGTCGATCTCCATCATCTCGCGCAACTCACGCACCGCGATTCCGTCCACTGCAAAGGTGAGGCTCTTGCGCAGGAATGGGTCCTTAATGTCATTGAGATGCGGATCGAGCGCAAGCATGCCGTTTCGTCTAACCGTCAGGCACCAGCCCACAAGCTCTTCCACAAAGTCCGGCGAAAGAGGCTTCGTATCGACAAGCACATGCCGCATCTCGCCCATTGCCTCGCGGACAGTATGTAACGGAAATTGGATCATAATCGCGCCGAGCGTTCCGCCAAGCACGATCAGCGCCGCTGTCGGTTGGATGATCTGCTTCACGCTGCCGCCATCCAGTAGCAGACCAGCCACGATGCCGAACACCGCGAGCAGCACGCCCATCACTGTACTTCTATCGATATGTCGTTTAGGCATCGGTATGATCCGTTTCACGATAGAACCCGGTTTGCACTGCATGCCGAAAGGCGATCACCTTCGCAGTGAGTTCCTCGAGACCTTCCCGGATAACAAGCTTGTTGCCTGTTGTCAGGGTAATAACGGTGTCTGGAGTCGCCTCGACATGCTCGATGAGATCGCTGTTGATGGCGAAAATGATGCCGTTCAATCCCGTCACAGCAACCATAGTGCTGGTCTCGCTTCCATCATGATCGTCCTGTCCTAAACCACTTGATCTCCTTTATGGATACAGGAGAGTTTCGTCCCTCACACCCATGCACGTCGTCTGCCAAAGATCACGAGAGATATAGCCCGCAATTCCCCGGAAACAACCCTCATCATCAACTCACGCACCCGCATCCACCCTATGCGCTGTCCCTATGAGGACTTCATGAGAGAAGAATGGCATTTCGTGTGCACACGCACACTATGAGCTTTGTCTCCATGGGACGAACGCTGCGCTTTGTGTTTGCAAAGAAATTTCAAGCAGGTGTTGAACACAAAGAGAGGCAGTGACGATAGAAGGTCTGCACCAAGAAGGACCTGCCCTAAAAGAGCGATGCTCGGTAGTGGCGCAACCAGTTTAGGAACAGAAAAAAATCAAACAAGGAGCAACACAATGTCACTCAGCATCCTCAACAACATCTCGGCTCTCCAGGCAGAGAACCAACTCTCGATCACAACCGCAGCGGCCAACAAGAGCCTTCAGCAGCTCTCCTCTGGTTCGCGCATCAACTCGGGCTCGGATGACGCCGCCGGTCTCGCTATCTCCGACGGTTTGAACGCCAACGTCGCCGCCCTCAACCAGTCCTCGCTCAACGCGACCAACGCGATTGGCTCGCTCCAGACCGCTGACGGCGCTCTCGCTCAGGTCACCGCTCTCCTCAACCGCTCCGTGACGCTCGCGACCGAAGCCTCCAACACCGGCCTCAGCACCGCGCAGTCCACCGCCATCGACAACGAGTTCCAGGCGCTCCTCACCCAGATCGGCAACATCAACTCCTCCACCAACTTCAACGGCACCGCGGTCTTCGGTTCGACCGTCTCGGCCTTCACCAGCGACGGCACCAGCGCAGGTACCGTCAGCATCGGCGCTTCGGTCTCCGCGACGGACGTCAGCACCCTCTCGCTGAGCTCCTCGAACCTCACCACCACCTCCTCGGCCGCTGCTGCTCTCACCGCCATCAGCGCCGCTGTCTCGAAGGTTTCCGCCGAGCGCGGTACACTCGGTGCCGCCGTCGAGCAGCTCCAGGCCGCGTCCACCGTTGACACCAACGAGTCGGCCAACCTGGTCAGCGCTTCCAGCAACATCACCTCCGCCGACATCAGCACCGTCGTCGCAAACGACACGAAGTACTCCATCCTCCAGCAGACCGGTATCTCGGCTCTCCAGCAGGCCAACCAGCAGGCGCAGACCGTCCTCAAGCTCCTGCAGTAAACTACGGCGCGGCTGCCGGACGATGACTCCGGCAGCCGCACACTTACCCTCGCAACAACCCTGACCACCCGTTACCTGTTTTCATACTTGACTTGCAAACGTAAGAGGCCTGGCGTCCATGAGCACAACCAGTAGCACACTCACTTCGGTCCTCACCGCTCTTGGGGGCTCCACAGGAATCGACGTTACCGACGCGGTCGATGCCATCCTCTACGCCGATCGCGCTCCCGAACGTGGCTGGCAGGCCCAGCAAACCACGCTCAACACACAGGCCGCGGCCATCGAGCAGATCCAGTCCGAAGCATCGTCGCTCTCCGACTCCCTCAGCGACCTGCAAACCTCCGGCGGTGTGCTCAGTTCCACCTCGGCAACAAGCTCCAACACCAGCGTCCTGACGGCCAGCGCAGTCGACTCCACGGCAGCCGGCAGCCATATCATCGTGGTCAACAGCCTGGCCACCACCGGCTCATGGTACTCCGCAGCCGAGACGTCGAGTTCCACAGCCCTCTCCGCCGGCAGCTTCAGCATCACCGCCAACGGCACCACAACGCCAATCACCATCAATAGCGGCGACACCCTCACCTCTCTGGCCGCTTCCATCAACAGCCAGTCCCTCGGCGTCACCGCTAGCGTCGTCACCGATAGCAGCGGCGCCCGTCTCACCCTCGTCTCGCAAAAGTCAGGATCTGCCGCCGACGTCTCCGTCTCGGGCGCAACCGGACTCAGCTTCACCCGCGCCAACACCGGTGCCGACGCCTCCCTCACAGTCGATGGTGTCCCCATTAGCAGCGCGTCCAATACCGTCACGGGAGCCATCTCCGGCGTGACCCTTAATCTTCTCAGCTCCTCCGCGGGCAGCGAAATCAGCCTCAACCTCGCGCCCGATACCTCCTCGATCAGCACTGCGGTCAGCTCCTTCGTCACCGCCTACAACACTCTCATCAAGGATGTAAACTCGCAGTTCGCCTATGACAAGTCCACCAACACCGCGGGCACGTTGTCAGGCGACAGCACGATCTTTGCTCTCCAGTCCGCCCTTCTCGGGGCAACGAATTTCACGGGCACAACTGGTAGCATCACCTCCCTCTCGCAACTCGGCATCAGCACCAACGAGGATGGAACCCTCAGCCTCGACACAGACACCCTCAACAGTGCCGTCTCAAGCAACAGCAGCGCGGTAGCAAGCTTCTTCCAGGGAGCCTCGAGCAACGGATTCGCCGCTTCCGTCACGAACACCCTCAACACCTATACGGACTCTACCCAGGGCGCCTTCACCATCGATCTCAAGAGCATCAGCAGCGAATACACGGATCTCGGCAACCAGATCGATACTCTCGAGCTCTATGTAACCTCCCAGCAGAGCATCTTGACGGCGAAGTACAACGCGGCTGACATCGCCATCCAGGAACTTCCGCAGAAGCTCAAGCAGATCAATGCTCTTCTCAATCCAAATAGCGACAACAGCTCTTCGTGACCTCTATGACAAACAACACGGCATCCCTAACATATCGGCGGGCCGCGACCCAGCAGGCATCCGTGGTCGGCCTCGTCATCGCACTGCACGACACCCTCATCGGCGATCTCCGGCGCGCCGCTGAGGCCATGGAAAAGAACGACATCGCCAGTCGGTGCGAGCAACTGATTCACGGCTTCAAAGTTCTCCAGCAACTCGAAGCCATGCTCGACATGAATAACGGTGGACAGACGGCGCTCAACATTCGCCGCTTCTACACCCACGTTCGCGGCCAGATGCTCGCGGCACAGTTCAAGCTCTCACCCGAGATTCTGCACGACCAGATTCGGATCGTCCTCGAGATCCGGCAAGCGTGGCACCATGTGGATAGCGCTCCGATGGAGGCGCGCACCACGACTACATCGTCCTACACTTCGGGGCAAGAGTCAGTGTCGCAGGCAATACAACCTGAAGCGCAAACTTCCTTCTCCTGCAACGGCTAACCCGCTGCGCTGGAAATGAGGATGTGAGTTGAATCCTTTCTAACTTCACGGGCGTCCTGGTAACTCCAGGCCGCCCGCCTTTTGCTTGATCGGAGGCTGCGCCTCATCCTAAGGCGCGCAGCCTCTAAAGCGCCGCATAGGCTCGCAGGAACACACGGACCACTCCTTCCACATGCTTCCGGAGCGAGCGTTCCGAAAGGGGTTCGGTGTCGAACCCCAGAACGAACCAACGCACCGGGCTTCCTGTAATGAGGCTCATGAAATGGCGCGCCATCGTGAGAGAATCCTCGTCCCGCACACGCTTAACCTTGACCTGATCCGAGAGATAAGCGGCGAGTGCATCCTCGCCGCGCTTGGGGCCATTCTCATAGAAGCGTTTCGCGAGCTCCGGATATCGTTCAGACTCCATGCTGATCATCCGGATCAGCGAAATCTGCTCCGGCGACAAGGCAATGCGTAGAAGGTTCAAGCCGAAAGTCTGCAGCGTCTTCTCCGCGGTATCGCACTCCGGGAACTTCGCCACTTGCTCAAAAACAGGGCGCACGCGGCGCTCGATCACAGCGACGAAGAGATCCTCTTTCGTCGGAAAACGCGAGTAGAACGTAGTCTTTGAAGCGTTGGCAAGCCGCACTATCTTGTTTGTGCTCGCCGCCGCAGTCATCAAGGATGTCCTCACCAGGACGGAAGGTCTCACCGACACCATTGGAAGCGAAAGCTCACTCTTCCGCTCAGTGTTTAGTCACCTCGCGCCCTGGATCGTCAGCAAGGACGTTGTCCAGGAGAACAGCACCGAACGCATGAGCCAACTCTCCCTCAACTATCGCGACAGCCCGCTCTCCGCTTCAAGCTTCGCCCCTGGCGGTCTGCACGCCGGAGATCGCGTCCCGGACATCCTGGTCCAACGCATCGGAGGTGAAGGCAGTACATCGACAGAGCAGGCTGCGCAAAGTCTCTTTCAACTCCTGAGCCCTGATCGCTTCACCCTTCTCTTCACCCGCCGGACGAACCCCACCAACGCCGAAGCAGCGCACGAGGACGCACAAGCGACCTTGGCTCCGTGGAAGAACCTGCTCCAGGCCTCTAGCATCATGCCCATGGAGGGGTCACAAGCCGTCTTCGATAAGGTCTTCGGCGCTGATCCCTCCCTGACGCTCGTGCGCCCCGACGGCTATGCCGCCTTCATCGGAGCCGGGACTTCCCTTGAGGCCCTAGCTCAGTATCTGGGCAAATGGTTTCCCACCAAGGAGGCAGAACCGGAGCCAGAGCCGGAAAAGGAGGCGTCGCATGCCTAGTCAAAACCAGGCATGGCCGAAACTCTCAACCGAAACCGGCAGGTCCTCCTCAGCGACCGACTTCACGCGGCGGTTCCCTGACGTCGCATCATCACTGGGGCAGGAACTGTTCCAGTTCGTGCAGAGACTCCGGCTCGGATGAGGTCAGCGTTATCTGCGGACGGAATCCTCAAAAACTTGTCAAGCCCCCTCGACACCTAAGTGCATTTATTCGAACAACTTAGCAATGTCCTTTTAGTTATGGTCGGTTCGTTACAATTAAGAAGATGAGGACATGGGAGAGTGACGGATGCTCACCTTTGGGGAATGGAGGCAAAGATCAGAGCCAAGTGCAGAACCTTCAAAGCGCGGCCTAACTCTTTTATCTACTAATATTTAGCCGTAACGTCTTTGCTTACAGTAGGTTACGGCGAAATGCATCGCGTAAACGCAAGCAAACAAAAGAGTTACACCCAGGCTATGGGAGGGGGGGTGCAGGGTGGTCGACGTAAAAAAGGCCGCAGGCAAATGCCCGCGGCCACGTCCCAAACGGGACGAACTTATTTGAGGTAGTTGAGCAGCGAGTTCTGCAGCACCTTCGCCGCCGCAGCAAGCACAGCCGAGTTATCCGTCTCGGCCGCGGTCAGGTTCTCAGCCGCCGTTGCAGTGTCGATTCCCGTGAGCGAGCTCTCGCTCGCAGTCAAAGTAACCTTGTCCGACGCGAGGTAAGTCTCTTGCGAGGTGAGCTGATTGATCGAGTTGCCGTAGATCACATGCTGCTGCGTCACGTAGTTCAAAGCTGTAGTCACTGCGGTCGTCGCCGTGCCGATGGCAGAGCTCGAGCCGCTCGACAAGGCCTTCGAAAGACCGCTGAGAGCACCCAGAACACTCGCGCTCGAGTTATCGAAGAGCGTGCTGCCCGGAATGTTTGCCTGAACGGTGAGCGTGTCGCCAACCTGGACGCTGTTCACCGAGCTGTTGCCGTTGTATTTGTAGCCCGTGGAGGAAGTCGCATCGGCAGTAAACGCCGCCGTCCCACTCACCGTGCCACCGAAAAGGGAGATGCCCTGGTAGGTCGTGTTTGCGAGCGAGACCACGTTGGAAAGGATCCCCTGAATCGTCGTCGAGAGCGTCTGACGGTCGGAAGTAGAGGACGTGCTGTTCGCGCCCTCGGTCCCGGTCGTGATCGCCTGGTTCAGAAGCGCAACCACCGAGGTCAAAACGGAGTCAGCGCCCTGCGCCTGCGACAGTACCGACTCGGCGTTCGTCGTGTACTGGTCTACGTTCGCGGCCTTCGTCTGTAGCTGCACCAGTGCGGCGGAGGCTGCTGGATCGTCGGAGGGCACGGAGACCCGCTGGCCTGAAGACACCTGCTGCAGTGCGGTCGAGAGACCCTGCTCGCTCGACTGAATGTCGGAGATGACGTCGGAGGTAATATTGGGAACAAAGCGCATATCGATGCCTCTCAGGATCCGCTGATCATGTTGATGGTTGTGTCGAACAAACTCGCAATTGTCGTGACGACTTTGGCCGCCGCTTCGTAGGCTTGCTGATAACGAATCAGGTTCGCCGACTCTTCGTCGATCGATACACCCGAAACAGAGCTCTGCTCATTGTTCAAGCTGGTCAGGCTAAGCTTGGTGGCGGTCGACTCGGCTGTCGCCGTCGAGGTAAGGTTTCCGATCTGGTAGATCAGGTTGGACGCGGTTGTGGTCGCACTCTGACCGGAAGGAAGCACGGTGTTCTGTAACGCCGTGAGGTTTGCGACATTACCGTTTCCGCCCGTCGCCGTATCCGAGCTGGCCGCGATCGCGGTCGGATCGGTCGTGGCAAGCTTGATCGAAGCCGCCGATCCAGCGACCGTCGAAGTGATTCCGCTGAAGAGCGCAGTCCCGGCCGTTCCGTTCTGGTTGTAGCCTCCGGCCTGAGCGGCGTTGAACGCAGTCGCAAATTGGTTGGCGAGCGTGTCCAGCGAGCTCGAAAGACTCGGAAGATCCGTATCGCGAACCTGAATCGTGCCGCCGAGGTCTCCGCCTGAGATAGTCGACGTAATGTTCGCGCCGCCGGAGTCGAGCACCTGGAGATCGCCGGATGAATTATTGGTTGTCGAGAGCGCGTAGCTCTTGCTGCCAAGAACGATCGGAGTTCCGCTGCCAATGCTCAGTGAGTCGCCGTCCGAAGTATGAGTCACCGTAAGGTTCGTCAGGCCCGAGAGTTGCAGCTCAACCGCGTTCAGTTGGTCAGTAACCGTTCCCGAATCTTGTCCCGAGGCCTGCGCCTGCACGAGCTGCTGGTTGAGCGACGCAGCCTGCGAGGCAAGCTTGTTGATCTGCGCAACGTCTGTCTTCACGCTCGTATTCAGGCTGCTCGCGGGGCTGCTCAGTCCGGCTGAAATCGAGTTGAACTGGTTGACCAGTGTCTGCGCACTCGATAGAACAGTCTGACGATTCGCGGTGCTCGTGGGATTTGACGATAGCGCCGAGAGGCTCGTGAAAAAACTCGAGAAGCTGCTCGAGAGGCTCGTGCCTGTGCTCGGAAAAAGTGTCTGAATCTGCGTCAGTGCATTGACTTGCGCGTCCGCGCTGCTCTGCGTCGAGGTCTGCTGCTGAATCCTCAGCGTCAGAAGCTCGTCCTGCACGGACGTGATTCCGTTAATCGTGACGCCATTCCCGATGCTGACGCCGTCTTCGTCGGTCGGGCTTGCCTCGGACAGGCTAACGCTTTCACGGGAATAGCCAACCGTATTCACGTTGGCAATGTTGTTATTCGTAACTGCCAGGTTATCTTCCTGGGCAAGCAGAGACTGGGTAGCGATCGACAGGGATGCATTGAGACTGGACATAATCTTCTCTCCTCTAGAGTTCGCAGGACCAGGTACGGTGGTTCACTCGTACCGTAGCTGCATGCTGCGTGGGCCCACTGTAGCTCCGGAAGAGGCCGGCAAACAGTCGTAAGGTGTCGCCAGAATGCTTCAGCAAAGCAGAATAGCTTTTGTTCAGAAGAAGCAGCGTAGTCGCTGCTGTCTTGATCCGCTCCGCCAGTTCAGCGTCGACGGGGGGCTCATCAGCGCCGTCGTTCTGTGCTCGGCGAGCCGCGGCACGTCTCGGAAACTCAGAGAGCTTTGCGCATACGGCCCGTTGCGCCCTCAGGCTGTCCTCGAAGGATGGAAGCGCCTTCGCGGCCACAGCCTGCATCGCCCGGTCAAGCTCGAGAGCAAGCGTCTCGAGCGACTCCAGGTACTCCTCCGCATCGACTTGTGAGAGCGGTCCGACGATGTGCTGGATCATTTCGGTTTGCATAGTCCAAATAGTCCTATCCGATTGATCGCCGGAGTCCTCATCACTCGCATCCTAGATATCGGAGCTTGAGAGTGCTTCGGCGATCTTGTCAGAATCGAGCTTGTATTGGGCAGATTTCACTTCCTGCTTCAAGTCCTCAACCCTCTGAGCGCGGGTTGGAGAGGTCTGCAGAGCTGCCTGGGTGAGGGACGATACCGAATAGCCGGACGACAGCGTCGTCTTGTCTTCGGTGGCCTGATTCAACTGGTTCTTCGTGTTTGCTGCCTTTTCCGTACCAATCTTGCTGGTCTGCTGCACTGCTTCTGTGGTCGTCGCTGATCCGAAAAGATCTATTCTCACAACACACCTCCTAATCGAACGAACTAACTATCGGCAGGAGGTGGAAAAGCGTTCAGTCATGCCCAGCCAAATTTTGTAAATACCCCTCACGAACTTTTTTTCGCTACTTCTGCGCCACGCAGAACCATCTGAGGTTCAGCCGATTTCCCGGCACGCGATTTCTCAGAATCTGCTGCTGAGTGGAGATGCTGTGTGATCATTTTGGCGATCCCGATCCCGCCCGATTTCGTCATGGAACCCGCAAGTGCCTGCATCGCAATGCCTTGGAACTGATCCTTGCCGGAGTCGCTGTCCTCTTCTCCGTCTCCGCCAGGGACCGTGGCGAAGGTGCTCTCCGCCTGCTGGAGCCAGCTTCCAAGGAGAATCGACTCGAAGTCGGTTCCAGCCTTGGCGATCTTCGCATCCTCCTTGGAGCTCGAAGCGTCTCCCGTTGCTGCCGATCGTGTCTGCTTGAGAAGCTTGTCCGCCTGCGCGTCCAGCATTCCCGTCTGACTCGCCTGCGTGCTCAAACCCGTATCAAATGCCATTTAGATCACCTCCAGGTCTGCTTGTAGTCCGCCGGCGGATTTGACCGCCTGTAGTATGGCCACGATGTCATGAGACGTAGCGCCGATTGCGTGAAGGCCGCGGATCAGGTCATCCACATTGGCCCCGTTATCGAGGCGAATGGACTGCGCCGGAAGATCCTTTACCTCAACAGTCGTGTTTGCGACCGGCGTTGTCGTCCCAGTCTTGCTGAACGGCAGTGGCTGCGAGACTGTATAGCTCGTCTCCACCTCGATGCTCAGGCTGCCATGAAGCACGGACACGGGCGATAAAGTCACCGTTCCTCCCATCACAATCGTGCCAGTCCTCTCATTGATGACGACCTTCGCAGGAGCATGGAATTTGATCGCAAGGCCCTGTACCCGGGAGATCAGAAGCGGAACCGTTGGAGATCCGGAGCTGGCCACGTCAATCTGAATCGTTCGACTATCCAGCGCTATGGCAATCGCACTGCCAAAGTCTCTGTTGATCGCTTCTGCGGTGTCCCTTGCCGCAGTGAAGTCCGGATTTCGTAGAAGCAAGGAGACCTTTCGGAAGTGATTAAGATCGACGAGGCTCTCGCGCTCGATAATGGCACCTTCTGGAATGCGTCCCACAGTAGGATGATTCACCGAACGGATATTCCCTGCGGCCCCTTCAGAGTATCCACCGAGAGCAAGTGGCCCCTGTGCCTCTGCGTACACCTGCCCATCCGGCCCGCGGAGAGAGGTCATCAAAAGAACGCCACCCTCAAGACTCTTTGCGTCTCCCGCAGAGGACACTGTGATATCGAGCTTCATTCCCGGCCGGGAGAAAGCTGGCAGCGATGCCGTAATGAACACCGCAGCAACGTTCTTGACGACGACTTGGCCCGGTGAAATCTGCACCCCCATACGCTTCATCGCGTTCGCAAGGGTCTGAACGGTGAAGTAAGTCTGCTGCCGATCTCCTGTGCCACGTAGGCCGACCACCAAGCCGTAACCAACAAGCTGGTTGTCGCGAACGCCTTCAACATCCGCAATATCCCGTAGCAGAACCTGGCGTTCTGGTTGGCTCGCGTGAGCAGTGGGCGCAACACCGGCCATGATCGCCGCGATCATGAGTAAAGCTCGCAGAGAGGATGCCGACAAAGAACATGAGATAAAAATGGATCGCATAGGATTAGAAACCAAAGAGCCAGAGAACAGCGCGGGTTAGGGCATTCGGTGGACGTACGCTGTCGGAGATGATGCCCTTGCCCTTCATCTCGATCTCGAGATTACTAAGCGCGGCCGACGGGATCGTATTCGCAGAGCTAATATCTCCCGGACGCACGATCCCCCGGACGATGAGATCCTCATGCTGATTGTTCATGGCTATCTGCCGTTCCGCCTCGATCACCATGTTGCCGTTTGCAAGGATGGCGATGATCTGCCCGGTCAGACTGGTAGAGAAGGTGGTGTTGGAAGAGGTCTGCCCTGAACCCTTGAGTGCCGTGGCTGAATTCGCGTTGAACAACGGGTTCATGCCTTTGGTCGCAATATCACCAACAAGTCCGGTGATCCCCGATTGGGTGGAAAAGGTTCTCGAACTGTTCACTGCGCCGCTTTGTGCCGCCGTAGTCTGAACCGAAACTTGCACGATGATCGTGTCGTTCACGTTTCGAGCTCGGTAGTCAGAGGACAGATCGCCAAGAGCGTTCGCTGCGGACCACAGGCTTCCCGTTGTGCGAGCGTCTGGCGGGGGCATGTATTGCTCATGCAACCTTGTAAGATAATCGGCGCGCATCTCCTGAGGTGTCTTCTTGACCGGCTTAATGGCTGCTTGGGCGAGTCCATGAGCGATGACTGAGACGGCTATAACGGCCTTGAAAGACGCTCTTCTTGATAGATTCCAGATCATCTCAGAGACTTCCTTTCAGTAGGGTGGGCGATACCACTTCGCCTACATAAGCTTGTTTGTGATCTACGGTAGATACGCGAACCTTGTCGCCGGCCGCGCCACCTTGAAGACATACCACCTTCATGCGAATATGCACCCGCTCATCATCCATGACGAGAGTCGCCGGCGCGCCAGGCTTGAGAGCAACCCCACTCTGAGAAATTTCGATTCCGCTGCGTTCGTTCGAGGGATGATCCCGGTTGCTTTCCGTCAAGACCTTACCAAGAGAGCCCTTCGAAGCGCGAGACTGCTGGAGTACATCAGCCGGAATCCTTGGTTGAGGGGCATCTTCTGGCCACGAGACTGCGACATAGAAAGGAAGACACTCTACAGGGTTCCGGCAGACTATTTTCAATTGGGCTCGATATGGGGTAGTCATCGAAACTGCCTTGACCTCGAGCAGAGGAGTCGCCACACTAGCGCTCATAGCAACGGCGAGCCTTACCTGCGCTCCATCGAGCGGAAGATGCTTCTCCTGCATTGCTGCCATTACCTGCTCCGACGTGATGGCGTAGCGACTCGATACGACTTCAGCAGGGATAGGTTCTCCAGTTAGCATGAGGCTCGCCGCAATCAGGGGAAGGCAGCATCTCATTGATTGAGTCACTCCGCGCAACACGCTATGTATCACTTCTGGCCTCATCATGAATGTCTTACTGCGAGAGCTGGTTCAACTGCTGCAACATCTCGTCTGCAGCCTTCACGACGCGGGAGTTGGACTCATAAGAACGCTGAGCAACGATCATTTGCACGAACTCATCGACAACGCTTACGTTCGACTGCTCAAGCATCCCCTGCTGCAGGGTCCCAAGCCCTTCGGCTCCACCGGGATTGCCGATAACGGGATCGCCAGAAGCAGTCGTCGCAAGATAGATATTGTTGCCAACGCTGTTGAGGCCGCCCGGATTCACGAACAGCGCTAGCTGAATGCTGCCAACCTGGGTTGATTGCGTCTGGCCCGGTTGGACAACACTAACCGTGCCGTCGCTTCCAATGGTGACCGTTGTCGCATCGGGCGGGATCGTCACGGCCGGTTGTAGTGGGTTGCCATCACCCGTAACCATGTTGCCCTGCGCGTCCGTGTGGAAAGACCCGGCACGCGTGTATCCAGTCTGCCCATTGGGAAGGAGAATCTGAAAGAACCCTCCACCAGAGATCGCGAGATCAAGCGGATTGCCTGTGGTATTGAAATCACCCTGCGTCTGCATGGTCTCCGTCGTCGTGGGGCGGACGCCAAGCCCAACCTGCAGACCGGAAGCATTCGTTGTCTGCTGGGTCGCGGCCGATCCAGGCATCACGGCATTCTGGTACAGAAGATCGGAGAACTGGAGTCGGCGCTGTTGGAATCCGGTAGTGCTGGAGTTAGCCAGGTTATTAGCGATGTTATCGAGGTTCAATTGCTGAGCGGTCATGCCGCTAGCGGCCGTATAAAGAGCACGAATCATGAGGAGTGCCTTTCTCTAAAAAACAAAAGCTTAGCTAACGCGAGGGAGATCCTGAACAGCGGTCTTATCGATCTCGCTATCGATCATCGTCATGGCGTGACGCATGCCTTCCGCCGCACGTTGAGCGTTGATCAGTTCGATGACGCTGGCCACCGGGTTGACGTTTGATCCTTCAAGCATCCCCTGCTGCACCTTCGACTCAGGGGAGGCAACGACATCCTTCTGGGCGACGGTGTAGTAACTCGCGCCCATACTCTGCGGATCCGCCGTTGCCGAGAACTCCACTATCTTCAATCTGCCTGCAATCGCTCCATTTGCCGAGACGGTGCCATCGTTGCTGATCGTGATCGATGCCCCGCGCGGGATCGTTATGGGTCCGCCCTCTCCGAGAACAGGATCGCCGGAAGCGGTAACTAGCTGACCTTGAGAAGAAATCTGTAGCCCCCCATTTCGCGTGTAGGCCGTTCCGCCCTTGGTCTGCACCGCCAGAAAGCCCGGACCGTCAATACCAAGGTCCAGCTCATTTCCAGTGCGCTCCAAAGAGCCTGGCTGAAGATCTAGACGCGATGCACTCAAGAGACCATAGTGATTGGTCGCTTCGTTGAGTTGTGTAGCGAGCGGATGGCCATAGCCCGCAAGAACCGAGCTGAATGTTGTGTGCTTAGCGCGAAAGCCCCCGGTGCTGCTATTTGCCAGGTTATTGGCAATCGAGTCCAGGGCGTCGGTGCGTGCCATCAGAGCCGTGCATGCCGCGTACAGTCCACTATCCATGAAGAAACCTCACGAACAGTTAGTTGCAACGGAGTGGCCATTTGAACCGGAAAATATTGCCTAGTACCTAGCACGTTTGGTGTAGAAAAGTGACGGCATGATGAAGAAAGGAGGAGGAGGGGAGCGCTGGCTAGCCGTGAGAGGCGACATGCTCTCTCATTTTCTAATTGTCATGATGAGGATGAGAGAACCCCTCATCTCTACTCCGCTTGACGGCTCTCCATGCGGGCCACGAGAGTCTGCGCCATGGCGAGAAGCTCGCTCCAGCGGGAACAAGGAACGGCCTCCTGCTCATCCTGAATAGCGGAAAGCAGGTAGCCCGGAAGGTGCCAGTAGTCGGCGAGCATCACACCGAGCGCCCGATGTTCCCGGGATGAATCTCCCGAGCGATTCCAGCCAAGCAAGTGAGGGAATCTTCCGAGTTCATAGAGCAGGCCCACAACGTATGCTTCTTCCGGGGAAAAACCCTCGACGCACTGGGCGAGTTCCTTAGCGCATTGAGCAACCCGCCTACAGTGCTGCCACGCCATAAGAACTTCGCTGTCCTGAGGAATGCTCGAAGCGCATATGGCCTCGTACCAGCGTTCTGAGTTGAGGCTAACAATGCAGTCTTCAATCCGGGTCGGCCTGCCCTCCTCTTCTGGATACTCCTCACCAATCAGCCGTAGGACCTGAAGCGTCGCGCCCGCGTCCGATAGAATTACCTCGGAAACGGCGCTGAGGTCGACTAGCGACTCCTGCAGGAGAAGCTCTAGTTGAAGCTTGGTTCCGACCATCGCAGGCACATCGGGAAGAGGATCGGCAAAGGCGACTATCGGGGAGCCAATAAAGAGACCGGGAGAGTGGATCGTGGGATCCCCTGTTAAGAACTGATCATCTTGCATCTGAGAGACCTTTGCCTCTTTCATGGGTAGCCCCTTCATCGGCATTTTGAAGAGGGCATTTCATCGTGCAAGTTAAGAACGGGCCCGGAGTCGCCATACAGCGTGAGATCAAGAGACCACGGACTGGACGACCTGCGTGATCCGCAGACCGTAGTTGCCGTCGATGATAACCGCCTCGCCTCGCGCCACAACCCGTCCATCCAGCACGAGTTCCACAGGCTCATCCACCTGCCGGTCAAGCTCGACGACCGAGCCGCTCGTAAGATCAAGCACCTCTCTCAAGGAGAGTCGCCGTTGTCCAAAGCGGAGTGTTACATTCAGCGCGACATCCATCACCAAGTCGAGATTGCCACCGGCAGACTCCGCAGCCGGATAGGAGAACGCTTTCGCCGATGCCGCTTTCAGTGACTGAATGACCTTCTCATCGAAGATTAGCATCATGGATGCTTTGCGACTTGGATCCTCGGAATGAACTGACAGTCCGGTCGAGTTCTCGACCGGCAGCTCAGGCATGCCGGCAGCTTCCACCCGCACGGATGCAACACCATATTCCAGAAGTGACTCCTGGAGGTCGCCGGTGCATCGATTTACCGCGCTCGATAGCGCCTTATAGTGTTCCTCTCCAAACCCGTCGGCGTACTCCGGCGCGTCGCGCAGGCTGAGCGACATCGCATCGGAGTGCCGGATGACGAGGAAAACATCCCCCTCCAGCGAACCGCTCAGGGTGAAGCGGAAGTATACGGTCGACTGGGCATCATCCGGCAATTGCGCGGGAGGCTCAGATACTGACACCTGCCAACCTGTCCTGCACGCCTCTGCGAGAGGCCGCGTCAGAGACCGGCCGAATGCGACTTCCAGGGCTTTCCATGCCTTCCCTCGTTCAGGAGCTTGCATTGCGCTCATCCTCATTTATCTCATTTTCGTCGTAGTCGGACTGAACTGGACTAAGCAATTGCATCGCCTTATTGTTTCCCTGCCGAACAGGAGAGGCTTCAAAGTACGTCCTCCCCTCAAGCATCAGCTTGCCAGGAGCTGACACCGGTGCCGAGAGCGTCAGAACACTTCCGACCTCAATTCGGGCTAGATCTTTCACCGATACGTGCAGCTCTGGAATGTCCCCAGCGATTGCGAACTTGCAGTCGAGCAATCTCTTCTGAAGGCTGGGAAGAGGAAGATTTCCCATCCCGCTCTTCCCATTCGCAGGGTCGGTCCGAACATTGCGCACGAGGTGACTCGCCAGGGAAGCCTGGAATGCAAGGTGAAGAGATCCCGTCATTCCTGCGACCGTCACGGCGAACTGAATGCGAAGCACTTTTTCCGTTGGCGGAAAAACCCTGTGCGCAAGGTTTGGCTTGATACATTTTCCGGGTGTGAGTGTCGCCCCAATAGGCTGCCACACACGCTCGATCTGCTGTGCGATCAGCAACCCGGCGCCCTCCATGATCTCTTCATCCATCTCCGTCAGTTCCCGACTCGCCTCCAACTTCGCTCCGGAGCCCCCCAACAAGAGATCGACCATCGTGAACATGAGTTCGTTGTCCATCTCGAGCAGAACCGTGTTAGAGGAGGGGCGAGCCGCGCAGGGGAGGACATAACCCGCTGTCTGACACTTCGCTTTGAAGTCATCCATCGCCAGTTGCTCTAACGTTACAAGGCGAACCTCAAGCCCGGTGCCAAGATAGACATCCAGCGAGTTCATCAGATTTCGAGCCAGGACCTCGTGAAGCGTCGTCAGTGTTCTAGCACTCTCATTCGAAAGACGTCCCGCCGAACGAAAATTGCATGGCAGAATAGTCGCCGCGGCGGCGGAAGAACGTCCGATAATCTTGCTGTCGACAGTCTTCATTTCTGCCCCTTCGATTGAGCCCCGACCGCCTTGCCGGGCTCATGGTGTCCCAGAGCTACTTTCAATTTCGCCAGCGTGGCGAAGTGAATCTGGGAGACACGCGAGACAGCCAGGCCCACGATCTCCGCGACTTCTTTCATCGTCAGTTCCTCGCGGTAGTAGAGCGAGAGAATCAATTGCTCGCGCTCCGAGAGATCCGAGATAGCTTGAACCAGATGAGCTTTCGCCTCTGTCTTGCAATACATCTCAAACGGATTATCCCAACTGCTTGGAGCTGATTCGATCAGGTCTCGCGCGGCCTCACCCTCAAAAGAGGAGGCCGACTCCTGGCCAACGACGTGCAACCCGTTCAATTCCGTCTGAACGTCGTTCAGATCGCGCAGGCTGATCTTCATCTCTGCGGCAATCTCTTCCTTCGTGGGATACCTCCCAAGCGCACCCTCAAGCTTCTGAGTAGCGTCCGCGATCTCTCGCGCCTTCCGCCGAATCCCTCTCGAGCCCCAGTCCAGCGCACGGAGGCTGTCAAGGATTGCCCCTTTGATACGAAACTTCGCGAATGTCTTGAACTGTGCGTTCTTTGTGCTGTCAAACGATCGATACGCCTCTAACAGACCGATAACGCCCGCATGAACGAGATCGCTCAGCTCCACCTGTTGTGGAAGCCGCTCGAGGATACGCGAAGCGATATAGTGAACCTGCGGTAACTCTTGCATGATGAGCTCGTTACGCTCATCGAAATCTGTGTCACTCACCGCGATCATTTTGTAGATCGTATGTGCTGTTGCCATCCGGACCTCCTACTATTTATCGAGTACTCGTGAACTTAGCGGACCACTCCTACCGACTGCACCATCGTCATCGGGGGGATCTCTGTTGGGGAGATCACTACGACCTTTGGAAGAAAAGGTTCCAGTAATCGCCGCAGGTAGAACCGGCCCGGAGAAGAACACAGAAGTACTGGTGGTGCCTCACCAATCTGATCTCCAAACGAAGTACGTAAACTATCTAGCACGCGACGTGCCACAGATATCTGCAGGGCACTGGACGAGAGCTGTCCGCTCTGCATATTTGCGGCACGCGAGCATTCTTCCTCGATCGATGTGTCGAGTGTGACCACTCGCAGCTCACCCTTGGCATCCAGAAGAGGCCGGATCAGGGCGCGTCCAAGCGTCTGTCGCGCTGCTTCTACGAGCGCCACCGGGTTCTTATTCGTCGCGGCGGTGTCTACCAAGGACTCGAGGATCGTTCCGAGATCACGGATCGACACCTGCTCGCGCAGGAGCTGCTGTAGAACCTTCTGAACCTCTCCCAGGCTCATCAACTTAGGAATCAGCTCTTCCACCAGCTTCGGGTGAGAATCATTAAGGCGATCGATCAATCGCTTTGTCTCATGGCGGGACAAAAGCTCATAAGCGTTCCTCTTGATGAGCTCCGACAGGTGCGCCGCGAGAACCGATGTGGAATCCACCACAGCGTAACCGGATGCAATCGCTTGCGCCTGGAGTTCCCTGCTGATCCACTTGGCTGGTACGTCGAATGCCGGCTCTCTGGTCTCTTCTCCGGGGAGGTTCGGCGCGCCTGGTTCGGAGCTGATCGCGAGCAGCGAACCCCGCCTCAACTCCCACCTTGCAATTTCAACGCCCCGCAGATGAACCACATACTCTCCTTCGCGCAGTGAGAGGTTATCTGTGATGTGAATCGAAGGCACAAGGAACCCAAGCTGTTGCGCCAAACTCTTTCGCAGAGCTTTGACGCGGGCAAGCAGCTGTCCGCCCTGCTTTGCATCGACCAGCGGAACCAGCCCGACGCCCACTTCAAGCATTAGCTCGTCAAGCTTGAGGACCGAGTCCATGGCTTCCGTCGCTAAGGCGGCTCCAGGGGCGCCCTTTGCGGCAACAGCCGGTGCAACTTCCGCCAGGTCGGCATCTTCCGCTGGCTTTTCTGTCTTGATCTTCCACGCAGCGTACATCAAGGCAGCCGCCACGCTGAAGAATGCTACCTTCGGAAGCCCGGGAATCATGCCAAGGGCCGCCAGCACACCGCCGCCGATCCAGAGGAGGCGCGGGCTGTTCAGGATCTGTTTTCTGACGTTGACGCCCAGTGACTCCTTCGATGCCGCTCGCGTGACGACGATACCGCCCGCCACCGACACAAGAAGGGAAGGCAGAATCGAAACGAGTCCGTCACCAACCGTGAGGATCGTGTAGGTCTTTAGCGCCTCTTGGAAAGGAATGCCCTGCTGAAAAACTCCGATGAGAAAGCCGGCGATGATGTTGATCGCCATAATGAGAATGGTTGCCAGCGAATCACGTTGCGAGAAGCGCGCAGCGCCATCCATGGCTCCGCAGAATTCAGCTTCACGAGCCACATTCTCGCGCCTTTTGCGCGCCTGCTGCTCTGTGATCAACCCCGCATTCAGATCCGCATCGATGGCCATCTGCTTACCTGGCATAGCGTCGAGCGTGAACCTGGCCGTTACTTCGGCCGTACGGACGGCACCATGACTGACAACGAGATACTGGATCGCGATCAAAGCCAGGAAGATGACGAATCCAACAATATAGTTGCCGCCAACGACAAACTGCCCGAACGCCTCGATGACATGTCCCGCAGCCGAAGCACCTTCATTTCCATGCAGGAGAATACGACGGGTACTTGCGAGGTCCAACGAAAGCCTCAGGAGCGTGAGGAGTAGAAGCAGGCTAGGAAATACCGAGAACTCTACCGGCTTCA